>NZ_BAHD01000016.1 GCF_000298215.1 Kineosphaera limosa NBRC 100340 | reverse complement strand
GGAGGGTTCGGCGGCGTTCGCGTGCGGCGTCTAGCTCCCGGTCGAGCACGTCGGGGTCGCGGGCGGTCTTGCGCGTCGTGAAGCCCTGAGTGTGTTCTTTCAGATGCTGTATCAGTCGGTCGCGCTGTTCAGAGTCCTCGACGGTGACAAGGTTCGGGCGGATCAGTGCGTCCAGGCCTGAATGGTCTTCCACAATCGCGAGCGTGCGAGCATGGGCGAACACGTCGCCCGGAGTCTGCGACCAGTCGATCACCCACCCGGCATCGCGGGCGAGTTGGGTGAAGAAGACATGCTGGCTGCGGGTGTTCACATCGCGGAACGGGTGAATCGCGGTTGTCTCGCCCCACACCCACGCCAGCCCATCAGCGAACGCATCTACGTCGAGGCTGCGCAGCCAGTCGCGCTCAGCAAGGATGCCGAAGACGCGCTCGGCCTCGGGCAAAAGAACTGCGGGCGACAGTGCGCGATGCCCGTGCCGCCGGGGTGCGTGTCGGTGTCGCGTATCTCACCGCCCCACGAGTACATGTCTTGCGTCAGGTAGGCGTGGATCGCTTGCAGGTGCGGAAGATCGTAGGCACCGACGATGGGATGCTCGCGCAATGCACCCATGCGGGCACCGATGAAGTCGGCCTCGGCGTCTTTCCAGTCGTCGTAGTCGGTGACGCCGAACTTGTTGATGAGAACGTCGCTGCCCGGATAGGTGTACGATCAGGCATCGCGACGCCGAACGGTTCAGGCGGTGCGAGCGGCCAGACGTGCGCGGGTGCGAGCGGCGATCACTTCGACGGCTTCGTCCACGGTGATTTCGCCGCGCACCTGGCGGGCCAGAAGTTCCAGGCCCTCGGGGGTCATTTCCTCGCCTGCGGTCTGCTGCCCGGCCTGCACTTCCGCGAGGACGCGCTGAACATGTGCCTCAGATACGCGAGTCTTCGTCGCCATGCGGGGTGCCTCCTTGTGGTCGGCGTTACGGGTTCAGGCTACGTCGTGCCGCCGACCTTCCTCCGGGAACTCGGCGCGGGGGTGCCGATTCGACGCAGGCGAGGGTGACGTCGCGCCGCCGCTTCGAAGGGTGCTGCGTCAGTAGCGCGGTGAGCGGCGGGTGCGGTCCCGGCGTGCTCCCAGGGGCGCTTGGGGGTACCCGTCGTCGGTCGGTGCGAGTCCGCCTTGGCAGGGGGCGCAGTAGAAGATGGTCCGCTCGCGGGTCGGCTGGCCGACGAGGGCGACGCGCAGGGTGTCGCCGCAGCGGCGGCAGGGTCGCCCGGAGCGGGCGTGGACGGCGCCGAGCGCGTCGCGGCGGTTGAGCCCGGTGACCGATTGGATGCCGGTGCGGGCCGACCAGGCCATGCGCACCTGGGTCCAGTCGAGGAGGGCGCCGAGCGCGTCGCCGTCGACCGTGCTGGCCGCAGCCCAGGGGGAGAGGCGCTTGGCGAAGCACGCCTCGCTGGCCCAGAACGTGCCGATTCCTGCGAGTACCCGCTGATCCAGCAGCGCCTCGGCCAGCGGTCGCGCGTCGGTTGCCAATCGTTCAAGGGCCACGTGCCGCCCAGCACGCCGAGCCCCTGCGTCGTCGCTCCAGGAGGGCGCGAGGATGTCGGGCCCGAGGTGTCCGACGAGGCGGTCTTCGTCGGTGGTGGCGACGAGGTCGAGCATCCCGAGGCTGCGGCCGAGAGCGGTGGCGTGGTCGGTGCCGAGCAGCGCTCGCAGCCGATGGTCTGGCCGCACCGTCTCGGCGGCGGGCCGCACCCGCCACGTCCCCTCCATCCGCAGATGCGAATGCAACGTGAGCCGCTCGCCTCCGAGATCAAGCCGGTGCAACAAGTGCTTCCCCCGAGCAACGACGACCACCGTGACAGCGCCGGTCAGATCCACCTCGGCCAGACTCGGCCACCGCAGCTCCGCCCGTACGAGCCGCTGCCCACCCAGCGCGGCCTGCAGTCGCGCCGCAGTCCACGCAACAGTGTCACCTTCGGGCATCTCCCGAGCGTAGGCCGCAGTTACCGACACGACCAACGAACAGACGCTAGGCGCCCAGAGCCGCCAGCGGACGTACAGTTATTGCGAAGGGCCTAACACTTGCAACCATCAGCGTTTTTGCAAGTCAGCGAGGCAGCCCGTGAGACGAGCAGCAGGATCAGTCACCGAGCTTCACTTCTAGCAGGAGCGCATGCTGCGCATTGCCTTCATGACGGGTTCAGGTACGCGGTCGGCGCCCAGCAATCTAACCTACAGATTCTCAGAAGTTGAGATCTTGGATTTGAGCCTGGTGACCAGTCAGATCCCAACGCTACTTCCAGTCGCTCCCCTGATGGTTGAGACTTTCCTCTACGATGAACGGTCTCGAGTGTGCGAGCTCGGTTTGGATGATGTCTATATCTACTTCACCGCGACCGCGCTCGATGTCACCATAGGGCCGATGGGTAGGTGATCGCCTAAATATGGGGATTTAGGGCAAAGTTGGTCGGCGATCGAGTGGTGCGTCTTACTCGGCAGCCGACACCAAGGCAGCGACGAGCTATGGACCGCAACCCGTCGGCTGTGCATGTGCTCGACTCTGACCCGCCGCTGACCGACCTCGACTTCCTGCTGCCATGGGCGGAGCGCATTGAGAGCCTCACGGTTACCGACTTCAGCATCCGCGACATTCGAGCCTTGGCAGAGTTCCATCGCTTAAGGAGCCTAAACTTGTGGCCCGCGCGAGTTCGCGGGCAGGTGGTTTCGCTCGATATGTGGCCTGTGCTCGAAGAGCTAGCGTGCCCCGGGTACGTCAGTGTGCGCCTGACTAAAGGCCACCCTATTGAGAGCCTACTCATCGAGGCCCCCCAGGAGAAGCAACTTCGTTCCCTGCGAGGGCTACCCAGATTGCGAAACCTCCGATTGTCTCGGATTTCCGGCCTTCCTCGTCGCTTGAGCGGTACTGCGCTCGAGAGTCTTGACCTCGCTGCGATGACGTGGCCAGGTGTTGGTGCTCGCCTGGAAGGGTTGTCGGAGTTGCAGTCGCTGGCTCTTACGGGTATCCGAGGTCTAACGGACCTGCGACCATTCGAAGGCGCATCGAGTGTGTCCAAATTGGTCATCGAAGACTGCCCCGAACTCACGTCACTGGACGGCCCGGGGATTGCCGAGAACGCCAAGGTGCACGTCATCGGGGTGGTCCCCCTGCGGGCGCGTGGACGCCAGAATCGCGCCTGAGGGCCGCTGTCGGCTGCAAGAGAACGGCGCTCCTCCTACGCCATCGCAGCGGTGCTTCGGGCTCGCGGCCACTAGGCTGGCCAACTCTCGTCGGAAACGGCGAAGCGGCCTTCGACTTCTTGTCGTAGCCGCTCGACGGCGGCCTCGCTTCGTCGTCGCCATTCAGCCCCGGCAGGCTGTTCGCGCCAGTCCTGGTCGGCCGAGGTGGCGGCGACAAGTTCGTCGAAGCGGTTGGCGTATTCCTCGGCGAGCCACTTCAACTCGCGAGCAAGGGAGTCGGAGAGGCCGTAGTCCGCTGGCTTCATCGTGTAGGTGTCTGTGCCGGTCTCCCACAGCGGGTAGGGATGGCCCAGGTCGAAGAAGTAGCGGATGGTGCGCATCGTTCGGTGTCCCCGTATCTGAAGTCGGAATCATGCGCTTCGCGCAGTGATGCCTGTTCATGGACCCGGATCGGCGGAGCCCCCGCCCTTCGACACGCCCCGCGCGGCGGCCTTCGCCTCCGGCGTGGCGGGGCGACCGCGGTGCACGGGGAGCGCCTGAGGGACGACACCGACGCCCGCCCAGCCGGCAGCCACCGCCTCCTGCTCGTGGCTGCCCTGGCCGTAGCGGGCCTGCGCGGCGGCCAGGGTCGCTGCGGCGAAGGCGCCGAAGTCCGCGTCTTTCGGGAGCCCGCCGGTGGTCATCGTGTCGTACCAAATCTGCCCCGGCGCCCCCCATGCCTGCCCGCCGAGGGCGGTCGCGGCCAGGTAGAACGCCCGGTTGGGGATGCCCGAGTTGATGTGCACACCCCCGTTGTCGTTCTTCTCGTCGTGCGGCAGCTGCTCGTAGTCGTCCATGTGCCCCGGCTGCGGGTCCTTGCCCAGCCGCGGGTCGTCGTAGGCGGTGCCCGGCTCCTTCATCGAGCGCAACGCCACTCCCTGCACCCCTGGCATGAACAGGCCCGCGCCGATCAGCCAATCCGACTCCTGCGCCGTGTGCCCCAGCACCCGCTGGCGCGTCAGCACCCCGAACACGTCGGAGACGTGCTCGTTCAGCGCCCCCGGCTGCCCCACGTAGACAAATCCCGCCGTGTACTGCGTGAACCCGTGCGCCAGCTCGTGACCGATGACATCGGGGCAGCACGTGAACCGGCCGAAGATCTCCCCGTCGCCGTCGCCGAACACCATCTGCTCGCCATTCCAGAACGCGTTGTCGTACTCCCGCGCGAAGTGCACCGTCGCCACCAGCGCCAGGCCCGCGTCATCCAGGGAGTTGCGGCCGTACTCCTCGTGGAACAGCGACCACGTGTCACCCAGACCGTCGTACGCCTCGTTGACCGCCGAATCCGCGGCCGCCTCAGCGCCCTCCCCGCGCACCAACACACCCGGCAGCGTCGTGCCGTTCTGCGCGTCATGCACCGAGCGATTCGGCGCAGCCGGCGTCGTCGGCGCCACCCGCGGACCCGTCTCCGGCACCGGGCCGTGGTCGCGCAACCGCGGATGACGCTGCAACCGCTCCGGCACGAACCCCGGCATCCCCTCGTGCCGACCCGGCGACGGGCGCGCCGAGCGAACCTCCCGCTGCAGGCGTAGGGTGCGCTCCACCTCCAACGTCGAGCGCGCGACACGCGCGGCGTATTCGTCATCGGAACGGGCCAGCCGGCGCAGCAGGAACGGCGGCACGACCCCGCACTGAGCGGCGAGGGGCCCTGAACCGGTGGGGAATTCGCGTGGGATGCCCATGCCCAGTGATTCAAGCACCGACCACCGACAAGGCACCAGGGCCAGCCCAGTACCAGTACCGGGGGACGCGCCGACCTGGGCGTAGCGTGGACGCGGGCCGGGTCGGCGGGCTACGGTTGCCGGGTGTTCATCGACTCGCGCACGAGCCTCCTGCTTCGTCGCCGCGGCGGGGCCTCGCTCAGAAGCTGACAGGCCGCCCTCGTCGCGGAGTGAGTGCTGTCCGGCCTGGAGCACCGACCAGTAGACGAGGTAGAGACCGATGAAGAATAATCAGCAGCCGTCCGGCATGCCGATCGCCAAGTACGCCCCCTTCCAAGACCAGATCAGCGTCGATCTGCCCGACCGCACCTGGCCCGGCAAGGTCATCACCGAGGCGCCGCGCTGGTGCGCGGTCGACCTGCGCGACGGCAACCAGGCCCTCATCGACCCGATGAACCGTGAACGCAAGCTGCGCATGTTCCAGCTGCTCGTGCAGATGGGCTACAAGGAGATCGAGGTCGGGTTTCCCTCCGCGAGCCAGACCGACTTCGACTTCGTGCGCGCCCTCATCGAGGAAGACCACATCCCCGACGATGTGACGATTCAGGTGTTGACCCAGGCCCGCGACCACCTCATCGAGCGCACCTACGACTCCATCGCCGGGGCCAAGCAGGCCATCGTCCACCTGTACAACTCCACCTCGGTGCTGCAGCGCCGCGTCGTCTTCGACAAGGACCAGGACGGCATCATCGACATCGCCCTGCAGGGCGCGCGGCTGTGCCGCAAGCTCGAAGAGACCATCCCGCAGACGGCCATCACCTACGAGTACTCCCCGGAGTCCTACACCGGCACCGAGCTGGAGTTCGCGGCCCGCATCTGCAACGAGGTCGCCGCGGTCTTCGAGGCCAGCCCCGACCGTCCGATGATCGTCAACCTGCCGGCCACCGTCGAGATGTCGACGCCGAACGTGTACGCCGACTCCATCGAGTGGATGTGTCGCAACCTCGAGCGCCGCGACTCAACGATCGTCAGCCTGCACCCGCACAACGACCGCGGCACCGGCGTCGCCGCCGCCGAACTCGGCTACCTCGCCGGCGCCGACCGCATCGAGGGCTGCCTGTTCGGTAACGGCGAGCGCACCGGCAACGTCTGCCTGGTCACCCTGGGCCTCAACCTGTTCAGCCAGGGCGTCGACCCGCAGATCGACTTCTCCGACATCGACCACATCCGCCGCACCGTCGAGCACTGCAACCAGCTGCCCGTCGCCGAGCGCCACCCCTACGGCGGCGACCTCGTCTTCACCGCCTTCTCCGGCTCGCACCAAGATGCGATCAAGAAGGGCTTCGACGACATGGAACGCCAGTCGAAGGCGACCGGCAAGGAGATCAACGAGCTCGTCTGGGGCGTGCCCTACCTGCCCGTCGACCCGCACGACCTGGGCCGCAGCTACGAGGCCGTCGTGCGCGTCAACTCCCAGTCCGGCAAGGGCGGCGTCGCCTACCTCATGCGCTCCGAATACGGCTTGGACCTGCCGCGACGCCTGCAGATCGAGCTCTCCGGCGTCGTGCAGGAGCGCACCGACGCCCAGGGCGGCGAGATGAGCGCCACCGCTCTCTGGGAGGCGTTCAGCGACGAGTACCTGCCCGGCAGCAACGGCGACGGCGCGGGCTGGGGCCGATTCGTACCCGGCACCCTGCGCAGCAGCGGCGACCCCGACGGCAGCGACCACATCTGGGCCACGATCTACGACCACGGCCGCGAGCTGACGATCGAGGGCACCGGCAACGGCCCCCTCTCCGCGTTCATCGACGCGCTGTCGACCATCGGCGTCGACGTGCGGATCCTGGACTACAGCGAGCACACGATGTCGCTCGGTGAAGACGCCCAGGCGGCCGCCTACATCGAGTGCGCCATCGGAGGTCGAGTGCTGTGGGGCGTCGGCATCCACAGCTCGACGATGCGCAGCTCGACGATGGCGATCCTCTCCGCGGTCAACCGCGCCGAACGTGACAACGTCACCACCGGCTCGATCCCCGTCTCCCGCCCCGGCGGCGGCCCGTAGGGCACCGGGAAATGAGACTCCCGCCCGCGCCGAATGGGGCGCGGGCGGGAGTTCTCTTTCAGCGGGCGTAGTTGTGGAAGCCGCGGCCCGTCTTGCGGCCCATGAATCCCGCCTGCACCAAGTACTCCAGCAGGGGAGCGGGAGCGAATCCGGGCTGGCGGAACTCGGCGAACAATTCGTGCAGGATCGCCGACGACACATCGAGTCCCACGACGTCCAACAACTCGAACGGGCCCATCGGGTAGCCGCAACCGACCTTCATCGCCATGTCGATCTCCTCGATGGTCGCGTACTGCGAGGCGAGCATCTTGATGGCGTTGTTGAGGTACGGGAACAGCAGCGCGTTGACGATGAACCCCGAGACGTCGCCGCAGAACACCGCGTGCTTGCGGAGCTTGATGCACAGGTCGGCGACCGTCGCGACGACATCATCCGCGGTGGCGAGGGTGGAGACGACCTCGACGAGGCGCATCACCTGCGCCGGGTTGAAGAAGTGCATGCCGATGACGTCCTGCGGGCGGCTGGTCGCCATGGCGCACTTGATGACCGGCAGCGAGGAGGTCGTCGTCGCCAGGATCGCGCCGGGCTTACAGACGGCGTCGAGCCGGGCGAACATGTCGGTCTTGACGTCGAGGTCCTCGGCGATCGCCTCCACGACGATGTCGACGTCGGCCAGGTCGTCGACCGAGGCGCTGGGAGTGGCCAGCCCGAGGGCCGCGTCGCGGGCCTCCTGCGTCATCTTGCCGCGGGCCACCCCCTTGTCGAGGGACTTGGCGAGCTTGGCCAGCGAACCGTCGGCCTTCTCCTGCGAGCGAGCCACGAACGTCACGGGGTAGCCGGCCTTGACGAACACCTCGACGATGCCCATGGCCATCGTGCCGTTGCCGACGACCCCCACCTTGTCGATGCTGCGCAGCCCCTCGCCGCCCGCCGCCGGGGGAGTCGGGGTCAACGTGTCGGCGACGACCTTGCCCGAGTCCGGCCCGTCATACGTGTAGAAGCCGCGACCCGACTTACGGCCGAGCATCCCCGCGGTGACCATCTGCTTGAGGATCGGGCGCGGCGCCTGCATCGGGTCGCCGCTCTGGCGGTGCATCGTGTCGAGCACCGAGTACGCGGTGTCGATGCCGATGAGGTCGAGCAACTCCAGCGGACCGCGCGGCAGCCCGCAGCCGAACTTCATCGCGGCGTCGATGTCTTCGCGGGAGGCGTAGTTGGCCTCGAACATCGAGACGGCGTGGTTGAGGTAGGCCAGCACGAGGGCGTCGGCGATATAGCCGGCGCGGTCCTCGACGACGATCGGGTCCTTGTCGAGGCTGGTGACGAGCTCGATCATCTCCTCGATGACCGGCGGATCCGTCATGACGGTCCGCACGACCTCGACGAGCCGCATCACCGGCACCGGGGGGAAGAAGTGCAGGCCGATGACCCGGCCGGGCAGCTGCATCGAGGCGGCGATATCGGTCACGGAGTGGGAGGAGGTGTTCGTCGCGAGCACCGCATCGTCGCCGATGATGCCCTCGAGTTGGCCGACGACGCGGCGCTTGGCCTCGATCGTCTCGCTGACGGCCTCGACGACCAGGTCGGCGTCGGCGACATCCTCGATGGCGGTCGTGATCGTCACTCGACCCAGCAGGGCCTGCCGAGCCTCCGCCTCCATCTTTCCGCCGTCGACCGCCGCCTGGGTCGAGCGCTCGATGAGGTCCCGCCCGCGGGCGGCCTTCTCGTCGTCGAGGGCCACCGCCACGACGTCACGGCCCGATCGGGCGAAGGTTTCGACGATGCCGGCCCCGACCGTGCCGACGCCGACCACAGCTACTTTGGTGAATTCGCGCGCCATGGCTGGAGTCTTGCAGTGTGACACCCGCCGCTGCTGGCGTTTGCCGGCACCCGCCGCGCGCTGGGCCGCGATTGTGCGGGCAGACGGCGGGGCCAAGGGTCGTTGGTCCCCCGACGGCCGCATCGCGGCGATCCGCGGATTGCTCCAGCGTCGGCTCAGCGCACTCCCCGGGGCCGGAACTGCACGCTGATCCGCGGCCCCGCGGAGGCGTCGACCTTGGGCACGCAGTGCTCCCAGGTGCGCTGGCAGGAGCCGCCCATGACGAATAGATCGCCGTGACCGACCATGAACCGCAACGACTTTCCCCCGCCGGTCGGGCGCAGCAGCAGCGGACGCGGGGTGCCGACCGAGACGATCGCGACCATCGTGTCTTCGGTGCGTGAGCGGCCGATGCGGTCGCCGTGCCAGGCCACCGAGTCGCGCCCGTCGCGGTAGTAGCACAGACCCGCGGTCGTGAACGGCTCACCGAGTGCGGGCGAGTAGTGCGCCGACAGTTCGGCCCGCGCCCGCGTCAGCAGCGGATGGGGCAGGGGTTCGCGGGCGCCGTAGAACCGCACGAGCCGAGGCACGTCGAGCACCCGCTCGTACATCTGCCTCCGCTCGGCCTGCCAGCCGACCCGGTCGCGCAGCAGCCCGAACAGCTCGTCGGCCCCGCCCACCCAGCCCGGGCGCACCTCTACCCAGGCGCCGTCGCTCAGCTCCGTGCGCCGCACCGCCCCGGCGAGCGACTTCAAGCCCAGCGCATCGTCGATGTCGAGCAGCGACCCCTGGAATCCGGACACATCAGCCATGCCGTCCACCTTACCGGGCGCTCGAACATACGTGCTAGCTGCCACGCCAGGTGGGCACGCGGAGGGGAGGGCTGCGTGAGAGAGGAAGAGGTGGGTCGTCGCGATGACCGCCTGGTCAGGTGGCTCCCTCGCTAGGGTTGGTGAAAGGGCCGCGGGCGATCGACGCCCGACGTGCGCTGCCGGATCGCCTTTGTGCGGGCGCCGCGCGCGATGGGGCCCTGGACTGGAGGGGTGCCGATGGGCCGGGTCATCGTGGTCGGCGCCGGAGTGGTGGGCCTCTCCTGCGCGGTGCGGCTGCTGGAGGCGGGACACCGCGTCGACGTCATGGCCCGCGAGCTGCCGCAGGAGACGACCTCCGCCGTGGCCGCGGCGATCTGGTACCCGTACCTGGCCTCGCCGCGGGAGCGGGTCGAGGAGTGGGGGCTGGCCTCGCTGGCGGTGTTCGAGGAGCTGGCCCGCGACCCGCTGACCGGCGTCGTGCCCCGCTGGGGTGTCGAGCTGCTGCACCAGCCGACGCCCCGACCGGACTGGGCCGCCTCGGTGCCCAGCTTCGGCGTGGCCGAGCGGGTGCCCGAACGTTACGCGGCCGGCTGGAGCGTGCAGGTGCCCGTCATCGAGATGCCGATCTACCTGGAGTGGCTGCTGCGCCGCGTCGAGGCGCTCGGCGGCACGGTGACGCGCCTGGCGTTGCCGCGGCTGCCGCGCCCCGACGACCCGGAGGTGACGGTCGTCAACTGCGCCGGCCTGGGTTCCCTCGGATTGGCGCAGGACCCGACGATGTACCCGATCCGCGGGCAGATCGTGCTCGTCGAGCAGGTCGGGCTCCAGGAGTGGTGGGCCGACGACGAGGAGGTCACCTACGCCATCCCGCGCTCGACCACCATCGTGCTCGGCGGCACCGCCCAGGACAGTGTGTGGACGAATGTGCCCGATCCGGCCACCGCGCGGGCCATCGTCTCCCGCTGTGCCGCGATGGTCCCGGAGGTCGGATGGCGGCTCGAGCGCGCGAAGATCCTGGCCCACCGGGTCGGCTTGCGACCCGGGCGCCCGACCGTGCGCCTGGAGGAGGAGCGCGTCGGTGACCGGCGCGTCGTGCACTGCTACGGTCACGGCGGCTCCGGCGTCACCCTCTCCTGGGGGTGTGCCGCCGACGTCACCCGCCTCGTCGGAGCCCCGGTCTCCGCTTAGCCGGCGCGTCCCTTCTCTGCCGGGCCGGAGTGGCGGCGCTGCGCTGGTGCAGCCGACGTAGGAGAATCGCCCGGTGCCCGTGTATCGCGACGCCGCCATCGTGCTGCGCACCCACAAGCTCGCGGAGGCCGACCGCATCATCACGCTGTTGGCCCGCGACCGGGGGCTCGTGCGCGCCGTGGCCAAGGGCGTGCGACGCACGAAGAGCCGGTTCGGGGCGCGGCTGGAGCCGGGCATGGTCATCGACGCTCAGCTGTATGAGGGGCGCAACCTCGACACCGTGACTCAAGTCGAGATCCTCGCCCCCTACGGCCACGACATCTCCCGCGACTACGGGGCGTGGACCGCGGGCGCGGCCATGTTGGAGACCGCCGAGCGGCTCTGCGACGCCGGTGAACCCGCCCGCCAACAGTTCGCCCTGCTGGCCGGCGGGCTGGCCGCGTTGGCCGGCCGGGAGCACGATGCGGAGCTGGTGCTGGATGCCTACCTGTTGCGGTCGCTGGCCGTGGCCGGCTGGGCGCCCTCGTTCCGCGACTGCGCCCTGTGCGGGGCGAGCGGACCGCACAAGGCCTTCAACATCCCCTCCGGCGGGTGCCTGTGCGCCTCGTGTCGCACCCCCGGCTCCGCCGCCCCGGCCCTCGACACTCTCGCCCTCCTGGGTGCCCTGCTCGAAGGCGACTGGCGCACCGCCGACGCCAGCGACCCCAGCCACCGCCGTGAGGGCAGCGGGCTGGTCGCCGCCTTCCTGCAATGGCACCTCGAGCGAGGCCTGCGGTCCCTGCGCCTCGTGGAGCGCACCTAATGTCCTGCGCCTGACAGGCCGCGCGACGCAGGGCCGGCCGGGACTGTGCACACCTGGTCGCAACGGGACACAGCCTGACCCGACGGGACACGCCTGGTCAGGTGTGTTCGGTCGGCTCTAGATGTGTCCCGTTGCGCTGGGCCGTGCCCTGTGGCGCTGGGCTGTGCCATGTTGCGCTGGGCTGTGTCCCGTGGCGCTGCGCCATGTCCGGGGGCGCTGGTGTCTGGCCATTCGCGGCGGCGGGGCCGCGCAGAGTGACCCTGCAGGCACGCGGGCATGCCAGGAGCCGACGCGACCGCGCGGTAAAGTCCGTTCGTGCCAGACCGCCGTTACGCCGACCCGTTCCCGCACCCCAGCGGCGCCCGACCTCCGGCCATCCCCGCGCAGTTGGTGCCGCGGCATGTGGCGATCGTCATGGACGGCAACGGGCGCTGGGCCAACGAGCGGGGGCTGCCGCGCGTCGAGGGGCACAAGGCGGGGGAGGCCTCGCTGCTGGACGTCGTCGCCGGGGCCGTCGAACTCGGCATCCAGAACGTCTCGGCGTACGCCTTCTCCACGGAGAACTGGAAGCGCTCGCCCGACGAGGTGCGCTTTCTCATGGGGTTCAACCGCGACGTCATCCGCCGGCGCCGCGACGAGCTCGACTCCTGGGGAGTACGGGTGCGCTGGGTCGGGCGCCGACCGCGGCTGTGGCGCTCGGTGATCTCCGAACTGGAGGACGCCCAAGAGCGCACCCGCGACAACGACCGCATCACCCTGTGGTTCTGCGTCAACTACGGCGGCCGCGCCGAGATCGCCGATGCTGCCCAGGCGATGGCCCGGCAGGTCGCCGCGGGTCGGCTCAAGCCCGGGTCGATCGACGAGAAGACCCTGGCCCGGTATCTGCCGAACCCCGACATGCCCGACGTCGACCTCTTCGTGCGCAGCTCCGGCGAGCAGCGCACGAGCAACTTTCTGCTATGGCAGAGCGCGTACGCCGAGATGGTCTTCCTCGACACCTTGTGGCCCGATTTCGACCGCCGTGACCTCTGGCACGCCTGCGAGCTGTTCGCTCGCCGCGACCGCCGCTACGGCGGGGCGATCGACACCCCTACGAAGGCGCCCTGACCAGCACGGCGACCGACACCCACAGAGTTGTGGGCGGACGGCGCCGGGGGCGTCCACATGCGGCCCAGATCAGGTCCAAAATGCGGACCGATTGCATAGTCATACGGGTGACTGCATAGTCTACGAATCATGTCCAAGGTCCTGACCAGTCTGCCCGTCGGTGAACGTGTCGGCATCGCCTTCTCGGGCGGCCTCGACACCTCTGTCGCGGTGGCGTGGATGCGCGAGAAGGGCGCCACGCCGTTCACCTACACCGCCGACATCGGCCAGTACGACGAGACCGACATCGGCTCCATCCCCGGTCGTGCCATGGAGTACGGCGCGGAGGCGGCGCGGCTCGTCGACTGCCGAGGCCCCCTCGTCGAAGAGGGCCTGGTCGCCCTCTCGTGCGGGGCGTTTCACATCCGCAGCGCCGGGCGCAGCTACTTCAACACCACTCCGCTGGGGCGCGCCGTCACCGGCACCATGCTGATCCGCGCGATGAAGGACGACGGCGTCGAGATCTGGGGCGACGGCTCCACCTACAAGGGCAACGACATCGAGCGGTTCTACCGCTACGGCCTGCTGGCCAACCCCAACCTGCGCATCTACAAGCCGTGGCTGGATGCCGACTTCGTCGCCGAACTCGGTGGCCGCAACGAGATGAGCGTCTGGCTGCGTGCGCGCGACCTGCCGTACCGGGACTCGCAGGAGAAGGCGTACTCCACCGACGCCAACATCTGGGGCGCCACCCACGAGGCCAAGACGCTCGAGCACCTCGACGTGGGTGTCGAGACGGTCGAGCCGATCATGGGCGTGCGGTTCTGGGACCCGGAGGTGCCGATCGCGCCGGAGCAGGTGACCGTCGCCTTCGAGCAGGGTCGGCCCGTGTCGATCAACGGCGAGCGGTTCGAGGACCCAGTCGAGCTGGTGCTCAAGGCCAACGAGATCGGCGGCCGGCACGGTCTGGGCATGTCCGATCAGATCGAGAACCGGATCATCGAGGCCAAGTCCCGCGGGATCTACGAGGCGCCGGGCATGGCCCTGCTGTTCGTCTGTTACGAGCGGCTCGTCAATGCGATTCACAACGAAGACACGATCGCCAACTACCACGACCAGGGCCGCCGCCTGGGCCGGCTCATGTACGAGGGGCGCTGGCTCGACCCCCAGTCGCTCATGCTGCGCGAGTCGCTGCAGCGGTGGGTCGGGTCGGCAGTCACGGGTTCGGTCACGCTGCTGCTGCGCCGGGGTGAGGACTACTCGATCCTCGACACCCAAGGCACCGGCTTCAGCTACCACCCCGACAAGCTGTCAATGGAGCGGGTCGAGGACGCCGCCTTCGGTCCCACCGACCGCATCGGGCAGCTGACCATGCGCAACCTCGACATCGCAGACTCGCGCTCGCGACTGGAGCAGTACGTGGGCATGGGGATGCTCGGTCAGGGCGCCGGCACCGAAGCCCTGGGCCTGGCCACGACCAGCCTCGTCGGCGATCTCACTCCGGGCGGCGCCAAGGCCATTGCGGCAGCCGCCGTCGACGGCGAAGACGCCGAACTGCTCGACCGCGCCGCGATGGAGTTCGGCACCGACTGACGTTCTAGCGCCCGCTGACCTGTCGCGCGCCGGCCCCGCCGCTCCCGCTGATGTCGGGGGTCAGGCGGGGTTGTCGCGCCCGGCTCGGCTGTCGCGTTCGGCCTGCACGAAGCTCGCGTGCATCGCGTGCCCGAGCATCCCGAAGGCCAACACCAGCAGGACCACCGACACCGTGTCGAGCGCGCCCCCGTCGGGAACCGCCAGCAGACTCAGCGCGAGGGAGAACGCCAGGAGACAGGCAGCCCGAAAGGTCCGTCGCACCGGCGGGAGGTACTGCCGCCCGCGGGTGTCGGGGAGGGGGACCCGGGCCCGCAGCTGTGCTTCGAATCGTCGGATCATCTGCTCATCGCGGGGATCGAGTGCCATGTCCGCCTCCTGGGGCTTGGTGAGTCCTTACCCAGTGAGGTGTGGCCTTAACCGTCGCGACGGGCCCGGAGCCTGTGGTGGGGCTACTCGCCTCGCCTGCAGGGTGGGTCAGTTCGGTACGGTGCGAACGATCGTCAGGCCGGTGAGCAGCACAAGCACGGCCAGGCGCATGGCTCGCTCGGAGCGGGTGATGCGGGGCCAGGAGAGGGCCAGGATGCCGGCCAGGCCGAGAATGCCGAGGCCGGCCAGAAGCCCGCCGAGCGGACCGCCGATGCCGATGCCGACCCCGACGAGCGCAACGATGACCAGCGGCACCACGAAGCGGGGCAGCCGGTCCAGGCTCAACGCGATGCGATCCCGGGTCGAGTCGGGCGTCGGGGAGGGGGTCGCGGAGCCGGGGTTGTTCGTCACCCTGCCGAGCCTATCCAGGCCACCGGTCGTCCCGACGCTCCGGTCGAGCGTGCGCGTCGCCCGCCGCCGGCTGGGCGTCACGCGCAGCAGCGAGGGCACTCTCGGGCGGCTGCGACAATGGATGGGCCATGACGATCAGCACTGCATCCCCGCCCACCACGGCCGCGACCGCACCGGCTCCGCCCTTGCGGATCGGCCCGCACACCATCGGCACGCCCGTCGTGCTCGCGCCGATGGCCGGAATCACGAACCGCGCATTCCGGCGGCTGTGCCGACAGTGGGGCCCGGACTGCCTGTATGTCTCCGAGATGATCACCTCACGCGCGCTCGTCGAGCGCAGCCCGGAGACGATGCGCCTCATCGAGCACGACGCGGGGGAGTCGCCGCGCTCCATCCAGCTGTACGGTGTCGACCCCGCGACGGTGCGCCTGGCGGCGCGGCTGCTGGTCACCGAGGATCGCGCCGACCACATCGACCTGAACTTCGGCTGCCCCGTGCCCAAGGTGACCCGCAAGGGTGGCGGCGCGGCGCTGCCGTGGAAGACGGAGCTGTTTCGGGGGATCGTCTCGGCCGCAGTAGGCGAGGCCAGCGCGCGGGGGATCCCGGTGACCGTGAAGATGCGCATCGGCATCGACGAGGACCATCACACGTATCTGGAGGCCGGTCGCATCGCCCAGCAGGAGGGGGTGGCGGCCGTCGCGCTGCACGCGCGCACCGCGTCGCAGGCGTACTCGGGCCAGGCCGACTGGAGCGCGATCGCGCGGCTGCGGGAAGTCGTCACGCAGGTGCCGGTGCTGGGTAACGGCGACATCTGGTCGGCTGCGGATGCGGTGGCCATGGTGCGCGCGACCGGGTGCGACGGGGTCGTTGTGGGGCGTGGCTGCCTGGGGCGGCCGTGGCTCTTCGCGGACCTCACCGCCGCCTTCGCCGGCTCGGCGCACACGACTGCCCCGACGCTGGGGGAGGTGGCCCGGACGCTGCGCGAACACACAGAGTTCTTGGCGGAGTTCTACGGTGACGAGGGGCGCGCGTGCCGCGACATCCGCAAGCACATCGCCTGGTACCTCAAGGGATTCCGTGCCGGCTCGCAGATCCGTCACCAGCTCGCGCTGGTCGACGACCTGGCCGCCCTCGACGGGCTACTGGCGAACCTCGACCCCGACGACCCGTGGCCGGGCGACGACGCCGAAGGCCCCCGCGGCCGCGCCGGCTCCCCCCGCCGCGTCGCACTCCCCGAGCATTGGCTCGACTCCCGCGACCTGCACCCCGACCAGGCCGCCGCCGTCGCCCACGCCGAACTCAGCGTCTCCGGCGGGTGAGCGGGGTGCCGGTCGATCTGACCGGGCCGCGACTGCTCAGCCCGCACCGCCGCCGGCGGCAGGGGTGCGGACGTCGACCTCCACCGGTCGGGCAGGGTCGGTGATCCAGTCGCTCCAGGAGCCGATGTAGACGGGCACCTGGCCACCGAGGTCGGCGGCGGCGATCGCCAGAGCCACGAGCGAGGCCTGAACTCCGCTGCCGCAGTAGGTGGCGACCGGGCGCTCGCCGTCGATACCCACCGCACCCAACGCCTGGCGCAACTCCCGCTCCGGCAGGAGGCGACCGTCGCCGGCGACCAGGGAGCGCGCCGGGAGGCTGACCGCGCGCGGGATGTGGCCCGCCACCGGATCGATCGTCTCGTTCTGGCCGTGGAAGCGGTCGGCGGGGCGGGCGTCGATCAGGAGACCCTCACGGGCGTAGAGGTCGGCCTGCTCCGCCTCCAAGACGTTGATGCGCGAGCGCCGCACGGAGAAGTCGCCCTCCTCGACCATGCGGAACCCCGACGCAATCGGCAGTCGCAGCGCCCGCCAGGCCGCGATCCCACCGTCGAGCACCAAGACGTCGTACTTGCCGAAGTGCCGCAACAGCCACCAAAGACGCGCCGCGGCCAGCGATCCGAAGTCGTCGTACACGACCACCAGGCGGTCGTTGTCGACCCCGCACTCGGCCATGTTCAGCTCGAAGTCGTCCACCGTCGGCATCGGATGCCGACCGCCCGAGCCGCCATCACCTCGCCGGCCCGACAGATCCCGCTCCAGATCGACGAACACCGCCCCGGGCAGGTGCCCCTGCAGGTAGGCGTCGTAGCCGTTGTCCGACCCCAGCTCCCACCGCACGTCGAGAATGAGCGGCGCGTCGCCGGGGCTGCCCGCGAGCAGGTCCGCCAGCTGCGAAGCAGTGATGAGGGGGTGGCGATGCATGGCGGGTGACCTTACCTGTCGGCCGGTGCGGGCTCCGGACGGGGAAGAGGGGACGGTTTGGGTATGCCGTGGCTCACTCTATGGTTTGGCTGTGCCCGAACGCAGCCTTGACCTCGACAAAGACCCCGGGCAGCCGGGCGCGGGTCACCGCAGCGCCGACAGCACGGCCGAGCGCACCACGTACGGCGCGGCCGACCGGGCCCGCTGGGTCGCCGAGGATCCAGCCCATAAGCGGGCCGACCGCGACGACTTCGCCCGCGACCGCGCCCGCGTGCTGCACTCGGCCGCGCTGCGCCGACTCGCGGCCAAAACCCAAGTCATGCAACCGGACTCCGACGACTTCGTGCGTAACCGCCTCACCCATTCCCTCGAAGTCGCCCAGATCGGCCGCGAGTTCGCCCAGCTGCTGGGCTGCGCCGCCGACGTCGTCGACACAGCCTGCCTGGCCCACGACCTGGGGCACCCGCCGTTCGGGCACAACGGCGAGGCCGCCCTCGACGCCATCGCCGCCGACATCGGGGGCTTCGAGGGCAACGCTCAGACCCTGCGGTTGCTCACCCGACTCGAGGCCAAACGCACCCATGCCGACGGGCGGCCCGCGGGCCTCAACCTCACCCGCGCCAGCCTCGACGCCGCCACCAAGTACCCCTGGCCGCGCGGGCAAGCGCCGACCGGAGGTCGCAAATTCGGTGTGTACGCCGACGACCGGCCGGTCTTCGACTGGCTGCGCGAGGGAGCCCCGGCGGGGCGTCGCTGCCTTGAGGCGCAGGCCATGGACTGGGCCGACGACGTCGCCTACTCGGTGCACGACGTCGAGGACGCCGTCGCGGGCGGCCTGCTCGACCTGCGGGTGCTGACCAGCCCGAGCGACCTGCGCGGGGTGTACCCCGTGGCCCGCGACTGGTACGCCCCAGGGCTCGACGACGAGGCGCTCGTCGAGGCGGCGGCTCGGCTCGCCGCCGACGACGCCGTGCCGAGCAGCTACGACGGCAGTCGCGCGGCCCAGGCGCGGCTCAAGGACATGACGAGTCGCCTCATCGGCCGGTTCGTCGTCGCCGCCGAGCGAGCCACTCGCGCAGCCCACGGACCCCAGCCACTCGTGCGGTACACCGCCGACCTCATCGTGCCGCAGTCGGCGGTCGCCGAGGTCGTGTTGCTCAAGTCCCTCGCGGCCCACTTCGTCATGCTCTCCCCGGCCCGCGTGGCCGTGCGCCGCGCCGAACAGGATGTCGTGGCCGACCTCGTGCAGGCGTTCGTCGAGCACCCGCAGCGGCTCGACGCCGCGCTGGCGATCGATTACCAGGAGGCCGCCGACGAGGCTGCGCGGCTGCGGGTGGTCGTCGACCAGGTGGCCTCGCTCTCCGACGTGCGGGCCTGGTCGCTGCACGGGCGCTGGTGTCGCTAGCCGCGGCGCCCGGCGCGAGCGTCGACCCGGTTGTCACCGGTGGCATCTAGACTCCGGGCAAGAGAGCGTCGGGGCTGGCAGGAGGTGTGAACGTGGCGGGCCGGATCCGCGAGGAGGATGTCGAGGCGGTCAAGGAGCGCGCGGCCATCGAAGACGTCGTGCGCGACCATGTGACGTTGACTCGCGCCGGCACCGGGCGGCTCAAGGGGCTCTGCCCGTTCCACGACGAGAAGACCGCTTCGTTCACCGTGCGCCCCGCCGCGGGCCGCTGGCACTGCTTCGGCTGCAACGAGGGCGGCGACGTCATCTCCTTTCTCATGAAGGTCGACCACGTGACGTTCGTCGAGGCCGTCGAGGCGTTGGCCGGGCGGTTCGGGGTGCACCTGCAGTACGAGGAGGGGGCGGCGCCCGAGCCGGGCGCGCACGGTCGTCGGCGGCGCCTCATGGAGGCCCATCGGGTGGCCGAGGAGTTCTACCACGACGGTCTGCTGAGACTGCCCGACGCCCGCGCCGGCCGCGACTTTCTGCGCGCCCGCGGCTTCGACTCCGCGGCTGCCGCCCACTTCGGCGTCGGGTACGCGCCCCGCACGGGTACGGCCCTTGTGGCACACCTTCGCGACAAGGGTTTCACCGAAGACGACCTGGTGCTGGCCGGCCTCATCGGTCGCAGCGAGCGCGGCCCCTACGACCGGTTTCGCGGGCGACTTGTGTGGCCCATCCGCGACATCACCGGCGCCACCGTCGGCTTCGGCGCGCGGCGCCTCTTCGACGACGACCGCGTCGGCGCCAAGTACCTCAACACGGCCGAGAGTCCCATCTACAAGAAGACCACCGTGCTCTACGGGCTCGACCTGGCCAAGAAGGCCATCGCGACGAGTCGGCGCGCGGTCGTCGTCGAGGGCTACACCGACGTCATGGCAGCGCACCTGGCGGGCGTGGAGTCGGCGGTCGCCACGTGCGGCACGGCGTTCGGGCCCGATCACGTGGGCACGTTGCGGCGCATCCTGCGCGACGACTCCGGCGCCAACCCGGCCCGCACCGTCTTCACGTTCGACGGCGACGCCGCGGGGCAGAAGGCGGCGATGCGCGCCTTCGAGTTCGACCAGAAGTGGGCCTCGCAGAGTTACGTCGCGGTCGCCGACGGCGGGCAAGACCCCTGCGACCTGCGACTTTCCTCCGGGGATGCGGCGGTGCGGCTGCTCATCGAGGGCGCCGCGCCGATGTTCGAGTTCGCTGTCCGCACGACCCTCGCCGCGTTCGACCTGGGCACCGCCGAAGGGCGCGTCGCGGGCATGCGGGCCGTCGCGCCGATCATCGCCGGGATCCGCGACCAGGCGCTACGGCCGGAGTACACCCGCACGGTCGCCGGCTGGATAGGAGTCGAGGTCGACCAGTTGCACCGCATCGTCGCCCAGGTCGGGCGCGGCCCGCAGGCCGTGGATCCCCGGTCGCGGCGGCGCGAGCGCGATCAGGCTCCGGAGGCCGAGGCCGCCTCGACGCTGCTGCCCCGCCCCGACCTCCGCGACCCCGATGTCGACCGGGAACACCAGTTGTTGCAGATGCTCGTGCAGTACCCGCAGTCGTTTTCCGACGACGATGCCGCGGTGCTGGCCGGCACGCCGTTCACGGACGCGGCGCACCGGCGCGTGCAGCACGCGGTGCTCGGCGCGTGGGACGACCGCGGATCGGTGTCCGCGCGCGGCTGGCTGGAGACGGTCGAAGCGGGCGCGGGGGAGGAGGTCGGCTCGTTGGTCTCGGAGTTGGCGATGGCCCCGCTGCAGGCGCTGCCCGACCCGCGCACCGGTGGCCCCGATCAGCGCTACGTCGCCGACCTGCTGACCCGAACCCGGGAGGTGGCGTTGAGTCGGCGGATCGCCGAGACGACCGGGGCGATGCAACGCGCCGAGGCCGACGATCCGGGGCGCGTGCACACCCTGGCGGTCGAACTGACCGGCCTGCAAAGCGAACTCGCGCGGTTGCGGATGGGGGTGGCGTGATGGGCCTGTTCGGGGGGCCAAAGCTGCCCGCCGACGTCGACGCCGCCTTGGGCCGCGCGCGCGGCGAGCGGCTGCTTGCCGTCGGCCGCGACGAGCGCACCGGCGGCTATGTCGCCGCCACGACCCACCGGGTGGCGGCCCTGCCTGCCGTGCAGTCAGGCGTTGCGGCGGGCGATCCGGCAGCGGGCGTCGAACCGGGCCCCCGCCTGGAGTCGGTGGCGCGCCCCTGGCACGAGGTGTCCGGCGGGGCCTGGGAGCCGATGACCCGCACGATTTCGGTCACGTGGGTCGACGGTGGGCGCGCCGCCCAGTGGAGCCTGCGCGAGGGCGGCGAGAGGTTCGCGGCGGTCTTCTACGAGCGGGTGGCCGCCAGCGTCGTCATCGACGCCCCGGTCGAACTCGACGGGCGCGCCGTTGGCCGCGTGGCCATCCGCCGGGACCTGGCCACGGGGCAGCCGATGCGTCAGATCGCCTGGACCCGCGGCGCGCGCCCCACCGACCCGCACGCCGTCGCCTACGCCGACCTCCTGTTAGAAGACCTCGCCGAACAGGCCGGCCTCACCTGAGCCCGCCCGGGCCGAGCGTCTGCTGCTCCGGGTTCGCTCCGGGTGCCGCGGGCGGCCGGTGCTCGACACCGCCCAGGGACCTCGGATTTCGTTGCAGGTGGGACCGTTTGCTACCCTCACTGAGGCGCCATTCCCCTGTAGCTCAACTGGCAGAGCATTCGGCTGTTAACCGAAGGGTTGTTGGTTCGAGTCCAACCGGGGGAGCCACCCGAACCCCGCACCACGGTCCGCTGACCAGGTGCGGGGTTCATTTCGTCGGGTGCCAACCTGGTTCTGGTCCCTATCGGTTGCGCGGTGACCGCCTGCTTTGTGACTCGGTGGCCCGCGGGTGCCCCATCGATGCGAGCGTCAGCCACACGATCCGAGCATCGGGGGTCGACGCCAGACCAGCGTCGCGCCGGACGCGACGAAACCGGGCCGACTCTGACAGCGACCCGGTTACCCGAGCACGTCAGCGACGTCGACGCTGACCTCGACCAGCTGCTCACCCACCGGCACGCTCACCACAGCTACGACGTGCTCGTCAAAGACCTGCGACTCGGGATACGTGCTCGTCTGCTCGTCGAGCGTGAACACGAGCAGGGCACGTCGCTCACGATCAAGCACCCAGTACATCGAGATGCCCATGGCCGCGTACGCGTGCCGCTTAGGGCCGAGGTCGGTGGCGCGGTTCGTCGACGTCACCTCGATGACGAGCGTGGGCGGTGTGTCGCTGCCGTCGTCGGGGACCAGCATCGCATCAGGGCACACGACCGACTCTGGACCGCGCAGCTCGCTACCCGGTTGCGCACGCCAGCCGTAGCTGCGGACCACCTGTTGCAGAGCGTCACTCAAACAGCCGACGGCACGCTGGTGATGACGGTTCGGCGACGGCGACACAGACAGGTCCCCTTGAATCAGTTCGTACCGGCGATGGTCACCGGCCTTCTCAGCAGCCTCGGACAGGGCGTCGAACGCCGGCACAGGGATCTGCATACGACCAGCAGTGCCCCCCGAGAGCTGTGCGTGCCGGTCCGTGGAGATGACAGCGCCGACGGGTCGCCCGTGGCGCTCGACGATGACATCGCCCTCGATGGAATCGCGCAGCAGTGCCGACAAGCCGCGCGAATTCGCCTCGGTCACGCTGACAGTCGTCACGTGTCAAGTCTACCTAGATTTCTATCTAGAAACTAGGGCCACGCAGTCCTCGCGGGTTGTCCATTTGTGCCGGTCAACCAATGTTCTTCGAGTAGGGCGTGTGGGGCTTGAACCCACGACCGACGGATTATGAGTCCGCTGCTCTGACCGGCTGAGCTAACGCCCCGAGGTGACCCCGCTGCTGCTGGCGCCGGCCTGGCACCCTGTCGCGCCGGGGTTCCCCGTCACGGTAGCTGACGACGCAGGTCGCGGACGGCGGCGGCCATTCGGCGGCAGATCTGTCTGGCGCGCGCACGCAAAGGGCCGCAACCGGAATCCCGGTCGCGGCCCAGAGGCGCGGACGTCAGTTGAGGTCGGCGGTCTCCCGGTTGACGGCGCTGCGCAGCAGGGCCAGGTTGGTCGACTGCCGGTCGGCGGCGAGGTACATGAACGTCGAGGGCGAGAGCATCTTGATGAGGTGCAGTTGGTCGCTGAGGGTCAGCAGCATGTCCTCCAGTTGGGAGTTGATGCCCAGGGCCTTGATGGTCTTGTTCTTCGCCTTGACCATCTCGCTGTTGTAGGCGCTGGCAACCTCGAGGTCGAAGTCGCCCCGGTTGCTCTTGGACGCCAGCGGCATGCCCGTCTCCATGTCGACGATGCAAGCGCCCAGGAAGCCGCTGATGTCGTTCGAGAGTCGATTGATAACGTCCGTCATCTGGTCCTGCGTGGCCATTGATCCCTACCTTCTCAAGGTGTCCAAGCGACCCGCGGGCCCCTCGTCGTCGTTCGCGTCGGTGTGCGTCGGTGTCCAAAGTACCGAGTGCTGGGCGACCGTCCCGGACGCTCGTTCACAAGTGTCGCTCATCAGTTCGCGCCACCGGGTCTGAGCGGCCCCGTGATATACATGACGGGCCTCCTGAACCCGGCCGTCGCACGTGCGGTCCACGACCAGGGCGGCGCGCGCACGCACCGCCCGCCCTTCGCGCGGGAGTGCTCCGCTGGCCGGAGAGGCCTTGGCCCGCAACGTCATTCGCAGGAAGGGGCTACCCGTGCACAGCGTGCTTGGCTCCACCACGCAACGTCAGGTCGCTTTCGTCGGCCCGCTGGGTGTGGGCAAGACAACAGCGGTGCGCGCGATCAGCGACGTGCCGGTGGTCAGCACGGAGGTGATCCGCTCGTCCGTGGCCGTCGGCCCCAAGCGGGCAGCGGAGAAACCGACGACGACGGTCGGCATCGACTACGGCGAGTGGGTCACGCCCGACGGCACCCGCGTCGGGGTGCTCGGCACGCCGGGCCAGCTCCGCTTCGCCTCCGCCCGCAGCTCGGTCGTCGCACGCCGCGCCTCCATCGTGTTGTGGGGTTTCGGTGACCGCCCGGAGACGGTCGAGGAGATGGCCGAGTGGCTCACCCGCATCGGCGACGAGACGGTATGGGCCCGCACGATCGTCGCCCTGACCCGCCGCGAGGCGCGCGAGGACGAGGCGATGCCCAACCTCGGCGACTTTCGCGCCCGCCTGGCACCGTTCCGGCCCGACATGCCTCTGCTGGAGGCCGACCCCCGCGACCGCGACCAGGTCGTGCGGGTCGTGTTGACGGCACTCGATCTGAACGACGACGCGAAGGAGTCGGCATGAGCGACGAGCGGGGGACGCTCCTCGGTTCGAGCATCGGAACCGACGAGCACGAGGTGGCGGCCCTGGTCATGCACGACGGCATCGCCCAGGAGTGGGAGCTGTGGTCGATGATCATCGGCCGCACCGCCCTGCCTCGGCTGGAGCGCATCCGCGACGCGTTGCCGACGATGACCTCGGCGATGCTCAGCACGGCCGACGGGCTCAACCTGTGCTGCCTCGGCGTGGCGCAGGAGGACGTGGGCCGGCTCGCCGCCCTTAACAGCTCGCTGTTCGCCGTCTCCTCCGCGCAGGCCGAGATCGTCAGCGAGGCCGGTGTTCACCCGGGCCAGGCCATGGTCAGCATCTCCACCGGTCACGGCCACCTGGTGCTGGTCAGCTTCGTCCAGCCGCCCCTGGGTCACCTGCTGCTGGCCGTCTCCGCGCAGGAGGCGCAGTTGGGCACGATGGTCGTCATCGTCCGGCGCTCCGCCGAAGAGATCCGCACCTGGCTCAGCGCCAACTGAGCCGGCACACGCCGACGGGCCCGGACCGCCCCTCTGGTGGTCCGGGCCCGTCGTTCGTGCGGGCGTGCCGGTCAGGCCTCGGCGAGCGTCAGGCCGATGGTCGACAGGAGCTCGTACGGCGGGATCTTGGTGCCGCCGGAGGCGATGGCAAGCAGGGCCGAGGCGAGGCTGGCCATCGCGGAGGTGAGGATGAGCGGGTCCTGGCCCTCCATCTCGTCGCGCAGCACGTCGACGTACTCGTTGACGGTGCAGCCGCCATCCATGCTCTGCATCCGTGCCGTCAAAATGGCCATGGCGCTCTGCATTCCCGGTGCCGGTGTGCCGTTGACGTTCATCATGTCCCTGATCCCCCCGTAGGTCGATGAGTGCAACCCCTGCGCCGCTTCCCCAAGCGGTGGCGACGATGTCGCCGGGTGCTGCCTTGATTCGAAGTGAATCGCATGTCTTGATCGGTTGTCCAGTTTCTGCCGGCCCACACGGGCCGCTGTTGTCGACAACCGGCCAGAGGTGATGTGAAGTGCGCTGCGGCACAAGACATCCCAGGTGGGGGCGGGTTTGCCCGCCAGTCGTTGCGCCGGCCCGGACGGCGGCGGCGACGCGCCGAAATGACACTCCAGGACACTTGGTCAAGAGCGTGTTCGTGATGCAGAATGGGCGCACGACGCAACAGTTCGGGCACTGGCCTTGGGAAGGGCGAGTGCGCGCATCGGTCGCGTCGACAATCGAATCGCTCATCGTTTCGAGCACGCACTACCGGAAATCCCGCCCGTGAGGTCGTTGGGGAAGACGTCCCTCACGCACCAGAGGAGGTCCGGATGTCTGTTGTTGCCTCGACCCTGATGACCCGTGGAGTGGTGTTCGTGCACTCCACACCCGCCGCGCTGTGCCCACACGTCTGCTGGGCGCTGGAGAGCGTGCTCGGGGAGCATGTGCGCCTTGGTTGGGCGCAGCAGCCCCTGGGCCGCTCGCTCGTGCGCGGGGAGTACTCCTGGGCCGGTGAACCCGGCACGGGAGCCCGCATCGCCAGCGCGCTGCGGGGTTTCGACGACCTCCGATACGAGGTCACCGAGGAGCCGAGCCCCGGCATCGACGGGTCTCGTTGGGTACACACCCCCAGCCTCGGCATCCACCACTCCTGGCTGGCCGCCAACGGCGACGCCGTCGTCAACGAGGATCGCCTGCGCGCCGCGATGCGCTCCGGCGACCACACCGCGCTGCGCCGCGAGATCGACTCGGCCCTGGGCACCGCCTGGGATCTCGAGCTCGACCCGTTCCGCCACGCCGGTGAGGGCCACCCGACCCGCTGGCTCTACCGCGTCAGCTGAGTAGACGACCGCCCCCTGCGATCCCGGACCGATCGGCCGGGGTGCGGTAACCACCGTCGTACCCTCGGGGGAGTGCGACGCAACGAGGGACCGACCCAGTGTGGGCCGGTCCCTCGTTCAGGTCTGGGGGATGGCCGCACGGCCGCGGCACGGCACTGGCAGGATCGCCTGCAAGACCAGAGACGCAGGGCTGAACCAGACGCAGGGCTGAAGAAGGGACGGACCGTGGACCAGCGGAGAGCGACCGTAGGGACCTACGTGATCGAGGGCGCGTGGGTCGTCGTGGGGCTGGTGCTGCTGGTGGCGGCGCTCCTGAGCACCGTCGCGATCGCGATCACCGTTGCCGCGGTCCTCGTCATCTCCCTCTTGATCGCCCGGCTGGTCTGGATGCGGGTGCTGCGCACGCAACGCGCCGGTGACCTGGGCGCGCCCACCGCGTACGCGCAGCGCGGCGGCACACCACGGACCGAGCTGATGCTGGCCGCGCTGGCGGCCGTGGCCTTCCTGGCCATCCTCTTCTTGCGTCAGGACGGCGCCATCACGACTCAGGGGCTCCTCATCGGGGCCATCCTGTTGATCGTCGTCGGGGCCGTGCGGGTCATGGCCTTCCGGCAGGCGGTGCAGATCATCTCCGGAATGCAGCCCGGGACCGGTCCCTGACGGACCGGCCCCGGGGCACACCAGATGTGGCGCTCAGTCGGCGTTGGCGAACGCGAGGGCCACGTTGCAGCCGCCGAAGCCGAAGGAGTTGTCCATCGCGACGATGTCGCCGTCGGGCAGCTTGCGCGGCTGCCCGTGCACGATGTCGAGGTCGATCGCCGGGTCGCGGTCGAAGAGGTTGATCTGGGCCGGGGCCAGGCGCTCCTGAATGGCCTTGATCGTGAAGATGGCCTCCAGCGAGCCCGCGGCGCCGAGCAGGTGCCCGGTCATCGACTTCGTCGCGCTGATCGCGAGCTGGTCGACGTTGTCGTCGAAGGCACGGTGGATCGCTTTGCACTCGGCGATGTCGCCGACCGGGGTGGACGTGGCGTGCGCGTTGAGGTGCACGACATCCTTGGGGTCGATATCGCCGAAGGCCAGCGCCTCCTTCATGGCCGCTGCCGCGCCGATGCCCTCGGGCTCCGGGGCGGCGGCGTGGTGCGCGTCGTTGCTGACACCGAAGCTCAACAGCTCGGCGTGGATCGTCGCGCCACGGGCCTTGGCGTGCTCGTAGGACTCCAGCACGAGCAGCGCCGCGCCCTCCCCGATGACGAAGCCGTCGCGGCCCGTGTCGTAGGGGCGTGAAGCGGTGGTCGGGTCGTCGTTGCGCTTGGACAACGCCTGCATGGCTGCGAAGCCGCCGATCGGGAGCGGGTGGATCGCGGCCTCGGTGCCGCCGGCGACGACCATGTCGGCACGCCCCTCGCGGATCATGCCCATGGCCGCGCCGATCGCCTCCGCGCCGGAGGCGCATGCGCTGACCGGAGTGTGCCCCCAGGCCTGCGCGCCCAGCTCGATCGCGACGGCGCCGGTCGGGCCGTTGACCAGCAGCATCGGCACCGCGAGCGGGAAGATGCGTCGAGGACCCTTGGTGCGCAGGTTCTCCCAGGAGTCGACGACGGTGGTGATGCCACCGACGCCCGAACCGATGGACACGGCCAGGCGCTCGGGCTCGATCTCCGGCGAGCCGGCGTCGGCCCAGGCCTCGCGCGCCGCCACGAGGGCGTACTGCGAACACGGGTCCTGGCGCCGGATCTCGACCCGGGAGAGTACCTGGTCGACCGGCTGCGCCAGCATGGAGGCGAAAGTCACGGGCAGGTCGTAGGTCTGCACCCACTCATACGGCATGGGACGGGCGCCGGAGGTGCCGGCCAGCAGGGCCTGCCAGGTGTCGGCGACGTTGCCGCCGAGCGGGCTCGTGGTGCCCATGCCGGTGACGACGATCCGCTTGGGGCTGGATGTGGACATGTCAGCAATCCTTCCGCCGCACGTACCGACGCTCGATGTCATCGGACCGGTACTCGCAGCCTTGCTCTGTGTGCTCTGGCGGCGTGGCCGGCGCGCTGACGCTGCACCGGCCACGCTCAACGGGGGAGGCTCAGGCCTGGGCCTTGGCGATGAAGTCGACGGCGTCCTGAACCGTGGTCAGGTTCTTGACCTCCTCGTCGGGGATGCGCACACCGAACTTTTCCTCGGCGTTGACGACGATCGTCATCATCGACAGCGAGTCGATGTCGAGGTCCTCGGTGAAGGACTTGTCGAGCTGGACGGCGTCCTGCTCGACACCCGTCTCCTCGTTGATGATGTCGGCGAGGCCCGCCAGAATCTCCTGGGTGTCAGCCATGGTGTCTCCTTGTGTCGTGGTTGTTCGTTGGTTGTGTCGTGTTCGATTGACCCGTCGAACCGGCGGGAGTCTCGTGGTGGTCGCCTAGGGCAGCACGACCACCTGGGCCGCCCAGGTGAGGCCGGCGCCGAAGCCGAACTGCAGGCACAGGTCGCCGCTGCGGGCGCGGCCTTCGCGCAGCAGCCGGGCCGTAGCCAGCGGCACGGAGGCGCCGGAGGTGTTGGCCATGTCGGCGATGTCCTCCCGCGCCACGACGACGCGGTCGGGCAGCTTGAGCTGCTTGACCATCGTGTCGATGATGCGGATGTTGGCCTGGTGCGGCACGAAGACGTCGATGTCGTCGATCGTCAGCCCGGCTGCCGCGACGGCCTCCTTGGCCACGGCGGCCATCTTGAAGGCCGCCCAGCGGAAGACCGACGGGCCGACCATGTCGATGAACGGCCAGGCGCGCTGCTCCGGCGTGGAGTCGGGGCTCTCGACGGCGGCCCGCCACTGCACCCAGTCGGTGGACTGGCGGATGAGCTCGTAGCCGGAGCCGTCTGCGCCCCAGACCGTGGGGCCCACACCGGGAAACTCGCTCGGGCCGACGAGGGCGGCGCCGGCGCCATCGCCGAAGATGAACGCCGTGCCGCGGTCGTGCCAGTCGCGGAAGTCCGACATCTTCTCCGAGCCGACGACGAGCACGAACTCGCTGCTGCCGCCGCGAATGAGATCGTCGGCCACGCCGATCCCGTAGCAGTAGCCGGAGCACGCCGCGCCGAGGTCGAACGCCGCGGCGTTGCTCGCCCCCAGGGCGTGGGCCACGAGGGTGGCGGCGGCCGGGGTCTGCAGCGGGTGGGAGAGGGTGGCCACGATGACGGCGCCGATCCGGGTCGGGTCGACGCCGGCGGCCTCGATGGCCGCGCGGCCGGCGGAGATCGCCATGTCGGCGACCGACTCGGTGGGCGCGGCCTGTCGGCGGGTTGCGATGCCGGAGCGCTCGCGGATCCACTCGTCGGTGGAGTCGATGTACTCGCAGATCTCGTCGTTGGTCACGATCCGCTCGGGGCGGTGGTCGCCCACGCCCCAGATGCGCGAGTACTGCGCGCCCGTGCGGGTCGACAGGGTGGGCCGCTGTGCCCGGTCGGCGGGTGCGGGCACCTCAGGCATGCTGCTCAATGAGGTCACGCGCGGCCTCCAGGTCGTCGGGGGTGCGCAAAGCGAGCGTCTGCACGCCCTTCATTCCGCGCTTGGCCAGGCCGACGAGCGTGCCGGACGGCGGCAGTTCGATCATCGCGGTGACACCGAGCTCGACGAGCCGGTCCATGCACAGGTCCCAGCGCACGGGGCGGCCGACCTGCGCGACGAGCCGGTCGAGCACCTCCTGGCCGCCGGTGACGACCTCGCCGTCGCGGTTGGAGATCAGCGGGATCGAGCTGTCGTGCGGCTCAAGGCCGACGGCGAAGGTCGTGAGCTCGGTGATCGCCGGCTCCATGTGGTGGGTGTGGAAGGCGCCCGCGACCGAGAGCGGGATGACCCGGGTCTTGGCGGGCGGGTCGTCGGTGAGGGCGGCGAGCTGCTCCATGGTGCCGGCGGCGACGACCTGCCCGGCCCCGTTCATGTTGGCCGGGGTGAGGCCGTGGCGCGCCAGCGTGTCGGCGACCTGCTGCGGATCGCCGCCCATCACCGCGCTCATGCCCGTCGGCGTGACCGCGCTGGCCTGCGCCATCCCAGCGCCGCGCACCCGCACGAAGCCCATGGCGTCGGGCGTGGAGAGCACTCCGGCGGCCGCGGCGGCAGCGATCTCACCGACCGAGTGTCCGGCGGCGACGCCGACACCGTCGAGCGCCGGCGTGAGCGTGGGGTGGGTCTGCGTGTCTGCGCCGAACAGTGCGGGCAGCACGAGCAGCGCCGCGCCGACGATGAGCGGCTGAGCCACGGCGGTGTCTTTGATCGTCGCCTCGTCGGAGACGGTGCCGTGGGTCAGCAGATCGACGTCGGCGGCCTGCGACAGCCACTCGAGGCGGTCGCGCAGGCCGGGCAATTCCAGCCAAGGGGAGAGGAAACCGGGCTTCTGCGAACCCTGGCCGGGACACACGATGGCAAGCACGTGTTCCACTGTCCAGCAGGTCGAGCGTCCATGGCGCTCTGCGAGTCGACAAAGAAGCGTGGCACTTTTGGAGGGTTCCTACAACGAGAACCGGGAATGTTCCGCCGTTGCGTGCGCTAATTGCCCGCGTCGCGACGGCGGGGCCGGGGCGCTGCCGAGTCGAGGATGCCCAGGGTGATGGCGGTCTGCACGACGTGCGCCTCGCGGGCGTCGGAAAGGTCGTAACCGATGGTCTCGATGATGCGGCCGAGCCGGTAGCGCACGGTGTTGGCGTGCACGTAGAGGCCCCGCGCGGTGGCCTCGATGCCCCGCCCGCACTGCAGGTACACCGACGCGGTCTCCAGCAGCGAACCACCGGCGCGACGCAGCGGCTGGTAGACGCGCTCGACCAGGTGGTGCCGGGCCGGCACGTCGCCGAGCAGCACCCGCTCGGGCAGCAGGTCGTCGGCCAGCACGGGGCGGGGCGCGTCCGGCCAGCCTGGTGCGGCACGCAGCCCGGAGAGAGCGGCGCGGGCCGAGCGACCGGCGGCGAACAGCCGCGGCACGCTGGGGCCGATGACGACCGGACCCGCGGCGAAGTGCGGCAAGAGTTGCGTGACGGCCTGCGTGAGGTCGGCCTGCGCCCAGGTCGTCCGGTCGCGGGCGCCGAGGATGACCACGAGCCGACGGCCCTGCACGGCGATGAGGGCCTCGAGCTGCTCGCGGGCGGCGACGCCGCGGATCTTCTCGAGCGCCGAGTCACGTTCTCCCGCGGGCCGGTCGCCGACGACGACGGTGACCGGTCCCAGCTCGCCCCAGCCGAGGGCGGTGGCGCGGGACGTCATCTCGTCGTCGGCCTCCCCGCGCAGCACGGCGTCGACGACGAGGGACTCCAGACGGGCGTCCCAGGCGCCGCGAGCCTCCGCCGCCGTCGCGTAGACCTGAGCGGTCGCGAAGGCGACCTCGCGGGAGTAGCGCAGCACGGCCACGCCCAACACGGCCTCGTCGCCGGGGGCGGCCAGCTCGACGACGTGGTCCTCGACGACCTCGACGATGCTGCGCACGAGGTCGACCGTCTGCGCCAGGGTGATCGAGCGGGTCAGTTCGCGCGGGGCCTCGCCGAAGATGTCGGCGGTCAGCCGGGCGGGTCGGGAGGCATCGCGGCACCATGCGACGAAGGTCGCGATGCCGCTCTGGGCGACCAACCCGACCCACGACCGCTCCTGCGCCGGCAGCGCCTTGTACCAGTCGAGCCGGGCGTCGAGGTGCCGCAGAGCCGCGGTCATGAGGTCGCCGGCGGCGCGCTCGATGTTGCGCACGGTCTCTTCGCGCAACGGTGCGGACGCAGTGGCCATCCCGGCAGCCTACGAGTGTGAACGAGGGTCGAGCTATCCGTCGCCACCTCGCCATGTGCTGGCTACTGTGCCCTCACGCCGAATTCGCCTGCAGTAGATGGGATCACGCGCATGACATCTCGTTCACGGATCACCCCGTTCGCGCTGGTCGGCACCGTCGCCCTGACGCTCTCTACGCTGGCCGCCGCGCCCGTGGTCAACGCGGCGCCCCCGCCGACCGGCTCGCCCTTGGCCGCGCAGGCGCCTGCCGACACGGCCGCCAAGCCCCCGCACCCGCACCAGAAGCGCCCGGGCGAGCCGCTCATCGTGGCGCACCGCGGCGCCTCCGGCTACCGCCCGGAGCACACCATCGCCGCCTACGAGCTGGCCGCCGCGATGGGAGCCGACTACATCGAACCCGACCTGGTGCTGACCAAGGACGGCATGCTCGTCGACCGCCACGAGCCCGAGATCGGCGGCACCACGAACGTCGCCGACCACCCGGAGTTCGCGGATCGCAAGACGACGAAGAACCTCGACGGCACCGACGTCACGGGCTGGTTCACCGAGGACTTCACGCTTGCCGAGCTCAAGAGCCTGCGGGCGGTCGAGCGGCTGCCGAAGCAGCGCCAACACAACACGATCTATGACGGGCTGTACGACGTGCCGACCTTCGAGGAGGTGCTGACACTGCGGGAGGAGCTCTCCAAGAAGCACGGCCGCACGATCGGCATCATCCCCGAGATCAAGCACTCCACGTACTTTCATGAGAAGGGGTTGAACCCCGAGCAGGCGTTCCTGGAGGCAGTCCGCAAGCACGGCCTGAACAGCAAGAAGGCGCCCCTGTGGCTGCAGTCGTTCGAGATCACGAACCTGCGGGCCGTGCGCGACATGGGCTACCGGGCGAACTCGACGTTCCTGGCGTGGACCGGCGACGGGCAGTGGGACGGGCCGTACGACCTGCTGAGCAAGGGCGACGCGCGCAAGTACTCCGACTGGATGAAACCCGCGGGCCTGAAGGAGATCGCCACCTTCGCCGACGGCATCGGCCCGGAGAAGTTCTTCGTCATCCCCAAGAAGGCCGACGGCACGCTGGATGCGCCGACGAGCCTCGTCGCCGACGCCCACGCGGCCGGCCTGAAGGTGGTGCCGTGGACCTTCCGCAACGAGAACTCCTTCATGGCCAAGGACTTCCAGACCAGCGACGACGCCACCCAGTACGGCCGCGCCATCGACGAGATGGTCACCTACCTGCGCACCGGCATCGACGGGCTCTTCACCGACAACCCCGACACCGGCGTCATTGCCCGCCAGCACTTCCTCGCCGAGAAGGGCAAGTAGGCGGACGTCGAGGCCTGGGCGTCGCAGTGTCGGTTGACGTAGCGACCTTTCGACGCACTCGGGGCACCTTCGGCAACTAGGCCAGGTCGCTGACCTGCGGCTTCGTGATCAGGCTCGTTCGCGAGTGCGTCGAGAAGTCGCTACGAGTGCTGTGCCGGCGGCCTGCTGATGCGGCGCAGGGTGTCGAGGACCACTGCGCTATCGGCGTCACCCTCGCCGTCGGTCACGAGGGTGTCGAAGAGGTCGCGGAGGACCTCGAGCTGAGGCAGGGAGGTTCCGCTCGCGGCGGCGGCGTCGCGGGCGAAGGTCAGGTCCTTGAGCAGGTAACGGGTGGGGCCCGACGGGGTGAAGTCGTCGGTGGCCAACGCGTCGGCCTTCTGCCGGAGGACTTCGGAGGCCGCCAGGCCGCCGCCGAGGATGTCGAGGACCGCGGCGCGGTCGAGACCACTGCGCTCGGCGAGCACCATCGCCTCGGCCAGCGCGGTGAGGGTGCCGGCCACGACCATCTGGTTGCACGCCTTGGCGAGCGAGCCGGCGCCGACGTCGCCGAGGCGGACAACCGTTGTACCGACGCAGTGGAACAACGGGTCGAGGTCGGTGACGGCGCCGGTGGGGCCGCCGATCATGATCGACAGCGTCCCCGCCTGCGCCCCAGCGACCCCGCCGCTCATCGGGGCGTCGACGACGGTGACGCCCCGGGCGGCGAGTTCGCGCGCGATCTCGGCGACCCGCACCGGCGACACGGTGCTCATGACGACAAGGGTGCGCACGCGGCTGCCCTCGCCGAGCAGCTCGGGCAGGAGCGCCTCGAGCGGCGGCAGGTCGGGGAGCAGGCTGAGGACGACGGGGCAGTCACGGCCCAGGTCGGCGAGGTCGTCGACGACGCGGATCGAGCCGCCGCCGACAGGGTGGGCCTCGGCGTCGGTCAACCCGACGTCGCGGCGGTTCCAGGCGCGGACGTCGTGGCCGGCCGCAGCGAGATTCGCCGCCACGGGCTGGCCCATGAGCCCGAGCCCGATGACGCCGACGGCCTCGCTCACGACGAGCTCCCGGCGCGCAGATCGAGGAGCACCTTGCTGCTGCTCGCGCGGTCGGCGGCCATCTCGAAGGCGCGGCTCGCCTCGTGCAGCGGCACGACACCGGTGATGACGGCGTCGACGTCGAGCCCGTCGGCGAGCAGCCGCACGGCGTCGTGGATCTCGTCGTGGAAGCGGAACGCGCCGACGACCTCGAGCTCGCGGGTGACGACGAGATTCCCGGGGAACGGCGTCTGCCCCGGCGGGAGGATGCCGAGCAGCACGAGCCGACCGCCACGCACGAGCCTGGCCGCACCGGCGGCGACGCCGTGCGGCGAGCCGGAGGCGTCGATCGCGATGTCGACCTCGTCGGGCCAGTTCGGGTCGGCCGGGTCGTCGGCCCGCACGGTCGCGGTCGCACCGACGGCCCGGCTGATCGCCAGCGCGCCGTCGACGAGGTCGCTCACGACGATCTGCGCGGCACCCTCATGGGCCAGGACGGCGACGACGAGCGCCCCGATCGGCCCCGCGCCGGTGACGAGCACCCGCTTGCCGCGCACGTCCCCGGCCCGCCGCACGGCGTGCAGCGCGACCGAGAGCGGCTCGGCGAGCGCCCCGCGGCGCAGGTCGAGTCCGTCGGGGAGGGCCACGACCTGGTCGGGCCGCACGACGATCCGCTGCGCGAAGCCGCCCTGCGTGTGCGGGAAGCGCATCGAGCTGCCGAGGTAGCGGGTGTCGCGGCAGACATTGGCCCGCCCGTCGAGGCACTCGGGGCAGACACCGCACGGGCTCGCCGGGTACACGGTGACCGGCGTGCCGACGGCCGGCGCCTGCGCCCCGTCGCCGAGCGCCGCGACCGTGCCGGAGACCTCGTGCCCGAGGACCATGGGCTCCTGCAGCGGGAAGTCGCCGATGCCGCCATGGTTGACGTAGTGCATGTCGGAGCCGCACACCCCGCCGTAGGCGACGTCGATGGCGACGAGGCCGGGCCCGGGCTCGGGGGCGGGGATGGTGTCGATCCGCAGGTCGTGCGCCCCGTGAACGACGCACGCCAGCATCCCGGAGGACGTGGGCGCAGAAGAGAGCACAGAAGAGTGTGACATCAGAGCACGCTCGTCATTCCGCCGTCGACGAAGACGACCTGCCCGTTGACGAAGTTCGACGCGGGGCTGGAGAGATAGACCAGGGTGCCGACGAGGTCCTTGACGTCGCCCCAGCGCCCGGCGGGGGTCCGCTTCTCGACCCAGGCGGTGAAGTCCTTGTCGGCCACGAGGGCCGAGGTCAGCTCGGTGGCGAAGTAGCCCGGCGCCAGCCCGTTGACCTGGATGCCGTGGACGGCGAGGTCGGCGCACAGGCCGCGGGTCAGCATCTTCAGCGCGCCCTTCGTGGCCGAGTAGGCGGCGATGCCGGGGCGGGCGAGCTCGGTCTGGACCGAGCAGATGTTGACGATCTTGCCGCGGCCCCGCTCGATCATCCCCGGTGCGACGGCGCGGGACATGACGAAGGCGCTCGTGATGTTCGTCTGCAGGAGCGCCTGCCACGCCTCGTCGGTGAACTCGGTGATCGGCGCGCGGTGCTGCATCCCGGCGTTGTTGACGAGGATGTCGACGGGCCCGGCGAGCTCGGCGACGCGCTCGAGCCCGGCGGCCGCGGCCGCGCCGTCGGTGACGTCGAAGGCGACGGCGTGCACGGTGCCGCCGGTCAGCTCGGCGAGCTCGTCGCGGGTGCGCTCGAGCGCCTCCTGCCCGCGGGCGTTGAGGACGACGACCGCGCCGGCCTCGAGCAGGCCCTGGGCATGGGCGCGGCCGATCCCTTTGGAGGAGCCCGTCACGAGCGCGACGCGCCCGGTGATGTCGAACAGGGGGTGGTTCACGAGATTCCTTTCCACACGACAGCGTGTGATGGGTGGATCGAGGTCAGTAGCCGGCGGCCGGGTCGACGACGTTGGCGAGCGGCCGACCGGCGAGGAAGGCGCGCAGGTTGTCGCAGAACTGGTCGCAGATCCGCTCCTCCTCGCGCACGTCGAGCGCGGCGGTGTGCGGGCTGATGAGCACGTGGGGTAGGTCCCACAGGGGGGAGTCGGCCGGGAGCGGTTCGACGGCGGTGACGTCGAGGGCCGCGAACCCGACCCGTCCGTCCTGCAGCGCCGCGATCAGGGCCGGCTCGTCGATGACCGTGCCGCGTCCGACGTTGACGACGGTGACTCCGGGCTTGACGCGGGCGAGCAGTTCGTCGCCGAGCAGGCCTTCGGTCTGTGCGGTGCCGGGCAGGGTGACGACGATGTGGTCGGCCTCCCCGATGATGTCGGGCAGGTCGGCGACCGTGTGCACCTGCACGCCCTCGACCGGGGTCGCCGAGCGGCTCGCGCCGAGCACCCCAGGGCGCGGGACAGGCGCGCGACCTGCTCACCGATGCCGCCGAGGCCGAGGACGAGCACGGTGCTGCCCTCGATCGGGCGGGAGACGACCCGCTCGGGCCAGTGGTGGGCCGCCTGGTCGGCGAGCAGTCGCGGGAGCTCCTTCGCGCCGGCCATGATGCCGAACAAAGCCCATTCAGCGAGCGGCACGCCGTGCACGCCGGCCGACGTCGTGAAGGTGACCCGCTCCAACTCCTCGGGGGTGAGCCCGGCGGCGGCGACCGCGGCCCCACCGCCGGCAGCCATCGTCGTGAGCCACTTCAGGCCCGGGTTGGCGCGCACGGTCGGGGCAATCTGAGCCGGGTCCACGCCAGGGATCCCGTAGATGACGTCGGCGGCGGCGAGCATCTTCTCGAAGCGCTGCTGCTGCTCCGGCGTGCGGCGAAAGCTCGGGTCGCCCGCGTGATCGGCGGGGCAGCGCATCGGTGGCAGCAGGTCGTGGTCGACGACGACCTCGACGCGCGGGTCGACGGCGACGATGCGCTGCACGAGTTCAGGGCGCAGCGGGGTGGCAATCACGACGCGCACCCGGGTCGCGGCGGACGGGGACGTGGTTGCCGAGGCGTGTCCGGCTTCGGTGCGGTTGGGCTGGGTCGTCATGAGGCGTCCTCGATGAGGTTGAGGTCACGCCCCGCGGTCTCGGGCGTGACGAAGGTGGTGGCAAAGGTGATGAGGCTCAGCACGAAAGAGTAGAGACCGATGACCCACCAGGCGTTGCCGGAGGCGACGAGGAAGACGGCGCCGAGCAGCGGGGCGATGCCGCCGGCGATGACGGCGGAGAACTCCCGAGCGGTGGCGACCCCGGTGTAGCGGTGGGTGTTGCCGAAGAGTTCGGGCAGCAGCGCGCACTGTGGGCCGAGCATCGCCTGGACGCCGATGCCGATGCCGATCGCCATGACGAGCAGCACGAGCCACAACTGGCCGAGGGTCAGCAGATAGAAGGCGGGGAAGGCGATGATCGCCTGGAACAGCGCGCCGTAGCGGTAGATCGCCACCCGTCCGTACCGGTCGGACAGGTGCCCGAAGAGGACGACCGTGAAGATCGACACGAAGGCGGCGACGACGGCGCCCTGTGTGCCGATCGTGGCCCGGTGGCCCGCGAAGACCTCCAGGGATCCGACGAACGCGAGCAGCAGGGCCGAGTAGATCGAGGAGTTGCCGTTCTCGGCCATGCGCAGGCCGATGCCGATGAGGATGTTCTTCTTCGACGAGGCGATGGCCTGACCCACGGACTGCTTGTGGGTCTCGGCTTGGTGCTCCGCGAACTCCTGGAAGGTCGGCGACTCCTTGAGCTTGAGCCGGATGAGCACCGCCACGATGATCAAGACGAAGCCGAGCAGGAAGGGCACGCGCCACCACCACGTCTGGGTCAGGTCGGGGTGCGCGACCTGCAGGAGAGCGAACGTGCCGGCGCCGAGCAGGGTGCCGACCTGGATGCCGACGAAGGGCAGCGCGGCGAAGAAGCCGCGGCGGCGCGGGGGCGCGAATTCGCTGATGAGGACGGTCGCGCCGGCTTGTTCGGCGCCGGCCCCGAGGCCCTGGAGAATGCGCAGGAGCACCAGGAGGATGGGGGCGATGATGCCCGCCGTGGCGTAGGTGGGGAGCAGGCCGATGAGCATGCTGGCTCCGCCCATGAGCGCGATCGTCGCGATGAGCACGAACTTGCGGCCGACCCGGTCGCCGAGGGCACCGAAGAAGATGCCGCCGATGGGGCGGGCGGCGAAGCCGACGGCGTAGGTGCCGAAAGCGGCGATGGTGCCGCCCGCCGGACCGAGCGGCTCGAAGAACAGCTTGCCGAAGATCAGCGCGCTGGCCAGACCGTAAATGTAGAAGTCGTAGTACTCCAGTGCCGATCCCACCGAGCCGGCCAGGGTGGCACGGCGCAACTGGACGGGGTCTACCTGGTGCTCGGTTGTCGTTCGGGTCGGGGCGCTCACGGCGTCTCCTCGGGGGCTCGGGCGCACCCCACTGTGCGCCTCATGAGTCCCAGTGTGTCCGATAGGGCGAACAGAGTTCAATAGGTCGGCCAGAAGAATCGTCGCGGAACGCCTTCCGGATTGGCTGACCGGCCACTTCCTGGAGCCGCGAGCTAGCCGGCCGCGCGACCGTGACGCCGTGATAGGACGAGTCGAGAGGGCCACGCACTCGGAGAGGACGCATCGATGACCGAACGCACGCTCGCCTCGGTCCACGCCGGCGACGGATTCCATTGGGTGGGTGACGGCTTCTACGTCACGCAGTTGCTGCCCGGCACGCCGCAGTTGCAGCAGGCTGCGGACCCGTTCCTGCTGATGGACTACAACCCGGTGCGCGAGTATCCGCCGACGACGCGGCAGCGCGGCGTCGGGCCGCACCCGCACCGGGGGTTCGAGACGGTCACCCTCGCGTTCGAAGGGGCCGTGGCCCATCACGACTCGACCGGTGGCGGCGGCGTCATCTACCCCGGCGACGCGCAGTGGATGACGGCCGCGCGGGGCATCCTGCACAAGGAGTTCCACGAGCAGGAGTGGGCGGCCAAGGGCGGCCGCTTCCACATGCTGCAGCTGTGGGTCAATCTGCCCGGCAAGGACAAGATGAGCGAGCCCGGCTACCAGGCGCTCACGGCCGAGTCGATGGGCACCGTTAAGCTGCCCGGCGGTGGCACCGTGATCCTCTATGCCGGTGAGCTCGACGGCGAACGCGGCCCGGCCCGCACGCACACCCCGATCGAGCTGTGGGACGTGCATCTCGGAGTCGACGAGACCGCCGAGCTGGCCGTGCCCGACGGGCACACGATCATGGTCTTCGTGCTCGACGGGCAGGTCAGCACCGACGGCGGCACCATCGGGCGCGAGCGGCTGGGTCTGTTCGAGCGCTCCGGCGACGTGCTGCGCCTGACGGCCCCGGAGGCCGGGGCCCGCGTCATCGTGCTCGGCGGCGAGCCGATCGGTGAGCCGGTCATCTTCTATGGCCCGTTCGCGATGAACACCCAAGCCGAGATCGTCCAGGCCATCGAGGACTTCAACGCCGGCACGTTCGGGCAGCTGGCATGAGCGCCGACGACACGCCCCGCACGCCCGTCATCGGCATCCTCGTCGGCAGCACGCGTCCGGTGCGCGCCGGGCGTCAGCTCGCCGACCAGATCGCCGAGCTCGCGCGGCTGCGCTCCGAGGCCGACATCACCGTCATCGACCTCGCAGAGGTCAACTTGCCGTGGCTCGACGAGCCGAAGATGCCCGCGCTGGGTGACTACCAGCACGAGCACACGCGTGCCTGGGCGCGGGTGATCGACGGGCTCGACGCCGTCATCGTCGTGTCGCCGCAGTACAACGGGGGTTACCCGGCGCCACTGAAGAACGCCATCGACACGGTGTACGCGGAGTGGCGCGACAAGCCCGTGCTGCTCGTCACCTACGGCTTCCACGGCGGCTCGATGGCGGCGCAGCAGCTCACCCAGGTCTTCGGCGTCGTCAAAGCGAACCTGCTGGAGCCGCCGATCGCCATCAGCGCGACGAACGACGATCGTGACGCCTCCGGGCACCTGGCCAACCCCTGCGAGCTCGTCGAACGGCATCGCGCTCAGCTGGAGGTCGGCTTCGCCGCGATCCACACCGCGCTGGGGTGCTGAGCGGCGCCCTGAACGACGGGTCGCTCAGGTGGCGACCTGCATCGGGTTACCCAAGGCTGCGGCGACCCGGCGCAGGGCGCTGACCAGCGGCGCGGCGTGCTCCGGGGTGTAGGTCACGGTGTGCTGGGTGACGCCGATCGCCATCGTCGCGGTGCGGGTCCCGCGGGACGGCACGACGACCGCCAGCTCGACGACCGACTCGAACGCCTCCTCGACGCTGACGCAGTAGCCGTCTTCGCGGGCCGTGTGCAGGTCGGCGACGAGGGCGTCGATCGAGCTGAGGGAGGCGGCCGTGAGCCGGGGGAGCGTCGTTCCGGCGTAGAGGTCGCGCACCTCGTGGTCGTCGAACTGGGCGAGCATCACCTTGCCTGCGGCCGTCACCGACGCGGGCAGGCGGTCGCCGATGTTGACCGTGAGTCGCACCGGGGGGTGCCCGTCGTAGCGGCCGAGGCAGATGCCGTCGCGACCCCCGAGGGCCCAGAGGCGCACGGTCTCGCCCACGAGGAGCGGCTCGGCGACGCAGGCCGCGTAGAACTCGCGGACCCGATCGCTGCGGGACAGGTAGGCGCCGCCGAGCTCGACGAGGCGGCGGCCCAGCGCGAACTCGCCGTTGTCGCGCACGAGGAGGCCGCCCAGCTCGAGGGCCGCGCAGATCGAGGCCGTCGAGGACTTCGGCACCCCGATCGCCCGGGCGATGTCGCTCAGGCTCATCGAGGCGGCGTCATCGGCGGCCAGCGCGTCGAGCACGGCGATAGCACGGACGACGGCGGGCGCGCTGCCTGGTGGGGTGGCCTCCCGGCCGGTGCGTGCGGGCATGGCGTCAGGGTACGTGCGCAGCGTTCCCAGCCCGCGGACCCCGGCGCCTCAGGCGTCGCCGCCCTCGTTGCCGGAGGCTCCGGCGGTCGGGTCGTCGATGCGGTACTGCTTGGCGGCGCGGGCGGCCAGGGCGCGGTCGACCTCGTCTCGCTCACCGAGGGCGATGAGCGTGGCGACGGCCATGGAGGGGCCGTCGATCCGGAAGAAGCGGCGGCCCGCGGGGCGGGTGTCGGAGAAGCCGAATCCGTCGGCGCCCAGGGCGTGGTAGTCACCGGGCACCCACGGGGCGATCTGGTCCTGCACCTGCTTCATGTAGTCGCTCGTCGCGATGACCGGCCCGGGCACATCCGCCAACATTTCTGTGACATAGGGGATGCGGCGCGGCTCGTCGGGATTGAGCAGGTGCTCGTCGTCGGCCCACATCGCGTCGCGACGCAGCTGGGTCCACGAGGTCACCGACCACACGTCGGCCACCACACCCCAGTCGTCGCGCAGCAACTGCTGGGCCTCCAAGGCCCACGGCACCCCCACGCCGGAGGCGAGCAGCTGCGCCCGCGGGCAGTCCGCGACCTCCGCACCCTCGGGCGCAGTGCCCGCCTTGAGCAGGTACATGCCCTTGGCGATGCCCGCCTCGTCGATGCCCTCGGGCTGAGCGGGCTGCACGAGCGGCTCGTTGTAGACCGTCAGGTAGTAGATCTCGTCGTGCGGGTCGTCGCCGTACATGCGCTCCAGGCCGTGCTTGACGATGTGCGCGATCTCGTAGCCGTAGGCGGGGTCGAAATGAATGACGGCCGGATTGGTGGCGGCCAGGATCGGGGAATGCCCGTCCATGTGTTGCAGGCCCTCACCGGCCAGCGTCGTCTTTCCGGCCGTCGCCCCGATGAGGAAGCCCCGGGTGAGCTGGTCGGCCGCCGCCCACAATCCATCTCCGGTGCGCTGGAAGCCGAACATCGAATAGAAGACGTACACCGGCAACATCGGCTCGCCGTGCGTCGAATAGCTCGACCCGGCCGCCGTGAACGCCGCGACCGAGCCGGCCTCGTTGATGCCCAGGTGCAGCATCTGCCCCTGCTCGGACTCCTTGTAGGCGAGCATGAGTTCGGCGTCGACCGCGGTGTAGTTCTGCCCGTGCGGGTTGTAGATCTTGGACGTCGGGAAGAAGCTGTCCATACCGAACGTGCGGGCCTCGTCCGGAATGATCGGCACGACACGCTTGCCGAACTCCTTGTCGCGCATGAGCTCACGAAGGAGCCGCACGAACGCCATCGTCGTCGCCACCTGCTGCTTGCCCGAGCCCTTCTTCAGGGTGTCGTAGGCGCTGGCGTCGGGCAGGTGGATCTTCTCCTTGGGCACCCGCCGCTCCGGCACGTGGCCGCCCAGCTTCTTGCGGCGCTCCATCATGTACTGAATGCGCTCGTCGTCCATGCCGGGGTTGTAGAACGGCGGCAGGTAGGGGTTCTCCTCCAACTGCTCGTCACTGATCGGAATGTGCAACGTGTCGCGCAACAGCTTGAGATCGTCGACCGCCAGCTTCTTCATCTGGTGCGTCGCATTGCGGCCGGCGAAGTGCTGGCCGAGCGTGTACCCCTTGATCGTCTTGGCCAGAATGACCGTCGGCTGACCGGTGTGACGCACCGCCCGGTCGTAGGCGGCATACACCTTGCCGTAATCGTGCCCGCCGCGCTTGAGCCGCCACCAAATGTCGCCATCCGACCACTGCGAGACCAGTTTGCGGGTGCGCGGGTCACGCCCGAAGAAGTGTTCGCGGATGTAGTTGCCGTCGTTGGCGCGGAACGTCTGGTAATCCCCGTCGGGCGTCGAGTTCATGAGGTGCACGAGCGCGCCCTGGCTGTCGGCCGCCAGCAGGTCGTCCCAACCCCGACCCCAGATGCACTTGATGACGTTCCAGCCGGCGCCGCGGAAGAACGCCTCCAACTCCTGAATGATCTTGCCGTTACCGCGCACCGGGCCGTCGAGCCGCTGCAGATTGCAGTTGACGACGAACGTCAGGTTGTCCAGCTCTTCGAAAGCCGCCAACTGCAGCGCCCCGCGCGACTCGACCTCATCCATCTCGCCGTCGCCCAGGAAGGCCCACACGTGCTGGTCGCTGGTGTCCTTGAGGCCGCGATTGTGCAGATAGCGGTTGAATTGCGCCTGATAGATGGCGTTGATCGGCCCCAAGCCCATGGAGACCGTCGGGAACTGCCAGAACGTCGGCATGAGCCGCGGGTGCGGATAACTGGGCAGCGCCTGCGGAAAGCCGTCGACGACGTGACTCTTCTCCTGGCGGAAGCCGTCGAGTTGCGTCTCGTCGAGACGCCCTTCGAGGTAGGCGCGGGCGTACATGCCCGGGGAGGCGTGCCCCTGGAAGAAGACCTGGTCGCCGCCACCGGGATGGTCTTGCCCCCGGAAGAAGTGGTTCATCCCGACCTCGTACAGAGTCGCCGCCGAGGCGTACGTCGAGATGTGCCCGCCGACGCCCACGCCGGGGCGCTGGGCCCGGTGCACGAGCACGGCGGCGTTCCAGCGCACCAGGCGACGGAAGGCCTTCTCCATGTCCTCGTCGCCGGGGAACCACGGTTCCTGCTCCAACGGGATGGTGTTGATGTAGTCGGTCGTCATCAGCGAGGGGACGCCGATCTGGCGGACGCGGGCGTGCTCGAGCATCCGCAACATGAGGTAGCGGGCGCGTTGCGCGCCGGACTCGTCGAGCACCGTGTCCATGGACTCCAGCCACTCGGCCGTCTCCTGCGGATCGATGTCCGGCAGCCTGCTCGGGAGGCCATTGATGATGGGAGCCGATCCTTCGCTGCGCACGATGCAGTCCTTTCTGCCGGCGTGTGCAGAGCGGCCCGCGGATGGTCCGGCCGCCCTGTCGTCGCTGGCCCAATCCTCGCACCGCCTGCCGGTATCGCGCAGGTCGGCATCCGGCGGGTCGCTCGTGCGCCCCCTGCGCGAGCGCCTAGTCGATGTCCCGATGTGGCGCCGTGACGCGGTCGGGGTCGCTGTAGAGGGTGAGCCGGTCGTCGCGCACGAACGAGGCGAGCGTCAATCCCGCCTCCCTCGCCAACTCGACGGCCAGGCTGCTCGTCGCGGAGACCGACACCATCGCGGGCGCGCCCGCCAACACGGTTTTCTGCACGAGTTCGTAACCGGCGCGTCCACTGACGACCATGACGTGACCGAACAACGGGAGGGCGTCCTGTCGCAGCGCCCAGCCGACGACCTTGTCGACCGCATTGTGCCGACCGACATCCTCTCGAACGGCCCGCACGATCGGCTCCGGGGCGCGCACGTCGATGATTGCCGCGGCGTGCATGCCGCCCGTGCGGTCGAAGCCGGTCTGGCGTTCGCGCAGCAGGTGCGGCAACTGCACGAGCACCGCCGGGTCGAGGGGAGTGCGATCGAGCGTGAGGTCGTAGCGCGAGCGGGCGCGGGTGTCGGCGATCGTGCGTGCCCCGCACATCCCGCACGCGCTGGTCGCAGTCGTCGCTCGTGGCGTGACCTGCAGGTTTACCCCGGGGGAGCCGGTGACGTCGACGGCGTTGAAGGTCGGCCGGCCGTCCTCGTCGAGGTCTTGGCAGTGCTGCAGGGTGCGCACGTCGCTCGCGGCGCGGATGTGCCCCTCGGCGTGCAACCACCCCAGGGTCAGATCGAAGTCGTCGCCCGGGGTACGCATGGTGACGACGACCGGTTCGCCGGACACTCGAATTTCCAAGGGCTCCTCGACCGCCAGGGTGTCGGGGCGTGTGTCGACGAGCACCCCATCAGGGCGGACCTGAAGGCGCCGCGCGGGGGTGCGGCGGGTGATTCGACCCATCGTCCCTCCCTCCGGTTCGACCCTCGTGGCAGTGTCCGGCGCGGCGTCATGCTTGCACAATGCGTGTCGAACCGCTGGACTAGGCCTAATGCATGGCGGCCCGGGTGGTCGCCGTTCCCGCACATCCCCCCAGGGATTTCACAGGAGGTACAGACGCGTGTCCGGATCCGCGCCCACCGCGGCCGTGACCAAACTGGGCTTCGGCCCAGGTCAGGTCATTCTCGAAGTCGGCTATGACGACGATGTCGACGACACCCTGCGTGAGCACATCGAGGACGCCGTCGAAGGTGATCTGGAGGACGAAACCTACGACGACGTCGTCGACGGGGTGCTGCTGTGGTGGCGCGAGGAGGACGGTGATCTCACCGACGCGCTGGTCGACGCCTTGACGACGATGGAAGATCAGGGCTTCATCGTGTTGCTCACGCCCAAGGTGGGCCGGCCCGGCGAGGTCGATCCCAGCGACGTCGCCGAGGCGGCCGAGACCGCGGGGCTGCAGGCCAGCGCAAGCGTCAATCTCACGCCGGAGTGGTCGGGCACCCGCTTGGTGACCCCGAAATCCGGCGCGCGGCGCTGAGACCAACCGTCGGTAGGTCGCGTGGCCAGGCACACTGGGGCCATGGCACCGCAGATCAACGTCGGCGACAAGGCACCGGACTTCACGCTCAGTGACCAGTACGGCACGAAGATCTCGACGGCCGAGTTGCGCCAGGGGCGCGGGGTGCTCGTCGTGTTCTTTCCGTTCGCGTTCTCCGGCATCTGCACGGGCGAGTTGACCGAGATCCGCGACGACCTCGGCGCCTTCCAGAACGAGCACGTGGTCGTCGTCGCCGTCTCCTGCGATCCGGTGTTCTCGCTGCGCGCCTGGGACGACCGGGAGGGCTACTTCTTTCCGCTGCTCTCGGACTTCTGGCCGCACGGCGGGGTGGCCCGGCAGTACGGCGTGTTCGACGAAGCGGGCGGTTTCGCGCACCGCGGCACGTTCTTTCTCGACCCCGACGGCATCGTTCGCTGGTGCCTGACCAATGCCCCCGGCGAGCGGCGTGACTTCAGCGGCTTTCACGAGACGCTGAACAAGATCATCGGCGCCTGAGACACCCGCGGATCCGTTCCGCGGCAGCCCGCCTGACACAATGGCGGTGTTGGGGCCTGTAGCTCAGTTGGTAGAGCACCGCGTTTACACCGCGGGTGTCGTCGGTTCGAGCCCGGCCGGGCCCACCCACCCTTGAACCCAGTACGACTGGGGCGTGTCCGGCGTCCGGCTGGTCGAGTGCACCTGGGACGACGGACTGGAGGCGTGTGATGGGTGATCGGGCAGCGGCCGACGGCGGCGAGGCAGTGCTGCTGCGCGATGTCGTGGCGGCGTTGGAGCAACTCTTCCCGCCCGAGCTGGCGCAGTCCTGGGATCAGGTGGGCCTCGTCTCCGGTGATCCCGAGCAGCCGGTGCGGCGCGTGCATTTCGCCGTCGACCCGACCCTGGCCGTCGTGCAGGAGGCCGTCGCGGCCGGGGCCGACCTGCTCGTCACCCACCACCCGCTGCTGCTGCGCGGCATCCACTCCGTGGCCACCACCAGCGCCAAAGGGGCCACCGTCACCGCCCTGGTCGTCGCCGACCTGGCGCTCTACGTGGCCCACACCAACGCCGACAGCGCCGCCGTCGGGGTCAACTCCGCACTCGCCCGGGCGTGCGGGCTCAGTGACACGACGCCGCTGAGCGAGCCCGAAGGGACTCCCATGGGGCTCGTCGGCGACCTGTCCGAATCCGTCTCGCTGCAGGACTTCGCGCTCGGACTGGCCTCCCGGCTGCCGGCCGCCCCTGGTGGGCTGCGTGTCGCCGGGCCGCCACAGGCGCCCGTCACCCGCGTCGCGCTGCTCGGCGGCGCCGGCGACTCCCTGTTCCAGGAGGTACGCGCCAGCGGCGCCGACGTCTACGTCACCGCCGACCTGCGCCATCACCCCGCGCTCGAGGCCCGCGAAGAGGCCCGCGGCGGGCCGCCCTATCTGGTCGACGCCGGGCACTGGGCCAGCGAGTCCCTGTGGCTTCGGCACGCCGCGGACGACCTCGCGGCCGCCCTGTCGGCACGCGGCGCTAGCGTGGACACCCACGTCAGCGACCTGTGCACCGACCCGTGGACCTTCACGATCGGCGCGCGGGACGTCCGCGACCTAGAAGGAGACGATGCGTGAACGCCGACCCCAGCAGGCAATGGCGGTTGCTCGACCTCGCCGGACTCGACACCCGCACCGGACAGCTGGCCCACCGGCGCAAGAACCTTCCGCAGGCGCAGCGGCACGCCGAACTCGACCAGCGGCTTTCCGCGCTCGACGACGACGTCGTCCGCGCCCAGACCGCGGTGCAGGACGTGCAGCGCGAAGTCGACCGGGCCGAATCCGCCGTGCAACTCGTGCGCGACCGATCCGCCCGCAACCAGGCCCGCCTCGACGCCGGCCAAGGCACACCCAAGGACCTGCAGGCCCTGCAACACGAGCTGGCCTCCCTCGACCGGCGCCAAGCCGAGCTGGAGGACGAGCAGCTCGAGGTCATGGAACGCGCCGAAGGGCTCGACGCCGACGTGACCCGACTCGAGGCACAGCGGGAGCAGCTGGCGCACGAGACCGCCGAGGCCGCGCAGGACAAGGACGACGCGCTGGCGCAGATCACCGCCGAGGAGGAGGCGATCGCCCGGGACCGGGCCGACGTCGCCGCCGGTGTCGGGCAAGACCTGCTCGACCTCTACGAGAAGATCCGCGCCCAGACCGGCATCGGCGCCGCCGCCCTCGTGCAACGCCGCTGCGGCGGCTGCCAACTCGAACTCATGGGCGCCGACCTGCGCCGCATCGCCGCCGCCCCCGACGACGAGGTCGTGCGGTGTGAGGAGTGCCGCCGGATCCTCGTGCGGACCGCCGAGTCCGGCCTGTGACGGCCCGCCGACTCATCGTCGAAGCCGACGGCGGCTCCCGCGGCAACCCCGGAGTCGCCGGCTTCGGCGCCCTCGTGCGCGACGCCGCCAACGGCGCGGTGCTCGCCGAACGCGCCGAACCGCTCGGCAAAGCCAGCAACAACGTCGCCGAATACACCGGCCTGGTCGCCGGGCTCGAGGAGGTCGAGCTCATCGACCCGTCCGCCGCGGTCGAGGTGCGCATGGACTCCAAGCTCGTCGTCGAGCAGATGAGCGGGCGCTGGAAGATCAAACACGAGGACATGAAGCGGCTCGCCGCGGACGCCCGCGCCATCACCACTCGCCTGCGGCAGTCCGGGGGAGTGGTCGTCTACACGTGGATCCCCCGCGAACGCAACAAGGCCGCCGACGCCCTGAGCAACGACGGCATGGACGGCAAGAGCATCACCCGGCGCCCGTGGCAGGAGGGCGCCACCGCGCCTGCCACCTCAGCCGGCGACGATGCGGACGGTGCCGACGATGCGGCCGGAGCCGACGATGCAGGCGACCCGGTTGATGCCGGCGATCCGGGCGAGCTGCCCGACGACTCCGCCGCTGCGCCCGCCGCGGAGGCCGTTGCCTCCGTCGCGGGCCCGGTCGTAGGCCCGGTCGTGGGCCCGGTCGTGGGCCCGGTCGTGGGCCCGGTCGTGGGCCCGGTCGGTGGCGCGGCGCGGGTGGTGCTGGTGCGGCACGGGGTGACGGCGGCCAACCGCGAGGGGCGTCTGTGCGGCCGCGGCGGCCCCGACCTTGAACTCGAGGGCGAGGGGCAGGCCCAGGCGCGTCGGGTCGCCGGCGCGCTGCGCGGCTTTCTCGGCGACGGGTGCGCGGGCGACGGGCCGACTCCGCTGCGCGTCGTCTCCTCGACTCTGACCCGCGCCCACCGCACGGGCCAGCTGGTGGCCGCCCGCTTCGAGGTGCCGTGCAGCACCGATCCGGCGTGGGACGAGCAGGACTACGGCGACTTCGAGGGCCGCACGATCGTCGACCTGAGCGTCGCCGATCCGCAGGCGCTGCAGCGGCTGCGGACCGACCCGGGGGCCGCGGTGCCCGGCGGCGAAAGTCACCGCGAGCTGACGAACCGCGTCGTCCAGGCCTACGACCACCTCGTCATCGACGGCGGAACGGTGGTCGTCGCGACCCACCGAATGGCGATCCTCGCGGTGCTGGGACACGTGCTGGGCGCCGACCTGGAGCACGTGTGGCGCATCGCCATCGCGCCCGCCTCCATGACCTCCATCCGCACGTGGCCCGACGGCGCCGTCGCGGTCGAGTTCGTCAACGACACCTCGCACCTGCGCTGATCGACACCTGCACTCATCGAAGGCGGCGCCCTCACCACACCTTGTGCGTCACCCGCAGTTGCCACGGCGCCCCGGCCCGCGCGGGCTCGTCGAGGTCGACCCCCAGGCGCCCCTGCGTGACCTGCGCGAGATCGCGGGCCAGCGCCACCGGGGTGCGGGCGTCCAGCCCGTGTTCGCAGATCGCCCGCGCCACCAGCCCCCGGGTGTGCTTGGCACCGTGCGTCGCGCCCGGCACCGCGATGTGCACCCAGCGCGTCGCCTGCTCACCCGCGGGCTTCCAGGCGGCGACGTAGTCGGAGGAGCGTCCGTCGACGATGAGCCCCCGTCCGGCTGCCGCGCCGAGGGCCTGCGCCAGCGCGGGGCGCCACAGCCGCGCCAGCGGTGGCAGACCGGGCACGGTGGTGCTCATCGACAGCCGGTACGGCCCCACCGCGTCGCGCATCCGCAGCCCCCCGTACAGCGCGGAGACGACGACCAGCCAACGCGTGGCCCGCGCCTTGGCGGGCCCGGTCAGCGAGGCGACCTCCAGCGCGTCGTAGAGCACCCCGGTGTACAGCGCGGACACGGGGACGGCCGGGGAACGCTGCAGCCGGGTGTTGAGATCGACCTGGTCGGCCAATGTGTGCGGCAGCCCGAGCAGCCGGGCGCCCTCGACTCCTCCGCCGACCTGGCCGAGGGCGTGGGCCACGCGGTCGCGGGTGGCCGCGAGCTGGGGGAAGGACAATCGGTCGGGGCGCATCGGCGCGCCGCGGCGACGCACGGACTTGGACTGCGAGGGCGGAAGAAGGACCAGCACCGTCCCTAAGGTAGTCACCATGACCCACCCGCTGGTCCGGCTCCGCACCGATGCCGCTGCCGACGCCGCTCACGAACTCGTCGACGCCTTCGCGGCGATCCGCAGCGAGTTCGACATCCCCGCCGATTTCGGCGAGTCGGTGTCGGCGGCCGCCCGCGCAGCCGCGGACCGGCGCCCGACCGCCGAGCACGAGGCGCACGACGAGCGCGACGTGGAGTTCGTAACGATCGACCCTCCGGGCAGCCGCGACCTTGACCAGGCGCTGGCCCTGGAGCGGGCCGGCTCCGGCTACCGGCTGCGGTACGCCATCGCCGACGTGCCCGCGTTCGTCGACCTCGACGGTCCCATCGACCTCGAGGCGCGGGCGCGCACGCAGACGCTGTACCTCCCCGACGGGCGTTGCCCGCTGCACCCCCCGGTGCTCAGCGAGGCGGCGGCGAGCCTGCTACCGAACGTCGACCGGCCCGCGTTCGTCTGGGACATCCACCTGGACTCCGACGCCCAACCCACGCAGGTCGCCGTCCGCCGTGGTTTGGTGCGCAGCCGGGCTCAACTGGACTACGCGGGCGTGCAGGCCGACCTCGACGCCGGCCGGGCCGCGCCCGTGCTGGCCCTCTTGGCCGAGGTCGGGGCCAAGCGGATCGCCGCGGAGATCGAGCGGGGCGGCGCCAGCCTGCCGATGCCCGAGCAGGAGATTCACGAGCAGAACGGGCACTACCGCCTCCGGTTCCGGCCGCCCCTGCCCGCCGAGGACTGCAACGCGCAAATCTCCCTGCTGACGGGGATGTGTGCCGCCGACCTCATGCTCGCCGGCGGCGTCGGGATCCTGCGCACCATGCCCGCCCCCGACGACAAGACGCTGGCCGCCTTCCGCCGGGTGGCCCGGGCGCGCGGCGCCGACTGGCCCGAAGATCGCAGCTACGGCGCGTTCCTGCGCAGCCTGGACCGCGACGATCCGGGGCACCTCGCGCTGATCCACGAGGCGACGAGCCTCTTTCGCGGAGCCGGGTACACGGCCTTCGACGGGCAGCGCCCGGAGCAGGTCGAGCACGCCGCCGTCGCCGCGCCCTACGCCCACGTCACGGCGCCGCTGCGGCGGCTCGTCGACCGGTTCGGGCTGCTCGTGTGCGCGGCGCTCAGTGCCGGCGCACAGGTGCCCGACGAGGTGCGCGCGGTGCTACCGCAGCTTCCCGATCTCATGCGGGGCGGTGACCAGCGAGCTTCCGCCGTCAACCGCGCCGCCACCGACGCGGTGGAGGCCGCTCAGCTGCACGACCGCATCGGCGAGGAGTTCGACGCGGTCGTCGTCGACGACCGCGGGGAGCGGGGGTTGATCGTCGCGATCCGCGACGAGGCGATCATCGGTCCCTGTGACCACCGCGACCACCGCGACCACGGCGGCAACGGCGGCAACGGCGGCAACGGCAGCGGGCCCTCCGTGGGAGCCGGCGACGAGGTGCGAGTGCGGGTGACGCAGGCCGACATCGCGCGCCGAAAAGTGCGCTTCGAGGTGGTCTAGCGCGCCGCTGTGGGCTCGTTCGTGGGCTTGTTCGTGGGCTTGCTCGTGGGCTCGTGAGCCGGCTCGGGGGGCGGATCGAGCCCCGGTGTCAGGGAGCCGGAGGACAGGGGGCGGGTGAGTGCGCCGAGCACCACGGGCAGGGCGCGGCGGGCCAGGGCGTCGGCGTCGGGATCGCCGTCGATGAGGGCGCGGGCGTTGCTGCGCTCGAACAGTCCGTAGAGCACCTCGATGAGGTCGGCCGGGTTCAGGATCGGCTCCAATCCGGCCCGGCGCAGCGACTCCGTGATCGCCTCCGTCGTCTTCTCGGTGGCTCGGGCCGAGGCCTGCCGGAAGGGTTGCTGGCCCTCGGGGTCGCGCGCGGCCGCGAGGGTGAGTTCGGTGTGCAGCAGGTAGTGCGAGCGGCCGATGAGTCGGGCCGTCAGGAAGCGATGAACGAGGTGGGTCAGATCGACCTGACCGCTGCCATCGGGACTCAGGTGCGGCAACTCCGACTCCGTCAACGCAGCCAAGGACGTCAACACGTCGGCGTGTTCGCGGGCGAGCAGCTCCTCGATCAGTTCGTCCTTGTCGGCGAAGTTCGAGTAGAACGCGCCCCGGGTGAAACCGGCCGCTTCGCAGATCTCCTCGACGGTGGCGGCCACCACACCGCGCTCGACGAAGACGATCGTCGCCGCCGTGAGAAGCCGCTCGCGGGTCGCCCGGCGGCGCGCGGAAAGCTGCTGTGCCATGCCTCCACTGTATTCGATACATCCTTGTATTCGATACATCGGTGTATGCGCTACGATCGCACCAGGCTCAGCAGTCCCGCGGGCCTCCGCACGCCTGGCCTCCCTTTGGGAGGTGCCGGACCGCTTCGTCTCATGGGGAGAGACCCGGTGTCACCTGCACTCTTCGCCCTAGGCCGCGCCTGCTACCACCGGCGCGGCCGGGTCGCGCTCGTCTGGGTGTTGCTCATCGTGATCCTGGGCGCACTTGCCGGGCTGCTGGCCAAGGGGCCTTCGGAGGTCTACTCCGTGCCCGGCAGCGAATCCCAGCAGACCCTCGACGATCTCTCCGCCCGTTTTCCCGAACTCGCCGGCACCAGCGCGCAGATCGTGCTCGTCAGCGAGCCCGGCAGCCGCATCGACACTCCCGGCACCAAGGCGGCGGTGGCCGCCGCCGTGCAGCGGATCGACGCCGTCGGTGGGGTGACCACCGCGGTCGATCCGTTCGTGCCCATCGAGGGTGCTGAGAACTCCGAGCCCCCGATCAGCAGCGACGGCCGGGCCGCGATCATCACCGTGCAACTCGAGGGCGATACGCACGAGGTCACCGCCGCCACCCGCGACGCGCTGCGAGCCCAGGCCCAGGCACTGGACCGAGATCTGCCGACCGCCACCGTCGACCTCGGCGGCGCCGCGTTCGGCAACGCTCCACCCGAGCTGAGCATTGTCGAGGGGCTCGGCCTGATCCTGGCGCTCATCGTGCTGCTCGCGTTCTTCCGCAGCGTGCGCGGGGCCGCCGCGCCCCTGATCACCGCCGTGGCCGCCGCCGTCGTCAGCATCCTGCTGCTCCTGCTGGCGACCGCCTTCGTGGCCCTCACCGGCACCGCCCCCATGCTGGCCCTCATGCTCGGCATCGCCGTCGGCATCGACTACTCCCTTTTTCTGCTGTCGCGCTTCCGAGAGAACCTGCGCGACGGCATCGCCGGCGACGAGGCGGCGGCGCGGGCCACCGCCACCGCCGGCTCCGCGGTCGTCTTCGCGGGAGTCACGGTCGTCACCGCTCTCGTGGGGCTCGTCATCGTCGGCCTGCCGTTCCTGTCGGCCATGGGCGTCTCGGCCGCCGTCGCGGTCGCCATCGCGGTGGCCGCCGCCATCACCATCGGCCCGGCCCTCATGCGCTGGGTCGAGCCCGTCCTGCGGCCTCGCCCGACGCGGGGCAGCGACGACGATGACGACGAGGACGACGACGACGAGGACAACGACGAGGACGCCGAAGCGAGCGACGCCGCGCCGTCGCGACGTCGGACCGGCGCCCGCCTGCTCGGCCTGCGCCGCCGCACCGACAGTGGCCGCGCGACCGGAGATCTGCCCGGCGGTCCTCGTTGGGCGGACCGGTGGATCCGCGTCGTCACGTGGCAGCCGCTAGCCACGGTCGTGCTGCTCACGGGCGCCTTGGTGCTCGTCGCGCTCCCGGCCAAAGACCTGAGCCTCGCGCTGCCCGACAACGGCACCGCACCCATCAGCCACAGCGAACGACGCGCCTACGACGCGGTCACCGAGCATTTCGGCCCGGGCGAGAACGGCCCGCTGCTCATCGTCGCCGACATCATCGGCAGCAACGACCCGCTGGGGTACATGGAGCAGCTGCGCCACGACGTGGCGGCCGTACCCGGCATCGCCAAGGTCACCCTCGCCACCCCGAACCGCACCGCCGACACCGGGGTGGTCGTGGCGATCCCCACCACCGGGCCCAGCGACCCGGCCACCGCCGACCTCGTGCAACGCCTGCGCGATCAGGCGCCCGAACTGGGCGGCACCGACCACCTGCGGGTCCGCGTCGCCGGCCAGACGGCCGCGCAGATCGACGTCTCCGCTCGGCTGGCCGATGCCCTCGTGCCGTTCGGGCTGGTGGTCATCGGCCTGAGCCTGGTGCTGCTGCTCGTCGTCTTCCGCTCGTTCGCGGTGCCGATCACGGCCGCCCTCGGCTTCCTACTCTCGACCGGGGCCGCGTTCGGGGTGGTGACGGCCGTCTTCGAGTGGGGCTGGCTGGCCGACCTGCTGAACGTGGCCCGCACCGGCCCCGTCATCAGCTTCATGCCGATCATCCTCATGGGCGTGCTCTTCGGGCTGGCCATGGACTACCAGATGTTCATCGTCTCCCGCATGCACGAGCACTACGCGATGCGCGGCGACCCCAAAGCCGCTGTTCGGGAGGGGTTCGTCGCCTCCGCGCCGGTCGTCGCCGCAGCGGCGGTCATCATGGTCGGCGTCTTCGCCGCGTTCGTCCCCGAGGGCGACGCCTCCCTCAAACCCATCGCGCTCGGGCTGGCGGTGGGCGTGGCCGTCGACGCCTTCATCGTGCGGATGATGCTCGTGCCCGCCGCCCTCATGCTGCTCGGACACTCCGCCTGGGCCATGCCCGCCGGGCTGGCTCGGCGGCTGCCGCACCTGGACGTCGAGGGCCACGGAGTGGCCCACCAGATCGCCGCCGAGGGCACCATCGCCGCCCACCCCGAACGGGTCGTGCACGCCCGCGGCGTCGCCGTCGACGGGCCGCGCGGGCGGGTTTTCGAGGGCTTGGATCTGGATGCCCGCCGCGGCGACGTGTGCGTCCTCAGCGCCCCGGAGGGGGGTGGCAAGACCGCGGCGCTGCTCGCTCTCGCCGGGCGGCTGCCGATCGCCGGGGGAGACCTCGACGTGGCCGGGGCGGTCGTGCCGGAGCAGTCCGCCCTCGTGCAGCGGCGCGCGGCGCTCGCCGAGTTCGGCGGCGTCAACGAGCTGGACGGCGACCTGTCGGTGCGCGACCACATCGCCGAGCGGCTGGCCCCGCACACGATGCTGCCGTGGGTGCGCTCCCGCGACGTCGCCACCATCGCGGCGCGTCTCGACGAGGCGTGCGCTGTCGCCGGGCTCGAGACGATCACGCCGACGATGCTGGTGCGCGACCTCGGGCGGCTGCCACGCCTCATCCTGTCCATCGTGTTGGCCGGCATCGGTGACCCCGACGTCATCGTCGTCGACGACCTCGACGCCCTGCCCACCCCCGCCGAGCGGGCCGGGCTGTGGGCCGTGCTCGGCGTCACCGCCGACCCGGCGGTCGACGGGGCTGTCGACCCGGCTGTCGACCCGGCTGTCGACCCGGCTGTCGACCCGGCTGTCGACCCGGCTGATCCCGCCTCCGACTCTGCCGCCGGCCCAGCGGTTCTCGTCGCCTGCCACGACCGACCCGACGAGCACGAGGTGGCCGCCTGGACCGGGCTGCCCATCGACCGGGTGCGCGTCGTCCTCCTCGACTCCTGCTACCCCGCCCTCGCGCCGGGAAGGTGACCCTCATGCCCCTCCTGCCCACCCTCTCGAGCTCGGAGCTGACCCGGCTTTCCCGCGGCCTCTTCGGCAAGCTCGTCGTGCTCGCGCTCATCGCCGTGCCCTCGATCTACGGGGGGCTGCTGATCTGGTCCAACCTCGACGTCACCTCGAACCTCGACAAGGTGCCCGCGGCCGTCGTCAACCTCGACGAGCCGGCCACCGTCACCGACGCGAACGGCAAGAAGCAGACGGTGCCGCTGGGCCGGGTCGTGGCCGGCAACCTCGTCGACTCCGAGGCCGCCAACAATCTCGACTGGCAACTCACCGACGCCGCCACGGCCTCGGCCGGGCTCGAGGACGGCACCTACTACGCCGTCTTGACGATCCCCAAGACCTTCTCCAGTGCTGCCACGTCGACGGCCACGCCCGACGAGGCCCGCCAGGCCACGATGCGCCTGGAGACCAACGACGCCACGAGCTACCTGGCCGGCAATATCGCCCAGGCGATCAGTACGACGATGACGACCGCCACGGCCTCCGAGCTGACCCAGCAGTACCTGGACCGCATCTACCTGGGCTTCAACTCGCTGCACACCAACATGGTCAAAGCGGCCGACGGGAGCCAGAAGCTCGCCGACGGCACGAAGTCGCTGCGGTCCGGCGCCGGCCAGCTCGACGAGGGCGCCCACCAACTGACGGTCGGTCTGCGCCAGCTCGCCTCCGGCTCCGCGCAACTGGCCTCCGGCACGGCGCAGCTCGCAACCGGTGCCCAGCAACTGTCCACGGGCGCCGGGAAGGTCGCCGACGGCAACCAGCAGCTCGCCACGGGTCTGGGGACGCTCGCCGAGCGCACCGCCCAGTTCCCTGCGCAGACCAAGCAACTCGCCGACGGCGCGGCGAAGCTGCAGACCGGCGCGACGGCCCTCTCCGACGGGGCCGGGCAGCTGGCGGCGGGCCTGGACGAGGCGCGCCGCCTGACCGCTGCGCTGCCGGACCAGGCCGGGGCGCTCGCGACCGGCTCCGACGGCCTGCTGAGCGCCGTCGAACAACTCGGCAGCTCGGCCTCCGGGCTTGCCGATGGGGCTCAAGGGGTGGCCGACGGCGGCACGGCCCTGGCCACCGGCGCCACCCAGCTCGCCGACGGCGCGCAGCAGCTGACCGACGGCACCGCGCGGCAGTCCCAGGCCGCGCAGGCGCTGTCGACCGGCGCTTCGCGGGCCTCGGCCGGGGTGACTGAGTACACCCAAGGCATCTCGGCGCTTGCGGGGCAGTGCTCGGCCTCCGGAGCCGCCGAGCAGTTCTGCTCTCAGCTCGACGCGCTGGCCCAGCAGGGCTCGTCGGTACGTTCGGGGACGGCCGAGGTCGCCTCCGGGGCCGAGCAGCTCGCCTCGGGTTCGCAGCAGTTGGCCACCGGCGCCGCGGGATTGGCGCAGGGGGCGGCGCCGCTGCGCTCGGGCGCCCAAGAGTTGGCGACGGGTGCGCAGCGCCTCGGCTCCGGCGCCGCGCAATTCTCGACCGGCGCCACCGGGCTGACCTCCGGCGGCAGCCAGCTCGGCGACGGTCTACGCCAACTCGCGCAGGGCGCACCGCAACTCGTCGCCGGAGTGGGCCAGGCGGCGGACGCCGCCGATCAGGTCGCCGCCGGTGCCACCGCGCTCTCCACTGGGGCGCAGCAGCTCTCCGGGGGGCTGGCGCAGCTCGCCGACGGGGCCCCGCAGCTGACCTCCGGGATCGGTTCGGCCGCCACCGCGGCCGGCCAGTTGGCCACCGGCGCGACCCAACTGCAGACCGGTGCCTCTCGACTGGCCACCGGCGCCGGGCAGGCCGCCAGCGGCGCGGCCCAGCTCAACACCGGCCTCCAGTCGGCCACCACCGGCGCCGCCAAGCTCGAGGAGGGCACCGGCTCCCTGCGTTCCGGGGCCGCCGAACTCGACAACGGCGCTCAAGAGCTGGCCAAGGGGCTCGCCGACGGCGCCAAGCAGATCCCCACCTACGACGACTCCCAGCGCAACCGCCTGGCCACCGTCGTCGCCGAGCCCGTCGGCACCGACGGCGTGCGCCTGCACCGGGTCGCCGCCTACGGGTACGGCCTGGCGCCCTACTTCATCGCCCTCGGCTTGTGGGTCGGCGGCATGGGGCTGTTCTTCATGCTGCGCCCGCTGCCGCAGCGGGCCATCGCCTCCACGGCCCCGTCGTGGCGGGTGGCGCTCGCCGGGTTCGCCCCGGCCGCGCTCTTCGGGCTGCTGCAGGCGAGCGTGCTCACCGCGCTGCTGCTGTGGGGCCTCGACCTGGAGATCGCCAGCCCCGTGCGCTTCTGGCTGTTCGCGATCCTGGCGTCCATGACGTTCGTGGCGATCAACCACGCGCTGGTGGCGGCGCTCGGGGCGCCCGGGCGCTTCCTCGGGCTGATCCTCATCGTGCTGCAGCTCTCCGCCGCCGGCGCCACCTATCCGATCGAGACGTCGCCCGGCTTCTTCCAGTGGTTGCATCCGCTGCTGCCACTGACGTACGCCGTGCGCGCGTTCCGTTCCCTCATCGCCGGAGGCGACCTGCACCTGGCTCCGGCGGCCGCGGTCCTGGTCTGTTGGCTCGTGGCGGCGCTCGTCGTCACGATCATCACCGCCCGGCGTCAGCGGACGTGGAGCATCGCGCGGCTGCGGCCGGCGCGGGCGGCCTGAGAGTCCCCCGAGTGTCCCCAGCCGCCTGAGTGCCGCCGGCGGGCGCGGCGTGAGGGCGCTGCCGGCTACGCGAGCTTGGCGCTGATGAGCGCGGCCAGCTCGCGGCAGCCCTGCGGGGAGGGGTGGGCGCCGTCGGGCATGAGCCGCTTCTGGCCGGCGGCGGGCAACGCGAGCACGTGCTCGGCCCAGTCGACGACGTGCAGGTTGGGGTGCTTGGCGGCGGCGGCGAGCAGGTCGTCGCGTAGCCGCCGGGTGTTGTGCTCGTCGGCGTCGGCGTGCCGCGGGCGCTTGACGTACGGGGTCACCCACACCACGGTGCGGTCGGGGCCGGCGATCGTCATGAGCCGCTCGATCTGCGGGGCCAGCCCGGCGGGAAAGAAGACGTCGTTGGAGCCCGACAGCAGCACGAGCGTGTTCGGCAGACGTTTGGCGCCGTCGAGGGCGGCGACGACGTCCACCGTGCCGTGCGTGGGGCGACCGTTCCAGTGGTCGTAGGCCACGGGTCGGCCGTCGAGCGCCTTGACGAGGTCGGGGCGGGCGCGGGTCAGCGATGAGTCGCCGAGCAGGCTCACCCCGCGCGCCGAGGTGCCGGCGCGCTGCTCGGCCTGCTCCGGCGAATGCTCGTGCCCCATCCGTTGCCAGTGCCCGATGCGACCGGAGTCGTACAACGGCGGGGATACCCAGGGATCCACCGCACCGTTGTTGCTGCCGTTGTTGCTGCCGTCGCTGTCGCCGGTCGCGGAGGTGGGTGCGGCCTGCCCCGGAGAAGGTGCGGCCACGGCCGCCGGCGGGTTGCCGGGGTTTTGCTCCGGGGCCTCGACCGGGCGCATCGCGGCGAGGGCGGTGCCGCCGATGGTCACCGCCAGCAGCGCGGCGAGCGCCCCCAGGCCGACAGCCGGCCGCCGCCAGAGGCTGATCACCGTAGCGGCGTCAGTGCCGTCGGTGCCGTCCGTGCCGGGCGCCTCCTGGGCCTGCGTCGCATTGGTCGGCCGGCGCGCGGGGCTGTCCACGGCGGGCTCCAGGCGCGCCGCAGTGACGACCGGGGTCGATGGCGAGGCCGGCGTGGGCGTCGTGGCCGGCGTGCGGGCAGGGGAGTCCATGACGATCTCCCATCGGCCGACCGCCCCGCGTGACTTAGCCGAACCCCCTGCACTGCCTCACCAATTTCCCTGATCCGTGCGGCACTTGGCGGGCGCGAGGCTGCAGGCGCACGCTCGCGCGGGCGGCGGCCGTAGACTGGGAGCGGATGAGTCGGCCAGGCGGTCGCGTCGACCGCGCTCGATCCGGGGGTCACCCCGATCGGGCGGGTCGCCGAGGAACGTCCGGGCTCCACAGGGCAGGGTGGTGGCTAACGGCCACCCGGGGCGACCCGCGGGACAGTGCCACAGAAAAGAAACCGCCCGTGTACCACCGGCCCAGGCCGGCAGGCGCGGGTAAGGGTGAAACGGTGCGTGTAAGAGACCACCAGCGCCCCAGGTGACTGGGGCGGCTCGGTAAACCCCACCCGGAGCAAGACCAGACAGTGCGCGTTCGAGGGCTGCCCGCCCGAGCGCACGGGTAGGTCGCTAGAGATGTACGGCAACGTGCATCCGAGATGGATGATCGCCCACGACAGAACCCGGCGTACCGGCCGACTCATCCGCCTCCCGCCAGAAAGCTCACCTCCCCGGCCCACTGCCGATGAGAAGAGGGACGCCAGCGGTGCCGCGACCTCGACCACCGAGATCGACCTGGCGAGACGCGAAAGGGATGGGCCCACATGGACCAGGAACTCAAGACGCTGCTGGGGCAGATCCTGGCGAGGCTCGACCGCATCGACGGCGCGATCATGCTCATGCACACCGACCTGCTGCCCTGTGACCAGCAGCCGAGCCTGCCCAAGGGGGCGCTGGAGCCCGACGAGGCGCAGACCAGCGTCTGACGACGCGCCCCGGACCGCACCTGCGTCACGTTGCCCGGTGCGCGCCTGGGTGACCTTGCCGGCGAATGCATGGCTGGCCGGTCCGCTGCATCACGGCACCACATCTGGCACTTTTTCGTTGACCGAGGATTCGCGTCAGATCTGCGCCGAGGACGCCGCCGCGAGCCCGTTCCATTGCTGCTGCGCGGGCTTTGGCTGGGTCGGGCGCCGAATCGGTCCATCCGTGTGCCATAGCTGCCGCGAGTTCGTCCTGGGAGAGCACTTCGGCGGTTTCTTGGTCGAGAACGCCGGCAGCGACCGCCGCGCGCACCATGCCGAGTGGCGCAGGGTTGGGCTTGAAGTCCCAGCCGTCCATGCCGACTTCTTCACTGACGACCTCAAGGAAGGCCAGCGCCTCCCAGATCTCCTGCATCTCCTCGGCGCTGAAGCGTCCGCTTCTGCGCAGGGCCTCGGCGGTGTCGTAGACGGCGTCATTTCGACGGGGACCGCAGACCAGAACCCGAATGTGACCGACCTCCTGCCCGCCGACGTGTTCGACGACGCTGACGAAGACGACCCGATACGCCTTGCCGAGTACATCGACCGTGTTGAAGCCCGCGAGTCGCTGGGCTCCACGATTACTGAGCGTGTGGCTGCCGGCCGGGCCATCGCACAGCGCGACTATCTCCGCGAGGACCTCGACCTTCTGCCTTTGGGTGAGATCGATGATCGATTCGATGAAGGCATCAGTGAACTCGATATAAGCCTGGTCGTGAGGAAATACCTCACCTGGGCGCACCATTGCCTCCGCGAGACAGTTCGTCGGCTCGGGCCAGCACCTTGTCCAAGGAGACGCCGAGGCGCTCGCACGCGGCGGCAAGGTCGAGGCGCTCGCTGCGACGGTCCAATTGAGCCAACGCGGAGTCGAGGACGGCGGCGGCGGCCTCGCGCATTTTGCGAGCGTCCTCGTCCAGCCTCTCGGCCGAATCGACGACCGCGACCGGGCGGCCGTGGCTGGTGAGGATGATGCGCGACCTATCGGCCTCGGCGGCGAGTCGAGACACCCCTTGGCGGGAGGCAAGGGTGATGGGCACACGCTTCGTCATGCCTGCAAGAGTATCTAGATATATGTAGTGTTGCAACGGATTGCTTCCCGGGTCGCCCACTGTTGCATCGCATCGCTCGCCACGCTAACCTCTGACCTCAGATGAATGTGCCAGGTCCGAAGGAGGTCCGCATGAGTGCGACTCGAGTCGACGAAGCCGTCGAGCGGCTCGTGGTGCGCGTCGTGGCGGGGGAGTTCGCGGACCGTCCGCTGCCGCGGGAGCAGGACCTGGCCGACGAGTTGGAGGTCAGTCGGCTCACGCTGCGCGAAGCCGTCAAGGTGCTCAAGACGCAGGGTGTGTTGCGCGTCGAACAGGGGCGGGGGACCTTCGTCAATCCGGTGCGCGACTGGGAGTCCGTCGACCTCGTGGCCCGCGCGTCGCGCGACGAGCGCCGCACCCACGAGCAGCTGATTGAGGTGCGCCGCTTCATGGAGACAGGCGCCACGGCACTGTTCGCGCAGTGCGCCACGCCCGAGTTGCTGGCCCGGATGGGCGAGCGCCTGGAGGCGATGCGCCGCGCCGACGCGACCGGGGACGTCGACGGCTTCGTCGAGGCCGACCTCGCCTTTCATGACGTCATTCTGGAGAACTGCGGCAACCCGTTCGTCGCCATGCTCTACCGGCCGATCAGCGACCTGCTGCGGGCCAACCGCTATGTCACCGGCTCGCGCGCCCACGTGCGCAGCCGGGCCATCGAGAAGCACGCGGCGATCCTCGCGGCTCTGCGCGAGGGCACCGCCGCCCAGGCCGAACGGGCCATGCTCGACCACATCGAACAGACGCGGGAGGACCTGTGAGTCCAGCCCGACGGCGACCGCCAGGTCGCTGAGTACCTCGAATCCCCCCGCTCTCGGGCACCGTCCACCGGCATCGCAAACAGAACATCTGACCTCTGACCTCAGAGAATCAGGCCATCACCAAAGGAGCTGACATGGCCACCCTGGAAGAGCTCACCCGTCACATCCCCTCCGGTCCCCGGGTCGACCCGGCGGCGGTCGCGCGCTCGGTCGCCGACTCCGGCCGTGTGCTCGTGGTGCTCGACGACGATCCCACCGGCACCCAGTCCGTCGCCGACCTCCCGGTGCTCACCGGCTGGTCCGTCGAGGACCTCACGTGGGCCCTGCATCAGGGCGAGCCCGCCGTCTACGTCATGACGAACAGCCGGTCGCTGGACCCTGCCGACGCGCGGCGCGTCAACGAAGAGGTCGCCGTAGCCGCCCTCGAAGCCTCCGAGGCGACCGGGGTGCCGGTCGCCTTCGTCTCCCGCGGCGACTCCACCCTGCGGGGCCACTTTCCGCTGGAGCCCAACACGCTCGCGCACGTGGCGGAGCAGGCCGGGAGCCCGATCGACGGCATCGTCCTCGTGCCCGCCTTCGCCGACGCGGGCCGCATCACCGTGGGCGGCGTGCACTACGCCGGCTCGGCCGCCGACGGCTTCACCCCCGTCGGAGAGAGCGAGTTCGCCAAGGACGCGACCTTCGGCTACGAGTCCTCCCACCTGCGGGACTGGGTCGTGGAGAAGTCCGGCGGGGCTATCGCGGGCGAGGACGTGGTGCTCATCGACCTCGCCACCCTGCGCTCCGGCGAGCCCGGCCAGGAGGCGGCCCGCATCCTGACCGAGGTGACCGGCGGCCAGGTCGTGGCCCCCGACATCGTCGACGAGAACGACCTGCTGCTCCTCGCCCTCGCGCTGGAGCAGGCCGAGCGCGCGGGCAAGCGGTTCGTCTACCGTGTCGGGCCGCCGTTCGGTCGGGCGCGTATCGGCCAGTCTCCGCGGACGCCGCTGAGCGCTGAGGATGTTGAGCGCATCAGCGGCGCGGGCGAGCGCGCCCCCGGCGGCCTCATCATGGTCGGCTCGCACGTCGGCCTCACCACCCGCCAGCTCGACGCGCTCCGTGAGCGCCGCGCCCCCACCGAGATCGAGATCGACGTCGCCGCAGTGCTCGATGACCGCCGCCAGCAGCATCTGGCCGACATCGTCGACGAGGTGGTCGCAGGGCTTGGCCAGGGCAATGTCGTCGTGCGCACCAGTCGCGTGCTCGTGCGCGGCGACGACGCCGACGCGTCGCTGGACATCGCCCGTCAGGTCTCCGCGGCCGTCGTGCAGGTCGTGCGGGAGGCGCTCGCCCGGCGGGCGCCGCGGTTCGTCGTCGCCAAGGGCGGCATCACGTCGTCCGACGTCGCCACCCTCGGCCTGCAGATCCGCCGCGCGTTCGTCCGCGGCCCGATGCTGCCCGGCATCGTCTCGCTGTGGGAGCCCGTCGACGGCCCGGCGCTCGGCATCCCCTACATCGTCTTCGCCGGCAATGTCGGCGGAGATCAGTCCCTCGCCGACGTCGTCGACACCCTCTCCGCCTGACCATCCCTGATCCCACACAAGTCTGTAGAGAAAGTAGAGCGAACCATGTCAACACTGAGTGACGTCACCGTCGCCGTCCTCGGCCTCGGCGCCATGGGGCTGCCCATGGCGACCAACCTGGTCACCCACGGAGCCGCCGTCCGCGGCTTCGACATCGCCCAACCCCGGCTCGACCTGGCCGCCGCAGCCGGAGTCACCGGCTGCGGCAGCGCCCGCGAGGCCGCGACCGGCGCCGACGTCGTGCTGCTCGCCGTCCGCAACGCCGCCCAACTCGAAGACGCGCTCTACGGACCGGACGGCGTCGTGGCGACGCTGCCCGCCGGCGCCACCGTGCTGCTCACCTCGACGGTCGGCGTCGAGGCGGTCCGTGAGGTCGCCGACCGGCTCGCCGCCAGCGGGCACCGCATCGTCGACGCCCCGATCTCCGGCGGCCCGGTGCGCGCCGGCGAGGGCGACCTGCTTGTCACCGTCGGCGCCGACGACGACGCCTGGACCGCCACCCAGCCCGTGCTGGACGCCATGGCCGGCACCCTCGTGCGCGTCGGCGACAAGGCCGGCGACGGCCAGGCCATGAAGACCGTCAACCAACTGTTGTGTGGGGTGCACATCGCCGCCGCCGGTGAGGCGCTGGCCCTCGCGCGGGCGCTCGGGCTCGACCCGGCGCTGGCGCTGCAGGCCCTCATGGCCGGCGCCGCCGCCTCTTTCATGCTCGGCGACCGCGGCCAGCGGATGCTGCAGGCCTACGACGAGGGTGGCGCGGAGGTGAAGAGCCGCCTCGACATCTTCGTCAAGGACATGGGCATCGTGACCACCGCGGCCAAGTCGGTGCACCTGGCTACGCCCGTCGCCGCCGCCGCCGAGCAGCTCTACCTGCTCGGCGAGGCGCAGGGCAAAGAGGCCGTGGACGACTCCGCGGTCATCACCGTGCTCGCCCCCAGCATCGCCGTGACCGGCAAGGAGAACTGACATGGGAGTCGGTGCGCTGCTCGCGATCGCGCTCGTCGCGATCCTCGTTCTGCTCGTCTTCGTCATCAAGTTCGAGTTCTCCGCCTACGTCTCCCTGCTGCTCGTGGCGATGGGGACGGCGATCGTCGCCGGCGTGCCCATCGGCGAGGTCGTGCCGACGATGGTCGAGGGCATGGGCAAGGTGCTCGGCTCGGTCGCGATCATCGTCGGACTCGGCTCGATGCTGGGTCGGCTCGTCGAGGTCTCCGGCGGCGCGCAAACGCTGGCGACAACCTTCACCGAGAAGCTCGGCCAGAAGCGCGTCGTCGCGGCCGTGACGATCGCCGCGTTCATCCTCGGCATCCCGGTGTTCTTCGACGTCGGCTTCATCATCCTGGCGCCGCTGGTCTTCGCGTTTGCCAAGACCGCGGGCCTGCACCCGGTGCGCCTCGGCCTGCCGGTGGCCGGTGTCCTCATCGTCGTGCACGTCGCTTTGCCGCCGCACCCGGGCCCGGTCGCCGCGGCCGCCACGATCGGCGCCGACGTCGGCCTCATGACCCTCATCGGCCTGGTCATCTGCGCGCTAGTCGGCGTCGCGGGCTTCTACGCCGCCAAGCTGTTCAAGGTCGAGCAGATCGAACTTCAGGAGTCGCCCGCCACCGCGGCGATGTCCGACGACACCGACGGTGCCGGCTCGGCTGGTTCGGCTGGTGGCACCGACCTGGCCGTGCGGACCCGCCCCGGAGCGGGTCTGGTCACCTTCCTCATCGTGCTGCCCATCGCGATGATCATGATCGGCTCGGTCACCGCGACGCTGCTGCCCGAGGGCGAGCTGGTCCGCGACATCGCGGCCTACATCGGGGCGCCGACCACCGCGCTCTTGGTGGCCGTCATCGTCGCCTACTTCGCCATCGGCTCGAAGGCCGGCTGGAACAAGACGCAGCGCACCAGCGTGCTCGACTCGGCGCTGCCGATGGTCGCGATCATCATCTTCGTCACCGGCGCCGGCGGCGTCTTCGGCAACGTGCTCGTCAAGACCGGCATCGGCGCTGCGCTCTCGGAGTGGCTGGCCGACCTGGGCCTACCGATCATCGTCGCGGGCTACCTCATCGCCCTGGCCCTGCGGGCCGCGCAGGGTTCGGCGACCGTCGCGATCCTCACCGCGGCGGGCCTCATCCAGCCCGGCATCGCGGCCGGCGGGTTCACCAGCGTGCAGGTCGTCGTCATCACGCTCGCCATGTGTTTCGGCGCGGTCGGCCTGAGCCACATCAACGACTCCGGCTTCTGGATCGTCACCAAATACCAGGGCCTGTCCGTCGCCGACGGCCTGAAGACCTGGACCGTGCTCTCGACGTTCCTGTCCGTCGTCGGCTTCGCCGTCACGATGGGCGTCTGGGCCCTGGTCTAGGGCCGCGGTCGGGGCCCCGAGCCCCGGGACGCCTCTCCGAGCGACAGGGCACAGCTCCTCGCGACGGGGCACAGCTCCTCGCGACGGGGCACAGCCCCTCGCGACGGGGCACAGCCCCTCGCGACGGGACACAGTAGAACCCGACGAGACACACCTGAGCAGGCATGTCCCGTCGGGCTTTGCTGTGTCCCGTCCCGGTGAGCTGTGTCCCGTCGGCGTCAATACGCCGCTGACGTCAGACTTCCGGGCGTTGACGAGGAGGGATGACGGTCAGGCGTAGATGTCCCGACCTGTCAGGCGTGCGAGTTGGCTGAAGGCGGCGGGGGAGTCGGCAGAGCGTTGCGCGACGTAAGTCATGAACTCGTCAGTGAAGATGCCGCTGCCGTTCATCCGCTGGTACACACTCTGGAGGCGGCTCATCGCAGACATCAGGTCACCGCTGCCCAAGCGGGCTCCGTCTTGCAATTGGCCCTTGCGGATCAAGGCAATGCCGACGGCATCGCCAGGAAACGCCCCGCCAGAAACTGGCGGCCAATCGAACTCCATGCCCGAGAATTCTTCGAGCATTCGCTTGTCGCTCTCCAAGAGCGGTCCGTACGAAGCAGATTCGTAGATTGCCTTGCGTACACCGCTGGGTGGCGTCAGAGCCATCGGTTCAGTCTGGCGGATTCTGGCCACGGAGAAGTCTGAGGTCATCGTTCTTCCTTACTCGCTCAGTCCCACCAGGCGGCGGCAGAGGCAGTGACGAAGGGCTTTGCGCCGGCCCCGACCCAGGGGTCATAGATGCGGCCGTTGTCAGGTCGTGAGGCGTTGTACCAGCGGTATCGGAAGAGGAACTTTGTGGTGGCGGCATCCAGGTCGTTGTAGGCGGTAAACCACGCCTCAGGGTGGTTGCTGACGTCGTAGCAGCGACGTGGCACGTCCGAGCAGAGCTGAATTTCCAAGCGTCCTGGGTAGCTGGTGTTGTAGGTGTAGGTCTTGTGCTCCCACGCGACGCCGGCCAGCGGCGCGGAGGCAGTCCCGGCGGGGGCGCCGAACTTGGGCGATTCGTTCCAGAAGTTGTAGATGTGCATGTTCGTCGACACGACGTTCATGTGCTCGTAGTAGCCAGCTGTGCTGGCCGTGGCGTTCTTGGCACCTTCGAGCTCGGCCAGCGGGGCGGGAGTGGGGCGCGCCGGGGCGGGTGCGGTCGACACCTCAGGCGCTGGGGGCGCTGGCTCGGCGTGGGCCGCGGGAGCTAGGAGACCCCCCCGGCGAGGACGGCGGTAGCGACGACGGCGGACAGTCTGGAACGAGCGACCACGATGGTCCTTTCTGCGACGGGATCGGACACCTGAAGTGATCGGCGACACTTCCGCTGACCTGAGCGCGGTGGCGTAATCGGGCCATTCGTCCCCCTGGATGCCTCGCGCGGGCCCGCTCTACCGTTACCAGGAGGTGTGGCGGGGGCGGCCTTCGTCGTAGCCGGCGCTGGACTGGAGGCCGACGACGGCGCGGGAGCCGAACTCGCCGATGGTCTTGGCGCCGGCATAGGTGAAGGCGCTGCGGACCCCGGAGACGATCTGGTCGAGCAGGTCCTCGACACCGGGGCGCTCGGGGTCCAGGTACATGCGGGCGCTGGAGATGCCCTCCTCGAACAGGGCTGAGCGGGCCCGGTCGAAGGCTCCGGCGTCGCGGGTGCGGTTGCGCACGGCCCGGGCTGAGGCCATCCCAAAGGACTCTTTGAATAGCCGGCCGTCGCTGCCGCGTTGCAGGTCGCCGGGGGACTCGTAGCTGCCCGCGAACCACGAGCCGATCATGACGCTCGCCGCCCCCGCGGCCAGGGCCAACGCAACGTCGCGGGGGTACTTCACGCCACCGTCGGCCCACGCGCTGGCGCCCGACTCCTTGGCCGCAGCAGCGCACTCCAGTACCGCAGAGAACTGCGGGCGACCCACGCCGGTCATCATCCGGGTCGTGCACATCGCGCCTGGGCCGACCCCGACCTTGACGATGTCCGCGCCGGCCTCGGCCAGATCGCGCGCCCCGTCGGCGGCGACCACGTTGCCCGCCGCGATGGGCACCCGCCGGCCGTGCTGGGCCGCGAACTCGTCGCGCGCCGCGCGCACGACCCCCAGCGCGTCGATCATCTTCTCTTGATGCCCGTGCGCCGTGTCGACGACCAGCACGTCCGCGCCCGCCTCCAACAGTGCCGCGGCCTTAGCGCGCACGTCGCCGTTGATGCCCACCGCGGCACCGACCATGAGCTTGCCGTCGGCGTCCAGCGACGGCCGGTAGATCGTCGAGCGCAGGATGCCGCGCCGCGTCAACAGGCCGGCCAGTGCGCCATCCTCGACGACCGGCACCGTGTCGAGGTGGTGCGAGGCCATCCGGTCGAACACCGCCCGCAGGTCGGCGTCCCGGTTGACGGTCAGCACCTCGCTGACCATCACCTCGCCCACGGTCGCGTACCGGTCTACCTCCTGGCAGTCCTTCTCGGAGATGACACCGACCGGTCGGCCGTCCTCGACCACCACGGCCACCCCGTGGGAGCGCTTGCCGACGAGGGACAGAAACTCGGCGACCGGTGCCGTCGGCGCGATGACGATCGGCGTCTCGAACACCGGATCGGCCGCTTTGACCTCCCGGATCGACGTGGCGATCGCGGGCAGCGGAATGTCCTGCGGGAGGATCGCCAGCGCTCCCCGCCGGGCCATCGTCTCGGCCATCCGGCGCCCCGAGACCGCCGTCATGTTGGCGGCGATGAGCGGCACGCTCGTGCCCACCTTGTCCGGCGTGGTCAGGTCGACATCCAGGCGCGAGCCCACGTCGCTGCGCGAGGGCACCATGAAGACGTCGTTGTAGGTGAGGTCGTGCGTCGGGGCCAGGCCGTTGAGAAACTCCACGGTGGGCCATGCTAGGCGCGATCACCCGGTTCGCCCGAATCGCGAGGGGAGGGGATGCGGGCGCGGGTCAATGCGCTACTGCTTCTTCCACGAATCCTCTTCGCACGGTTTCATGTCGGCGGGGCACAGGACGACCGTGACCGGCTCGGCCGCGCTGACGCCCCTGGCAGTCCTTGCCCGCAACCCCATGGCGTGGCCCACTTTCGTCGGGTCCGCCAGACGCAGTTCGAGCACGAGCTGACTCAATACCTTCGAAGGAGCGCCGTTGTTCTGTGCGGAGTCAGCGTCAGAAGGGTCGTCGTCGCAACGGCCGCGAACCGTACGGTCGTTGTAAGTGTCGGGATACTCCTTCTCCAGGGTCGCCGTTATCCGTCCCATCCTGTTCTCGAAAGGAGCGAAGCTCTGCACGGAGAAGGCCACAATGTCAATCTCGTCGTTCTCCTGCCAAATGACGTCTTCGATATCGACCCCCCTGGCCGTGTTACTGCACCATATTCCGGCTCCCCAAAGGACAGGGCCGTCGACCGTGGTGGCCATACCCCTAGGGTTGCTCCCCATGGGCTGAACTCTTGCGGCTCCCATGGTTCCGCACGCCGCGACGCTGAGGGCTAGCATCCCGGCAACGGCAAGCAGTCCCGGCCGTCGAGCGAGCCTGTGCATCGAGATCGCGTTCATCGGCTCCTCGCTGAAGCGGGGGAGTTTGTCCTCGTCGAAGAATCGTAAGGCTGCGGAGGGGCGTTCGGGTCGCGACTCGATGTCGGTTGAGCCTGCAGGAGGTCAAGTTTGCGCCTGGGGTTGGTAATGCTGCGGTTCCTTCCGCCAGGGGCCGGGTGTTCAAGGCCCCGCGACGTCTTCACGAAGACTCATACGCCGCACCTGGCTAGGGTGAGGCACATGCGCCTGACTCACTTCGGACACTCCTGCGTGCTGGTCGAGATCGCGGATCGGCGGGTGTTGCTCGATCCCGGCGCGTTCTCGCACGGCTTCGAAGACCTGCGTGACCTCGACGCGATCCTGGTGACCCATCAGCATCCGGACCACTGCGATCCCAAACGGTTCGGGCCGCTGGTCGCCGCCAACCCCGGCGCCCGCGTGCTGCTGGAGGCCCAGACGGCGGGGCAGTTGCGCGACCAAGGCGACCTGCCCCGCGACATCGAGACCCTCGTCCGCGGCCAGGCAGTGACCCTCGACGGGGGAGTGACCCTCGACCCGGTCGGACAGCAGCACGCGGTCATCCACGTCGACATCCCCCGCATCGACAACACCGGCGTCGTGCTGCGCGCCGACGGCGAGCCGAGCTTCTTTCACCCCGGCGACGCCCTCGACGCCGACCCCGGGCAGGTCGACGTGCTCGGCGTACCGGTCAACGCGCCCTGGTGCGCCATGAAGGAGACCGTCGACTTCGTCCGCCGCATCGGCGCGCCCCGCTTCGTGCCGATCCACGACGGGCTGCTCAGCCCCACCGGCCGCGAGCTCTACCTGCGCCAGATCGGCAACCTCGGCGGCCAAGTCGTCGAAGGGCTGGAGGTCGTCGACATCGCCGGCGGCGCGGCGATCACCCTCTGAACAGGGCTACTGGGCGTTTTGCTCCGCTTGGTAGGCGGCGCCGATGATGCCGGCGTCGTTGAGCAGTTGCGCCGGGATGATCGGGGCGCGTAGGTCCAGCAGCGGCAAGAACTTGTCGGCCTTCTTGCTGACGCCGCCGCCGACGATGATGAGGTCGGGCCACAGCAGCCACTCGATGTGCGAGAAGTAGCGCTGCAGCCGCTTGGCCCACGCCTTCCACGACAGGTCCTCGCGCTCCCGGGCGCTGTTCGCGGCCTTGGACTCGGCGTCGTGGCCGTCGATTTCCAGGTGCCCGAACTCGGTGTTGGGTACGAGGATGCCGTCGACGAACAGGGCCGTGCCGATGCCGGTGCCCAGCGTCGCGATGAGCACGGTGCCCCGCGCGTCCTTGCCGGCGCCGAAGCGCATCTCGGCGACCCCGGCGGCGTCGGCGTCGTTGAGCACCGTCACCGGGCGGCCGAGCTTCTCGCGCAGCAGGGCACCCGCGTCCGTGTCGATCCAGCTGTCGTCGATGTTCGCGGCCGAGCGCACGACGCCGTGCGTCACGACCGCCGGCACGGTCACGCCGATCGCGCGTCCCGCGGTGGCGTCGGCGAACTGCTCGGCGACCTGCGCGATGACGTCCACGACGTTGCGCGGAGTGGAGTCGTGCGGGGTCTCGATGCGGAGGCGCTCCGCGGCGAACGCTCCGGCGCCCAGGTCGACGGGCGCACCCTTGATGCCGCTGCCGCCGACGTCGATCCCCAGGGGGTAGGTCTGCTCGGTCATCGCTGCACTCCTCGCCGCCGATCGCGGGTCGCGCCCGCTGCTTCACTTCAAGTTGGGCTGCAGTCTAGGCCCACCCGTCCCCGCATGTGCCCGCGCACGGCCTCGCCGAGCACGCACCGGGGGTACGGTGAAGCCCAGCGCGGCCCGCCCCGGCCCGCGGTCGCCTCGATGCAGGAAGGTTGTCATGACGTTCTGGTACAACGTGCGCACCGGTCAGGTGGAGCCCGACGAGACCAAGTCCGCGGGGGAGAACCTCATGGGTCCGTACGAGACCCGCGAGGAGGCCCAGCGCGCCCTGGAGACCGCCAAGGAGAAGACCGAGGCGTGGGACGAGGAAGACCGCGAGTACAACGAGTGGGGCGAGGGCGAAAAGTCCTGACCGCGACCCGCTAGCCCAGTAGCCACGAGGGCCCCGGAGCATCACGCTCCGGGGCCCTCGACGTGCAGCTGCCGACTCAGACCTGCGTGAGGCGGTGCATCGCGGCGTCCCAGCGCCGCTCCAGGGCCTCGCGGTCCATGTCCTGCGTCAGATTCTCGTGCCGCAGCGTGAGCAGGGTCCCCTCGCCCTCCTGGCTCATCTGCAGGTCGACCAGCGTCGGCGGCGCGTCGGCGTCGGCGTGCCAGGACACTCGCACCTGCTGCTCCGGATGGTAGCTACGCGTCACTCCGTACGTCCCGTCGCCGGCGTGCCACGCATCCCCCTTGTCACCCAGCGTCGCGCCTTCGCCGAGGAAGGCCTCGATGCCTTCCTTCTGCGTCAGGCGCCCCCACACCTCGCCGATGGGGCGCTGCACGTGCTGGACGACTTCGATGACGTCCGCCGGCTTGGAGTCTGTATCGGTTTCGACATTCTCCACGGTCATGCCAACCTCCTCGCTGCGTGCCCGTCGGCGTCCCGACGGGCCAAGTCCTCCAACCACATCACCCAAAAGGCCCGCGCGCAATGGGTTCGGTGCAGGTCACGCACGTCAAGGGACGAAACGCCCGGGTCAGCCGCCAATGCCTGGGGGTGGTGCGGCAAGATCATCGTATGGACCGTCAACAAGAGTTCGTCCTGCGCACGATCGAGGAGCGCGACATCCGGTTCGTGCGCCTGTGGTTCACCGACGTGCTCGGCACGTTGAAGTCGGTGGCCGTCGCCCCGGCCGAACTCGAGGGCGCCTTCGACGAGGGCTTGGGTTTCGATGGCAGCGCCATCGAGGGCTTCAGCCGCATCACCGAATCCGACATGCTCGTGCGCCCCGACCCCAGCACCTTCCAGGTGTTGCCCTGGCGCGGCAGCCCGCCCGGTACGGCCCGCATGTTCGGCGACATCCTCATGCCCGACGGCACCCCCAGCTACGCTGACCCGCGGTTCGTGCTGCGTCGCGCGCTGGCCAAGGCGGCCGACATGGGGTTCAGCTTCTACACCCACCCCGAGATCGAGTTCTTCCTCTTCAAGACGCCGATCAAGCCCGGGCAGCCGCCGGAGCCGGTCGACCAGGCCGGCTACTTCGACCACGTGCCTCAAGGGCTGGGTCAGGACTTCCGTCGCCGGGCCATCACGATGCTGGAGTCGATGGGCATCTCGGTGGAGTTCTCCCACCACGAGACCGGCCCCGGCCAGCAGGAGATCGACCTGCGCTACGCCGACGCGCTGTCGACCGCGGACAACATCATGACGTTCCGGACGGTCATCAAGGAGGTCGCGCTGCAGCAGGACTGCTTCGCCTCCTTCATGCCCAAGCCGCTGTCGACCGCGCAGGGTTCGGGCATGCACACGCACCTGTCGCTCTTCGAGGGTGACCGCAACGTCTTCTTCGAGGCCGGCGGCCGCTACCAGCTGAGCAAGGTCGCCCGCCAGTTCATCGCGGGCCTGCTGGCGCACGGCTCGGAGATCACCGCCGTCACCAACCAGTGGGTCAACTCCTACAAGCGGCTCTGGGGCGGCGGCGAGGCCCCCGCGTACGTGTGCTGGGGGCACAACAACGGCAGTGCGATGGTGCGGGTGCCGATGTACAAACCGCACAAGGAGAACAGTTCGCGCATCGAGGTGCGTACCCTGGACCCCGCCTGCAACCCCTATCTCGCGTTCGCCGTGCTGCTCATGGCGGGCCTGGACGGGGTGGAGCGCGAGCTGGAGTTGCCCGAGGAGGCTGAGGACGACGTCTGGGCCCTCACGGAGGCGGAGCGGCAGGCCCTCGGGATCGACCCGCTGCCCACCTCGCTGCACGAGGCGATCCAGACCATGGAGCGCTCGGACTTCGTCGCGCAGGTGCTCGGCGAGCACGTCTTCGACGTCTTCCTGCGCAACAAGCGGCGGGAGTGGACGGACTACCGGGCGCAGGTCACGCCGCTGGAACTCGAGCGGCTGCTGCCCGTTCTGTGACGACGGCGCGCTGAGAGCGAAGCACTGATGGCGGTCGTCGAGAGAGGGTCCAGCAGCCCGATTGCGTGGCTGGCCAAGCTGGGTTTCGAGAACTCCAAACGGGCGTTGGCGTTGGCGCAGTCGCCGGTGTTGGCCGGGCTGGTAGACCTGGAGCGCGACGAGACGGGGCTGCTGCGGGCCCTGGCCTACACGGCCGAGCCGGTGCTCGCGTTGCTGGCGCTGGTGCGGATGCTGGAGACGGCGGACGGCTCCAGCCCCACCTCCTCCAACGGGCCGCCGCCCGACGTGCGGCTGCCGGAGCTGCGCGAGCTGCTCACCCGGCACGGCGTCGACCGCGACCGGCTGCTGGCCGTGCTCGGCGCCTCCGCGGCCCTGGGTGACCACCTGGCCCGGCATCCGCAGCACTGGCCGGCCGCCGCCCACGCCCAGCGGCTCGATGCCGCTGCCCGGTCGGCACGCCTGGTGCAAGCCGTCGGCGCACCGGCCCGCGGCGAGCGCAGCGCCGAGGACGCGCTGCGGCTGGGCTACCGCGAGCAACTGCTGGGCATCGCCGCCACCGATCTGACCTGCAGCGACCCCGCCCAGGTCATGCCCGACATCGCGGCCGACCTGGCCGACCTGGCCGCCGCCGCGCTGGAGGCCGCGCACGCCATCGCGCGTGAGCAGCATCCGGACGCCGCCGCGGCGGCCCGGCTGGCGGTCATCGGCATGGGTAAGTGCGGTGGCCGTGAGTTGAACTACGTCTCCGACGTCGACGTCATCTTCGTCGCCGAACCCCCGGCGCCCCCGTCGCAGGAGGGGGAGTCGCCCGGTGAATCGACCGGTGAGTCGACCGGCGAGCCGGTGAGCGAGGCCGACTGCATCGCGGCCGCCACGACCCTGGCCACGACGCTCATGCGCGCCTGCTCGGCCGCGACCGCCGAGGGCACGCTGTGGCCCGTCGACGCGGCCCTGCGTCCCGAGGGTAAGCAGGGCCCGCTGGTGCGCACCGTCGCCAGCCACGCCGGCTACTACAAGCGGTGGGCCAAGACGTGGGAGTTCCAGGCCCTGCTCAAGGCCCGGCTGGTCGCCGGCGATCAGGAGGTGGGTCGCGCCTACCTGGAGACGATCGGGCCGATGGTCTGGGAGGCCGCGAGCCGCCCGAACTTCGTCGAAGACGTGCAGTCCATGCGCCGACGCGTCGAAGACCACGTGCCCACCCGGGAGGCCGAGCGGCAGCTCAAGCTCGGCGTCGGCGGCCTGCGCGATGTGGAGTTCTCCGTGCAACTGCTGCAGCTCGTGCACGGCCGGCACGACGACCAACTGCGCTCGCCGACCACCCTGGCGGCACTCGCCGCCCTGGCCGACCGCGGCTACGTCGGTCGGGACGACGCAGCGCGGCTCGAGGGTGCCTACCGTTTTCTGCGCAGCCTCGAACACCGCATCCAGGTCTCGCGGATGCGCCGCACCCACCTGCTGCCGACCTCGCCGGAGGATCTGCGGCGGCTGGGTCGCAGTCTGGGCCTGCGCGCCGACCCGATCAGGGACCTCGACGAGCGGTGGCGGGCCATCAAACGCGATGTGCGCCGCATCCACGAGCAGTTGTTCTACCGTCCGCTGCTGTCGGCGACGGCGCGCCTGTCGCCGGACGACGCGCGCCTGAGCCCGCAGGCGGCCAAGGAACGCCTGTCCGCGCTCGGCTTCCGCGACCCCGCCGGCGCGCTGCGCCACCTGGAGGCACTGACGGTCGGCACGAGCCGCACCAGCGCCATCCAGCGGCAATTGCTGCCGGTCATGCTCGGCTGGTTCGCCGACGAGGCCGACCCCGACGCGGGCCTGCTGGCGTTCCGGCGCCTCTCCGAATCGCTCGGCGGCACCCACTGGTACATGAAGATGCTGCGCGACGAGGGCAAGGCCGCCGAGCGGCTGGCGCACGTGCTGGCCCGCAGCCGATACGCAGCCGACCTGCTGATGCGCGCCCCGGAGTCGGTGCGCATCTTGGCCGAGGACGCCGGTCTGCAGCCGCGCAGCCGCGAGCAGGTGCTGCGCACCATGCGCAGCGCAGTGGCCCGCAAGGACGACGCGGAGTCGGCCATCGAGGCCGTGCGCGTCATCCGCCGCCAGGAGCTGTTCCGCATCGCCCTGGCCGACCTCGTGCGAGTCGTCTCGACCCAGGTCGTGCAGGAGGCCCTCACCGACCTGACCGAGGCGCTGCTGGAGGCCGCCCTCTACATCGCCACGAAGAAAGTCGGGATCGAGCGGCGCTCGCCGGTGCCCGCCGACATCGTCCTCATCGGCATGGGGCGCCTCGGTGGCCGGGAGTGCGGCTACGCCTCCGACGCCGACGTGCTCGTCGCGCACCGACCGCACGACGGCGCCGACGAGCGGGAGGCTCAGGCCGCGGTCGGTGCCGCCGTGCTGGAGATGCGCCGGATCGTCGGTCTGCCCGGCCCCGATCCCGCCCTGGAGGTCGACCTCGACCTGCGGCCCGAGGGCAAGTCGGGGCCGGTGTCGCGCACCATCGGCGGCTACGCCGCCTACTACGACCGCTGGTCCCAACCGTGGGAGGCGCAGGCGTTGCTGCGGGCTCGGCCCGTGGCCGGCGACGCCGAGTTGGGTGCCGAGTTCATCACGCTCATCGACCCGCTGCGCTGGCCGGCCGACGGCCTGGATGCCGCAGCGGTGCGCGAGATGCGCCGGCTCAAGGCCCGGATGGAGTCCGAGCGGCTGCCCCGCGGCGCCGATCCGCGGCGGCACCTCAAGCTCGGTCGCGGCGGGCTCAGCGACATCGAGTGGACCGTGCAGTTGCTGCAGATGCAGCACGCCCACGCCTATCCCGACCTGCGCACCAGCGCTACCCTGGGGGCTTTGCACGCGGAGGTTGCCGCCGGACTGTTGGATGCCGACGACGGAGAGCGACTCGAACAGGCCTGGCAGTACGCCTCCGACGTGCGCGATGCGATGATGCTCTGGCGCGGTCGGTCCAGCGATGCCGTCCCGGCCGACGTGCGTGACGCCGAGGGCGCCAACCGGATCCTCGGTGGCGGCCCCGGTGAGGGGTATCTACTCGGCGAGACCTACAGCCGCCGAGCTCGCCACGCGCGCGAGGTCACCGAACGGGTGTTCTACGGTCGGCAGGAGTCGACCGAGCGCGTGGGTAACGGAGCCCCGGCGGCCAGGAAGGGAACGAGAGCATGAGCGGATCGAGCACTCCGGACGCCGCCAGCCAACGCGGCGGCGGTCCGACCGGCCAGGTGGTGCGCGTCTATCTCGTCGACGATCACGAGATCGTGCGTCGCGGGCTGCGAGAGCTGCTCGAGTTGGAGAGCGATGTCGAGGTCGTCGGTGAGTCCGGGACCGCGACCGAGGCGGCTCGCCGGATCCCGGCCATGCGACCGCACGTTGCGGTACTCGACGCCCGGCTGCCCGACGGCTCCGGCATCGAGGTGTGCCGGCAGATCCGCGCCGTCGACCCCTCCATCCGCGGATTGATCCTCACCAGCTTCGACGACCAGCAGGCCCTCACCGCGGCGGTGCTCGCCGGCGCCTCCGGCTACCTGCTCAAGGACATCCGCGGCGGCGACCTCGTCGAGACCATCCGGCGGGTCGCCCGGGGTGAATCGCTGCTGGACCCCAAGGCCGTCGCACTCGCCCAGAAGAACCTCACGTCCCCGACCGCTACCGACCCACGCCTGCGCAGTCTGACCCCGCAGGAGCGGCGCATTCTCGTACTGGTCGCCGACGGTCTGACAAATCGGCAGATCGGGTCCGAGTTGTTTCTCGCGGAGAAGACCGTGAAGAACTACATCACCGCGATCCTGGCCAAGCTGGGCATGGAGCGGCGCACCCAGGCCGCCGTCTTCGCCGCCACCCACGCCGACCAGTTGGGCGACCACCGCCCCTGAGTCTGGGCCGCGAGGCGGTCGTATCGATTCGGCGCCGCGCCGCATTTGGCCTGCTCAACAGGACTATTCGCCGTTTTCGCCGCGGGCCACTGTGGCCTTTCTCCCAGACCGCCCCGGCGGGACCTATGGCCCTGGGGACTGCCCCCTTGCGGAGTCACGCTGGGGGCCATGACAAGGAGCAATTGGGCGCTCACCCCGCCCCTCACCGGCATCGTCGCCCGCGATGTGGTGGCCGGCCTCCTTGACAGCGGCAGCGCACAGCAGGTCGCGCGCGCTGCCGTGCAGGAGGCGGCGGCGCGGGGGGCGCGGGTGCGCTTCCTGCACGTCGTGCCCGAGGGCACCGCGCTGGAGGAGCGCGAGGCCTCCGACTCCAAGAACTTCACCGCGGCGCTGCGCGCCCTACGGGAGTTTCCCCGGGTGCCCGTGACCTTCGAGGTCGCCGAGGGCGAGCCCGGGCCGGTCTTCGTCGACCGCAGCGCCGAGGCCGGCATCCTGGTCATCGCCGCAGACGACCCCATCGAGGCCGAGACCGGCGGGCGGGCATCGGCAGCCGCCGGTCGGCGTGCCTGCGCCGCGGGCACCTCGGGCCGGGGTCGGGGCGGTGAGCGCCGCTCCATGAGCCGGGCCGCGCAGCTGGCGGCGTACTGCCAGCGCTACGCGGCCTGCGACGTGTTGGCGGTGCGGTACGTGCCCGGCGCTGCCGGCGACCTAGCATCGACGGTGTGAGCGCACCACTGGAGCCCGACCACAGCCAGCTCGGGGTGGGCCTGGACATCGAGGATCTGCTGGACGAGATCCGACGCCGGGCAGCGGGGGCGACGCAGGCGCAGGAGCGGCTGGGGCAACTGCTCTCGGCGGTCGTGGCGATCAGCTCCGACCTGGAGTTGCCCGCGGTGCTCGCCAAGGTGCTGCACTCGGCCTGCGAACTGCTGGGTGCCCGCTACGGCGCGCTCGGCGTGCTGGACGCCACGGGCCGTCAGCTGGCCGACTTCATCACCCACGGCCTCACCGCTGAGCAGCGCGAACGCATCGGCGACCTGCCCCACGGCGGCGGCGTGCTCGGCCTCCTCATCCGGGATCCGCAGACAATGCGCCTCGACGACATCCGCGACCACCCCGAGTCGGTGGGCTTTCCGCCGCATCACCCGCCGATGCGCACCTTCATCGGGGCGTCCGTGCGGGTGCGCGACACAGTGTTCGGCAACCTCTACCTGTGCGACCGGAACGACGGGCAGCCCTTCGACGAGGCCGACGGCACCGTGTTGGAGGGCCTGGCCGCCGCGGCCGGGATCGCGATCGAGAACGCGCAACTGTTCGACCGGGCGCGGGGACGCCAGCAGTGGGCCGAAGTGATGGCCGAACTCACGCAGACGCTGCTGGAGGGGCGCAACGAGGCCGCGGCCCTGGGTCGCATGGTCAAGCATGCTCGCGAGCTCGGCGGCGCCCACCTCGGGCTGTTGGCGGTGCGCGACGAGACCGGCCGGCTGGTGGTGCGGGCTCAGACCGGAGCGGAGCACGGTCGGGAGGTGCTGGGCGCGCGGCTGATGAGCCCGCGCTGGACGATCCTGCTCAAGGAGCGGGTGCCGCTGTTGCTCATGACGATGCCCGGCGATCGGCACGTGGGGGAGTTGGCGGCCGAACTGGCCCGCCTCGGCGGGGCGCAGGAGTTCGGGGCCTGCGCGATCGTCCCGATCACCGTCGGGGAGGTCGAGGTCGGGCTCATCGCGTTGGCGTGGACCACCGACGGGCGCGGCGAGGCGACCCAGACCATGGACCTGCTGACCCCCTTCGCCGAACAGATGGGCCTGGCCATCGAGGCCGCGCGGGCGCAACGACAGCGGTCCCGCGCCCAACTGTTGGAGGACCGCGACCGCATCGCCCGGGACATGCACGACCACGTCATCCAGCGGCTGTTCGCCGCGGGGCTGAGTCTGCAGGCCGCCGGGCGGCACGTCGAGCCGGTCGTGCGCGAACGACTCGAAGGGGTCGTCGACGAGCTGGACACCGCGGTGAAGACGCTGCGGGAGGCGATCTTCGAGCTGCACCAGCACCTGCCCGAGGGCGGCCTGGGTCCCGAGATCGAGTCGCTCGTGGAGCAGTTCGCCGAGCACGCGGGCTACGTGCCCGACCTGGCGTTCGAGGGCATGCTCTCGGAGGTGCCGCCGCACCTGGAACACGATGTCGTCGCCGTCGTGCGCGAGGGCCTGTCCAATGTCGCCCGGCACTCCCGCGCCAGCGACGCGCAGGTGCGGGTCAGCACGAGCGACGGCCTCGTGGTCACCATCCAGGACAACGGCGTGGGACTGGGTGAGCCGGTGCGCCGCAGCGGCCTGGGCAACCTCGACGGGCGGGCGGCCGCACACGGCGGCTCGTTCGCGCTCGTCGCGCGCGAGCCCACCGGCACGCTGCTGCGCTGGCGGGTACCGCTGCCGTGACCCCCGACCCGCTCGAGCGTCGACCTGACCGGAGTGAGTAATCACAGGTCAACGACCAACGTGCACTACCATTCCGGACATGTCAGCCAGAGGCAGTAGCCGCCCAGCGCCGGAGGCTGATGAGCCGCCCTGGCTCGATCCGCTGGAGCGGCGGGCCTGGCTGACAGGCAACGCGCTCCTGCTCAAACTCCCGGCTCTGCTGGAACAGCAACTGCAGCGCGACGCCGACCTCAGCTACTTCGAGTACCTGGTGCTGGCGGTGCTGGCCGAGCAGAAACCGCCCCGACTGCGGATGAGCCGCCTGGCGATGTTGACCGGGGGCTCGCTGTCGCGGCTGTCGCATGTCGCCAAGCGGCTGGAACTCAAGGAGTACATCGTCCGCGAGACCGATGCGCAGGACCGCCGCTCGACCAACGCGGTGCTGACTCCCTCGGGGCAGCGCAAAGTGCTGGACACGGCTCCGGGGCACGTCGCCTGGGTGCGGGAGATCTTCTTCGACCACCTCGACTCCGAGCACCTGCAGCAGTTCGTCGCGGTGGGGCGCCGAGTCATGCCCCAGATCGATCCCGGCGCTGAGATTGCCGGGGCACCGGACCGCTGAACGCGGTCGTCACCGGGGCCCGCGCGGGTTGCCCTGAGAGGGAAGCGAACCCGTTTTGCCACCGCCGTCTGATCGCTCCAAGAGGGCATCGTCGCAGGTCACGATGCATACGAGGGGGCACGATTAGATACATGGAAGGGAACAGGACGGACGTCGTGGACGTCGTTGCCGACACGCGTGGGTCCTGAAACCGCGCGAACTCGGGGTGCACAACGACCGCCCGGGTCCCGGCGCCGGAACCCGGGCGGTCTACCCACCAGCGTCTACCCACCAGCGCGGTGGCTCGTCGACGTCTGCCCGTAGCCGGCGATCAGCCCGGCGACCTTGTCGATCTCCTCCTGCGTCAGCACCCGCTGCGGCGCCGGATACGCCGCGGCGAGCAACTGCACCTGGCAGATGTACTCCAGGTAGGCGGTGCGCTCCAGGACGGTCGGCAGGTCCGCGCCGACGAGCACCGCGCCGTGGTTGCTCATGAGCGCTGCGGTCCGCCCGCGGAGGGCGGCGGCGACGTGCTCCGCCAGCTCGTCCGAACCGAAGGTCGCGTACGGCGCCACCCGCACCGGGCCGCCGAACATCGCGGTGTAGTAGTGCCCGGCGGGCAGCACCTCGACGACGGTCGACAACGCGGTCGAGGCCGGCGCGTGTGTGTGCACGATCGCACAGTGATCTGTGGAGAGGTAGACCGCGAGATGCAGGGGCAACTCGCTGGAAGGCTTCAGCGGCGCCTCGACGGCAGCCCCGGCCAGGTCGTGCACCCCGACGTCATCGGCCGTCAACTCCTCGTAGTCCACGCCGCTGGGGGAGACGGCCACCAGGTCGCCCGCGCGCACCGACACGTTCCCGGCCGTCCCCACGACCAGGCCCTCGCGGCGCAGCCGCCGGCATGCCTGGGCCACCGCCTCCCGCTGCGCCCGCAGCAGCATCGCGCGCCTACTCGCCCGGCCGGACGACGACCTTCAGCTCCTGCGGAGCCCCCGCACGATCGAGCGCCGTCGGCGCCTCGTCGAGTCCGTAGGAGCTCGTCACGAGGGCGTCGAGGTCGACGGCCCCGCTCGCGACCAGATGGATGCCCAGCGGCCACGTGTCGGTGTAGCGGAAGATGCCGGTGACGTTGAGCTCGTAGTTCTGGATGAGCGGGATCGGCAGGGCGATCTCGTCCGCGCCCATGCCCACGAGGACGACGGACCCGCCCGGCTTGACCGTGTACATGCCGGAGACGACGGCCGGAGCCACGCCGGCGGCATCGATGAACGCATCGACGTTGTAGCCGGCGGTCGTGATGTCCGTCGTCATCGGGTCGACGACCTGCGTCGCGCCGAACCTCAACGCCAACTCGCGGCGCGGCGCCGCCGGGTCGGAGACGATGATGCGGGCCGCGCCGAACGCCCGGGCGACCTGCGCCTGGATGATGCCGATCGGCCCGGCGCCGGCGATGAACACGCTCTGCCCCGGCTGCAGGTTCGCCTTGCGGGCCGCGGCGATACCCACCGACAGCGGCTCCAGCATCGCGGCGGCCGCGTCGCTGACCTCGTCGGGGATCGGGTGCGCGAAGTCGGCCTGGATCGTGACGTACTCGCAGAACGCGCCGTCGATCGGCGGGGTCGCGTAGAACTCCATGCTCGGGCACAGGTTGTATCGGCCCGACTTGCAGTACTCGCACACCCGGCACGAGCGCTGCGGCTCGACGGCCACTCGCTGACCGATCCGGCTCTCGTCGACGTCGGTGCCGACCGCGGCGATGCGCCCGCCCAGCTCGTGGCCGAGAATGAGGTCGGTCTCGACGACGAAGTCGCCGATCCGCCCGTGCTTCCAGTAGTGCACGTCGGAGCCGCACACCCCGACTGCACCGACCTGCACGAGCACCTCGTCCGCCGCCAGTTCCGGCACCGGCAGCGCCTCGAGCGTGATCGACAGATCCGGATGCAGCACGCTGGCCCGCATCGTGGTGGTTGACGCCGTCATTGGGCACTCCTTAGCGACGAGGGGGTGAGTTGCCCCCATCGAACCACCAGCCGCCCCGCCGCGGCACGCCAAGGGCCCCCAACCTGCGGCAAGCAGGTCAGGGGCCCTGGTGCGGCCCGCACAGATCACGGTCGTGTCTGTTTGACGACTCTTCGTCAGAGGTCGTAGCTGTTTGACGACTCTTCCTCGACTCCGCTTCGGGCGAGAGCTACGCAAGCTCCGCTCTCACCCTCCGCTGCATCTTCGTCAGAGGTCGTAGTACATCTCGAACTCGTGGGGGTGCGGGCGGAAGCGGATCGGGTCGACCTCGTTCTTGCGCTTCCAGTCGATCCACGTCTCGATGAGGTCCAAGGTGAAGACGTCGCCCTCGAGCAGGTACTCGTGGTCGGCCTCGAGCGCGTCGAGCACCTCCGAGAGCGTGCCGGGCACCTGCTCGATCTCGGCGTGCTCCTCCGGGGGCAGCTCGTAGAGGTCCTTGTCGATCGGCTCCGGCGGCTCGATCCGGTTGCGGATGCCGTCCAGGCCCGCCATGAGCTGGGCCGCGAAGGACAGGTAGGGGTTCGCCGACGGGTCCGGGATGCGGAACTCGATGCGCTTGGCCTTCGGTGAAGTGCCGGCCAGCGGGATGCGCACGCACGCCGACCGGTTACGCGCCGAGTACACCAGGTTGACCGGAGCCTCGTAGCCCGGCACGAGCCGGTGGTAGGAGTTGACGGTCGGGTTGGTGAACGCCAGCAGCGACGGGGCGTGCTTGAGCAGCCCACCGATGTACCAGCGCGCCAGATCGGACAGGCCGCCGTAGCCCTGCTCGTCGTAGAAGAGCGGCTCGCCGTCCTTCCACAGCGACTGGTGCGTGTGCATCCCCGAACCGTTGTCGCCGAAGAGCGGCTTCGGCATGAACGTCGCCGACTTGTCCGCCGCCCAGGCGACGTTCTTGACGACGTACTTGAACTTCATCATGTCGTCGCCGGACTGCAGCAGCGTGTTGAAGCGGTAGTTGATCTCCTGCTGCCCCGCGGTGCCCACCTCGTGGTGGCTGCGCTCCACGACGAGACCGACCTCGTCCATCATCAGGCAGATGCGGTCGCGCAGGTCGGCGAAGTGGTCGACCGGCGGGACCGGGAAGTAGCCGCCCTTGTAGCGGGTCTTGTACCCCTTGTTGCCGCCCTCCTCGACGCGCCCGGTGTTCCAGGCCGCCTCGATGGAGTCGATGTAGTAGAAGCTGCTGTGCGAGTTGGTCTCGAAGCGGATGTCGTCGAAGACGTAGAACTCCGCCTCCGCGCCGAAGAACGCCGTGTCGGCGATGCCCGTCGACTTCAGGTACGCCTCGGCCTTGGCCGCGATATTGCGCGGGTCGCGGCTGTAGGGCTCGTCGGTGAACGGGTCGACGATCGAGAAGTTGACGATGAGGGTCTTCTCGGCGCGGAACGGGTCGAGGTAGGCCGTCGTGACGTCGGGGATGAGCTTCATGTCCGACTCGTGGATGGCCTGGAAGCCGCGGATCGAGGAGCCGTCGAAGGCCTGTCCCTCGGTGAAGAAGTCGAGGTCCACGGACTTGGCCGGCACGTTGAAGTGCTGCATCACACCGGGCAGGTCACAGAAGCGGATGTCGACGAACTGGACGTCCTCGTTCTTGATGAACTCGAGAACTTCCTCTGGCTTACTGAACAACTCAGTGCCTCCTGTCTGGGCCGGCGCGCAGGGCGCAGCCGGGGGATTACGTCGTGGTCGACGCTAGATCGACGCAGTTTCTCCACCGTGACCCTAGTGTTTCCCGCGTGTTACGCGGCGGCTGCCCCCTGCCTGGCTGCCGCGTGTCGGTACGCGACCGGCAGGATGTCGTGGCCACGGCGGTCCTTGCGTAGGCTGTCGCGGGTGATCGATCGCGAGGCCATCGGGTCGTGGCTGCAAGGCCCACCCCGCTCCAGGGAGGACGCCTACCCGGGGCGACGGCTCGGGCTGCCGCAGGAGGGGCCGGGCTCGTTAGCGCCCTTCGGTCGCCGCGTGGTGGCGCTGTTCATCGACGGCATCCTCGCTCAACTCATCGCGATGGCGCTGCTGGGCTACGTGCAGGGAGAGGGCGGCCTCGGCACGTTCAAGCCGCTGCTCGTCGTCTTCATCATGAACGTCTTCATGGTCGGGACCGGCGGTTACACCATCGGGCACCGGCTCATGGGGCTGCGCGTCGATCGGTGCCCGCGCGGCTACGCGGGCTTCGGGCGCGGCCTCATCCGCTCGGCCCTGCTGTGCCTGGGCATCCCGCCGCTCATCGTGGGCGGCGACGGCCGCGGCCTACACGACCGCCTCGCCGGCACCGTCATCGTGCGCAGCCGCTAGCGGCGTTGGCCCCGGCCCATCGAACGCATCCGCTGCGGGTCGATGCCCTGCGGCACCGGCGGGCGACGCTGGCGGCTCATCGAACGCAACCGCTTGTCGACCTGCGCGACCTCCTGTTTGGTCAGCACCTTCTTCATCTTGCGCATGCGCTTGATGAGCTCCTGGCTGCGCACCACCGTCTCGCCGCTGCCGCTGGCCCCCGTACCCAGCCGAAACTTGGTGACCGGCACATTGGGCGTCAGCTGGTTGGTGCGGCGCTCCTCGGTGGCCAGCAGCTTGTTCGCGCGGCCGGTGGGCCCCTCCGCGATGAGCACGACGCCGGGGCGGCCCACCGCCCGATACACCATCGCGGCGCCCGAGAAGTTGGTCATGCTCGCCGGCTTGCCGTCCATCGCGACCGGCTCCTGCTGGTAACTCCACCCCCGCTTCAAGGCCGACAGCGCCGCGCCGCCCGCGCCCGGCTGCCCGTCGAGGGAGCCGTAGGCCGCGCGCTCGGCGCGCCGCGAGAGCAGGATCATCGCGGGCAGAAGCGCCAGCGGCAGCGCCACGAACAGCGCGTAGTAGGGGTGCCCCAGCGCGAGCCCGATGAGGAAGGCCACCACGAGCACCGCGAGCACGATGAGCGCCAGCCACAGCCCGATGCGCGGGTCGTCGCGCTTGGCCAGACCGTAGATCTGCTTGACCTGGCGGAAGAATTTGAAGCGCTGCTTCTTCTCCTTGGGTGCGCTCGCGGCACCACCCGATCCGCGTCGACCGAATCCGAACCTAGCCATGACCTGGGGACTTCTCTCTCTGCGCCGGCACCGCCTGCGCTGCGGGCGAAACGGGCTGGGGTTGGAACTACCTGCTGGAGTAACTAACTCGACGCTGTGATGGTGCCGTGCCGGGCCCGCCGCCGTCTAGGAGGCAGCCGGACGTTCGCGTTCGACAAGGGTGGCGGCCTCCTGCCGCGCCGGGAGGTCGGCATTGGCCGCCAGGTGCGCCAGGTGTTCGGGAATCGTACGTCCCGCGCGCTTCATCGCCTGTGCCCACAGCCGCCCCGCGCGGTAGGAGGAGCGCACCAGCGGGCCGGCCATGACGCCGAGGAACCCGGTTTCGTAGGCGAACTCCGACCAGTGCACGAACTCCTCCGGCTTGACCCACCGGTCGATGGGGTGGTGCAGCTTGGAGGGCCGCAGGTACTGCGTGATCGTCAGGATGTCGCAGCCGGCCTCGTGCAGGTCGACGATCGCGGCGGCGATCTCCTCCTCCTGCTCGCCCATGCCGAGGATGAGGTTGGACTTGGTGACCAGGCCCTCGGCCTTGGCCATCGAGAGCACCTTCAGCGACTTCTCGTAGGTGAACGCGGGGCGGATGCGGCGGAAGATGCGCGGCACCGTCTCGAGGTTGTGCGCGAAGACCTCTGGGCGGGCGTCGAAGACCTGACCGACGAGTTCGGGCTGGGCCCCGAAGTCCGGCGGCAGAATCTCGACGCCGGTGTTGGGGTTGAGCGCGTGGATCGCCCGGATGGTCTCGGCGTACAGGCCGGCGGCGCCGTCGGGCTGGTCGTCGCGGGCCACACCGGTCACCGTCGCGTACCGCAGCTCCATCTTCGCGATGGACTCGGCGACGCGCCGCGGCTCGTCGAGGTCGAGCTCCGTGGGCCGACCGGTGGCGATATCGCAGAAGTCGCAACGGCGGGTGCACACGTCACCACCGATGAGGAAGGTCGCCTCCCGGTCTTCCCAACACTCGAAGATGTTCGGGCAGCCTGCCTCCTGACAGACCGTGTGCAGCCCCTCGGAGCGCACCATGCCGTGCAGTTGGGAATACTCCGGGCCCATCTTGGCCGTCGTGCGGATCCACGCGGGCTTGCGCTCGATCGGCGTCTGCGCATTGCGCGCCTCGACGCGCAGCAGGCGGCGTCCCTCGGGTGCGACGGTCACGGGGCTACTCCCTGAGTGGTTCGGTGGCGATCCCCCAGCCTACGCGCCATGGGGTCGAGGGTGCGCTCCAGGTGGGCTTGGGCCAGGGGCAGGATCTGCTCGACCGTCACCGGGCGACCCAGCTCCAGCGACAGGCTCGTCACCCCCGCGTCGCTGATGCCGCAGGGAACGATGACCTGCCCCCACGACAGGTCGCAGTCGGCGTTCAACGCGAAGCCGTGCATCGTCACGTCCTGGCTGACCCGGATGCCGATCGCGCCCACCTTGCGCGCCGGTCCGCGCTCGTCCGCGGCGATCCACACCCCCGAACGCCCCTCGACGCGGTCGGCGGTGACACCCAGGTCGGCGCACACCCCGATCATCATGTCCTCGAGCCGACGTACGTGGGCGACGACGTCGACGGGTGAGGGCAGGTGCACGATCGGGTAGCCGACCAGCTGACCCGGGCCGTGCCAGGTGATTTTGCCGCCGCGGTCGACGTCGATCACCGGGGTGCCGTCGAAGGGCCGCTCGTGCGGCTCGGTGCGTTTACCGGCGGTGTAGACGGCGGCGTGTTCGAGCAACAGCACCGTGTCGGGCAGGTCGCCGGAGACGACCGCGGCGTGCACGGCCCGCTGGTGCTCCCAGGCGGCCAGGTAGTCGACATAGTCCGGGGCGAAGCCGAGGTGCTCGAAGCGCATGGAGCACACCTTACGCAACAACGCGGCGAGGCCCGCGCGGGTTACGCGCGGGCCTCGCCCCACTGCTGTTCGTGCCGGCCGCCGGGCGGCTCAGAGCTCGAAGGCGCCCTCCTCGAGGCGGCTCTTGAGCGCCGACAGGAAGCGACCGGCGTCCGCACCGTCGACGATGCGGTGGTCGTAGGTCAGGCACAGGTTCATCATCGAGCGGATGCCGATCGCCTCGTTGCCGTCGGCGTCGGTGACGACGACGGGCCGCTTGACGATCGTGCCAGTGCCCAGAATGCCGACCTGCGGCTGGTTGATGATCGGGGTGTCGGAGACCGTTCCCGCCGACCCGATGTTGCTGATGGTGAACGTGCCACCGGACAGCTCGTCGGGACCGATCTTGTTGCTGCGCGTGCGCGCCGCGACGTCGGCGATCTTGCGGGCCAGCCCGGCGATGTTGAGGTCACCGGCGTCCTTGATGACCGGCACGACAAGGCCGCGCGGCGTGTCGACGGCGATCGCCAGGTGCTCGGCGCCGTGGTAGACCACCGACTCCCCGTCGATGCTGGAGTTCAAGGCCGGGAAGGCCTTGAGCGCCTCGACCGTGGCCAGGCAGATGAACGGCAGGAACGAGAGGTTGGCGCCCTCGCGCGCCTTGAACTCGTTCTTGTTGCGCGCCCGCAGGGCCGCCACCCGAGACATGTCGACCTCGACGACCGCGGTGAGCTGCGCCGACGTCTGCAGCGACTCGACCATGCGCTGGGCGACGATCTTGCGCAGTCGCGACAGCTTCTCGGTGGTGCCGCGCTTGGTGGTGTCCGGCTCGGGCACCTTCGTGGCCTTGGCCGGGCCACCGCTGGGGGCCGGGGCGGCCGCCACCGGAGCGGGGGCCGAGTCGGACGGCGCGGGCGCGGCCTGCTGCTCCGGCTCCGGCTCCTCCTTGGCCTTGGCGGCGTCGAGCACATCCTGCTTGCGGATGCGCCCGCCGACGCCGGTGCCCTTGAGGCTGCCCAGGTCGACGCCGTGGTCCGCCGCGAGCTTGCGCACCAGCGGGGTGACGTAGGCCGACGCGTCGTCCTTGCCCGAGTCGTCCTTGGCGGAGTCGTCCTTGGCCGGCTGCTCCTTGGCCGCTGGCTTCGGCTCTTCCTTCTTCGGCTCCGGCGTCGACTCTGCCTCCGGCTCGTCGTCGTCGCCGTCGTCGGATGCTTCGCCGCCGATGATGCACAGGTCGGCGCCGACCTCCGCGGTTTCGTCTTCGGCCACGAGGATCTTGGTCAGCTTGCCCGCCACCGGGGAGGGGACCTCGGTGTCGACCTTGTCGGTGGAGACCTCCAGGAGGGGCTCGTCGACCTCGACGTCGTCGCCCTCCTCCTTGAGCCAGCGGGTCACCGTGCCTTCGGTGACCGACTCGCCCAGCGCCGGCATCTGCACCTTCTCGCCACCGGAGACGCCACCGCCGCCGGAAGACTTCTTCGGCTTCTCCTGCGGCTCGTCGCTGGAATCGTCGGCCGATGCCTCTTCCTGCGGCTCCTCGTCCTTGGCCGAGTCGTCGCCGGAGTCATCGTCGTCGTCGGCGGGGCCGTCACCGATGATGCACAGGTCGGCGCCGACCTCCGCCGTCTCGTCCTCGTCGACGAGGATCTTCTGCAGCGTGCCAGCCACCGGGGAGGGCACCTCGGTGTCGACCTTGTCGGTCGAGACTTCCAGCAGCGGCTCGTCGGCAGCGACCTCCTCGCCGACGCTCTTCAGCCAGCGGGTGACTGTTCCTTCGGTCACCGACTCTCCAAGAGCCGGCATGGTCACGCGTTCTGACATGTGGGAGGTCTCCTCATCTGTCGTGGGTTGCGCTCGAGTCTAGGACCAGCGTCGGGATTGTTCAGGGGTGGGAGTGCAGGGGTTTCCCAGCGAGCGCGAGGTGGGCCTCGCCGAGGGACTCGTTCTGGGTGGGGTGGGCGTGCAGCAGGGCCGCGACCTCGTCGGGCAGGGCATCCCAGGAGACGATCAGCTGAGCCTCGCCCACCTGCTCACCCATCCGGGCCCCGATCATGTGGACGCCGACGACCGGGCCACGCTCGTCCGCACCGCCTCGGCGCACGAGCTTGACGAAGCCGGCCGTGCGCAGGATCTGACTCTTGCCGTTGCCACCGAGGTTGTACTCGAACGTTGTCACATCGCCGTAGCGTTCGCGGGCGGCCGCCTCGGTGAGCCCGACGGAGGCGATCTCGGGATCGCAGTAGGTGACCTTGGGGATGAGGGTGTCGTCGACCGGCACCGGCTCCAGGCCGGCGATGTCCTCGGCGACGAAGATGCCGTGCGCGAAGCCGCGGTGCGCCAGCTGCAGGCCGGGGACGATGTCGCCGACGGCGCGCACACCCGGCACGGAGGTGTTGAGGCGCTCGTCGGTGATGACGAAGTCGCGTTCGAGGGTCACGCCCGCCTCCGCGTACCCCAGGTCTTGGGTGACCGGGCCGCGGCCGACCGCGACCAGCAGCAGGTCGGCCTCCAGTTCTTGACCGTCCTCCAGGCTCACGACGACGCCGTCGTCGCTCTCGCGGACCCCGGCGAAGCGCTGCCCGAGCAGGGCCTTGATGCCGCGCTTGCGGAAGGCCCGCTGCAGGGTGGCGCTGACCGCCTCGTCTTCGGCGGGCACCAGCCGGTCCAGCGCCTCGACGATGCTCACCTGCGCCCCGAAGGAGGCGAACACGGAGGCGAACTCGACGCCGATGACGCCGCCGCCCAGCACGATGACCCGCTCCGGCACCGTCTCCATCACGAGCGCCTCGTCGCTGGTCATGACGCGGGGTCCGAGGGTGATGCCGGGCAACAGTCGACTGCGCGAGCCGGTGGCCAGCACGATGTCCTTGCCGGTCAGCGTGCGGGTGCCCGACTCGGTCGCCACCTCCACGGTCTTGGGCGAGGCCAGCCGGCCGCGACCGGTGACATAGGTGACTCGGGCGGCCTTGACCAGCCCCTGCAGACCCTTGTGGAGCCGGCTGACCACACCGTCCTTGTAGGAGTGCACGCCCGGCATGTCGATACCGTCGAAGGTGCTGCGCACCCCGAAGACCCCGCCCTCGCGCGCGTTGTCGGCGACCTCGGCCGCGTGCAGTAGCGCCTTGGTGGGGATGCAGCCGCGGTGCAGGCAGGTGCCACCGAGCTTGTCCTGCTCGACGAGGGCGACGCTCATGCCCAGTTGCGCCGCTCGGAGCGCGCACGCGTAGCCGCCGCTGCCGCCGCCGAGGATGACGAGGTCGAAGGAGTCCTGAGTCGGTCCGCCTGAGGCGCTCGAGGATTCGGACGAAGTGGGGGCAGGCGCAGCGGTCATCGGCAACGCTCCTTTGCGTGTCGGTGTGCGGTCGCCGATGGCCTTGTGGGCCGGACCGCGCGGTCGGCACCCATCCTGTCATCGCCGATGGCCTGCGTGTAGGGGCAGCCGCGACTACCCCGGGATCAGGATCCGGCGGCAGTGCGTCCGCGGGAGTGTGCGGTCGCGGCCGCGGCGCGGTCCAGCAGGGCGGCGGCCACAGCGGGCATGGCGGCGGGGGAGAAGTGCGAGCCGTCCGGGCGGGCGACGCCGCCGTCCGCGGTGGCGGGTGCGCCGACGGGCAGCCGGTCGTCGCACGGGCTGGCGTCGTCGCGGCAGTACACGTCGTCCATCGTGATGACCGAGACCCGCGGGTCGGTGGCCGCCAGCGCGTGCATCCGGTCGTTCCAGGCCTGGCGCAGTGCGGCGTCGTCGCGCAGCCGCCGCAATAACGGATCGCACTCCTGCGGGGTGCAGCGCGAGTCCATTCCGGTGCCGACGCGGTCGACGAGCACCACGACGAGGTGCGCCCCGCCGGCAGTCAGGCGGTCGACGGTGCGGGCCAGGTCGGCGTCCTGAGCGGCCCAGAACGCGGGGGTGTTGGCCACCAGCCGGTTGCCGCCCGCATCGAGTCGGTCCGCCAGTTCGTAGCGGGACCACCAGATGACGGTGCTGGGGCGGGCGTTGGTGATCGCGTCGGTCTGCACGGTGCCGATGTCGCGCGCGCACGCCTCGTTGGCCACGTCGCGGCCGGAGAGCACGACCACCGACAGCGCCGAGCAGCCGCCGCGGGCAGCATTGACGACGGTCATGCCCCGCTGCAGTCCGACGGTGGCGATCTCGGGGGAGAGACGGCTCATGACGCTGTCGCCGACTAGTACGACCGAGCCGGCCGTGGGGGTGGGCTCGAGGTTGGCGGCGACCGCCGGCACGAACCGGTTCAGCGGGGAACCGCCGAGCTGACTGGTGAGTGCGACGGCCAGACCTACGGCGACGCCGGCCTGCAGAAAGACCCGGCGCGGCGTGAGCCGCACGTGACCGGTGCGGATGGGGCGCTCGACGAGGTGGTAGGAGGCGGCGGCGACGGCGATTGTCAGGCCCGCGACGGCCACGGCCCGGACGGGTTCGAATCCGCGGTCGCCGATGAACCAGACGATGAGCGGCCAGTGCCACAGGTAGACGCCGTAGGAGATGCGGCCCAGGTAGGCCACCGGGGTCGAGCCGAGCAGGAGGGTCAGGCCGTGGCGCCGGTCGGCCAGGCTCGTCGCGGCCACGAGCACCGCGCAGGAGAGCGCGAAGAGCGCCGCGCCGCCGTGGTAGTAGGCGGCGACCGGTCCGTGCGCCGCGCCGAGCAGCGGCACGGCCAGCGCGATGCCGACGAGCCCGAGCACCATGAGCTGCTGGGAGCGTGCGGCGACCCAGGCACGCAGTCGGGGCCGCAGCATGAGGGCCGCGGCCGCGCCGCCGATGAGTGGCTCGAAGGCTCGGCTGTCGGTGCCCATGTAGGCCCGCTCGGCCGCCTCCGGGTCGAATCGCCAGGCCAGCAGCGCGACCGAGCCGAGGACGAGCGCGCCGGCCAGCGCGAACGTCAGCATCGACATCGCCTTGCGCCGTGCGGCCGTGCGTTCGGCGCGATCCGCGGAGTCTTGCAACTCGGTCTCCGGGGCGCGGAAGCGGGCGACCGCCAGGGTGCCGATGCCGACGAGCAGCAGCGGCCACAGCACGTAGAACTGCTCCTCGACGGCGAGCGTCCACAGGTGTTGCAGCGGAGAGAGAGTGCCGTCCGAGCCGAAGTAGCTGGAGGTGGCGATGAACCGCCAGTTGGCCACGTAGAGCAGGGACCACAGGGCGTCCAGGCCGATGGAGCCGCGCTGGGTGGGCGGCGCGAGGAACAGGGCCCAGAGCAGCACCGTGAGGATCACCAGTAGGGCCGCCGGCAGCAGCCGCAGCACCCGGCGCATCCAGAAGTTCGCCAGGTCGGCACGGCCGCGGGCGCTGATCTCCTTGAGCAGCAGCGAGGTGATGAGAAAGCCCGAGAGCACGAAGAAGACGTCGACGCCGAGGAAGCCGCCGGCGAAGCCGGGCACCTGCAGGTGGTAGAGCAGCACGAGAACGACGGCGATCGTGCGCAGCCCGTCGAGGGCGTGCAGCCGACGAGCACGCTGACCGCGTCCGCGCGCCGCACCGGTCGGCGGTGCGGCGTCCAGCGTCTGGCTCACGGGCGGGCTCTCCACTCGTCTCGGCGCGCGCCGCGCAGGCGGCGAAGGGGGCACGGCTGCCCGCACCCCAGGCTCGGGAGCCGACCTCCCTATCGGCGCCGCTGCACCGCAACTGAACTCAACGGCGCCGCCGTCCCGGACCCGCCCGCCGACTCGCACCCGCACGCCGACGGTCCCCTTCCCTGCCGACGGTTGCGGTCGCGACCACAACCGTCGGCAGGGAGCGCAACAGTGGGGGGAGCACTCACCGGCTCAGAGGCCGAGGATGGCGCGGGCGACGAGGAAGTAGATGATCAGGCCGGAGGCGTCGACAAGGGTCGTGATGAACGGGGCACTGACAACGGCCGGGTCGACGCCGGCGCGCTTGGCGAGCATGGGGATCAGGGCACCGGCGCCGGTCGCCAGCACACACACGGCGACGAGCGAGACACCCAGGACGAGCCCGACGCGGGCGTCGACGATGACGCCGGCGAGCGTGCCGGCCAGCAGTGCCAGACCCGCTCCGACCAGCAGGCCGGTGCTCAGCTCCTTGCCGAGCACCCGCGGGAGGTCGCGCAGCCCGATGTCGTCGACACTCATGGCCCGCACGACCGTCGTGACGGTCTGCGCGCCGGTGTTGCCGCCGGTGCCGATGAGCATGGGGATGAACAAGGCCAGCGCCACCACCTGCTCGAGCGTCTCCTCGAAATAGTCGAGCACGTTGACGGTCAGGGTGGCCGCGGCGATGAGCACGAGCAGCCAGATGATCCGCGAGCGCACGATCCGCCACACGGGGGTCGCCAGGTAGGGGCGGCCCAGCGGCTCGGTACCGCCGGCGCGGGCGGCGTCCTCGCTCTCCTCCTCGGCCAGAATCCGCATCGCGTCGTCGACGGTGATGACGCCGACCAACCGCTTCTCGTGGTCGACGACCGGCAGGCCGATCATGCCGTGGTCGCGCACCCGGCGGGCCACGACCTCCTGGTCCTCGTGGGTGTCGGCGGAGATCGGATCGGCGACCAGGTCGATCAGCGGGGTGTCTCGCTTGGCGGTCAACAGGCCGCGCAACGAGACGACTCCCTCGAGGCGGCGGCCTTGTCCGAGCACCGGGACCATGTAGATGGTCTCGACCTTGTTGCCGAGCCTGCGCAGCCGCTTGATGGCCTGCCCGACGGTGGCGTCCGAGGGGACCCACGCGACCTCCGGGGTCATCCGGCGCCCGGCGGACTCGGGGGGATAACCCAGCAGGTCCTGGGTCATCTGGGCCTCGTGCGGGTCGAGCCCGGAGAGCAGCCGCCGCACGACGGAGGCGGGCAACTCGTCGAACAGCCGAGCCCGGTCGTCGGGGTCCAGGTCGTGCACCAGGGAGGAGCCGACGTCGGAGCGTAGCTGGCTCAGCAGGGCCGCGGCGACGCTGGGGTCGAGGTCCTCGAAGACGGCCAGCGCCCGGTCCTTGGGCAGCAGCCGGAAGGCGACCGCCCGCTTGGCCGCCGGCAGCCGGGTGATCTCGCGGACGAGCCCGGGACCGTCGAGGTCGGCGAGCTGCGTACGCAACTCGTCGAGTTTGCCCGGTGACAGTTCGGAGGTGGGCGGGTCGGTGACGGGCAGCCCCGTGGTGTGGGCGTCGTCGTCCGACTCGGCCCGATCCTCGGTCTCGGGCTGGTCGTCGGTCTCGGGCTGGTCGTCGGGTTCGCCCCGGTCGTCGGGATCTGTCGGGTCGTCGGGATCTGGCTCGTCGTGCTCGTTGGACCCGGCGTCGTCAACGGCGTCGGGACGCATGATGGGGCTCAGTCCTCGCTGCGGGCGCGGGCGAACTCCACGAGCGTGCGGGTTGCGAAACCGGTGCCGCCCTTGACCGTGTAGCCGTGGGGCGAGGAGTCGTTGTAAGCCGGACCCGCGATGTCGAGGTGGCCCCACGGGATCGGCCGCCCGTCGGCGTCGGTGCCGGCGAAGTTGCGCAGGAACGCGGCGGCGGTCATCGCGCCGCCCATGTCGGCACCCATGTGGGAGATGTCGGCGACCAGGGAGTCCATGCCCGCGCGGATCTCGGAGGTGATCGGCAGCGGCCACACCGCCTCACCGGAGGCGGTCGCGGCGCTGGTCAGCTCGCCCTGCAGGGCGTCGTCGTTGGCGAAGACTCCGGCCGTGCGGGTGCCGAGGGCGACCATGCACGCGCCGGTGAGGGTGGCGACGTCGATGATGGCGTCCGGCCCCGTCTCGGCGGCCAGCGCGATGCCGTCGGCCATCACCAGGCGGCCCTCGGCGTCGGTGTTGATGATCTCGACGGTCTGCCCGTCGCGCATCGTCACCACGTCGCCGGGACGCTGCGCGTTGTCGCCGGGCATGTTCTCGGCCAGGCACAGGTAGCCGGTGACCTCGATCGGCAGCCCCAGGTCGGCGATGGCGAAGACCGCGGCCGCGACCGCCGCCGCGCCACCCATGTCGCACTTCATCGTGATCATGCTCTTGCCGGGCTTGATGCACAGGCCGCCGGAGTCGAACGTGATGCCCTTGCCGACGAACGCGAGCTTGCCGGTCTCCTCCGAGGCATCGGCGGGGGAGTAGCTGATCGTCACCAGCCGCGGCGGGCGAGCCGAGCCCTGCCCGACGCCGACGATCCCGCCGAAGCCGCCCTCGGCCAACTCCTCCTCGTCGAGCTCCTCGACCGTCACCGAGTCCGGCGCAGCCTCGCGGACCGTCAGCGCGAACGACTCGGGGTAGAGCACGTTGGGCGCCATGTTGACGAGGTCGCGCGCCCACCGCTGGCGCGCCACGACGGTCGCGGCGGCCGCCACCTCGGCCTCCGCCTCCTCCCGCTCGTCGGCGGCCGGATCGGCGAGCACGTCGATGGCCGGCACGGGGGCCTCCTTGGCCAGACCCTCAGCGGCCTTGATGCCGCGGTGGTCGGTGAACTTGTAGGCGCCGAGCGCCGCGCCCTGGGCGATCGCCGCGAACGCCGCTGGGCGCTCGTCGGGGGCGACCAGGCCAAGCCGTTTGCGGCCGCCGCATGCCCGGGCCGCCGCGCCGGCCGCCCGGCGCAGCGCCTCCAACGGCACCTGCGCCGCCTCCGCAGCGTCGTCCTGACCGTTCGTCTGCTGGCCCGATTCGTCCTTGGGCAGCGGCCCGACACCGGCGGAGAGCACCAGCGTCGCCGCGAGTCCCGGCACCCCCGTGAACCGGGCGACCTCGTCGGCCTTGCCGGAAACGCGCAGCTGGCTCAGGGCATCGCTCAGGTGCTCGCGGGCCTCCTGCGGCAGTCGGTCGGCATCGAGCAGCACGGGACCGTCGCCGCCCTTGGCGACGAACACGGCGAGCGTGTCGGGGGCCTGCGAGACGGGCTGGGGGGACAGGGCGATGTCGGGCACGGCGAATCCTCTTTCGTCATGGGTGTGATCGTCCGGATGCTGCGCGGTGGTCGGGCCGAGGCGTGGTCGGCGCGGATGTTCGGCCGCACAGCCAACATAGCCGCCGACCCCCGGTCGCGACCCGCGCATGGCGCGAGCAGCCGGGCCGGGGGTCGCGAGCAGCTGGGACAGGGGTCGAGGAAGTCCGCCGTCGAGGGCCCGCGACCGGCCCGCTGCCGTCATGGGGCGTCAGGCGTTACGGTCCTGTCATGAGCTCCGGAAGCAACGACGCACTGACCTCGCCCCTGCACGACCGACACGTCGCGCTCGGCGCCAAGATGGCCGACTTCGGCGGGTGGCAGATGCCCATCGAGTACGCCGGCGGAGGGGTGTTGCGCGAGCACGCGGCGGTGCGCGAGCGGGTCGGGATCTTCGACGTCAGCCACCTGGGCAACGCGCGCGTCACCGGCCCCGGGGCCGCCGACTTCGTCAACTCTTGCTTCACCAACGACCTGCGCAAGATCAGCACCGGGCAGGCGCAATACACGATGTGCTGCGACGAGGCGACCGGCGGCGTCGTCGACGACCTCATCCAGTACCTCGTCTCCGACGACGACGTCTTCCTCATCCCCAACGCCGCCAACACCGGGGAGGTCGTGCGGCGCATGCAGGCCGTCGCCCCCGAGGGCGTCACGGTCACCAACGAGCACCGGGACTGGGGCATCATCGCCGTGCAGGGCCCCAAGTCGGTCGAGGTCGTGCAGGCCCTCGGGCTGCCGACGGACCTGGAGTACATGTCGTTCGCGCAGGTGGACCGCGACGGGGTGCCCGTCATCGTCTGCCGCACCGGCTACACGGGGGAGAAGGGGTACGAGTTGGTCGTGCCCGCGGACGCCACGGCGGGCGTGTGGGACGAACTGGTCGCCGCGATGGAGCCCTTCGAGGGCCTGGCCTGCGGCCTGGGCGCTCGCGACACCCTGCGCACCGAGATGGGCTACGCGCTGCACGGCAACGAGCTGAGCATGGACATCACGCCGAACATGGCCAAGGCCGGCTGGGCCGTCGGCTGGGACAAGGAGGCCTTCTGGGGCAAGGACGTGCTCGCCGCTCAGCGGGCCGAGAAGTCGAGCCGCTTGTCCCAGGGCCTGCTGGTCACCGGCCGCGGTATCCCCCGCGCCGGCAACACGGTGCTGGATGCCGACGGGCAGGAAATCGGCGTGGTCACCTCCGGCACGATGTCGCCGACGCTGCGCAAGGGCATCGCCCTCGCCCTGCTCGACCGCGGTAACCCGCCCGGTACGACGGTGACCATCGAGGTCCGCGGCCGTCAGCTGGAGGCCGAAGTAACCCGCCCCCCCTTCGTGCAAACCGACGTATCCGCCTGAGCCGCCTCAGCCGCTTGCCCCGCTGCGCCGGGTCAAGCGACGAGGGCGGCCGTGGCGAGGCCGGCGGCGAAGGTGATCTCGATGGTCGCGCCGAGCACGTCGCCGTTGATCCCGCCGAGGCGGCGGACGGCGTGGCGCAGGGTCACGGCCGCGGCCACCCAGCCGACCAGCACCACCGCGAGGCCGGCCCACCACGGCTGCCCGAGCAAGGCCGGTAGGAGAGCGACCGCCAGCATGAGCACGCCCGACGCCACTGCCAGGGGACTGCTCACGGTGCCGGCGACGGCCTGGCCGAGGCCCGAGCCGCTGATCGGCGGCACGCTCCTGTGGCACGCGATCGCTAGCACCTGACGCGACAGCAGGAGCGCGACCGCCGCCAGGGCGAGTGCGCCGGTGGTCGGGAGTGTGGAGAGGGCCGCAATCTGCAGCGCGAGGGCCAAAACGACGGCGGCCACCCCGCTGGGCCCGACGTCGGGTGACTTCATCACCGTCAGCGCCCGCTGCGGGTCATAGGAGGCGGAGAGTCCGTCGGCCGTATCGGCCAGGCCGTCGATGTGCATGCCGCGGGTCGACAGCACGGTCGCGCCGACGAGGAGCACCGCGAGCACCAAGAGTGGGCCGCCGGCCGCGAGCCATCCCGCCGCCCCGACTCCCAGGAGCACGAGCAGCGGCAGCTGCGTCAAGGGTGCGAGGAGCATGGCGGTGCCCGCCGTGCGGTGGTCCACCGTGTGGGGCGGCGGCACGCGCCACGCCGTCAAGGTGCCGAACGCCAGGCACAGGGCGTCCCTCACGAGGGGGCCTTGTCGTCGTCGAGGTCGAAGCCCGTGAGCCCGGCGTCCTCCCACAGGTCGATGTGGCCGGCCGGTGTGCTCTCGGCGATATCTCGATCGGTGTACTCGGCTGGATCACTGCTCATGCTGCCTCTGGAGATCATGCTGTCGCTGGAGATCGCGCCGATTTCCGGATTCGCCGGGCGACCACCGAATGCCGAGCTGCCCGAAACCGCCGACCGTGCGGACCGCCCGGGCGGATCGCGGCGAAGCCCGAAGGTGGGGGCGGTCGCCAGATCCGGCGCCCCGCTGAGGTCCAAGACCCGGCCGGCGACGACGAGAGCGACGTGCTCGCAGGCGTCGGCGACGACGCGGTTGGTGTGGCCGAGCAGGTCGCGGAAGAGTCGTCCCGAGGCCGCGGCCGGTACCACTCCCAGCCCGACCTCATTGCTGACGACGACGACATCCCCGAGGCAGTCCGCCAGCGCATCGGCCAGCCGGGCGGCCTCCGCGTCGATCAAGCGCCGCGCGACGTCACTGGGCCCCGACCAGGCGTCGGCGTCGTCGACGAGCCGCGCCACCCACGTGCCGAGGCAGTCGAGCAGCATCGCCTCCCCGGGTTGCAGGGTGGCGACGGCAGCGGGCACGTCGCCACCCTCGACGGTGACCCAGCTCGCCGGGCGGCGTTCGCGGTGGGCGTCGACACGTGCTTGCCAGTCGGGGTCGTCGGCGCTCGGCGCGTGGCCGGGCGCCAGGTAGGTGACGCGCTCCCGTTCGGCCAGCAGTGACTCGGCGTACGCGCTCTTGCCGCTGCGCACGCCCCCGAGCACGAGCACCCCTGTCACGCCAGAACCCCCTGCCCCTGCGGTCGCCTGTGCGCCGACGTCTCTTGCCTCGGCAGCCTACGAGGGGCGGCACCGACCGGGCAGCGCGCCCCCCGCCCCTCCGCCTGACCCACCCCCGAGTCCCCGCGACCTCGCCGCACGGCCGGCCGACGCACCCAAACCCATGCACCGCGCCGCGCCGCTGCGCCGTCAGCAGGAGGCCGCAGTGGCGGGGCCCAGTGCCGCAGGGCCGGAGCCGTTGGAGGAGGCGGCTGCGCGAGGTCCGGCGCTCCTGAGGAGCGCGGGGTGGGCAGGCCAGACCCATGAGGAACAGCCGAGCGCGCCGAGGCGGGCGGCTCACGAGCAAGAAGACCCGCGGTGCGTTAGGGGCGGCGGATGAACTCGACGTTTCGGGCGTACATGCGTTCTCCTGTGGGTCCGACGTAGGGCGTGCCGGCGGGCAGAGGTGCGGCCGGGCTGGTGGGCTGGGGGTGCCGGTAGGCGATGGGCGTGCGGTCGGCAGTGCGGTGGAAACGGACCGCGTCGGGGTGGTCTTCGGGCAGGTCGGCGTTGCCGGTGATGGTGAACTCGCCGCGGTGGTGCGCGTCGTGGTGGCCCGGGCACAGGCTGAGGAGGTTGCAGGTGTCGGTCGGGCCACCGTGGAGCCAGTGAATGATGTGGTGTTTGTCCGTGTGCCCGATGGCGGGGCAACCGGGATATCGGCAGCCGCGGTCTCGGTCGTCCAGGAGGCGCCGCAGGCGTGCGGGGACGGTGCGCTGCGAGCGGCCGACGTTGACCGGGGCGCCGTCGGTCTCCCAGACCGGTTGCAGGACAACGTCGCACGTCATGGACTCGACGACGTGGCGAGGGAGGCGCGGTTGGCCGGTGAGCCAGCCCCCGTCGGTGTCGAGGTGGATGTAGATGCGGTAGTGCTCGCGCCGGGCGGGCGAAGCGATGGAGCCGAGGGCTCGCTGGGTGAGCTCGGCCAAACCTTCGGCCAGGCTCACTCGAGGTTTGCCTGCCTTCTCATCCCAGGTATCGGTGACATTGGCCCCGACTCGCCGGGACTCCAAATTCGGATACTTGCGCAGCCACGGGCTCACGGGCGGACTCACGAGCGGGCTCCCCGCCGGACGCCCGGACGGGTGCGCGGACGGAGGTGGTGGCGGCGCCGGAGGTGGTGGCGGCGCATGGGCGGCCGCCCCCGACGACTCTCCCGGGGGTCCCGAATTGTCGACCCCGCCGTCCGCCTCGACCCCGCCGGGCGCCTCGACCCCGCCGGGCGCCTCGACCCCGCCGGGCGCCTCGACCCCGCCGGGCGCCTCGACCCCGCCGTCCGCCTCGCTCGCAGTGGTCGAGTTCGCCGGGTCGACGGCTTGCGGTGTCGAGGTGCCTGTCCGAGCCGCGGGGTCCGTGCCTCCAGCGCTTTCGACGCCTGCCATACCACCGGCACCACCGGCACCACCGGCACCACCGGCTTGGTGGCCAGGAAGGTGCGGGCTGGCGGGGTGTTCCAGCGGCGCGTCGTCGTCGGTGGGCGCCGGGTCTGCGGGTTGGCCGGTGTGGCGTCGCCAGATGGCGTCGGTGGCCTCGCGGACGGCGGTTTCGATGAGGGCGCCGACGTCGCTGGGGGCGTTGTAGTGCAGGTAGAAGCGGCCGAGTCGGTGGTGCATGGTGAGGCGCGGCGGCGCGACGGGCTCGGGCTGCGGGGGCTGCAGCGGTATCGGCTGGGGGTCGTCGGATTCGTCGTCAGAGTGATCCGTTGGCGGCGTCAAGGGATCAGTGAACTTGGTGCGCGAGGCGGCGCGGGTGACTTGGGGGACGGTGGCGTGGCACGCCAGCGCCGCGACGGACTCTTCGAATTCCCGCGGCACGTAGCGCGCGATGGGAGTGGCTTGTTCGAGGGAGATTTCGCCGGTGGCCAGCGTCGCCATCGTGGCGGGCAGCTCGTGGGCGCGTTTGGCCAGTTCGACGATCTGGAGTGCCCGGACGCGGGACAGCCCGGCGCGCAGCATGAGCCAATGCGTGGGCGACAGGATCCCGCCGCCGGCCCAGGCGCCCGTTTCGATGAGTTCGGCGGTGATTTCGACAAGCTGCGCATGAGCCCGGTTCAGCACGCCGACGACGTGCGCAGTGCGCTGAGTTAGGCGCTCTGTCGTCCTTGGAAGAGTGCTGATAGTCATGGGTCAACACTCCTGATCGATTTCGGTAAGCAACGGTCCGAGAGTGTCCGATGGCCCAGAACATCGCTGATGAACAACGCGCGCACGGGCTCGACCAACCCTCCGAAGAGGACTTGATGCGACCCTAGGCGTGACCACCGACAAGGTTCGCCCGCTGCCTCGCGCGGGCGCAGCCGCCGCGCCCCGAAACCGCTCGTAACCGCCGCGATCCAGCCCAATCCCGACAGGGCTGAAACGGCTGCGAGGCACCCCTCTGGCCGCGACGCGGACTCGGGCAGACTGGGGCAGTGCCTGCTCCTTCCGTCGCCCTCGGCCTGCTGCTCGGTTACCTCGCTGACGAGGCGTGGGGCGATCCACAACGGGGCCATCCGGTGGCGCTCTACGGTCGGGCGGCCGACGCGCTGGCCCAGCGGATGTGGCAGGACGAGAAGGCGGCCGGGGCGCGGTTCGTCGCGGTGGCCGTCGGCGGGCCGACGCTCGCCACGCTCGTGCTGGAGCGGCGCGCGCGCGGCAGTTTCGGGCCGCTGGGCCGGGTCGCCGTGACCGCCGCCGCAACTTGGGTGGCCCTCGGCGGGCGCAGCCTGGCGAACGAAGCCCAAGTCATGCACGACCTGCTGGACGCGGATACCGACGATCTGAGCGCGGCCCGCGTCCGCCTGGGCCACCTGTGCAGCCGAGACGCCAGCGACCTGGATCGCGACGACCTCGCCCGCGCGGCCGTCGAATCCGTCGCCGAGAACACCAGTGACGCGGTCACCGGACCGCTGCTGTGGGGCGCCGTGGCCGGTCCCGCCGGGATCGTCGCCTACCGCTGCGCCAACACCCTCGATGCGATGGTCGGCTATCGCACCGGCCGTTATGCCCAGTTCGGCTGGGCCGCGGCGCGGCTCGACGACCTGCTGAACGTGCCACCGGCCCGGTTGACCGCCGCGCTGACCGTCGTGGCCGCGCCGCTGGTCGGCGGGCACCCGCACGCCGCGTGGCGGGCCTGGTGGCGCGACG
>NZ_BAHD01000017.1 GCF_000298215.1 Kineosphaera limosa NBRC 100340 | reverse complement strand
GCACGCTCGCGACCATCGACGCAAGTGCCGTGTCGAGGGCTCATCCCCGCGAGCGCGGGGAGCACGCGTCACGTCCACGCAACACTGCATCCGTGGACGGCTCATCCCCGCGAGCGCGGGGAGCACGCTCATTGGTGGTCGTCCTTCCTGGGGTTGGGTAGGCTCATCCCCGCGAGCGCGGGGAGCACCAGACGTTGTCCGACGCTCGGGGTTGCGGGTGGGGCTCATCCCCGCGAGCGCGGGGAGCACCAGCGCGTCCGGGGTGCGGGGCCCCCCATCTTGGGCTCATCCCCGCGAGCGCGGGGAGCACTTGTCGTCCATCCAGTGGGAGGGCACAGTCACCGGCTCATCCCCGCGAGCGCGGGGAGCACACTCGCGGTCACGCTGGGCCGCCCCGCCCCCGAGGGGCTCATCCCCGCGAGCGCGGGGAGCACCCCGAGCCGGACAAGGACGCACTCGCACGGTCGGGCTCATCCCCGCGAGCGCGGGGAGCACACCTTGGGGGCGTGCTGGGCCGGGGCCATCGCGGGCTCATCCCCGCGAGCGCGGGGAGCACCATCAGCTGCCCCTCTCGTCGTCGATGCGCCGGGGCTCATCCCCGCGAGCGCGGGGAGCACTCGCGCAGCATGTAGTCCGTGACGGCGGCGGGGGGCTCATCCCCGCGAGCGCGGGGAGCACAGGTGGTGGACCACGTCGGCGGTCACGTCGACCGGCTCATCCCCGCGAGCGCGGGGAGCACAGCGTCGCGGGGTCGATCACGGCGCAGGGCGAGGGCTCATCCCCGCGAGCGCGGGGAGCACAGGATCGTCGTGTGGATCGAGATGCGCTTGCGGGGCTCATCCCCGCGAGCGCGGGGAGCACCGCTCGATGCTCGGCATGGAGTCCAACCGCGAGGGCTCATCCCCGCGAGCGCGGGGAGCACTCGCCGACGAAGCCCTTGACGCCGGTGTCGGCGGGCTCATCCCCGCGAGCGCGGGGAGCACGTCTTGTGCGACAGGTTCTTCTGCATGGTGCGGGGCTCATCCCCGCGAGCGCGGGGAGCACGCATGAGGTTCTCGGGACGGTTGTCCGTTTTCGGGCTCATCCCCGCGAGCGCGGGGAGCACGCACCCCCACCGCAGGCCGGTCATTGGCGGGGGGGCTCATCCCCGCGAGCGCGGGGAGCACTGCCAGGGTGCGGGATGGGAGACTGAACGGGCGGGCTCATCCCCGCGAGCGCGGGGAGCACTGTAGGGGTCGCCACCACGCCGCTCATGACGCCGGCTCATCCCCGCGAGCGCGGGGAGCACGCCACGTCGATGGGGGTCGCGTACAAGGTCCGGGGCTCATCCCCGCGAGCGCGGGGAGCACGCGCGTTCCGCATCGTCACTGCCTGGATAGGCAGGCTCATCCCCGCGAGCGCGGGGAGCACCTCATCAAGGGCCGCCGCGTCACGAGCATGAGCGGCTCATCCCCGCGAGCGCGGGGAGCACCGCTCGCCGACTGGTCGGCCAAGGATGCGGTGAGGCTCATCCCCGCGAGCGCGGGGAGCACATGCGCAAGTACTACCGGGCCAACCCTGACAAGGGCTCATCCCCGCGAGCGCGGGGAGCACGGCGCCATCCCATGCGTGATAGCGGCCGACGAGGGCTCATCCCCGCGAGCGCGGGGAGCACGCGCGTCGAGCTGCTTGCCGTCCAGCTGCACGTGGCTCATCCCCGCGAGCGCGGGGAGCACTGCAGCTCCTGCTGCTTGGCCTTGGCCTCGGCGGGCTCATCCCCGCGAGCGCGGGGAGCACTCGGCTCGGCTGGTAGTGATGGAGTCACCGTCGGGCTCATCCCCGCGAGCGCGGGGAGCACTTCGGGGACCAGTGGGTTGGGCCGGAGGATCGTGGGCTCATCCCCGCGAGCGCGGGGAGCACCAGTGAACGTCGCGACCGCGGCGCAGGCCATCGGGCTCATCCCCGCGAGCGCGGGGAGCACTCACCAAGGGCACCCGGGCCGTGGACAAGACCGGGCTCATCCCCGCGAGCGCGGGGAGCACTGGCTGACCGTCACCCCCGACGACACCCACTGGGGCTCATCCCCGCGAGCGCGGGGAGCACCTCCGGTAGTTTCGGCCGGCACCGAGCGGCCTGGGCTCATCCCCGCGAGCGCGGGGAGCACCCGTGCCGGCGCTTCCGCGTAGCCGGGGAACCGGGCTCATCCCCGCGAGCGCGGGGAGCACGGCCTCGTCGGCCGGCGCGAAGGGCCCGATGCAGGGCTCATCCCCGCGAGCGCGGGGAGCACTCGAGCCCGGCGAGTTCGGCCCGCACCCGTTCCGGCTCATCCCCGCGAGCGCGGGGAGCACCGCACGCATCCCAGCCATGCCGCCACCAGCGACGGCTCATCCCCGCGAGCGCGGGGAGCACCGTCGAGATCCGTCTGGCCTGCTCGGAGCACCGGGCTCATCCCCGCGAGCGCGGGGAGCACGAGTTCTGGCTGCTCGGCGGAGACATGTCGGCGGGCTCATCCCCGCGAGCGCGGGGAGCACGTCAGGCGCTCCAGGCCTGGGTCGGCGCACAAGGGCTCATCCCCGCGAGCGCGGGGAGCACGTGGTGCAACCTCGCATTCGGGGCATCGTGGTGGGCTCATCCCCGCGAGCGCGGGGAGCACACTTGCTGAACAGCAAGAATACAGCGCGAGCGGTCACTGTTGATTCGGTTTCGAAGTGCGTGCCGCTCGACGGTAGCGGCTGGCCTTACTCCAGCCGTGTCTCATGCCGCCGGCTTCGGAGGTGGGTTCCGTGGGCCGCATCATGAGCTGGATGCCGTCGAAGTCGGTGGGTAGCCAGTCGTGCCGGTGGACCTTGAACTCGAGGCGCTGCTCCCCACGAACGCTGTACACCAAAAGCGCGCGCCCGTCTTTGGCGTTCGCGCAGACTTCCCCGCCACAACAGCTCCCGCACCCGAGTCGTGACGTGGCCAACGAACACGCCATGGCTGATCTCGAGGAGCCATCGGGTTAGATAGCCTCGCAGCCCCGAGGGGCAGGCGGTGACGACAAGCACTACCACGGCACGTCGACCTCATCCCCGTACGAGACGCCTCCGGCGACGCGTCGCGACGCGCCGTCCCACAGCTCGACGACATCCCAGTCGTCGCCCGCGTCCTCCGGCTCGTCGGGCAGCAGCAGCGAGCGAATGTCCCGAGCGCAACGCGTCAGAATCCGCCCGTCGTGGACCGCATCGCGGATTGCCCTGCGCGTCTCTCCGCTGACGTCCTCGGGCTCTCGCGCAGCGACGGCGAAGGCGACAGGAATAGCGATTTCGGCCTTGTAGAGGTCTGCGACGTCAAATACGAATGACCGGTCATGCCCCGTGTGGATGAACCCAAGGCCGGGCGAGCACCCCAGAGCGACAATCACCGCATGGGTGATGCCATACAGGCACGTCGTCGCGGCTGAGAGTGCCTGATTGATGGGATCTCCCGCGGAGAAGTCGTCCGGGCGGTAATCCCTGCGCCGCCACTCGACGCCGTGCTCAGCAGCCGCGTCTCGGTACACCTTGCGCACCCGCGCGCCTTCCCGACCCCGAAGCTGCTGCATCGTCAAGGCAGACACGTCCTCACCGGGGAAGCGCTGCGCGTACATCGCGCGCGCGACTCGCAGCCTCGAGGACTGGTTGGTCACTGCCATCGCCTGGGCCTCAAGCAGGCGCGACGAGCGGGCTAGGGAACGACCTGCGCGTAGTAACGCACTCCGCGCTCCCCGACCCACACTGCTGTCGATCCGGATTCGGCGAGCAGCATCATCGCCTGATGGGTGACACGCGTCCCCGGCCCGAGTAGGAGGGCGCCCAGCGTCGCGGTCGGGATGTGCACGATTCCGCGTTCGTCCGTCGCCGTGACGGCATTGCCATCCCGGTGCACCGTACAGCGCTCAAGGTAGATGAAGCTCAGCCGATCCTGTGCACGCACCAGTTGCCCGAGATCGGGCGGAGCCATCCCGGGGGTCGGCTTCACGGCTCGTCACGCCCTGGCCAGGGTGAGCAGTCCACAGCCGTACGCCTTAGCTCGGCCCACGCCGCCGACCAGAGCTGTCCGCAGCAGCTCCGGGTCGGTCACGGCGAGATGCCCCTCGAAAGTGGCCATGACCACGGTCACTTCGCGGCCCCGATCATCCCCACGCAAGAAGCGTGCCGTACGACGGTTCTTCACCACGACATCGGGGACGCCCATGGTCCCGGCAGGCAGCTCGAATCCCAGCTGCGCCGCGCGCGTGAGGAACCACTCCTCCTGCTGGGCGGGTGTCACATGCGCTTTCACGGCGCCCCGGATGCCAGCACCACGCGAGACGCTGCGAACAGGATTGGCCGTCAGCCGGAACCCCCAGAGCTGCCCTACTGCGAGGCGCTCGAGGAACGGCGAGTAGTCCGCAGTGTCCCAGGTTGCACCGGTAGGCCATCCCGCCTGCTCGACGAGATGCGTCAGGTCGGGACGTGCCGCGCTCGCGATGAAAAGCTCCGTCTGCTGCGGGGATTCGTCGATCCGCCACAAGACACGCCCTGGGTCGGCCCCCGGTGGGAAGCCAGCCAGCACTCCCGCGTGCATCCGCTGCTGCGACGCCAGCAGGTGTCGCGCGCCCCGCCGAGCGCGGTTGAGTGCGAAGCGTGTGAGGAACATCAGACACCTCCCAGGGCCGCCATAAAGTCGAACCCGGCTCGCCCGTCGGGGTTCGTCACGTGATGCGGCGCCGCCTGCACCACGTCACGCCACCCGTACTCACGACGCTCCGGGCTGTACGACAGGGGCACGTCGCGGACCACCTCTCGCACCATCTCCGGCTCAACCAGAGTCGCAGGGGCGTCGATGTGCAGGGGCAAGTCGACAACCTGTCCCTGACGTCGTCGATGCCAAGCCGCGGCCTGCCAGTCGAGGCGGCGGAGCACCTGCTCGACGTCGCCCTCGTGAAGGCCCAGGTTGAGCCGTCCTGTGACCGGACACGCTCGACGACCGAGATAGAGCGGGAAGACCGGATGCCGTAGGGCGGCGTCGAGACCCTCCAGGAGCGCCCGATCGCCCTCAACTGCTGCGACGAACACAGCGTCCGCCAAGTAGTACCGATACGACAGGGGCATCGACGGCCTCTTGGGGTCCTGCCAACGGATCGCCGTCTGAAAGTCGCGCACCAGGCGACCCGGCTGGTCGACCCGTACGCCGAATCGCAGCCCGGCCAGGTCCTCGATCGGGTCCTGTCGGCGCCGCCCATCGGCTGCGGCCAGGAGACCGAGTACGCCACTCTTCGTGGGTTCACTGCGCGTCAGCCGCTGCGTGAACCGACTCGCGTCGCCCCATGACTGCATGGGCCCGGCCAGCCGGAGCGCGAGGACCGCCATCAGGCGTCACCAGCCGACCCGGACTCCACGTGGACAGCGTTCGCGACGCCGGCACCGAGTTCCTGAAGGGTGGTCGGCTCCCCCAGCCCATCAAGGGCGCTCGCCTTCGGCGAGACCCGCACGACGAACGAGGCCAGCGGCCGGTCGTAGGCGGCCCACACCTGCTCGGCGTACTCGGCCAGTGCTCGGGCCGACGGTTCGACGTACCCGGAGTCCGCGACGATCGCGTCCTCGAAAGCGCCGACGAGATTGATGGGCTGCCCCCGGCGCACCTGGACGACGACAGCGTCGACCGGTGTGCGGTTGCCGAAGGTGTTCTGCTTACCGGTCGGCATACTGCGCACGAACGCGTCGATGAAGGCGCGCGCGGCCGCAACCGCCGACTCGCTGGTGCCGAGGTTCTCGGTCAGCCGGTCCATCGCGATGGTCGCGTACCGATACAGGGTGGCCGACGTGTACTCGATCGTGCCGAGCATCCCGGCCCCGGTGTTGTCGTCCGGAGCGAAGTCGTCGACCGCTGTGTAGTAGTCGTGCTCAACGGTGGCCGCATGTGTGGAGATCGCGTGGGCGACCTGGCAGGCGGCGTCGACGTTGATGTCGGGGGCGTTGGCGACCATCCGTCCGAAGAGAGCGATCTCGATCCCGTGGTCGGTGTCCGCGGCGGTCTGGGCGTCCTTCTTCGACGGCTTGTCCGTGGCTGCGGCCAACTCCGCCAGTCGGTCGAGCTGGCGGGTGGAGAAGAAGGCCAGGTACTCGGTGAGGAGTTCCTGGTCCTTGCGTTCGCCAGTCCGGGGCTTCTCGAATTTCTGAAATCCCACCGCTTTGAGCACAGCCTGGGCCCGCGCGTACGCCGCGTCGTCGGCGAGCGACGGGTCGAGCCGCTGGAGACGCTCGGTGAGCTGGTCGATCACCCATTTCGTGCGGTGGGCGAGATCGGCCGCATCGAGGTGCGCCTTGAAGTCCGCGCGGGTCGCCTTCTTCCACGCCTGACTACTGACGCGCGCACGTTGCACCCCGCCGTACCAGGCGCTCTTGGGGGTGCCGGTGTCGTCTCGGTTGAGGTTGCTCGGCGGCACGGTCTGCAGGACGTGCACATCGATGAAAAGGGACGGTGAGTTCGTCATAGCGATGGTCCTGTCGGGTAGGGATGACTGGCGTTCATGAGGAGGACTCGACGGACGCACCGTCGGGCGCAGGCGCGTCGACACCGCGACCGCCGAAGAAGTCGCGGCCCCACTGGCGACGCACGACAGGGGCGGTCCTCGGGCTCTGCAGGCGGACAAGGTCCTGACACAGGCGCACGTAGTCGAGGGTGATTCCGTCGCGCCTCAGCAGAGCGATGAGGCTGCGCAGGTGATAGAGGGTGGCGTCGAACGTCGAGGCCGAAACGAGCGAGGTGAAACGGCGAAGGATGGGGCTTTTCTCGTCCGTGGCATCCGGGAGTCGACGTAGTGCCTGCCCAAGGCGCACCTCCGGTTGGTGCATGGGTGCCGACTGGGACGTCTGATGGACCGCGTACAGGACGAGCGCGGCGTGCGTGGCGCGTTCGTCCCAGGAGATGTCGTCGCCACGCCCCAGAGCCTCTTCGGGAAGCGTCGAGTAGACGACGTCCCATGAGGCTGGAGTCTCGTCGACGCGTCCCGGAGTTGCGTTACGCAGCGCGGCCAGGGTCGCTGCAGCCCACGACGTGGGCCGGTCGGTGCGGGCGGACTCTCGCTGAAGTCTCGCGATCGTGGCACCGACGCGGGCAGGCACCGATGGTGCCGTGTCACCCATCATCGGCGGGCTCGCGTCAGGCGGTTGAGTCGTCATGCCTGCTCCTTCGTGGTCGACTCGGGATACGCGTAGGGCAGCGCCTTGCGCAGGGCCGCCGAGAAGTAGTTCTCGGCGATGGGGCTGTTGAGGTAGCGGCCGTTCACGACGCGACCGGTGAGCGCCGGCGACCCCGTGGCCTGCACGAGATCAGCGGCGGCACGCGTGACGATGCGGCGGACCTGGGCCTGCCACGTGGAGCGCATCGCGGGTGCGTCGTCCCTGGTCCTCAGGTCCGCGACCCATCGACGGAAGGGGCTATCCAGAAGACTCCATGCAGTTTCGGAGACGCGGGCGCGGGCACCGTCCTCCATACCGGGCAACAGGTGGCGCCCCCCGGCGTCGGCGAGGTTGGCCGCCAGCCGCCCCAACGCTCGCACTGCCTCGTCGGCGACGTCCACGGCCTCGGTGGCGACGGCGCGCATGTGCGGATCGCTGATCACCGTCACCGGCATGCTGAGCCGGTCATCGATGACAGCGGCCACCGACGAGCTCTGTGGCCCGTACTCCATCCCCACGATGCGAAGAACGAGCGGATAGCCGGGTTCCAGCACCTCGTCCTCGCGAAGTGCAGCGAGCCACTGGAGCAGCCCCGCTGCCTCGAAGGCGGGAACGCCTGCCTTCGAGGCAGCGGGCGTACTCCGTTCCCCGAGCGTGGCGCCCAGGCCCCGCCACACGGACCGAGAAGCCTGGTGCTCCAGCGGCATGTAGACGGTGTGGCCGAACTTCTTCGTCTGCGGCTCGCTGTATCGCCAGGAGGTCGAAGGCTCCACTGCACGCCGGTTCTGCGGCCCGAGCGGATCACCGTTGGCGAGCACGACGTCGTGGACGCCCTGGCCGCCGTGGAGCAGCAGGACGCGCCGCGATTGCCAGGTCGCACAGTCAGCCGGCCCGTGTGGCTGCCCGTGGCCGAGGTCCACCTGCGGCCCGGTGTGCGGGTGTTCCCACGGCACGCGGTCGTCCTTGCGCCAGAACCGCAGCACGAGGTTGAGCAGCAGCGTCTCGCGCAGCGTCCGGCCCTCGGCGATGAGAAGACCGAGCGTCCCCGCGAATCCAGTGCCGATGGGATAGCCCTTGCCGCCCTTGACCCGGTCGTCGCCGACCGCACCCGACTTGATGCCGGAATAGTCGAAGGCCTGCACATGGACGAGCCATCGGGCCGCCTCGGCGTAGGAGAGCTGCGTGTCCTCCGCTGCCGCCCGGGTCGTGAAGAACTGGTTGCCATCGGGGAGTTCGGCGATGATCTTGCCGAGTCCTGAGGTCTTGCCGGAGGCCGTATGCAGCCCGGCCACCTGGAAGAACGGGAGCTGTGGGTGCAGTAGGTCGAAGCGGTCGGCATGCCGTTCGAGGTAGGCACGAATCTCCCCCAGTGGCAGGCCCTCCTGCCACAACCGCGCCCACGTACCGATCGGATCGTCCTTCGGGTCGACGACCCGTAGGAGAACCGACTCCAGCAGACGAAGGATGGCGGCCTCCTGAGTCGGGATCTCACCGGCGAGGCCGACGACGGTGTCAGCCTGCTCGAAGACCTCGAAGAGGTTCACCTCGTCTACCTCGCCCGTCGCGCCCCGTACGGGGATCCACGGTTCGGTCAGCAGCGAGAAAGTCGCTGCTGACCCACCGGCAGCCCCTTCCTTGTCGACGGTGTGTGTGGGGGTACCAGTCATCGCCCCTCCTGAGGCTCGGAGGGTGCTTGTTCGAGACACCAACGAGGAATAACCCCGCCGTCGCGGGGAGCATGCGAAAACGCTTTCGAACCCCTCGCTGGGCTCATCCGCGCCGTTGCGCGGAGAATCTGCGCCGACAGCGGGCGCACAAAAAGACCCGGCCCCTCGTGACCGAGAGAACCGGGTTGTGTTCTCCCATTGTGGACGTCTGGCAAGCAGACGTCAAGGCCACGTACATGAAGTCTCATCCGTCACTCACCAATCCGCAGGCCGATGCCACGGACCCACCACGTCGGGCATCTGAGCGCTCAGATACTCCTGAGCCGAGAGGCGTCCCCACCAGTGGCCCCCGACCCCATCGGCCGGGTCGCCCTGCAGGTCAGCCGCTGTGGGGCGGGGCCCCGGGTTGAGTAGGCCCACGGGAACGTGGCTCCGCGCGACTCGGAGAGCGAGGGCAAGATCAGAGTCGTTCGACAGCACCACAGCTGCATCGATACGGCCGCCGACACTCGCTTCAACCAGGGCAACAGCAACGCTCACGTCGCTTCCCTTCTCCTCGAACACCCTCACCGAAACAAGCGTCTCGTCCTCTCCTTCAGCACCAGCGACCCGACGAGCCGTCAGCCAGTCAGGGACATCTGGCCCAGGCCAGGGCACGGGAGTGCGCGTCGCACCCAGGAGCACGCCCTGCTTGATCCGTTTGACGTACTTGCCCAAGTGGATCCGGATCCGCGGATCATGGTCCGTGAGTGCCGCCAGGTAGGTGTCCTGGTCGACCGACTGCGGCCGCCCGGTGCGACCCCGCCGGGCCGTGCAGTAGTGGATCTGCGTGATCCCTCCGGGGAACGCGGCCACCCGAGGAGTCACCAAAGCGCTCAGATCGAGCCACTTCCATCCCCGGGAATGCTGGCCGCAGACCAGCTGGGCGCCGTAGTAGACGTTGTAGCCGTCCACAAAGACACCGATTCGCATGCGCACCCCTTCCCTTCGCCATCAAAGGGGTCCTTCTATCCCTTCGCTATTCTAATCACCACTGCCGCGAGGCGGGCCGCATTCGGACGACAAGCCCACGCTCGTCGTCATAGGCGAGGTCCAGGTCGGCGACCTGCGCGTGACCGTGCTCGTCCAGCACGAGGGTGAGCTGGCCGGCGAGCCATGGGCAGTCCTGCTGCCAGCCGACGAAGGACGTGGACTCCAGCGCACGGATCAACGCGTCCGGATCGCGCACGGTCGACCACGCCGGAAGACGTATGGTGCACCCCGCGAGCGCACGGGCAATTCGCGGCTCCGGAGGCTGGTCGGTCGCCAGCACCGTGTCGCTGGCAAGCGCGGCGCCCGGCATCGCTCTGATCGCCCCGTCCACGCGACGCACGACAACCACCTCCAGGCTGTCGTCGCTGTCACGGACCTGGTTGCGTCCGCCATTGCCGTCGTCAGGATCGCCTTTGCGGAAGAACCCGGAGCGCGCCAAGAGGCCCTCGTGCGTGAACGGAGCTTCGAGGCGAAAGTCGTTGGCACGGCTCCTTGCCTCCTCGGCTCGGCTCAGGAACTGGGCCTCCGCGCGCGCCCATCGCTCCTCCCAGCCGACAGGGGCCGGGAGGTCGGGGTCATACGCGTGGTCGACGAGGCGAGGAATGTCCTCCGGCAGCTGAATGAGCGAGCCGTGCGCGCGTAGCGATGCGACGGACCGGAGCAGGAGCGCGTCTCCATAGACCCGCCGGGACCCCCGGTCGGCCTCCGGCGGTGTCGTCGCCCAATCCGCACCGACGAGGATCAAGCGGGGCTCACGCAGTCGAGGCGGCCGGTCCTCAAGTTCGCGCTGGTGGCGGTGGAGACGACCCATTCGCTGCAGGACAAGATCGACGGGCGCGACGTCGCTGACCATGAGGTCCACATCGATATCGAGCGACTGTTCCAGCACCTGGGTGCCAACCACGATGAGCCGGTTCGGACGTGTGCCCTCGCTTCGCCGACCCGAGCGACCGAGCCGGTCCCGCAGCTCTGACTCCCGCCGGGCCCGGTCTACGGCCAGGAAGCGACTGTGCACCAGGACGACCTCGGTATCGGAGAAGGCGCCACGCAGGGCGACCCATGCCTCCTGAGCCCGGGTGACCGTACTTCGGACGATCGCGACACAGCCTCCGTCGATGAGCTCGGCTCTGAGCAAGGTGACCAGATGATCGAGCTCGTCGGGATGCTCCTCGAGATGCACCGCGCGTGGACGGCCGGCGACCTGCTCCGTCGGCACCTCGCGCACTGCCGAGTCCAACATCATGGTTCGCGGATACCCGTGCGGCTCAAGCGTCTCCGGCGCCTCCGACGGCCGCGGGAGTTGGCCGTGAGTGCGCGCCGCACCTGCAGCGTAGGCGGCCACGAGCTGCTCGCGCTGCCCGGACGGCAGCGTCGCCGACATCAGGATGACCGGGGTCCCGTAAGCGCCCATCCACGTCAGGATCGAGGTGAGGTACTCCCGCATGTACGTGTCTGCCGCGTGGACCTCGTCAATGACGACGACCTTGCCCGCCAATGCCACATGTCGCAACGCCAAGTGCTTACTGCGGAGCGCTCCGAAGAGCACCTGGTCGATCGTGCCCACCACGAAGGGCGCCAGAACACCCTTGCGCCGGCCGCGCGTCCAGGAGTTGACCGTCGCGACAGCGCGCTCACCCTCCTCCCGAGGACCCGGCTCTTCATCGTAGATACCGACACATCGCTGATCATCGACGAGACCCCGGTAGGCGTCGTTGAGGCCCGCTTTGCCGTGTGCGAGGAACATGCTGAGGCTGCCGGGCCCGGGCAGCTGATCGATCCAGTCGCGCACGCGCCCGAACATCGCGTCCGAGGTCGCCATCGTGGGAAGTGCGACGAAGACTCCGCCCTGCCCGAAGCGGTGCGCAAGCACCTCGGCCGCCGCCAGGCCCGCCTCGGTCTTGCCGGAGCCCATCTCCGCCTCAAGGACGATCAGAGGCGGGCGGACAGCCGTCCACGCCGCTTCGACGGCGGCGTGCTGGATCGGTGTCGGCGAGAAGCCCGCGAGCGCTGGGAAGCGCTGCGCCAGGAGTTCCGCGGCATCACGCGGTGGCGGCCCCGGACGCCAGGGAGTCGGCAGCCGCAGATCACCCCATCGGGCACCCTCGGTGATCCTGTCGAGGTAGGGGAACCGCGTCTCATCACTGGCCAACCAGTCGGCGACGACGACGGTGGCCGCGAGGGCCGCTTGTGCGGTCGCGGACAGGGGCGTGGCCAGCCAGTCCGCCAACCGCTCCGCCGCGCCGGTCCGAACAGCCATCCGCTGCAGGATCTCGTTCTGCGCCTCGCGCCACAGGGGGCCACCCAAGTAGTCGGGCCGATCTTGCAGGGCCTTCATCGTGTGCGTATCGGGCAGGACACCGTGGTGGGCACCGACGACGACGGACAGCGCAATACGAGCACGGATCGAGGCGGGTCCCGATCGTTGCGTGGCAAGCCATTCGCGCAGGATGACGTAGCCGAGTGCGCCGTGCGGAGCCTTCGACGACTCCGACCGCGGGACATCGAGATCGAACCCGAGCCGGTGCAGCGGGTCGAGCATCTGAGGTGCCTTGATCTGAAACGCGGGCGTCGCCTTGCCGATGTCGTGAATTCCCGCAAGCCACGAAACGAGGACCCGCCCGTCTGAGCACCCTCCCGAGAGAGAGTCGGCGATGAGGGCCTTTACGGAGCCGGGGAGCCATCGATCCCACAGCAGACCTGCGACGGCTGCGGAGTCCTCAAGGTGCCGCCAGAGTGGAAGCCACGTGTCGCCGTCACCCGTCTTGCCCCAAATCGCTGCAGTGTTCGCACTCCAGGGTTCTCCCGGCGCGTACATTCACGTCCCCCGCCCCGCGAATATCATTGCGTTACAACGCTACACGGCCAGCGGGCTCATCCACTCGAATTTGCCTTCAGCTCGTGTGGCGCAACACCCCGGGGTGGCCGAGTCCCCCCGATAAGGCTGCAGGGCTGAACTCACGCGAACGACACCGGCGCCGTACCGCTCGTCGAAGGCGCGCTGGAGGCGGTCGCCCTCGTCGAGCACGACGCTCACCTCGACGTGGCCCCTGCCGGGTCCACCCCCGAGAACGTTGGGCGTGTCGGCCATGATCTGCGTGGTGATCTCGTTGAGTTCGGCTCGGGTGCGCTCGGCAGCGCTGACACATAGCCCACCGCCCCACAGCGGTCGCAGGCGAGCCTGCGCCTCGGCCTGGTCGCCGACGACCGAAATGTTGAGGATCGTGCCGGTCGAGCTGCCCGTGGTGTCGACCCACAGTTCGCCGAGGCCGGGCAGCCTTTCGGCCTCCTCGGCGGCGCGGTGCAGCGCGATGTCGTCGGTCTTGCTGCGGTCGACGATCCAGCCGCCGTCCGGCTCGGGACAGGGCGTGCCGAAGGGGTCCGGTGGCGGCACGTCGGTGGGCGGTCGCGCAGGCCCAGCGGGCAGCGTCAACGTGAAAACACCCTGCTCATCCTGTGAGCTGCCCCCGACGTAGGTGCCGACCACCTCGTACTCGCCCCAGCGCACTCCCGAGGCGGCCTCGTCGCCGGTCACGGCGTCCCAATCCCAGCCGATGATCCGCGGCCCGCCACACTGCGGCGGGTAACTCTCCGCAACGGCACCGACACACAGTTGCGGACCTCCCCCGCTGTCGAGGACGACGGCCGACACCGTCCACCACTGCGGGCCCGTCGGCTGCGGCGAGGCGGACGCCGCGACAGGCGGGTTCGGTTCTCTGGAGCCTGCCCGCACCACGCCTGGCACGACGACGGCCAGTCCGACGAGCACCGCCACGACCCCGGCGAACAGCACCGGAGCGCGCCAACGACCCGCGCGACTACCAGAGTGTGAGCCGACCTGCATCCGCATCCCCTCCCCACCTCAGGGTGCGGCCGGTATCGGCCTGAGGCAAGAGACAGCGAAGGGCGAGTTGTCACTTTTGCGTCCCAGTCGTCAGTGCGAACCGACGACTGGAGGCGCAAAGTGACAACTCGCCCTTCGAAAGTGACGACTCGCCGGAGGCAAGGGGTCAGGAGGCCTCCGCGAGGTAGTACTCGTCGAGGGTCGCCGTGACCAGGGAGTCCATCAGCGGCCAGGGCCCGAGCCCGGAGGCGGGGTTGGCGTGCCCGACACGCCCGAGCCCCAGCACCACGGCGCCCCACGCGGCAGCCAGGTCGCGAACCTGCTCGGGCGGCCCGAGCGGATCGTCGTCACTGAGGCACACCGTGGCCGCGAACGGCAGCGGCCGCGTCGGGATCGGGAGCCATCCGGCGGCCTCCAGCTGCGCCAACCGCGGGTACACGGCGGGCAGTTCGCTGCGCAGCGTGGGCGGGGTGACCAGCAGCGCCTCGGTCACGCGGTCGGTGGTGCGGGGGCCGAACCGCTGGGCCCAGTGCACCAGGGTCAGCACGCCGGCGCTGTGCGCGACGAGGATGACCGGCCCGGAGGCCGCCGCCACCGACTCCTCCAGGTCGCGGCACCGCGCGTCGAGGTCGAGGGGGTCGCGGTCGGTGCGCAGGTGGACGGCTCCGGGCCGCCGCGCCAGGTGCTCTTGCCAGTGTTCCGGCGACGGGCCCCGCAGGCCCGGCACGAGGATGACGGGGTTCATCGGTCTGCTCCGTTCGTGAGGTTCTCTCCGTTGGCGGTGTCGACCGCACCGAAGGTGTCCGTGAGGCCGAGCTTGGCCAGGCTGGAGTGGTGCGTGCGCCACCCGATGACGAGGGCACCGATCGCGAGCAGCCCGACCCACGGGACGATCTGCAGCGCGTTGGCCAGCCCGATCGAGTCGGCGATCCGGCCGGTGACGACCGGCCCGAGCGCCAGCCCGAGCACGTTGTTGGCCAGGGCGAGCGTCGCGAACGCGGTCGCCCGGATCGACGGGGTCGTCAGCGCGGCGACCATCGCTCCGGCCGGCCCGGCCGGACCCGAGACGAAGAACGCGCCGACGGCCAGCAGCGCGAGCTGCAGCGGTCCCGGGGCCATCGAGAAGGCCGTCACGAGGAAGACGAGGCTGAGCACGGCGTAGATGATCGACGTCGTCCACCGACGCTGCGTCACCTGCCGGCTCACCCGGTCGGTGATGATGCCCGTGCCGATCATGCCGATGCCGAGCAGGAGGAGGAAGATCGCGGCGACCTTCGCGCCCTGGTCCGGGCTCATGCCGTAGCTGCGGTTGAAGAAGCTCGGCAGCCACGCGAGCAGCGTGCCCGTCATGAACAGTTGCAGCCCGCTGCCGAGGTAGGCCATGACGACGGCCGGCGTCGAGAACAGCGTCCGGAAGCGCGCCTTCGTCATGAGCGCGGCACCCTCCGGCTCGAGCTTGGCCGCGACATCGGGCACGGCGTGCTCGCGCAGCCGCTTCTCGGTGACCGTGAAGGCGTAGACCAGCGCGAGCACGAGGCCGATGATGCCCATGACGATGAACGCGGCCCGCCAGCCGTACCGCATCGCCACCATGCCGCCGAGGGCGACTCCGATGACGGAGCCGAACGCTCCCCCGCCGAGGAAGGCCCCGGAGAGGGTGGAGCGCAGGTGGGGCTTGAAGACGAGGTAGACGACGGCCAGGCCGATGCTGCCGTAGGCCGCCTCACCGACACCGACGAGGATCCGGGCTACGAGCAGCTCGCCGTAGCCGGACGCCCACGCCGAGGCGAGCGTGGCAACGCTCCACAACGCCGCCATCGCCACGATGGCCCGGGCCCGCCCGAAGCGATCCCCGAGGATCGACAACGGAACGGCGAGCAGCCCGACGGCCAGCGACACGACGCTGTTGAGCGTGGCGAGCTGGGTGTCCGTCAGCCCCCATTCGAGCTTGAGCAGGGGGAAGACGGCCGCCAGCACCTGCCGGGACATGTAGTCCGACAGCAGCAGCGCGAAGGTGAGGCCAAAAACCAGCCCGGGGAAGAACCGCGAGCGGCGCAGTGGCGCCGGCGCGGGCAACGTTTGGCCGGGAGTGGGCTCGGCCGCCTCGATCATGGATGTCATCGCTCGTCGCTTTCGGTGAGTTTGCGGCGCGCGCTCAGGCGTGCATCAAGAAGCCGACCTGACCCGGCTTGCGGTTGGGCGCGAAGCCCAGGCGGGCCAGGGCGTCGTCGACGTCGTCGTACCAGGTGTTGAGCTTGTACTGGTCGCGGGCCGACTTGGCGTCGGCGATGTCGCGGCCGATCTCGGTGGACAGGCGCACCAGCTGCTCGATCTGCTGCACCGAGGTGGCGCGCTCGCCGCGCTTGCCCCACAGGGAGTCCTCGTTGCCACAACGGGTGTGCAGGCCCATGGCCATCGCCATGGTGTTGATCGGCAGCACGTTGCGCTGAATCGACTCCAGCGTGAGGTTGGCGCCGTCCGGCACGCGGCGGATGAACTCCATCATGTTGTAGGGGCTGGGGCCGTCGAAGCCGCCGCCGATCGCGACCCACGTGACGTTGAGCGGGCCGAGGTAGACGCCGCGGCGCACGAGCCGCTCGACGGTCTCGAGCTGGGCGACGTTGGCGAGCTGGAAGTGCGGCTGGATGTCGTTGGCGCGCAGGCGGCGCAGGTGCTCGGCGACCCACTCCGGGCCGGCCGGCACGGTCATCTCGCGGTAGGTGTGGGCCAGCTCGGGGCGCTCGAAGGAGGTGCCGCGGATGTCGTCCGCGGTCATCAGCTCCATGATGTTCATCTGGTTGGTGTTGATCGCGATCGTCACCTGGTCCGGCTTCGGGTCGAGCTCGGTGAGCAGGTGGCGGGCCTCGTCGCTCATCCACTTGGCCTCGGCGCCGTCACCCTCCGGGGCGAAGGAGATCGAGCCGCCGACCTGCAGGATCATGTCGGGCACCGCGTCACGCAGGCGGCCGAGCATCTCGTTGAACATCGACATCCGCTTGGAGCCCTTGCCGTCGAGCTCGCGGACGTGGATGTGCAGGACCGTGGCGCCGGCGTTGTAGCAGTCGACCGCCTTCTGCACCTGCTCGTCCATCGTGACGGGGATGTCACCGGGGGCGTCGCCCGGCTCCCACTCGGGGCCGAAGGGGGCGGCGGTGATGATGAGGTCGTCCTGCAGCTCGGGGAAAAGGGCGTCGTCGAGGAAGTACATGGTGTTTCTCCTTGGTCTGTGGCCTGCGAAGGCGGTTAGTGGCGTGCGAAAGCGGTGTGTGGCGTGCGAAGGGTGGGAGGTAGAGGTGCGGCTTAGAAGGGCCGGTCGCCGCAGATGCCGGCGCGCTCCATGCGACGGCGGCCGGGCCAGTAGTCCATGACCGCGTAGTGCTGGGTGGAGCGGTTGTCCCAGATCGCGACGCTGTTCGGTGTCCAGCGCCAGCGCACCTGGTAGTCGGGGATCGTCGCCCGGTTCTGCAAGTAGGAGAGCAGCGCCGGCGCGTTCTGCACGAAGTCGATGCCGTGGGTGACCCGCTCCGGCGTGTGGAAGTTGACGAAGTGCGTGGTGAACGAGTTGACGTAGAGGATCTGCTCGCCGGTCTCGGGGTGGGTGCGCACGACAGGGTGCTCGGCGTCGGGGTACTTCGCCTTGAGCCCGTGGCGACGATCGCTGGGCAGGATCGCCCCGAAGGTCGCCTCGATGCTGTGCCGGGCTCGCAGGTCGCCGATCTGCTCCTTGACCTGCTGCGGCAGGTCGGCGTAGGCGCGCACCATGTCGACCCAGATCGTGTCGCCGCCGACGGGCGGGCACTCGACGCAGCGCAGGATCGAGCCCATCGCGGGCTCCTCGCGCCACGAGCCGTCGGAGTGGTAGGCGTTCTCGTAGCGGTCGGCCGGGCTGTCGACGTCCTTGTAGATCCGCACGAGGCCCGGGTGCTCCGGGTCGCTCGGCGCGACGGGGTGCGCCTCGAGCGGGCCGAAGCGCTCGGCGAGGGCGACGTGCTCGCCGCGGCTCATCTCCTGATCGCGGAAGAAGAGCACCTTGTGGGTGAGCAACAGGGTCTGCAGGGCGGCGAACTGCTCGTCGTCGCGGGAAACCTCGCCCAGGTCGATGCCGATGATCTCGGCACCAAGCGTGGCGGTGAGGCGGTTGACCTCCCACTGCGGCGGGACCGGGGTCGTGCTCGGGTGGGGGCGGGTGGCGGTGAGGGACATCGTTGTCCTCCGTTTCGTGATGACGGTGCGGTAAGTGAGCTGGTCAGAGGGTGAGGACCGAGGAGCCGACGGACTTGCCGCTCTCGAGTGCGACGTGGGCGCGGGCCGCCTCGGCCAGGGGGAAGCGCTGGTTGATCTCGATGCGGATGTCGCCGGCGGCGACGTGGCCGAAGAGCTCTCCGGCGAGCTCGGCGCGCTCGGCGGGGTCGCAGATGTAGTCGGCCAGGGCCGGGCGGGTCACGTGGATCGACCCCTTGACGGCCAGCTGCATCGCGTCGATCGGCGGGACCGGACCCGACGCTGTGCCGAAGCAGACGAGCAGGCCGCGGCGCGCGACCGAATCCAGCGACTGCGCGTAGGTGGCGGCGCCGACGCTGTCGTACACGACCTTGGCGCCCTGCCCGTCGGTGAGGTCGCGGACCTGACGAGCCACGTCCTCGCGACCGACGATGACCTCGGCGGCCCCGTGCGCCCGGGCGATCTCCGCCTTCTCCTGCGTCGAGACGACCCCGATGACCCGGATGCCCAGCAGCCGCGCCCACTGGCAGACGATGAGGCCGACCCCGCCGGCCGCGGCCTGCAGCATCACGGTGTCGCCGGCGCGCAGGCCCGGCGCGATGCGCCGCAGGAGGTAGGCGGAGGTGAGGCCGCGCATCGTCATCGCCGCGGCGGTCTGGCCGGAGATGGCGTCGGGCAGGTGGATGAGGCTGTCGACGGGCATGACCCGCTCGGTGCTGTACGCGCCCAGCGGCGATCCGGTGTAGGTGACCCGGTCGCCCTTGGCGAAACCGGTGACGCCCTCGCCGACCTCCTCGACGACCCCGGCGGCCTCGATGCCCATGCCCGAGGGCAACGGCGCGGGGTAGAGGCCGGTGCGGAAGTAGGTGTCGGCGAAGTTCAGGCCGACCGCGTCGTGGCGGACGCGCACCTGGCCGGCGCCGGGTTCGCCGACGCGGACGTCGGTCCATTGCAGGACGTCGGGTCCCCCGGTGCGTTCGAAGACGATGGCGCCTGCCATTTCCAGCTCCCTTGCTAGATCCATGGTGATTCGTGCTCGATCTGTGCCACTGCGTTGCGGCGATGAATTGAAGGTAGGGAGTAGGCAAGGGCTCGTGCTTGACGATTTGGGACACCTTGATTGACAATTCGGGACACCATGAGGTCCGCGCCGATCGTCCGGTACGCCGCTCTCTCCGGTTTCGCGTCCGTCTGCCGGGAGGTCGGGGTGGACCATCGCGCGCTGATGCGCCGCCAGGGCCTGGACCCCGACCTGCTCGATCAGCCGGACGCGTGGGCGCCCGCCGCGGACGTGGCGTCGGTGATGGAGGCGGCCGCCTTGACGTCGGGGTGCCCGACCCTCGGCCTGCGGATGTCGTTGCGGCGCACCATGACGACGCTCGGTCCGATCAGCCTCGTGCTGACGGAGGAACCGACGCTGCGCGAGGCCCTGCTCACGCTGACCCGCTTCTGGCCCGCCTACAACGAGGCCCTGCGGCTGCGCCTGGTCGACCGCGGCGCCACGACCAGCGCGATCACCCGGTTCGGCTTCCCGGCCGCCATCCGGCACACCCAGGCCGTCGAGCTTGTCGGAGCTGTCGTGTGCAGCCTGGCGGCGCCGCCGCTGGGTACGGGAGGAGCACCGCACCGGGTCACCTTCCGGCACGGCGGCCCGCCCGACGCGGGTGAGCACGAGCGGATCCTGGGCACGCGCGTGGAGTTCGGCGCTCCGACCGACAGCGTCGAGTTCGACGCGGCGGCCCTGGACACCCCGCGCCCGGTCGACGACCCCCAGCGCCGGATCTACGCCCGCCAGTACCTCGCCGCGCTGGCCGCCCCCGGCCCCGAGGACCGGGTCGAGAAGATCCGCGGAATCGTCGAAGACCTGCTGCCGGTCGGGCGCTGCTCCGCCGACCGGGTCGCCACCTCACTGGGGGTCGATCGGCGCACCGTGCATCGGTGGCTGCGCGTCGAGGGACAGACCTTTACCGACCTCGTGAGTCAGGTCCGCCAGCACCGGGCCGAGCGCTACCTGGGCAGCGGACTGTCGATCACCGAGACCGCGGAGCGACTCGGCTTCACCGAGGTGAGCAGCTTCTCCCGCTGGTTCGCCGGGCAATACGGCACACCCCCGTCGCGCTGGAGGTCGCCCGAAGGGCAGCGCCTACCCTGATCAGACGGTGGCGGCGTGCAAGTCCAGGACACCGACGCCGTCGCCGTCGCCCCACGAATGTAAGACCCGCTGTAGCGGCCTGAGGCCGCTCTCGGCACCGCGCGCCCTCAACGCGTCAACCATCTCCTGGGTGTCCGTCACGCCTCCACCACGTCCCTCGTCGTCATGCGATCGTCGTTCTAGCCACTATTGGCATGAGGCTGGAATGACGTTTGGTATCGACGGCTCACGGAGGCTTCGATGCCCGTGTTGGGCACGCGCAGGTGGACGATGGGCGACTCCACCAGCTCCACGGTCTGTGGATCAGGCTTGGCCCGGCGCGGCGCCTACGACGTCGCCGCGTCGACGGCCTTCCAGTCCAGGTTCATCGGCGCCTTGGCGACGATCGTGGCGAGGAGCCCGAGGCGGGCGGCCTTGAGGGCCGGGTCGTCGGCCATGACCAGGATGTCTTCGAAGAACGTCGCGATCGGGGCGACGAGCCCGGCGTGGCCGCGGGCGAAGGAGTGCAAGTCGTCCGACTGGAGGGTCGCCTCGACGGCCTGCGCGAGGGCGGCCTCGGCGGGCTCGGTGAGCAGCGACGCGTCGTAGCTCGGCGTTGTCTCCGCCGGGACGATTCGGGTGATCCGCACGATCGCCTCGACGAGCGCGCGGAAGTCCGCATCGGTCGCCAGCGCGGTCAGCGCAGCCACGTGAGCGTCCGCCACACCGGGCCGGTCGGCCGACGGCAGCACCGCCGTCACGACATCCGCCGACACCCCCTCGTCGCGCAGCAGCTGCGCGTACCGGCCGATCGTGAACTCCTCCGCCGCATCCATGGCGGCCGCGTCGCACGTCACGCCCTGTTCGCGCAGCCGCACGGCCGCGTCGTCCAGGCCGTCGCGCACGCTGATCGCAAGCTCCGGCTTCTCCCGCAGGATCCGCACGACACCCAGCGCCGCACGCCGCAGCCCAAACGGATCCGAGGAGCCGGTCGGCTTGGCTCCCAGCCCGAACATCGCGGCCAGCAGGTCGAACCGGTCGGCGAGCGCGAGCAGGGTCCCCGGAGTCGAGGCCGGCACGGCGTCGGCGCTCGTGTGCGGCATCTCCATCTCCGCGAGCGCGTCGGCGACGAACGGCGTCTCGCCCTTGCGGAGCGCGTACTCGCGGGCGACGAAACCCGCCAGCGAACTCATCTCCACGACCATCTGCGTGGCCAGGTCGAACTTGGCGAGTTGACCCGCGCGCGTGAGGGTCTCGCGCTCGGACTCGGCGAGCCCAACCCGGTCGGCGAGCCAGGTCGCAACGTCGGCGATGCGCCGCGCCCGCTGCCCCACCGAACCCAGCCGGTTCTCGAAGGTCAGCGCCTCGAGGCCCGGCACGAACGAATCCACCGACTCGGTCTTCAGGTCGGCATTCCAGAAGAACAGGGCGTCCTCGTAGCGGGCCCGCAGCACCGACTCGTTGCCGGCGCGCACCACGTCGTCGTCGCACAAACCGTTGGCCATCGTCACGAAGTGCGGCAGGAGCGCCCCGGAGGCGTCGCGCACCGGCAGGTACCGCTGGTGCTTACGCATGACGGTGACGAGCACCCGATCGGGCAGCTCGAGGTAGCGCTCATCGAAGTGGCCCAGCACGCCGTGCGGGTCCTCGACGAGGTTGGTGATCTCGTCGACGAGGTCGGCCTCGCCCTCGACGTCGACCACGCCGCCGACCCCGGAGGCGAGCGCCACGGCCTGCTCGACGACGGCCGCACGGCGCAGCTTCGTCGACAACTCGATGCTCCCGGAGGCGATCGTCGGCGATAGATCCTCGGCCGTCGCGATCTCGACGCGCCCCAGCGCCGCCCCGTCCGAACGGGTCGCCGACACCGCCCCGCCGGTCGTGCGCTGCAAGTAGGTCGTGCGCCCGGCCACCAACTGCGACACCGCGACCGGCACGACGACCGGGCCCCACAGCGCCACGAGCCAGCGGATCGCCCGGCTGAAGCTCAACTCCGGGTCGGACCAGCGCATGTTCTTCTCCGCCCGCAGCCCGGCCACGGTCTGCGCGACGATCTCGCCGAGCACCTCCAGCGCGCCCCGGCCGACCCGAGTGGTCGCGACCGCCGCGTGCTCGTTGCCGCCGATCTCGATCTTCTCGACCGCCTCGAGGGCCACACCCTGGCCACGCATGAAGCCCTGCAGCGCTTTGCTCGGATTGCCGTCGGCGTCGAATGCGGCTGCCCACTTCGGGCCCTTACGGTGCTCCACCGCATCCGGTTCGCGCGCGGCGACGGCCTCGACGGTCAGCACGATCCGGCGCGGCGTGCCTTCGACACTGATCGCCCCGTGCTCCAGGCGCGCGGCGCCCAACAGGCTCGTCACCGACTCGCGGACCTGCTCGATCGTCGCGGGCAGCACGTGCGGCGGCAGCTCCTCCACGCCGATCTCGAGTGCGAACGTCTGTGGATCCTGCGGCAATTCGGCCGGAACAGAAGGGAGTTCGAGAACCGTGGCCGCCGACTCCTTGAGCAGCGGCAGCCCCAGCTCGGTGCGCCGCTCCACCCAGAGCGCGGCCGTGTCGCGCATCAGCCGGCGCATCGTGCCGAACGCCTGCGCCCGTTCGGTCGTGCTGATCGCCCCGCGGGCGTCGAGCACGTTGAACGCGTGACTGGACTTGAGGATGAAGTAGTGCGCCGGCACCGGCAGCCGCGCCTCCACCATTCGGCCGGCCTCGGCGACGTACGACTCGTAGAGGCTGCGGTTGGTCTCGACGTCGGCGTCGTCGAGGTAGTACCGGCTCATCTCGTATTCCTGCTGACCCAGGGCCTCGCCGTAGGTGACCTCGGTGCCGTCGATCTTCGTCGCGTAGACGATGTCCTTGAAGTGCGTCACGCCCTGGATGGCCATGAGAATGCGCTCCATGCCATAGGTGAGCTCCACCGGCACGGGATCGAGGTCTTGCCCGCCGACCTGCTGGAAGTACGTGAACTGGGTGATCTCCATGCCGTCGAGCCAGACCTCCCAGCCCAGGCCCCACGCACCGATCGCCGGCTGCGCCCAGTTGTCCTCGACGAAGCGCACGTCGTGGGCGCTCAGGTCGACGCCCAGCGCCTCGAGGCTGCCCAGGTAGAGCTCCTGGGGGTCGCCGCGCTCGGGCTTGAGAATGACCTGGAACTGCGTGTGCGTCTGCAGGCGATTCGGGTTCTGCCCGTAACGCGAGTCGTCGGGCCGCACGCTGGGCTCGACGTAGGCGACATCCCACGGCTCGGGACCCAGCACCCGCAGCACCGTTGCCAGGTTCATCGTCCCGGCACCGACCTCGGTGTTGAACGGCTGCCAGGTCAGGCAGCCCAGGTCGGTCCAGTAGTCGGAGAGTCGGCGCAGCGCGTCTTGCATGGTGAGCACCCGTTCAGGCTACCGGGGCTGGGTGCCGCAGCCGGCGCACGCCCGTCCGCCGGTCGCGACTGTGACCAGTCAAGGGGACCGTGGTCCCGTCCGACTCGCCGTCGGCTGGGTACAGGCTTGGGGGCATGCCCGAGTACACCGACTCCATCGATATCGCCGTTGCGCCTGGCCTGCTGTTCGACTACCTGGCTGATGTGTCGAACCTCCCGCGTTACATGCCGCGATTGACCGCGGTCGAGGAGATCGGCGATGGTGCGGTCGAGGTGACCGCCTGCCCGATGATCGAGCCGGGCAAGCAGGTCGAGGTCAAGGGTCGCGCCTGGACGCGCGTCGACAAGCCCGGTCGCATGTTCTCGTGGGGATCCGTCGGCGGCCGGAACGGCTACAAGGGCACCTTCGACGTTGACCCCCAGGACGGCGGCTCTCGGCTCATCGTGCGAATCACCAGCGAGCGGGGCGACGCCGACGCTGTGCGCGCCGGGTTGCAAGACACCATGAGCGCGATCAAGCGGATCGTCGAGGGCTGAGCGAGCGGAACCGGCCGCCGGCGCCCAAAGATAGTGTTCGCTTTTACACGGTCAGGCCTGTAAAAGCGAACACTATCTTTCGGGTGTGGAGCCTGGAGTCTCCGGCGGACGCCTGATTTGCCTGCTTTAGACCATTAATCCTCTGCCGATCTCAGCGCAGGCAGCCCACACCCGGCAGGAAGCGGCCGGTGGAGGCGGCATACCGGCGGTAGGCCTCGCCGTGGGTGGCCAGCAGGTAGGGCTCCTCAGCATGGCGCACCTGTAGACGGATCGCGGCGACGAGCATGAGCAGGGCCGCGAGCGCGAACCAGCCCGGCACCAGCAGGGCGAATCCCGTCGCCGCTGCAACAATTCCGGAGAACACCGGGTTGCGCACCTGCGCGAAGGGGCCCGAGGTGACCAACTCGGTGCGCTCCCCGTGATCGACGCCGACCCGCCACGAGTGGCCCATCGCCGCCTGCGACCACAGCACGTAGCCCGTACCTGCGACGACCAGCAGCCACCCGAGCAGCACCGGCCAGACCGACGACCAGAATGCCCCCGCCAACACGGGCATCCAACCCAGCATCGCCACCACCGGTGAGACCGCGAACAACACGAGCGCGACGACGAAGAACACGCCGCCCAACCACTCCGGCGACCAGGGCCTGCCGGTGATCCCGCGCAGCCCGCTGTCGCCGGTCTGCGCTCGCTGCCGCGCGGCGCGCACTCCGAAGGTCAGCCCCAGCACCAGGACGTAGGCGGCGAGCGCCAGACCCGCCCGCAGTGTCACGTCCATCACGGTTCTCCCACCTGGTCGACGAACAACGAGCCAACACCTTATCATCTGTTCATATATTCAGTTCTTGTGATGAGGAGCTGCCATGACAGCCACAACCGACCCCAGCGCCGCCCCGGAGTGCGTGCACCCGGAGGCCGTAGAGCGAGTGGTCCGCAATGCGCCCGCACCGGCCGAGGTGGCGACGGTCGCCGCGCTCTTCAAACTGCTCGGCGACCCCACCCGCGCCCGACTGCTCTATGCCCTGCTGGAGGCCGGTGAGCTGTGCGTCTGCGACCTGGCGGCCGCCACGGGGACGAGCGAAACCACCGTCTCGCAGGCGTTGCGGCTGCTGCGTGGCGCCGACGTCGTCGACGGGCGACGAGAGGGCCGCAACGTCTTCTACCGGCTGGCCGACAGCCACGTTCGGATGCTGCTCGAGGTGAGCCGCACCCACGTCAGCCACCCCACGGGGCTGGAGCCGCGGTGAGCGGGCACACGCACGCGCACGGCCACAAGCACGGCCACACGCACGGCCACACGGTGACGGCCGCGGGTCGGCATCGCTGGCGGCTCGCCGTCGCGTTCGGGCTCGTCGCGACGTTCTTCGTCGTCGAACTGGTCGCTGGCATCGTGGCCAACTCCCTGGCGCTCATCAGCGACGCGGGACACATGGCGGCCGACGTCGTGACCCTCGGCGCCGCCCTCGTCGCAACCCGCATCGCCACCCGCCCCGACACGACGGGTCGACGCACCTTCGGCTCCTACCGCGCCGAGGTCTTCGCCTCCGGCTTCGCAGTGCTCGTCATGCTCGGCGTCGCGGTGTTCATCACCGTGGAGGCGATCGGGCGCATCGGCGCCGCCGTCGATCCGGCCTACGAGATCATGCTCGTCGTCGGCACGCTGGGCCTCGTCGTAAACCTCATGTGCCTGGCGCTGCTGCGGGCCGGGTCGAAGGAGAGCCTGAACGTCAAGGGCGCCTACCTGGAGGTGCTCGCCGACACGCTCGGATCGGTGGGCGTCATCGTCGCCGCGCTGCTCGTGCGAGCCACCGGCAGTGCGTGGTGGGACACGGCGATCGCGCTGGCCATCGCTATCTTCGTGGCGGTGCGCGCGCTCTTCTTGGGTCGCGAGGTGCTCGCGGTGCTCGGTCAGCACGCTCCGGCGGGGCTGGATCCGCGGCAGTTGGGCGTCGAGTTGGAGAGGGTAGCCGGGGTCATCGAGGTGCACGACCTGCACGTGTGGCAGCTGACGAGCGGGATGAACGTGGCGACCGCGCATCTGGTCGTCGCCCCGGACTGCAAGGAGGACGCCCTCGGGCAGGCGAGCGCCCTGCTACGCGAGCGCTTCGACATCGAACACGCCACGTTGCAGGTGGAGTCGACGCCCGAGTCCGAGTGCGGGGGCGCCACCTGGTGATGCTGCTGCAGGGGCGGCGCCACCTGGCGGGTCGGCCGGTTCAGTACTCGAGGCCAGCGATGAAGTCCTCGACTCTGCGCATGACCGATTCGAGGGCCTTGAGGGAGTCCCGCACGGAGCCGGGGATCTCGAGGGCCTGATCGCCGCCGCCGACCTCGTGCACCTGGCAACGGGTGGCGTCGGCGGCCTGCCGGTTCCACGTCGGGTCGTCGCTGCCGCCGACCAGCAGCGTCGGCTCGAGGGTTTCGTCGAGGGCAGCCCGCACGACGGGCTCCTCGAACAGCGGTGTGAACCAGATCGCCGGGGCCGATGTGGCGACGGCGACGGGGGCGGCCACCGTGCCCAGCGACTTGCCGACGATCAGGTGCAGCAGCGGGTCGCCGGCTCCTTCGACGAAGCGCGCGGCCTCGCCGACGGCGGCCGAGGTCGACATGGCCTGCCCGCGGGACCACCAATGCTCCCGGACTGTCCAGCCGTGGTCGCGCAGGATCCGCCTGGTGAAGTGCAGCAGCGGCGCATTCGGCGTGTACCCCCGGCCGGGCAGCAGGGACGCCACCCGCCGCTCGTCGCCCTCGTAGACCACCATGCTTTCACTCTAGAACGACCGCAGCTCTCCACCGCGCGAAGCGGGTCAGCGCCGGCGCGGACCCGTAGCGGCCGCCGCGATGGCCGCGCGGTGTGTGACTCCCGGCGCGCCTGTCTTGTCCGGACGCTACAAGTGCGCAACGATCGACCTTGTCCTTGGTACCTGACACATCGTTGTGCCAGGTACTTGGGGCGCAGGACATGCAGCGGCCGCGCAGACAATGACGTCAGGAGCCGACATGAACGCCTCGGTACGGATCGACCTCGCCGACCCGACTCCCCCGTACGAGCAGCTGCGCCGTCAACTGGCGCGGCTCATCACGGCCGGCACGCTCGCCGAGGGCACCCGCCTGGCCCCGGTCCGTCGCCTCGCCGACGACCTGGCCCTGGCCACCGGCACTGTCGCCCGCGCCTACCGCATGCTCGGGGCCGACGGCTTGGTGACCACCGCCCGCGGCGCAGGCACCCGCGTCGCCGCCCAACGCAACACCTTGACCGCTGCCCAACGCCGCACCCAACTTGCCGAGCTCGCCCGGGCCTACGTTGACGGCGCCCGCCACCTGGGCACCCCCGACGATCAGATCGAAAGCGCCCTGACCAAGGCCCTCAAGGACTGAAGCCCCCGCCACCACGCCCACCCTTTGTGGGCGTCGTTCGGCACAAGAGTCGGGCATCGGGCCAAGGAGCTGGTCCCCGGACCTGCCGCGGGTCAGCGGCCGGCCGCCTGGAGACGGTCGGCGACGTCGCGTAGGGCGGTGCTCAGTTCCGGCGGGGCGAGCGCCTCGAAGTCCCACGGCAGGAAGGCCAGGTAGGCAGCGACGGTGCGCAGGTCGTCGGCGCCGGTGCGCAGGAGGCACGCGTCGGGACCGTCGGCCTCCACGCTGGCGACGGTGGGGCCGAACTGGTCACGCACCTGCTGGCAGTCCGCGTGCACGCGCACGACCGCCTCGTGGCGATAGGCGCGGCGGCTGATTCCGGCGCTCACATGCTCGATCGCGTCGGGGGTGTCGGCGCGGGGCTGGTAGCGCCACGTTGTGGCGTGCACCTGACTCATCCGGTCGAGGCGGAACACGCGCCAGTCCTCTCGGTCGAGGTCGTAGGCGAACAGGTACCAGCGACGCCCCGTCGCCACCAGCCGCACCGGCTCGACCCGCCGCTCCGCCTCCGGGGAGGCGGCACCCTTGCCCACCCCGGAGTCCGCCACCGAACCCGCTGCCGCCGAACCCGCCGCGGCCGAGGTCTCCGCGACCGGGCCCCCCGCGGTCGCGGTGACATCGCTCGATCCGGTGCCGTTCTGGCTCCGGGACGCGGCACGGTAGGAGAAGCGCGCCTGCACCCGGTCGCGGCAGGCGCGGGCGAGGGTCGTCAACAGCGCCGCGTCGACGGGGGCCGTGCCGGAGCCGACGCGCACGGTGGACGCTCGCACCGCATCGATGCGTTCGCGCAGGCGCTTGGGCACCACCTGATCGAGCTTGGCCAGCGCGCGGGCCGCGCTCTCCTCCACTCCGGAGACCGTGCCGCCCGCCGCCAGGCTCAGGCTCACGGCGACGGCGACCGCCTCTTCGTCGTCGAGCACCAGCGGGGGCATCGCCTTTCCGGCGGCCAGCCGGTAACCGCCGCCCAGACCGCGCTCGGAGTGCACCGGGTAGCCGAGCGTGCGCAGCCGGGCCACGTCGCGCCGCACCCCGCGCACCGACACCTCGAGTCGATCCGCCAGTTCGGGGCCGGTCCACACCGCATGCTGCTGCAGCAGCTCCAAGAGCCGCAGCAGCCGCACCGTCGAGTCGGTCGTCTCCGTCATAGCCTTAGCGTCCCAACACCAGCGGACAGAAGTTGTCCTTAATCGATGATCGACTGCGTGCAGTCCGATCCAACCGCCACCCGGAGGACATCATGAGCATCGACTGGACCACCACCCTCGCCGACCAACTCGACTGGCATTGGCAGAACCAGCTGCGCCCGCGCCTCGACGGCCTCACCGACGAGGAGTATCTGTGGGAGCCCGTGCCCGGCGCCTGGAACGTGCGGCCCGCCGGCACCGGGAGCGCACCCATCCAGGGCGGCAGCGGCGAGATGCGCATCGACTTCGCCTTTCCCGAGCCAGACCCGGCCCCGGTGACGACCATCGCGTGGCGCCTCGGGCACGTCATCGTGGGGTGCCTCGGCGCCCGCGCTCACTCGCATTTCGGCGCGACCGAGTACGACTACATGACGCACGAGTATCCGGCGACCGCCGAGCAGGCCCTGGCCCAGCTCGACACCGCCTATGGGCAGCGGATGGGCGGTGTCCGCGGCCTCGACGCCGCGGGCCTGGCGGCCCCCGTCGGGCCCGCCGAGGGCGCGTGGGAGAAGGAGCCGATGGCGGTCCTCGTGCTGCACATCAATCGCGAGCTCATCCACCACGGCGCCGAGATCGCCCTGCTGCGCGACCTCTACGCCCACCGCACCCCCTGAGCGACCGAGCGGCCCGCCGCACCTCTCGCCGACAGGGGCAGGCGGGGTTCGGGGTGGGCGGCCGGATCGGCCAGAATGGGGTGATGTCCTCGATCTTCGGGATCGGCGTGCGCGGCCGGCGCGGCGCCGACAAGGCCGCCCCTCCCGCTCCGACCGACCGCCGCCCGCGGCTGCTCGGGCAACCCGTCGATCACCTGCCCGCGCGGCTCCCGCAGGCCAAACGCGGCCGTCGGATGCGGATCACCGTCGTCGGGGAGGAGGTGCTCGCGACCCCCTGCAAGGAGGTCACCGAGCTGGGCACCAAGGAGCTCAAGACTCTCATCGACGACATGCACGCCACCAACGAGATCGCCAACGGCGTCGGTCTGGCCGCCAACCAGGTGGGCCTCGACCTGCGGATCTTCGTCTACGACTGCGAAGACGCGTTCGGGGTGCGCAATGTCGGCCACGTCATCAACCCGGTCATCACCTCGACCTCGGGCGAGCAGGTCATCGAGGAGCACGAGGGGTGCCTGTCGGTGCCCGGCGCCGCGGCCCTGGTGACGCGGCCCCGCGTGGCGGTCTGCGAGGGCGTCGACCTGCGCGGCAATCCGCTGCGGATCGAGGGCGTCGGGATGTTCGCCCGCTGCCTGCTGCACGAGACCGACCATCTCGACGGTCGCCTCTACCTCGACCACCTCAGCGCCCGCGAGCGCCGGCGCGCGATGCGCGAGATGGAGGCCGAGCGGGACGAGACGTGGGCGACCTGGGACACCCACGCCCGCGAGCTCGGCAAGTAGCCGCCGGCTCAGACCTCGTCGGCGAACACCCCGATGACCGGGTTCCACTCACTCACCTCGGTGCGCTCGACGAGCCCCGCCCCCTGAAACGGGTCACCGGCCAGCAGGTCACGCACGGCCTGGGCACTGTCCGCCCGAAAGAGCAGCAGCGCCGCGGGCTCCCGGCCGACATACGGCCCGGAGGCGCGCAGCGACCCAGAGTCCGCGAGCGAGCGCAGGAATTCGCGGTGCTTGGGCCGCAGCTCGTCCAGCGCGGCGGAGTCGGAGGAGTAGGCGTAGTGCACGGCGTAGAACGACATGCCTCTCACCTTAGGCGCGCCGCGCCCGGGGCCGGGCAGCCCGCGGACGGCCGCGACCGACTCAGCTGAAGGCGGCGAGCTTGGCGACGACCTCGTCGCCGGTCTAGGTGGAGACCGCGAGGATGCGCCGCAGCGTCATCTCCGGGTGCTTGGCATTGATCGGCTGCTCCTGCAGTTGGTAGGCGCACTTGTAGCCGGCGTCGGCGATGTGCGGCAGGATCGCCTGGTTCCACGCGCCGTAGGGATAGGCGAAGTCGTCGACCTCTTGCCCCGACAGCTTGCGCAGCAGGTCGCGCGGCTCCCCGAGTTGAGTCGCGTAGTCCTTCTGCGTGTACTTGGTGACCATGTGGTGGTCCCACGTGTGCGACGCCACGGTCATGCCCGCGTCCGCGAGGCGTTTGACGTCGTCGCGTTTCATCCAGCCCGAGCTGCCCAAGATCACCGTCATGATGAAGAACGTGCCGGTCATCTCGCGTTGGACGAGCGCCGGCATGGCCTGGGAGATCTGGTTGTCCTTGCCGTCGTCGAACGACAGGATGACGGGCTTCTCCGGCAGTTGGGCCCCGAAGAACAGGTGCTCGCGGTACTGCGCCGGGCTGATTGCCGTGTAGCCGGCCGCCTTCATACCGTCGAGCTGGGCCCCGAAGTTCTGCGGCGGAATGATGAGCATCGACCGGTTGTAGCTGGTGTCGCCGGCCTCCCAGGGGCGCACCTGGTGGTAGCAGAGCACCGGCACGGTCGCGCGGGCCACCATCTCCGCGGCAGTGCCGCGAGTCGGTTGGGCAGTCGGCGAGTTCGCCTGCTCGCCGCCACCCGCGCCCTCCCCGTCGGAGCCCGTGGTGCCGGTGCCGTTCTGGGTTCCGGAACTCGCGGGGTCGGCTGCGACGCCGCACGCCGCGAGCGCCAGACCCGACAATCCTGCGAGGCCGCCGGCCAGGAAGCCGCGGCGAGCCAGGCGAGGGGAGCGATGCGGGGAGTCCGAGCGCTCGAAAGCGCCTCTGACGGTGTTGGTCCCGACGTCGGGCACGCCCTCGTGGGCACGCTCCTGCGGTGCGCACATGCCTGTCTTTCCCCTGTCTTGAGACGCCCGCGTTACCCCGGCGAAGGGCGTCGATCTCTTGGGCCGGACCACCCGAAGGGCTGGTTCGCCGCCACAATATCTGTGCGCACCTCGCAACGAGAGCGACCGGCGAATCACCGGCGCGCCGGACCCAGCGAGCCCTCAGCCGGATGTTCGAAATGCGGTCTGACCAGCGACGTCGAACATCCCGACGCACCCGGGCGCGCTACTCGCCGAGCGCGAACGTCCCCAGCTCCTCGTACCTGGGGGTGCGGTGCGGGCCTTGGCCCAGGTGCGACCGAACCAGGGTCAGGTGCTCGGGCTGCCAGTCGGGCCCGTCGTAGGCCTGCAGCACCCGCAACCACCGAGTCGCCCGCGTGGCTCGGGCCAGCCGCGCCACGGTGACATGCGCGGTGAAGGCGCCACCGGAGACGAGCGCGCCAGCGCTGTTCGCGGCGGACCTCACGGATCCGGCCAGCCGGGCGAGTTGCTCGTGGCCCGACTCCGGCTGCACGCCGACCCACAGCACGCGGGCGTCGATGGGGTCGGGAAAGGCGCCGCCGCCGGCCAGCCGCAGCAGGTCCAGCGGGCGCTTGGCCGCCGCCTGCGCCAGCCGGTCGGCGAGCTCCTCGAGGTCGCGGTCGGCCAGGTCGGGCAGGAACGCCAAGGTCAGGTGCAGGTGCTCGTCGCGGGTCCAGCGGGGCACGATGGCACCGGCCTGCGGCCCGCGAGCCGCGCGCCGCGGCGCAAGAAATTCGCCGAGGTGCTCGACGACGTCCGCAGGGGGAAAGAGGGCGACGAACGCACGCATCCGACCATCGTGACCGACATCGGCGAACTGGGGGCGAATCGGGGCGAATGAGGGCGCGGGTCCGGGCGGGGCGAATCGATTCGATAGGCTGGGACTGCGCACGACAACCACCGACGAGAGGCCCGCCATGCCCCGCAGCCGCGTTCGCGCCGGCACCCGGAGGCCGACGCTGAAGTCAGTTGCGCACCACGCCGGGGTGTCGGTGTCGACGGCTTCGCTGGTGTTCAGCGGCAAAGGGCCCGTCGCGCAGGCCACCCGCGAGCGCGTCATCAGCGCCGCCGCCGACCTCGGCTATCAGGGCCCGGACCCGCTGGCCTCCTCGCTGCGCCGCGGCCGCGCCGGGATTGTGGCCGTCATCGTCGAGGGCGGCATGCTCAACGCCTTTCACGATCCATACGCGGTGGCCACGCTCGACGGGCTCGCGGCCGAGCTCGACGACATCCCCACCGGCATGCTGTTGATGTCGCAGTCGCCCAGCGAGCCTGCTCACGCCGTCGAACGTTTGGGCGGTACCGCGTTGGATGCGACGGTCTTTCTCGGTTGCGGCCCGCGCGAGAACCCGCTGGTGCCGCACCTGGTGTCCCGCGGGATCCCCATGGTCGCGCTCGGAGCCCCGTGCGGTCCGGAGCTGGTGCAGGTCACCGTCGACAACCGGGCGGCGCAGCGGGAGGTCGCGCAGCATCTGGCCGACCTGGGACATCGCCGGGTCGCCCACGTCACCCTGCCCATCGGGACGGCGCCACCGCCCGCGCCGACGACGGTGGCGGACCTGCTCGATCTGGCGTATCCGGAGGTCTCGCTGCGGTCGGCCGCCGTCGCCGATGTCTTCGGCGGCCAGGTGCCGGCGGTGGTCGCGGCGACCGCCGACGTCGACGGTGGGCACGCCGCCGGGATCCAGCTGCTCGACGTGCCCGTCGCGCAGCGCCCGACCGCGGTGCTCGCCCAGAGCGACCTCATGGCGGTCGGGGTCATCCGGGCCGCGACCGACCTCGGGCTTGCTGTGCCGGATCAGGTGTCGGTGACAGGTTTCGACGGCGTCTCCCTCGATTGGTGGGAGGGGACGCTGACGACCGCCGTGCAGCCCGACCGCGGCAAGGGTGCCGCCGCCGGTCAGGCGATCCGCGCCCTGCTGGCCGGCGACCGCCCCGCCGATGTCACCTTGCCGACCCACCTACGGATCGGCACCACCACGGCCGCACCCCCCACCCCGGTCTCCGGCCCCACCTCCGCCCCCGCCTGCTGACGGTTGCGCCTCCTGCCGACCGTCGCGGTCGCAACAGCAGCCGTCGGCAGCAAGCGCGCCCGTCGGCGGGGACTCGGCAGGCTGCGCGCCCGGGCGGGTCAGTTGTCCCGCAGGCCCTGCAGGGCGCAGCGGGCCAGCGACTCCCACTCCGATACGTCGTCGGCGGGCACGTCGACCCAGCTGCCGTCGCCGACGGGCATGCTGTTCTGCAGCGAGAGGGCCTCGGGCAGACCGGGCGTCCCGGGCGGCATGAAGAACGACATCTGCTCGCCGCGCAAGCGCGCGAACGGGCGCCCCTGGGAGGTGAGGATGCGGGTGCGCGTCTTCGATCCGGGCGCGCGCGGCTCGCTCGGCTCGCCGGACCCGCTGGCCTCCTGCACTCCGGCGTCCGCGAGATCGGTGAGCAGCTTGTCGAAAAGCGCGTCGACGTTCATGGCTGCATTCTTGCGCGCGCGAACCCCGGGCCGCCCGGCGCCCACCGGACGCTCCCGCTGCGAACAGTGGCGGTCGCGACCACAACCGCGGGCAGGGCGCGCGACGCCTCGCCTCACCGCGGGGAGAACCAGCCCGCTACTCCCCCAACACCCGACGCAGGTAGTCATTGGCGAACACGCGCGCCGGGTCGACCCGATCACGCACCGCGCGGAAGTCTGCGAACCGCGGATACAGCGGCGCCAAGTCCTCGACGCGCAGCTCGTGCAGCTTGCCCCAGTGCGGGCGCCCGGCGTGCTCGCGCATCATCGCGGTGACGTCGGCGAGGAGCGAGCTGGGTCGCGCGCGGTGGTACTCGTGCACGGCGATGTAGCCGGTGTCGCGGCCGTAGCCCGTGGCCAACCACACGGCATCCGGGGCGCCGAAGCGCACCTCGATGGGAAGCCCGACGAGGGTCTCGCGGCGGGCGAAGTAGCGTTGCAGTTCGCCGATGAGCGGGGCGACGGAGGCCGCGGGCACCGCCCACTCGGTCTCCCGGAAGCGCACGTCGCGGCGGGTGATGAAGACCTCGTGCGAGGGGGCGACGTAGGTGCGGGCCGACAGCGCCCGCCCGGCGACGGCGTTGAGGGCCGGGATGCGCGCCGGATACCGAGCGCCGGTCCGGCACACGGCCTCCAGCACGTTGTTCGACAGGATGTCGTCGTCGAGCCGGCGGCGCCACGCCGCCAACCGCGGGCCGTCCTGCCCCGGAGCCAGGCGGGTGTTGCGTTTGACGAGCGCCCGGTCGGTGTGCGGAAACCAATAGAAGTCGAGGTGGTCGGTGCCGGTGCGCCACTCCTCCAGGTGCGTCAGCACCGTGGCCAGCGCCTCGGGCCGCTCCTGTGCGCGCACGAGAAACGCCGGGACGCAGGCGAGTTCGACCTCGGTGACGACCCCGATCGCCCCCAGACCCAAGCGCGCGGCCTCGAACAGCTCGGGCTGCTCGTCAGCCGAGCAGTCGACGATCGAGCCGTCGGCAAGTACCACCTGCAGGCCCGCGACGAAGCTCGGCAGGCAGCCGAAACCCGCTCCGGCACCGTGGGTTCCGGTGGCCAGGGCACCGGTGATCGTCTGGCGGTCGATGTCGCCGAGGTTGGGCATCGCGAGGCCCTGCAGGGCCAGGAGCCGGTTGAGGTCGACCAGCTGGGTGCCGGCGCGCACCCGCACCCGTCCCGTCGCGCGATCGACCCCCGCAAGGCCGCACATGCCGCTCAGATCGAGCAGCACGCCGTCGGTCACGGCGATGGGGGTGAACGAGTGGCCGGAGCCGACCGGCTTGACCCGCTGACCGTCGGCCGCCGCTCGGGTGACGATCGCCGCGACCTCCGACGCTGTCGTCGGATGCTCGACCGCCGCGGGGAGACCGACGGCCGTCCCGGCCCAGTTGACCCACGGCCGCGGCGCCCCCCGCGCTGACCCGTCGTTGCAGGCTCATCCGAAGCACATCCCCTCACCGCGATAGCTGGGCACAGCCTCGACCACCTCATCGCCCCGGACCAGGGACACCTGCGCGAATCGTTCGAGCAGCTCCCCGGCCTTGGCGTGCCGCAGCCACACCCGCGAGCCGATCGCAGGGGCCCGACCGGAGGTGACACGCAGCGGCGTCTGCACCTCACCCGCACCTTCGGTCGACAGGAGGTCGAGGCCCGGGGGCCAGCACGGTGTCGGCAGCCGCGACGGGCCGGCTTGCCCAGAGGCGCAGTAGCCGCCGGAGAACGCGGTGACGAAGCCCGGCGCCGGGTGGCGCACGACATCGAGGGCGAAACAGGCGGCCGGTCGGGGTTGGAAGGCCCGGTAGCCGTCGAAGAGGGTCGGCCCGAACAACCCGGAGCCGGCGGCGAGCTCGCTGACCTCGGGGGCTCGGCCCATGAGGTGCAGGCTGCCGGTGCCGCCGGCGTTGACCGCGGGCACCGGAGTGACGGCCCGCACGGCTTCGACGATGCGGGCGCGGCGCCGAGCGAGTTCGGCCGTCGAGACGCGTTGCATGAGGTGCACGGCCAGGCCGGTGTCTGCCAACCCGGCGATCTGCGCGTCGTAACACATGAGCGCGCCGAGCCTGGTGTGCGGCGAGCCGGCGACCGCGCGAGCGGCGGCGACGACATCATCGACCGCGTGCAGCGGCGAGCGCCGGGCCCCCAGGTGTGCCGGGCCGACCCGCAGGGAGGCGTCGACGTCGAGCCACACCTGCACAGGGCCCTCGGCGTCGGACTCGCGGGCGACGGCCTCGATCAGCGCCAGGTGCTCGGGCGCGTCGATGACGAGCGCGATGCGGGAGCGAGCGTCCGCGTCGCCCGCCAACGCGCGCAACGCCGCGCGATCGAGGCAGGGATAGGCGACGAGGATCTCGGCGACGGAGTCGGGCAGGCTCGCGGCGGCCGGGCCGGTCGACCCGCCGGCCAGCCACAGCGCCTCGGGCAGGCTGAAGGCGAGCAGCCCCGCGAACCCCGGCCGCCGCAGCGCCCGGTCGATGAGGGCGCGGCAGCGCACGGATTTGGTCGCGACGCGGATCGGCACTCCGAGCGATCGCTGCACCAGCGCCTCGGCGTTGGCGTCGAAGGCGTCGAGATCGACGACAGCCAGGGGCGCGGGCAGCCCCGCCGTGGCCCGCTCGTAGCCCTCGAAGCGCTGCTCGTCGCCTAGGTTACTCACCAGTACAGGATGCGGGACAGCTCGCTGCGATGTGGGGCGAACCGGGTCCGAGGAAAGGCCGGGGCCTCAGCGGCGCGGGCTCTCGGGCTCCGGCGGGGGGTCGTCGCCCGGGGAGTCGTCGTCCGGGAGGGGCCCGGCGGAGGGGTCAGCGGAGTCCGCGGCCGGGCCGTCGGCGGGATTGGGCTCGGCCACCGCCTCCGATTCGCCGTGCGGCAGATCCGGATTCAGGTGCTCGATCTCGTGGTTGTAGAACCCGCGGGCGCCGCGCACGGCGGTGTACGTCCAGAACGGCAGGAGCACGGCCTCGCTGATCGCCATCGCCCACGCGGCGCCGGTCGCGCCGTACAGCAGCGTGCCGGGCACCAGCAGACCGAGCAGGATCGGGGCCTTGACGAGGTTGAGCCGGTAGGTCTTCTTGGCCAGCCCCATCCCCAGCATCATCGCGCCGGGGCCCGAGCCCAGCGCGGAGGCGATCGAGTTGATCCCCAGCGGCACGAGCACCGCCTGCGCACCATCCCAGGAGTCGGCGAACAACTCCACGCCGAGCCAATCGGGGATCAGTAGCAGCACCGTGACGTAGCAGATGGCGGTGACGGTCATCGCGCCCGAGACCAGGCCCATGGCCTTGAGCCTGGTGTGCGGCGCCATGCGGCGGCGTCGCGAGATCTCCGGAACGGCGAAGGCCAATGCCGCGGTCCACAGCACGTTCAGCGGCCCGAGGAGGGTCTGCCCGCCGCGGATGGCACCCGCGTCGCGGGCCGTGCCCAGCACCGGCACCAGCATCGACCCAAGCTGGGCGGCCCCCAGGCCGAGGGAGTACTCGGCGAGCAGGTACTTCGTCAGTTGCCGCTGGCGGGCCACCCAGGCCCACGCCCCGAACAGCTGGGGGCCGGAGCCCAGCAGCCACATCCCGACGAGCGAGGAGAGGATCGCGGCGACGCCCCACGAGAGGGTCAGCAGGCCCACCTCGTTGACGCCGGCCCACAGCAGCACGTACAGCAACCCGAACTGGGCGACGACCTTGACGAAGTCGATGAGCGTCGCGTGGTCCGAACGCCCCTTGGCGAAGAACGCCATGCGCTGGTTGTCCTGCACCATGAGCAACGGCAGGCAGACCGCAACGGCGTAGAGCACGTGGGCCACGGCCCCGGAGAGCAGCACGCCGACCAGGGCGCAGACGATGCCGAAGGCCAGGCCGATCCAGATCGTGACGCCCTGGCCCTTGGCCACGGCGGACCGGAACTCGCTGGGGCTGTCGGCGCTGTGCAGGATCGTCAGCGGCTGGCCGACGACCGCCTTGCCGACGGCGACCGCTACTCCGTAGACCAGGAAGCCGACGGCGAAGGCGCCGAAGACGTCGGCGTTGTTGACCTCCCGCGCGACGACGATCATGAGGAGCATGTTGCCCAGGGCCGACAACGCCTGGTCGACGACGTTCCAGCCGGCTCGCTTGGCGAGTCCTGCGAGTGAAGCCACAGGTCTCCTCGTTCGTAGGCGTTCGTACGCGTGCGTGAGCAATCGTGATCGGTAGCGGTGTGTCGAGCGCAAACCCCCGCCCCCGACGCGCTGCACCCCCATCGCGATGCCCCGCCGCGAGGGCGACGGCGACGAAACTGCGGGTGCTGCAAGAGCATAGGTCGCTTGTCCGGATTCGCGCGAATCCTGACATCGGGTGAGATTTGCGTGTGCGGGGTCACGTCGTCGGTGGGCGTGTGGCCCACTTAGCCTTAAGGCGACCGGTCGACGTCCGAGACGAACGAAGGAACACCGAGCACAGTGATCGAACACTTCACCCCCCGCGAGATCGAGGCGATGCGACCGGCCGGCGAGTTCGTCGCCGGCGTGCTGGCGACTCTGGAGTCCGAGGTCCGGGTGGGCACCAACCTGCTCGACATCGACCGGCGGGCGCACGAGTTGATCCGGGAGCGCGGCGCGACCAGTTGCTACATCGACTACCACCCAAGCTTCGGCGCATCGCCGTTCGGGCACGTCATCTGCACCTCGGTCAACGACGCGGTGCTGCACGGGTTGCCGCACGACTACAAACTGCGCAACGGAGATCTGCTGAGCATCGACTTCGCCGTCTCCGTCGACGGCTGGGTCGCCGACTCGGCCCGCAGCTTCATCGTCGGTGAGCGCCGCGACCCGGCCGACCAGGCGGTCATCGACACCACCGTGGCGGCGCTGGACGCCGCGATCGCGGTGGCTCGGGCCGGCAACAAGCTCGGCGACATCTCCGCGGCCATCGGGGCGATCGCCCACCGCGACGGTTACACGGTCAACACGCAGTTCGGCGGCCACGGTGTCGGCCGCACGATGCACGGCGAGCCGCACGTGCCCAACGACGGTCGCGCGGGCCGTGGCATGCGTCTCAAGCCGGGGCTGGTCATCGCCATCGAGCCGTGGCTGATGCGCGGCACCGACGCGATTTTCACCGACCCGGACGGCTGGACGTTGCGCAGTCAGGACGGCTCCCGCGGCGCTCACAGCGAGCACACGATCGCCATCACCCAGGGCGACCCCATCGTGCTCACCGCCCGCCCCGACTGAAAGGGCGCGCCCGGTAGACCGGCGTAGGCCCGGGCGGCGGCATCCAACTTCGTCCCATTCTGTGGGCGAACAGGTGTGCGCAAGCGTCACGATTAGGTCGCAAACTGCCTCGCGGGGGTCAACTTGTCGGTGCTCTGACCTAGTGTCCGTGCATGACCGACTCCCCCGAGCCCGTCGACGACGCTCCGACCGGTGGCCTGTCCAAGCGGCGTGGGCGTCCCGGGCGCCCGCTCGTCGTGATGAAAGACGTCAACAAGCACTTCGGCGATCTGCACGTGTTGCGCGAGATCAACCTGACCATCCACGAGGGTGAGGTGGTCGTCGTCATCGGCCCCTCCGGCTCCGGTAAGTCGACGTTGTGTCGCACGATCAACCGCCTCGAGACCGTCGAGAGCGGCACCATCACCATCGACGGTCAGCCACTGCCCGAAGAAGGCAAGGGGCTGGCCAAGCTGCGCGCCGAGGTCGGCATGGTGTTCCAGTCGTTCAACCTCTTCGCGCACAAGACCATCCTCGAGAACGTCACGCTCGGGCCGATCAAGGTGCGCAACACCAAGAAGTCGCAAGCGGAGTCTCGGGCCAAGGAGTTGCTCGAGCGCGTCGGGGTGGCCCACCAGGCCGCGAAGTACCCGGCGCAACTCTCCGGTGGTCAGCAGCAGCGCGTGGCCATCGCCCGCTCGTTGGCGATGGAGCCGAAGGTCATGCTCTTCGACGAGCCGACCTCCGCGCTCGACCCCGAGATGATCAACGAGGTCCTCGACGTCATGATCGACCTCGCCGACGGCGGCATGACGATGGTCGTGGTCACCCACGAGATGGGGTTCGCGCGCCGTGCCGCCGACCGGGTGGTCTTCATGGCCGACGGCGAGATCGTCGAGCAGGCCGAACCCGAAGAGTTCTTCACCAACCCGCAGTCCAACCGCGCCAAGGACTTCCTCGGCAAGATCCTCACCCACTGACCCACCCACGAGCAACACGACCGCCATCCACCAGCAAACGGAGACGATCATGAAGAAGACCCGTATCGGCCTCATGGCCATCGTGAGTGCGGCCGCGCTCGCCCTGTCCGCCTGCGGAGCCGGGACCGAAGACGCCGGAGGTGGCACCGGCGACAGCACTGCGGGCGGTGGCGCTACGGGCCCGCTGCGCGTCGGCATCAAGTTCGACCAGCCTGGTCTCGGCCTGCAGGAGGGCGCCAACTACACCGGCTTTGACGTCGAGGTCGCCAACTACATCGGTCAGCAGCTCGGTCGCGGAGTCCAGTTCTCCGAGGCCCCGACCCCCCAGCGCGAGACGCTGCTGCGCACCGACCAGGTCGACATGATCGTGGCCACCTACTCGATCACCGACGAGCGCAAGCAGCAGGTCTCCTTCGCCGGGCCGTACCTCATCGCCGGCCAAGACCTCCTGGTCCGGGAGAACGAGACCGCGATCACCGGTCCGGAGACGCTCGAGGGCAAGACCCTGTGTTCGGTACGCGGGTCCACGCCCGCCCAGCGCGTGCAGAAGGAGCACCCCGGTGTTCAGCTGCAGGAGTACGACACCTACTCCAACTGCGTCGAGGAGCTGGTCAACGGCACCGTCGACGCCGTCACCACCGACGACGTGATCCTCGCCGGCTTCGCCGCCCAGCCGCAGTTCTCGGGCAAGGTCAAGCTCGTCGGCAACCCGTTCTCGCAGGAGAACCTCGGGGTCGGCGTGCAGAAAGACAACGAGCAGCTGTGCAACCAGGTCACCGACGCCCTCAAGCAGATGATCGACTCCGGTGCCTGGCAGCAGAAGGTCGACGAGGTCTTCGGGGCCGCGGGCTACAAGCCCGGCCCGGGCAACCCGCCCACCCCCACCTGCCAGCGGGCCTGACCCCACTCCCCTCGATCGGCGGACGGCTGCACGGCCGTCCGCCGATCCCGTCGGAGCGGACCTGGCAATCCGCCCTCATGAAAGGCAACGTGGATGGGTCAAATCCTCGCGAACTATGACGTGTTCGCGTACTTTTTCCTGACGATCCGTCTGGCCGTCTTCTCGGCGATCGGCGCGTTCGTCCTGGGCACCATCATCGCGATCTTCCGCCTGGCTCCCGTGGGGTTCTTGCGCGGGCTCGGTCGCTTCTATGTCGAGGTCATCCGCAACACGCCCCTGACCCTGATCATGGTGTCGACGCTGCTGGTGTTCCACTCCAACCTGTTGATCCCCATGATCGGGGCGGACACCGTCGCGACCCGCAACTTCAACTGGGCGGTGGTCGCGCTGGCGATCTACCACTCGGCGTTCGTGTGCGAGGCACTGCGCAGTGGCGTCAACACCGTGCCGGTCGGCCAGGCCGAGGCCGCGCGATCGATGGGGCTGACCTTCACGCAGAGCCTGCGGCACGTCATCTTTCCGCAGGCCTTGCGAGGCGCCATCGTGCCGCTGACCAACGTCTTCATCGCCTTGACGAAGAACACCACCGTCGCCGCAGTGATCGGAGTCGCCGAGATCGCCTACCTGACCTCGATCGTCATCGAGAACCAGCCTGGCCTCATCCTGTCGATGTTCCTCATCGTCGCCCTCGGGTTCGTGATCCTCACTCTTCCGATCGGACTGCTCGGCACCTACCTAGGACGCAAGTTGGCGGTGCAGCGATGAGCCATGTGCGCGACACCGTCCCCCACGCACGGAAGGGAGCGTCATGAGCAACGCACCCGCCCAATTGTTCGACATTCCCGGTCCCCGGGCGCGGATGATTCAGCGGATCGTCGCCGCCGTCATGATCGTCGCTGCGGTCGGCTTCGGCGCCCTCGTCATCTGGCGGTTGGCCGAACGGGGTAACCTCTCTGCCGCCCGCTGGTCACCGTTCCTCACCGAGACCGTGTGGACGGTCAACATCATCCCGGGCCTCATCAACACGCTGTACGCGGCCGCCATCTCCATCGTGCTCGCCTGCACGCTGGGGCTCCTACTCGGCATCGGGCGCCTCTCCCTGATCGCCCCGGTGCGCTGGTTCTGCACGGTCTTCGTCGAACTCTTCCGCGCCGTGCCCGTGCTGGTCATGATGATGCTGGCCTTCTGGGGAGCGCTGTACTACCTCAACGTGCCCGGGCGGTTCCTGCCTCTGATCGGCGCCATCGTCGGCTTGACGCTCTACAACAGTTGCGTCATCGCCGAACTGCTGCGCTCAGGTGTCCACTCACTGCCCAAGGGCCAGGCCGAGGCGGGGCTGTCGATCGGCCTGACGCGGGGCCAGACCCTGATGTCGATCCAGCTGCCCCAGGCGCTCACGGCGATGCTGCCCTCCCTGGTGGCACAACTCGTCGTCGTCCTCAAAGACACGGCGCTCGCGTACCAGATCACCTACCCCGAGCTGCTGCGCCAGGGTGTGCGTATCGGGTCCCAGTACGGCAACATCGTTCCGGCGATCATCGTCATCGCGGTGATCTTCATCCTCGTCAACTTCCTCCTGACCCGCTTCGCCGAGTGGCTCGAGCGGCGGCTCAGCCATCGCGGCCGAGTCGCCGGCGGCGCGATCGGCGGCGACCCGGAGATGACTGCCGGGCATGAGGAGGGGGTCCAGCCCGCGAACAAGACTTAGCCGGCGACTCTTCGCCAGACCCGAGATTCGGGGCGCTCCTGCAGTTGGGGCGCCCCGAGTTCGTTCGCCCCGAGGTCGTTCGCCCCGAGTTCGGACCACGCGACCGGTCGACCGGCGCTGCTCGTACAGTGAGTACCGCTCGAAGAACCACGCCGCCGCCCGTGAAGGACTGAACGACCCATGCTCGAGGTGATCATCGCCGGAATGTGGGTCGTCACCGGGTGCGGGATCGTGCTGCTGGCGCTGGCGGCCATCGGTCGCGCGCCGCGGCGCGTGGCCTTGGGTGTCGCGGGCATCGCCTACGCGGCGACCCTCGTCGGTCTCGGTGCGAACATCGTTCTGCTCGTGCAGGGCTGGCGCCTGCCGGACCTGGCGACGCACCTGGGTTACCTGATCTCGCTGCCGTTCATCATCCCGGCCGGGTACGCGCTGACCTACAAGAAGATCGACCGCTGGGGGCTGGTCATCCTCGGCGTCGCCACCCTCATCGGCGCGATCATGATCGTGCGCCAGGTGCAGACCCTCGGCATCCCGTTCGGGTACCTCAATGTCTGAGGGCACCGCCTCCGTGGCCCACCCCGAACCCTCGACCACCGTGCCGTCGGGCCCGGGTCGGCTGTTCACGCTGCTCTACGGAATCTTCGCGGTCGGCGCGACGTCACGCTCGGCGGTGCAGCTCATCGAACGGGCCTCGCACGCCCCGGTGGCCTACGGGTTGTCAGCGCTCGCGGCGCTCGTGTACGTCGTCGGCTTCGTGCTGCTGCTGCGCTGGGGGCACCCCGGTTCGCGGCGGGCGATGCGCGTGCTGTGCCTCGTCGAGCTGACCGGGGTGCTCGTGGTCGGCACCCTGTCGGTCGCGCGTACCGACCTGTTCCCCGACGCCACCGTGTGGTCCAACTTCGGCATGGGCTACCTGTTCTTGCCTGCGATCCTGCCGATCCTCGTGCTCCGCTGGCTCAAACGCACGGCACCCACGGCCTGATCCGCCCGACTGCACACCTGGACCCCGCACTGGACAGCTGGAATCCCCACTGACCAACCGCTCGAGTTGTTGTTCAGTCGCCTCGGCGATAGCCCAGTCGTCCGGCCTCCATCACTGATCGTGAGCGGTCGCCTGCCGGTGGGCGGCCAACAACAGGTAGCCCGCGGCCAGGGCGTAGAGCACACCGAAGGCCATGCGCCCCGCGGTAGGCAGGTAGAACTGCGGGAGCAGGAGCGCGACGAGCATCCCGAGCGGCCAGGCAGCGAACCGGATCGACGCTGTGGCCGCCGGATACCGGTGAGCCCAGGCTGCGGCCAGCGCCAGACCCGCTACCGCCAGCAGCACCAGCCCGAGGCCGAACATCGCCATCGCCACCGGCTCGTTACGCACCTGCTCGGCCAGGGCCAGCGTCGTGACGTCCACACCCGTCGCCCCGCCGGCGAGCGCGGCCTTGCCGATGACGTGCAGCGCGAACGTCTCCGCCCCGTAGTACGGCAGCACGAGCACCGTGCCGGCCAGAGCACTCCAGCGAGCGATCCGCGCGGGCACCCAGGACCTCGGGCGACCGGCCTGCGCCGTCTGTTCGTCGGCGAAGCGCACGGCGAGCCGTGCGAACGAGGCAATGGCCAGCATCCCCAAGACGTGCGCGGCCACCCACAACCAGGAGGCGAAGGCGGCAGCCACGGCCGCGGGCCCACCGTCGGCGTCGCCATAGGGGCGCAGCAGCAGGTAGGCGGCCATGAAGACGCCGGTACCGACCGTCGGCGCCAGCAGCCGGGTGCGGGTCTGACCCGCCGGCAACGGGTGCTGCGAGGTGGTGCGCGGGCAGCTGTTCGTGATGCTCATGTCGACTCTCCTGAAAGTTCGAGAGCGGCGCTCTCTGTTGTGACGAACGTAGAGCAGTGCTCTTGAATTTATCAAGAGCACTGCTCTCGCTTCTGTGCGAGACTGGCGCTGAGGACGAGGGAGACGCTGATGGCGGGCAAGCGGGAACAGGCACGGGAGCGCACGACGGCGGCGATCCTGCGGGCGGCGCGGGACGAGATCGAGCAGCACGGCGGGGGCGGCCTGTCGATGCGCGCCATCGCCCGGGAGGTCGGGCTGGTGTCGTCGGCCGTGTACCGCTATTTCCCAACCCGCGAGGCGCTGCTGACCGCGATGATCATCGAGAGTTACGGCCACCTCGCCCTGGCACTCACCGCCTCCGCCCGTTCGGGGGTCGCCTCGGGGGTGGCCTCGGGGGTCGCAGCAGACGCCGACGCGGGGGCCGAGCAATGGCTCGCGCTCGCCAACGGCCTGCGCACCTGGGCCACGGCGAATGCGCATGAGTTCCAACTGATCTACGGCACGCCGATCCCGGGCTACGTCGCGCCGCCGCAGACGGTGCCGGCTGCCGAGGCGGTCGCCCGGCACTTCCTGCAGGTCGGCGCGCACGCCGATATCGCGGGCTTCGACGAGGCGGGCCAAGCCGAGGGACTGACGGCCTACGCCGACGGCGCCGGGCTACAACCCGCGGGCGTTGCTGCGGTCCTGGCCGAACTCGCGGCCCTCGTCGGCTTCCTCAGCCTGGAGCTTTCCGGCCACTTCGTCGGCACCGCCGATCCGGCCGACCCCCTCTATACAGCGCTGGTAGCCCGCCAAACCCGCACGCTGAACCTCCGTTAGGCCCGCGATCAGGCACCGCCGCCATCGGGCCGATGACCACGGCAGCGACCCCTGAGCGGCTTCCGCCCGAAGATAGTGTTCGTCTTTGCTCACCGGACGGTGCAAAAGCGAACACTATCTTCGGCCGTAGGCCTGTTCGCGCCGCGACGCACCACGACTGCGCGGGGGTGCGGGGGGCAGGGCTCAGGTGAGCAGCAGGGCGTCGAGGCGGCGGCGGGCGCCCCACATGCCTAGCGTGCCCAGCGCGGCGAGGTAGACGACCGAGACCAGCGAGGCGAGGCCGACGGTGCCGGTCGTCAGTTCGCGGCAAAGCACGACGCCGCGGTACAGCGGGGTGGCCTCGATGATCCACCGCAGCGTGCCGCCGAGCGCCTCGATGGGAAAGAACGTGCCGCTGAACAGCACGAGCGGCATGAGCAGCAGGGTGACGTACTCGAAGTCCTGCCACGACTTCAGGTACGTCGTGGCCCACATCCCCAGGCCGGCGAAGGTGTAGCCGATGAGCAGGCACGCGGGCAGCGCGAGCACGGCCCACCACGAGGTGAGGTACCCCATGAGCAGCATGATGAGCAGAAATCCGGCCGAGTAGATGCCGCCGCGCAGCAGCGCCCAGGTGGTCTCGGCCATCGCGATGTCCCGCGTCGTCATGGGCGTCGCCAGCACGGCGTCGTAGAGGCGGGCGTGTTTGAGGCGGAAGAAGATGTTGAAAGTCGCGTCCATGATCGCGCCGTTCATCGCCGACGTGGCGAGCATCGCGGGAGCCACGAAGTGCGCGTACGGGATCTGCCGCCCGTCGACCTCGAAGCCGCCCAACAGCGCGCCCACCCCGACGCCGATGGAGAACAGGTAGAACACGGGCTCGGCGAATCCGGTGAGAAAGACGGCCCATTCGCGGCGATAGACCAGGGCGTTGCGGGAGACCAACCGCCAGGCGTTCACACGATCACCCGCCGGGTGAGGCGCCGCACGCCCAGCCAGGCGCCGAGGGAGCCGAGGACCAGTAGGTAGGCGACGTGCCCGGCGGCGGCGCTCCAGTCGGGCTGGGCGAGCATGGCCATGCGGGTCAGCTCGACGCCATGCCACAGCGGCAGCGCCTGGGCCACCCACTGCAGCGGCTCGGCGAGGTTGCTCAGCGGAAAGAACACCCCGGAGAACAGGTACATCGGCACCTGCACAACGCGGTGCAGCACGGCGAACGGCGAGTCGCTGCGCAGCCCGGCGGTGAACGCGAACACGGGGCCGGCGAAGGCGAAGGCGATGAGCAATTGCACGCCCACGGCGACCAGCGCACCGGGCCAGTCGGCGAACAGACCGAAGAACGACAGGGCGACCGCGAACACCGCGCAGGAGAGTCCGACGCGGGCAACGATGGCGATGAGGTGGCCGATGACGACGTCGCTGACTCGCAGCGGGGTGGCGATCATGGCCAGGTAGGTCTTGTCCCAGGCGATCTTGCCGTAGACGGGCCACGTCGAGTCGCCGACGGCCAGCAGCATGGCCTGCCCGGCGAGCAGGCCGGGGGCGATGAAGTGCAGGTAGGAGGGAGCGCCGCCGACGCCCGGCGAGGCTTGGTCGACGAACCGGCCGAGGACCACACCGATGGCCAGGACGTAGAGCAGGGGCGTGAAGAAGGCGGTGACGATGGTGCCGCGCCAGGTGCGGCGCGCTTGGGTGAGCCAGTAGTCCACCTGCCGGGTAAGCATCATCGCTCGCCCCGGGGCTTGGGGCGCTCGAGCGCGTGTGGTGTCGACGGCGGTGGCCATTCAGTCGACCAGCGTCCGGCCGGTGAGGTGTAGAAAGACGTCTTCGAGGCTGGCCCGGCGCACCAGTCCGGAGGTGGGGGTCAGGCCGCGATGATGCGCGGCGGCGAGCGCGGCCTCGCCGTCGTCGGCGTAGAGCAGCACCCGGTCGGGCAACACCTCGACGCGGCCGGCGATCCCCTGCAGCCCGGCGGCGTAGGGCTCGTGGTCGACGACGCCGAAGCGCAGTTCGGCGACCTCGCGGGTGCAGTAGCGGGAGATGAGTTCGGCGGGGGTGCCCTCGGCGACGATGCGGCCGTGGTCCATGACGACGAGCCGGTCGCACAACTGCTCGGCCTCGTCCATGTAGTGGGTGGTCAGGATCTGGGTGACCCCGGAGTGCTTGAGCCGGTAGAGCTGGTCCCACAGGGTGTGCCGGGCCTGGGGGTCGAGGCCGGTGGTCGGCTCGTCGAGCAGCAGCAGGTCGGGGGCGTTGACGAGGGAGCGGGCGATGGTCAGCCGGCGCCGCATGCCGCCGGAGAGTTGGTCGACGCGGGAGGTGGCCCGGTCGGTCAGCCGCACGAAGTCGAGGAGCTCGTCGGCCCGCATCCGCACTCTGGCCCGGCTGAGCCCGAAGTAGCGGCCGTACACGGTGAGGTTCTCGCGCACGGACAACTCGGTGTCGAGGGTGTCGTCCTGCGGGCAGACACCGAGGCGGGCGCGGATCTGCGGCCCGTGGGTGGCCGGGTCCATGTCGAGCACCCGCAGGGTGCCGCCGGAGACCGGGGAGGTCGTGGCGATCATGCGCATGGTGGAGGACTTGCCGGCGCCGTTCGGACCTAGGAATCCGAACACCTCACCGCGACGAACGTCGACGTCGATCCCCTTGACCGCCTCGACGTCGCCGAACCCCTTGCGCAGCCCTTGTGCGCACACCATCGACCCCGCCACCCCCGCGACGCTAATCCACGGGGGGCCCATCCCGAACGCGCCGGCGCGAAATTTTACGACCTGCAGACCCAATCCTTGCTCGAGCCAGACACTCGTCCAGGCCAGCGGTTGGACGAGCGCCCAAAACGGGGTGTCTCGGACGCCGGCCGCGCCGGGCCTCAGGGGCGGCGACTCGCCGACGCCGATCCGGAGAGACTCGCCGCGCGAGCGGCTTGGCGGCTCTGCCGTTCGACATTTTCTGAAGGTCGAACGTGTGACTTGTCGAATAGCGAGACAGGCCCTTCCTAGGGCGTCTTTGTGGCCAATATCCTCAAGGGCATGCCCGGCATTCTTGCAGCGCCCTTTATCGCCGCTGCAATACTCTTAGCCATCAGCGCTGCACCCAAATTAATGGACCCGATGCCACTGGTCAGAGCGTTGCACTCAGTCAACATTCCAGCGAATCGAACACTCGTGCGGCTGTTCGCGACGGTTCAGTTCGGCATTTTCGCGGCCGCAATCATTGCGCCGTCACGCTGGCCTGCGGCCGCCCTGTGTTGCATCTATGTCGGATTCAGCGCTTTTGTGTGGATAGCGCTTCGGCAGGGTGGCGTCATGCAGTCCTGCGGGTGTTTCGGCAAGGCCGACACTCCACCGACTCGCAGCCACCTACTCGTCACGTTGGGGCTGGCGGCCGCCGCCGGTGCCGTCGCGGTCCAACCGAGCTTGGCCGCCGTCGCGCGTGACCCCGTCGTCATCGCGGTCACCTGGGTGGGGGCAGCGCTCGTCGCTTTCCTCGCCTGGCAGGTGTTCTCGGCGCTGCCTGCCACGACGCCGGCCGCCATCCGCAGTATCCACACCCACGCCAACAGGAGCACCTGACCATGCTTACCGCTCTGCTCATCGCGGTCGTGACGCTCAGCCTCGCCGTGGGCCTGCTGTCGATTCTCGTGCTCGGCCTCCTGCGCAGCCACGCCCTCATCTTGCGAGCGCTCGATGAACTGGGCGCCGGCCTCGACCTGGAGCGTGCGGCCGGGACCGACGACTCGATAGCCGAGCAACCCGGCCCGCTGCCGCTACAGCTGGGTGACGGAGTTGTGGCGGCGCGCCCAGCCGGTGCCCGGCGCTCGGCAGCCGATGTCGTCGGCACCGACCTGAACGGCCGGGAAGTCGTGGTCCCCATGGGTTCGTCAGGCGCGTCGACGCTCCTGGCGTTCTTGTCCAGCGGATGCAGCGTGTGCCACGAGTTCTGGGCCGCCTTCGCCGCGCCGGACCTCCTTGACATTCCCGCGGGCGCGCGCCTGGTCGTCGTCGTGCAGGGCCCGGAGAGTGAAAGCCCGGGTGCCCTGCGCCGACTCGCGACGCCCGGGCTGACGGTCGTGCAGTCGGACGCCACCTGGAGCGACTACGACATCCCCGGCTCCCCCTACTTCGTGCACGTGGAGGGCGGCGTCGTGACCGGCGAAGGGTCATCCACCCGGTGGGAGCAGGTGCGCAGCCTCATGGGCCAGGGGGTCGCAGAGATCGCCGAGGCGCGCGCGCACGACCCCGTCCTGGGCCGCGGCAGTCGCGATGACCTGCCCCGGATGGACCGCGAGCTGCTCGCGGCGGGAATCCACCCCGGGCACCCCAGCCTCTATGAGGCGCCCGATGCCCCCGGTGACCAGTCCTCGAGCCGCAGCTCGAAGCCCGCCGGAGTCGACGACTGATGAGTGAAATCACGTCGAGCCCGGCGCAGGTCAGTCTCGTGTTCGGGATGCTGATCGGCGTGCCCATCGCGGTCGTCGCGGCGATCCGCGCCACCTGGTCCCCTTGAGGCGAGTCGATGCTCTCGAGCATCTGCCCGCTAGGTGAGCGGGCTCGAGCCTCCCGCTGGCCCGTGACGACCGGCGCCTACGTCCTCGGCTCGGTGGCCGGCGGCGTCGCACTGGGCACCCTCGGCGCCGGCGTCGGAGCGCTCGTGCCCACCACTTGGCGAGGTTCGGTGCCAGTCCTCGGGCTGTTCGCCGCGTTGCTGATCGTCGGGCTCCTCGCAGATCTGGGACTGCTGGGCCGAGCCTTGCCCTCGTGGCGGCGCCAGGTCGACGAGCAATGGCTCACGCGGTACCGCGGCTGGGTGTACGGCGTGGGATTCGGCGTCCAACTGGGCTTCGGCGTCGCCACGATCGTGCCCAGCGCCACGACGTACGCGGTCGTTGTCGCGGCGATGCTGACCGGGCAACCCTCAGCGGGCGCGGTGATCGGCGCCACGTTCGGGTTGGTGCGCGCGCTACCCGTGTTCCTCGTCGCGAGGGTGGAGGCGCCCGGGCAGCTACGCGCCCTCTTTCGAGGCTTGCAGCGGTGGGCCCGCCCAGCTGACGTGCTTGCCCAGGTTTCTCTCGCGCTGGCCGCCTTGGTCCTGATGGCCGGGGCCGTCGCCCTCATCTAGGCCGCTCCAACCCGACGACAGCACGCCTGAAGGAGAATCAGCATGAGCGCCGCGACCCTGCCCGCGATGGCGACGGCCGCCGCACCGGTCGTCTCCCGCTTCGGCCTCGCATCCCCACGCCCGCGGGGCTGGTCGGTCGACATTCGCCGACTCGAACCGGACGGCCTGCGGGTCGCATCCGTGGAGGGGAACAGCCTCCTGGGCAGCACGGGGGAGATCCTGCGACCGGTGCTGCATGCGAGCACCGCCGCCCTGCCCGACGACCGGGGTGACTTCGGGTCCGGTGCCGTGCAACTCCTCGGCAGCGCGGACGTCTTCTTCGCGCTCGTGGACTACGGGCCGGAGGTCGCCGACACGGGGCTGTTCGCAGCGAACGGGATACCCCGGCTGGCGCCCAGCCAGTTCAGCCAGAACAACCTCCAACGTCCGCAGGCACGAGTCAGCGCCGCGCAGCACTTCTTTTCCAGTGGTGGCCGGGGCTTTTGCCTGTTCGTGGTGATCGGCGCGCACCGCCGACGGATGGCCACGGTTCCCTTGGCGGCCTCCATGACCGCCCGAGTACGGATCACCCCCTACGCGCTGATGTCGAGGTAGCCCATGGACCACCCCACGCTCACCCAGTTGCGCACCCGACCCCGCGGCCTGGCTGGGTTCGTCGAGACGCTCGCCCGACGTCTTTACGGTGACCCGGCAGAGCCTGGCGGTCCCACGCGCCGCAGCGTCGTTCTGGGGGCGGCGCTGGCCGGCACGGCCTTGACAGTCGACCCGAAGGCGTACGTACTGCGTCCGCAAAGCGCCTACGCGACGGTGTGCGGACCGGCGACCAAGGCAGCCAACGGCTGGACGGTCTTCTGCTGCACGGTCAACAAGGGTTCTAACACCTGCCCGCCGGGCAGCTTCGCGGCCGGCTGGTGGAAGGCGGCGGACTCCTCATGGTGCTGCGGCGGATACCGGTACATCATCGACTGCAACGCCCGATGCACGAAGTGCGGCTGCGGCCGCGGGCACCTGTGCAACAGCAGCTGCTGGAGCTGCAAGTGTGGCCGGGGACCCTCGTCCAGCTGCGACCAGCGGCGACACTGCTGCAACGCCTTTCGCTACGGCCAGTGCAACACCCACGTTCGGTGCAGCGGAGGCGTGGTGTGCCGCATCGCCAGCTGCATCCCGCCGTACGCCTTCGAGAACTGCACCCGCACCTCTCTGCGCGACGACCGGACGAGTCAACACAACGCCCCGTGCCTGCAGGGTTGCGGGCCGCTGCTGCGCAAGTTCCAGGCGTTGGGTGCGGAGCGCTCCTATCTGAAATCGTCGCTGGGGCCGCAGAAGGCCGTCGGTGACGGCCGGGGCCAAGTCGTGCGGTACCAGGGGGGCGCCATCTATTGGACGCAGGCGACGGACGCACAGGCACTGAACGCCGCAGCGCTGACCGCCTATCTCGCCGCGGGCGGACCTGCGGGGCCGCTCGGCTACCCGATGGCCGACTCCGGCAGTGACCCGGAGTGGACCCAGCGGTTCCGCGGCGGCTCGATCGTCAAAGGTCCGCGCACCACGCCACAGGCCATCTGGGGCGAGTCGTTCATCGTGTGGAAGCGGCTCGGCTATGGCCAAGGCATCCTCGGGCACCCCTCCGGACCGCGGACTCAGCGGCCCGACAAGGGATGGGCGCAGGCCTTTCGGAACGGGTGCGTCACGTGGGGCCCACGCACCCGGCCCGTCGGGGTCGCGGGGTTCATCTACCTGGAGTGGATGAAGGAAGGGGGCGCCGACGGGCCGTGGGGGTACCCGGTTTCCGACACCGAGCAGCTGCCCGACGGCAGCTGGCGGGGCGTCTTCGAGGGTGGCACCCTGACTTTCCCAGGGCCCCCTTACGTCGTGAAGCGTGGCTGATCCGGGGCGCTTCGTCGGGGCCTCGGAGGTTGTCGGGGGCCTGTCCTACGATCGAGGACATGAGCGCTGAGGGTCTGCAGCAGGCACGCGCGAAGATGGTCGACGCCGGGGTCAACGAGGCGGCGATCGGGGTCTTCGAGCACTATTACGAGCAGTTGGCGGGGGGCGAGACGGGCCTCATCCCGGAGGATTCCATCGAGCCGTTGCTCGACCCGCCGATGCTCGCCGACGTCGAGATCAGCGAACAACAGGCCCGCGAGGCGATCGGCAAGACGGTCATCATCAAGCTCAACGGCGGCCTCGGCACCAGCATGGGCATGTCGAAAGCGAAGTCGCTGCTGCCGGTGCGCGACGGCAAGAACTTCCTCGATCTGCTCGTCGATCAGGTGCGTGCGACCCGCGAGCGGTACGGCGCGCGGCTGCCGCTGTTGTTCATGAACAGCTTCAACACCCGCGACGACACCCTGGCGGCCCTGGCCAAGCACCCGGACCTGCCCGTCGGCGACCTGCCGCTGGACTTTCTGCAAAGCCAGGAGCCCAAGCTGCTCGCCGATGACCTGACCCCCGCAACATGGCCCGCCGATCCGCGGCTGGAGTGGTGCCCGCCCGGGCACGGCGACCTCTACCCCTCGCTGCTGTCCACGGGCGTGCTGCAGCAGCTCGTCGACGAGGGCTTCCGGTACGCCTGCGTCAGCAACACCGACAACCTGGGCGCGGCCCCCGATGCCGTGCTCGCCGGCTGGTTCGCCCAGTCGGGGGCGCCCTATGCCGCGGAGGTCTGCCGGCGCACCGCGATGGACCGCAAGGGCGGCCACCTCGCGCTCCGCAAGAGCGACGGCCAGCTCATTCTGCGCGACACCGCGCAGACCGCGGATGAGGAGATGGACTACTTCACCGACGAGCACCGACACCCCTTCTTCCACACCAACAACCTGTGGTTCGACCTGCCGGCAGTGCTGGCGGTCCTCAAAGAGCGTGGCGGCGTGCTCGGCCTGCCCCTCATCCGCAACACCAAGACCGTCGACCCCAAGGACTCGCAGAGCCCGCAGGTCATCCAGATCGAGTCGGCGATGGGCGCCGCCATCGAGGTGTTCGAGGGCGCGCAGGCCATCTGCGTGCCCCGGCGGCGGTTCCTGCCGGTCAAGACGACGAGCGAACTGCTGCTGCTGCGCTCCGACGCCTACGACGTCGGCGACGACGGCCAACTGACCCTGGCGGTCGAGAGCGCCCCCACCATCGAGCTGTCCACGGCGTACAAGAAGATCGGCGACTTCGAAGATCGCTTCCCCGCCGGTCCCCCGTCGCTGCGGGCCGCCCGGAGCCTGAGCGTGGACGGCGACTGGACGTTCGGGGCCGACGTCGTGGTCACTGGGGCCGCGAGCCTGAGCGCCGAGGGCGGCACGGTGCAGGACGGCGCCACGCTCGGGCAGAGCTGATCGGTCGGGGATGAGCGGGGTCGGGCCGGGCAGGCCGCACGGATCGAAGTGGTCCGGGCGGCCGGCGGGTGGCAGCGGCCTGGGAGCGGCCGACCCGGTCGTGCACGTCTCCGCCTCCACCAGCCGCCGACTGGGAGCTCTGCTCGCCGGGGCCCTGGTCGCGGGGCTCGTCGGGCTCGGCGTCCCGGCGGTGTGGACCCACCGCAGTGCGACCGGTCACCTGTACCCCGCGAGCCAGGCCGAGGCGGTGCCGCACCTGCCCGTGGCCCTCGTGTTGGGCGCCGGCCTCGACGGGCGGGGCGGCCCCTCGCCGTTTCTCGCGGCCCGACTCGACGTCGCCCACGACCTCTACACGCGGGGCGTCACCCGGGTGCTGCTGCTCTCCGGGTCCCGACGCGGCGCTACCTACGACGAGCCGGCGGTCATGCGCGAGTGGCTGCTGGCCCGCGGCGTCCCGGCCGCCGACCTGGTGACCGACGGTGAGGGGCACGACACCTACGCCTCCTGTTACCGGGCGCAGCACGTCTACGGGGTCGAGTCGATGCTCGTGGTCAGCCAGGCCTACCACCTGCCGCGCGCGCTGGCGATCTGCCGGCACCTCGGGCTGGCCGCCGTCGGCGTCGGGGACGAGACGATGCGGGTCTTCGAATCGACCTGGCGGGGCGGCGAACTGCGCGAGTACCCCGCCAACGTCAAGGCCGTCTGGGATGTCTTCGTCCGACGGCACCCCGCGCAGCTGGCCGACGACCCGCCCGATCCGGCCGTCCGGGAGGCGCTGGCCCGCCACGCCGACTGACGCCCCGCACGGGCTACGGAAACGAGCCCGACGAGTAAGGACGGGGTGCGGAAAGGAGCGCGAGCATGAGCCCCGGCCGGGGCGCTAGAGCGCCTGCCCCACGAGCAGCCACACGGGCACGGTCACCAGACCCGCCACGGTCTGCACGGCGATGATCGCCGCCATCAGGGGCGCGTCGCCGCCGAGGCGACGCGCCAGCATGTACGCGCTGGAGGCCGTCGGCAGCGACTGGAACAGCACCGCCACCACGGCGGCCGGGCCGCTGAGCCCGAGCGCCAACGCGATCCCCGCGGTCATCGCCGGCACGACGACGAACCGCAACGCCATCGACCAGGCGATGAGCACCCCCATCCCGTTCGGGCCGAGCAGGGCCTGCGGGCGGCGCAGCCCAGCGCCGACGCACAGCAGGCCGATGGGCAGGGCGGCGGTCCCCAGGATGCGGACGAGCTCACCGACTCCCACGAGCACTTCGCCGATGCCGGGCGCCTGCAGCGCCGCCGCTCCGACGGCGGACCGCCCGAGCACCTGCAGCCCCATGCCCAGCACGCACGCGACCACGAGGGGGTTGGTGACGATCTGGCGCGCAATGGCCAGCCAGTGTGTGTGCCCCTGCCCGTAGCGGGCCAACGCCAGCGTCGAGGTGACGTTGACCAGAGGCACCAGCACGGCGTTGCACAGCGCCGCCAGGGCCAGCCCGTCGGCACCGAAGACGGCCGTCGCCACGACGAGGCCGATGTAGTTGTTGAACCGCACGCCGCCCTGAAAGACCGACGTGAACGCCGGACCGTCGGGCGTGATGAGCCGCCGGACCAGCCAGGTGACGAGGGCGGCCAGGGCCGACGAGATCGCCAGCACCAGGGCCATCGACCCGACGCCCAGCCCCTCGAAGTCGGCCCGCGACAGCCCCGACACGAAGAGCGCCGGCAGCAGAATGAAATAGGCCAGCCGCTCGAGGTTGCGCCAGAACTCGTCGGTGAAGCGCCACTTGCGGCGCAGCGCCCAGCCGAGCGCGATGAGCGCGGCCGTGGGCAGCAGCGCCGACGTCAGTGCGCCCGCATCCAGGGTGCCACTCATGCGTTCTGGACGGGCAGCGGGACGGACGGCACAGCCAGAGCGTACCGGCAGGGCATGCCCGGCAGCCGCCCGCCAGAGGCGGCCGGGCTACGGTGAAACGGCACCGGCGAACAGGAGGAACCATGGCCGTCGAACCCGGCGAGTGGGAACGGATCATCGAGGCGAACCCGGACCACTCCCGCTGGTACATCCAGCGGTTCCGCGACCTGGAGGCCGCCGGCGACGACATCGTCGGCGAAGCCCGGCTCATCGACGCGATGCTGCCCCGCGGCTCGCGGGTGCTCGACGCCGGCTGCGGGCCGGGTCGCGTCGGGGGCTACCTACAGCGGGTCGGGCACGCGGTCGTCGGGGTGGATGTCGACCCCGAGCTGATCGCCGCCGCCCGGCAGGACCACCCCGGCGCCACCTGGATCGCCGCGAACCTGGCCGACCTCGACCTGGCCGCGCACGACCTCCCCAAGCCGGAGGGCGCGGAGCACGAGGGCGCGGCAGCACGGTTCGACGCCATCGTCTGCGCCGGCAACGTCATGACGTTTCTGGCACCGAGCACCCGAGTCGACGTGCTGCGCACCTTCGAGCGCCACCTCGACCTCGACGGGAGGGCGGTCGTCGGGTTCGGCGCGGGCCGCGGCTACGCCTTCGAGGACTTCTTCGCCGACGCCGCCACCGCGGGGCTGGCGCTCGACCTGTCGCTGGCCACCTGGGACCTGCGCCCGTTCACCGACACCAGCGACTTTCTCGTCGCAGTCCTGCGCCGCGGCTGACCGAGTCGCGCCTGACCGAGTCGCACCTGACCGAGTCGCACCTGACCGGCCCCGCGATCGGGGTGGCCTCAGAGGCGGGGTCGCAGCAGCCAGGCCAGCAGCGGCGCGGCGGCGAGCATGATGAGCAGGCGGATGACCTGCACGGCGAGCACGAACGTCAGGTCGGCGCCGGAATCGACGGCGATCGCGAGCACCGCGTACAGCCCGCCGGGGGTGGTGGCCAGGTACCCCTCCAGGGCGGAGTGCCCGGTCCAACGGGCCAGCAGCAGCCCGAACCCGGCGCAGATGACGATGGCCGCCACGATGAGCGCGAGAGCCGCGGGCAGGATCCGGGCGATCGAGCGCAACGCCGCAACGGTGAACCGCACGCCGACGGTCACGCCGATCAGCAGGTAGCCCACCGCCTGCACCGCCGTCGGCACCCCGAAGGTGAAGCCCAACCGCGGCGCGACGAACACCCCGATGAGCACCGCGAGCGTCAACGGACCCAGCAGCGCGCCGGCCGGCAGCCGCAGTCGGCGACCGAGCAGCGTGCCCAGCCCGCCACACACGGCGACGAAGACCAGCGACACCGGCCACGACGCCTCTCCGGAGAGGTCGAGCACCTGGCCCGTGCTCGGCGGGCGGAAGACCAGGGCCGCGACCACCGGCATACCCACGAGGATCACCAGCACTCTCACGTACTGCACGACCGAGACCACCCGGTCGTCCGCGCCGAGCTCGCGCGCGATCGCCGTGATGCCCGAGGCGCCGCCGGCGATCATGGAGAACACCCCGGTCGGCGTCGACACCGCGCCCCCACGGGCCAGCAACAGCCCGGAGCCGATGCTCACCGCGAGGGTCGCCACCCCGACCCCGACAATCGCGACTCCGGTCCAGCCGCCGAGCTCCCCCACCGTGCGGGGGTCGATGAGCGCCCCGATCGAGACGCCGATGATCGCCTGGCCGAGCGGGGACCCCCACGGCGGCATGGCGAGTGTCGGCAAGGGGCGCGACCCGAGCCGGCGCCCGGTCAGCAACACCGCGTAGAGCATCGAGCCCAGCACCGCACCGAACAGCAGCGGCGACGGCAGACCGGTCGCGGCGAACACCCCGGAGGCAAGCGCCACGAGCAGCGCGAGCACCGCCCAGCCGAGGAGTCTGGACTCCGGCTCCGGGCCGCTGCTCGCCCCCTGGGCGGCGCCGTCGGCGGGGCTCAGAACAGCTCCCCGGCACACGCGTCCGCCCCGGCCAGGGAGTGGCCGGGGCGGACGAGGAGGCGGATCGGGTGCTGCATGGGGTTCAGTCTGCCGCTACGCGGGCCGGGGATCCCCCGGAGGGCTGCTGCGGCGTCGAGCCAGGGGGCCGCCGATCAGTGGCTGGACCGGGATCGGATCGGGATCGATCAGTGGGTGAGTCGGTCCTGCGGGCCGGAGCCGGTGATCGGGCCCGAGTTGGGGGTGAAGGTGTCGTCCGGCATCACGATCCACGCGGCGGGGTACAGCAGGATCGGACTGCCGGGCAGCACGAACATCAGGAGAACGACGAGGCACCGCAACGCCCAGGCGTTGATGCCCCACTTCGTCGCGAGGCCGCCGCACACGCCACCGATGACGCGCTCGGAGCTCGACCGGGTGTAGCCCCGACGGGCGAGGGACTCGTGGATGGAGTTCATGACTGCCTTTCTCGTGCCTGACTGATACCTGCCGGCATCGAACTGGATCGGGTGGGTCGCCGGTGTGCGACTTCCCTTCCACCCTGCCCGCTGGCGGCTTGCGCGACCATGCGGTGCCACCCTGAACCGACCACGAGCCGACCACGAGAGACCGCCCGGTCCCGCCGGCAACCCGACCCGTGACCCCGAGGGGACCCCCGACCCCGGGATGCCCCAGGGGGGCAGGTGCGCTCCCCGCACGTCGCGTGCGCGCGGGCCCCGCCGTCCTTGCAACGCCGCGGAGCCGGTGCCAGGGTGGGGCGCATGCCGTCACCCTCCCTCGGTTCTGCGACCGTGCCGTGGCCGCTCACCCCACTGCCCGTGGTCGCCGCCCCGATGGCCGGCGGCCCGTCGACTCCGCAGCTGGCCGCCGCGGTGAGCACCGCGGGCGGCCTGGGCTTTCTGGCGGCCGGCTACCGTAGCGCCGCCGAGGTCGCCGCCCAGGTTCGAGCCACGCGGGCGTTGACGGCCGCACCGTTCGGGGTCAACGTCTTCGTGCCGAACGTCGAGGGCGACGCGGGCCGACAGCGAGCGCAGCGCACGGCGGTCGACGCCTACATCGACCTGCTGTCCGCGGAGGCGATGCGTCTCGGGGTCGAGCTGCCGCAGCCGCGCTGGGACGACACCGACGACTGGGACGAGAAGATCGAGGTGCTGCTCGACGACCCGGTGGCGGTCGTGTCGTTCACGTTCGGGGTGCCCGACCCCCAGGTCGTGCACCGCCTGCACGAGGTCGGCTCCTGCGTGGCGGTGACGGTGACGTGCGAGGCCGAAGCCGACGCCGCGCAGCAGGCCGGGGCCGACGCGCTCATCGTGCAGGGCTTCGAGGCCGGCGGACACCGCGGCACCCACGACGTGGCCAGCACGCCGAACAGCCTCGACCACATCGAACTCCTGCGGTTGCTAGCCGGCGCCGAGGTGCCCCTCATCGCCGCCGGCGGCGTCACCACCCCCGGGGACACCCGCCGCGCCCTTGGTCTGGGCGCGGTCGCGGTGCAGGCCGGCACCGCCTATCTGCTCGCCGACGAGGCCGGCACCAACCAGTGGTACCGGCAGGCGCTGCGCGACGGCGACCGCGGCACCGGCATCACCCGCGCGTTCAGCGGCCGCCCCGCCCGCGGCCTGCGCAACCGCTTCATGGACACCTTCGACGACCTGGCACCGGCCGTCTTTCCCGCTGTCGACCAGCTGACCAAGCCGCTGCGGGCCCGCGCCGGGCAGCTCGGCGACGTCGAGGGGCTGTCGCTGTGGGCCGGTGCGGGCTGGCGAGCCGCCTCCGACACGGCTGCGGCCGACATCACTTTCCGGCTCGCCGGCTGACGGCGACGCCCCGACCGGCGGGTCTTTTGACGCCCGCTCCCAGCCACGCAGTGACGGGGCGCACAGCCGGCGGGGGTTGCCCGCAGAGTTTGCGGAGTTCTTAACCAACCTTGACCTGCCGCCCATTGAGTCGGCGCCGGTCGCTGCCGACTATGAGAGGGGAGCCGCTGCGGCGGCTCGCACCTGAGTGTCGCGGCGGCACCTCCACGAGAAGTCGGAGGCGTCGTCGGGCGCACCAGTTCACACGGCGGTGGCATGGGGAGGTCAGCCGTCGGCACCGACGTTTTCGACCGGTGCTGCCGATGGGGGCCGGTCAGCACGACGAGGGAGCCCCATGACGCCGACAAACCCGCTCGCGTCGAGCCCGCAGCTCAGTGCGGCCATCCGGGCCACTCGCCTCTACGTACTCGTCCGCGACGCCTATCTGGCGACCCCGTCGATCACCCTGCGCAAACTCGCGGCCCTCGATGAATTGCGCGCGACCGTCACTGCGCAGGCCGCCACCCACCCGAACCCGTCGGCCGAGGCAGCCCGCCCTGTGGAGGCGCCCGCTCCGGTCGAGCACGTGGCTCCGGTTGAGCAGGTTGCTCAGGTAGAGCAGGGTGCTCAGGTAGAGCAGGTGGCTCAGGTAGAGCAGGCCACCCCGGCGGACCACCGGCACCAGCCGGACCCGCCGGAGGCGTTGCGCGGCGTGCGTCTCGTCGAGTGGTTGCGCGACACGATGCACGAGGCCTCCGGGCAGCTCGGGCCCGCCGATGCGGCGATGGCGCTGCTGGAAGTCATGACATCGACCGCACCCCCGCGGCTGAGCGCCTGCGCACCCACCGGCGGCGCGGCGGACGGTCTGGACTGGTCCGCCGACCCGCTGGCGCTCTTTCTCGACGCCGCCGGCTACCTGGCCCCCCACCTGCCGGTGACGACCGTGACCCGGATGTACCGGGGGCACCGGCAGTCCCGTCGCCTACTGGCCGGTGCGAGCCGGCTGAGCTTTTCGCCGCGCGGCCTCGTCGATGCCGTGGGACCCCAGGACGCGGTCGCCGACATGATGGTGGCGGTGCTCGGCATTTCTCCCCCGGCGGCGCAGGCGGCAGCCGTCCTGCTGCTCGACGGAACCCCTCCCGAGCGCGCCGGCCTCGCCGGGGCCGCGATCTTCGACCGTCTCGACGGCTTCGCCGGCCCCGAGGCCTTCGTGGGGACCGCCCTGGGCCGCAGTAACCCGGGCAGCCTGAGCCATCACCTCGCCACGCTGGAGCCGGCGACGCGGCTGCGCCCGGCGGTGCGCCCTCGGATCGCGATCGGCCTGGAGGCGCTGCGCGAGGACCTGCACGCCATCCGCCCGGTCGACGAGGCGGAGGCAGCCCGGGTGCGCGCCGCTCGTCGCTGCGTCGAGTTCGCCGCCCTGCGGATGTTGGACCGCCAGAGCTTCGGCCTGTTCGCCGCCTCGCGGATGCCGCGCCCGCGCCCCTGGCTTCCGGCCACCGACCTCACCTGATCAGTCTCCGCCGGTCAACCCCGCCAGCAACCGCGGGCCCGCGCCATCCGGCCCGAAACCCCGCCCGCACCGGCTACGACCCCCAGGTGCGTGACGCACTCCCTGCGGCTCGTCGGGCCGTTGTCCTGCAGTTTGCACACGCCAGGTCGATGGGGTCTCAACGAGCCGGCGGTGCGCGGGCGGGCGGCAACGTGCCGCAACGCAGCAGCACGCCGCTCGCGACCGTCCCGCACTAGATCCCGAACGACACCCCGAAACCCGACGTGGCCTGGCTCACCGGCTGCGGCCCCGACCGACCGTCTCGACGACGGCTCAGAACGCTCAGGAGTTACCCATGTCTGCGCTGCCTCGACCCTTCGGCTCCGACCTGCCCACGGCGCCGCAGCAGACGACGCAGGCCGACGACACCACGGCCGGAAACTCCCTGGCCGGCAACCGCGCGAGCGGACCTGCTGCCGGATCGGGACTGCTGCGCGGCCGGCCCAACGGCCTGGCGGCGTTGCGGCGTGTCGAGATCGAACTGCTCATGCGGTATGCGGAGGCGGTCGGGCACGGTCACCTGGCACCGGCGAGCGTGCCGGTCTCCGAAGGGTCAGCCGTGCACGTCGACGGCGTCGATGCCGCCCGCACGCTGTTCGTCGAGGCGCACGCCTACCGCGACACGCTCGACCGGGCACAGCTCGACCTCGTGGTGCAGGACCTGTTCAAACTGGCCCTGGTGGCCCGCGCCAATCCGCAGGGGCGCTCGGTGCTGCTGCTCGGCGGTCACGCCGCCGCGCAGTCGCTGAGCCAGATGCGGCGCCGAGTGCCCAGCCTGGCCGAGGTGGAGATCGTCGTCGTCTCCTGACGACCGCAACGTCACCGAACGGCCCTCCGGGGGCTCAGGCGCCGCCGACTGCGCGCGAAACGACCCACACGCGGACTGCACTACCCTGGCGTGGCCCCTGTGCCGTCGACGAGGAAAGTCCGCGATGCTCCGCCGCTGTCTGTCGTTCGGGTCGATCCTGCTGTTGAGCGCCTGCACGCTCAGTCCGGGGGGTCTTTCGGAGAAGCAGGTGGGCTCCGCCTTGCCGACGGCCGGCGAGTTGGGCCGGGAGTGGCAGCTGGTCGGTACGACGACGCAACGCCCTGCGGAGGCCTCGTGGGACGACGCGTTGACAGACGCCTCCGCCGAAGACCCGGCGTGCCGCACCGCCCTCCTGGCCCTGGAGGAAGCGCTGGTCACGCCCGAGCCCGCTCGGTTCGCCCGGTCGGTGTATCGCAATCCGACCCAGGGGGCCAACGCCGACCGGGACTTGACGGTGACCGTCGAGACCTTCGACGCACCGCCGGACCGCCCGGCCGCGGTCCGGGCCATGACGGAGGCCTGCACGGAGCCGATGCGAACCCGTGCCGGTATCCGCACCGTGACGATGACTGTCACCGAGCACGACGATTCGAACGCCAACACCGCTGGCTACTCGGTGACCTACAACACCGACGGGCTGCGGTACTCCTTCGACTACGTGCTCGCCCGCCGCACCCACGCTGTCGTCGCGGCGTCGGTCACCGGCCCCTCCAGCAGCGCCAATCAGCGGTTGCTGCGGCAGGCCGTCGAGCTGACCGGCACCAACCTCGACCGCGCCGGCGGCACCCAGCCGACCCCCTGAACCGGCCGACCGGCCGCCGGGCTCGCCGGCGCGTCGGACCAGCTCAGGCGGAGCGGGTCTCGGCGACCTTGACGGCGATGGCACCGAGCAGGATCGCGACGCCGCCGAGCGCCTGCGTCGCGCCGGGCACCTCGGCGAGGAAGAGCCAAGCGAAGAGCACCGCGGCGAGCACCTCGACCAGCGAGACGAAGGAGGCGACCCGCGAGCCGAGGGATCGCGCGGCGAACAGACCGGCGGTGTAGGCCACCACGGCGGTGACCAGCACGAGCAGCGTCAACGGCACCAGCGGCGAGACGACCCAGGGCCCCATCGGCACCGGCGCGCTCGACCACTGCCAGGGCAGCACACGCAGGGCCGCGATGGTCAGCAGGGTCAGCGTCCCGACGCCCATGCCGACACCGACGAGCACCAGCGGCGGCAGGTCGGGGGCAGGCTTGGCCGCGAGCAGGAAGTAGCCGGCGAGGCTGACCGCGGCACCGAGGGCCCAGCCGATCCCGACGAGGTCGACGGGCACGGCACCGGTGATCCCCAGAACGAGGGCGAGGCCGGTCATCGCGAGGACGGCGCCGAGCACGGTGAGCGGACCGGGGCGCTGCCCGTGCCGCGCCCACAACCAGCCGACGATGATGATCGGCGCGAGGTACTCGATGAGGAGGGCGACCGCGACCGGCAGGGTCTGGACGGCCAGGAAGTAGCACAGCTGCGTGGAGGCGACCGCGATGACTCCGTAGCCGACGATGAGCCCCGCGTGGCGGCGCAAGACCCCGAGGCGGTGCCGCATGAACCACAGCGCGGGCAACCCCATGAGCAGCGCGGCGCCACCCACGCGCACGCTGACGGTCGTCAGCGGCGACCAGCCCGTGGCCATGAGGCCCTTGGCCAGGGTGCCCGAGAGGCCGAAGGCGATGCAGGAGAGCAGCGCCCACGCCAGACCGCGCAGCGTAGCCCCCGCCGCGGGCCCAGCGAACGGGTGCGCGCGCCTGGGCATCCCGGGCGACGAGGCGAGACGACGACCGACGCGAGGAACCGAGACGCGGACGGACACCGCACACCTCCTGAGCACAGCAACGCCACGGGGCGTCATGACTGAACACCATTTACACTGATGACGATAGGTCAAGCTATGGTCAGGGGTCAACATGCTTTTCACTCATGACACCGAGGATGCGCTGGCCGCGATGACAGCGCTGGTCAACACCGCGGGCGAGCCGGACACGCTGACCACCATCGCGGAGCTGGAGGCCTTCCTCGCCCAGTTCACCTACACGGGCCGCATCGACCGCGACGCTGCGGAGCTCGCCGAGCTGCGGGAGCTGCGCGTGCGCCTCCGGCAACTGTTCAATACCGACGAAGAGGGTCTGGTGGCCCACGTCAATGCGCTGCTGCGGGAGTCCCAAGCGCTGCCCCACGTCGTGCGGCACGACCACTTCGGGTGGCACCTGCACGCCACCGACGACGACCAGCCTTTGGCGACCCGCATCGCGCTGGAGAGCGCCATGGCCCTCGTCGACGTGCTGCGGGCCGACCAGACCCAACGATTGCGGCGCTGCGAGGCGCCCGGCTGCGCGGGCGTGTTGGTGGACCTCTCCCGCAACGGCTCCCGCCGGTTCTGCAGCACGACCTGCGGCAACCGGGTGGCGGCCGCCGCCTACCGCGCCCGCAAGGCCGAGCAGGTGGAGTGATGTGCGGCTTGCTACGTTGCCGAGCATGACCGTCAGCGCAGCTCAGCCCACCTCCCCAGCCAAACCGGCCCGTCCGGTGCGGATCGGGGTGCAGCTGCACCCGCAGCACTGCGAGTACGCCCAGCTCCGGGAGGCGGTGGCGCGGGTCGAGGAGGCCGGCGCCGACGTCCTGTTCAACTGGGACCACTTCTTTCCGCTCTACGGAGAGCCCGACGGGAAGCACTACGAGTGCTGGACGATGCTCGCCGCCTGGGCCGAGCAGACCCACCGGGTGCAGATCGGCGCCCTCGTCACGTGCAACAGCTACCGCAACCCGCAGCTGCTGGCCGACATGGCCCGCACCGTCGACCAGATCAGCGGCGGCCGGCTGATTCTGGGTATCGGGTCGGGCTGGTTCGAGCGGGACTACGACGAGTACGGCTACGAGTTCGGCACGGCCGGAAGGCGCCTGGACGCCCTGGGCGAGGCGCTACCGCTCATCGAGTCGCGGCTCGCGGCTCTCGACCCGCCCCCCGCCGGCGCCCTGCCGGTCCTCATCGGCGGCGGTGGGGAGCGCAAGACCCTGCGGCTGGTCGCGCGGCACGCCGACATCTGGCACACGTTCTCCCAGGGCGACGAGCTCGCGCACAAGATCGACGTGCTCGACGGGCACTGCGAGGCGGTGGGTCGTGACCGCAGCGACATCGAGATCTCCGTGGGGGTCGGCGGTCGCGGACGGGAGGGCCGAGCGCCGGCCGCTCCGCAGGAGGAGGGTGAGCCGCTGCGCGCCCTCGGCGCCACGCTGTTCACCATGGGCACCGGCGGCCCCGACTTCGACCTGAGCGCCCTGCCGGCCTGGCTGGAGTGGCGCGACGAGGTCAACCGCCGCTGAACTCCCGCGGCGTCGCCGGACGCCCGAACACCCCGCGCCCCGGCCGACGCGACTGCGGCTCGGCAGCGGGCGCACCCGGCCGGCCATCCGTCGCCGGGACAGACGCGGCCGGGACAGACGCGGCAGGGGCCGGCCCGTCCACCGTTTGCGAAGGGACTGGCCCCGGGGTTTGCGAGGCCGGGGTGCGCACGGCATTCGGCGCAGGGCCGACGTGAGCGCCGACGGGAGGGCGGGCAGGCCCGGCGGGTACGGCCGAGGCAGCGTGGGTGCTCAACGCCTGGGTGTAGGCGGCCTGCGCGCGGGGATTCTGGCTCAGGGCGCAGCGGCAGTAATCCTGCGTCTCCTCGAAGTAGGCGTCGAACGCCATGATGTCGGCGTTGGCGCCCAGCCACGCGAGCACCTGCTCGATGTACTCGGGGTTGTCGCCGCCGGAGGCGGAGCTGCCGGTCATGACGCCCCATTCGGGCAGCGCGAACTGTTTGCCGCGCTCCCGGGCGAAGTTCGCCCAGAAGTCCCAGCCTTGGTCCTTGGTGCGATGCTCCTCCCAGCCGCCGTCGCGGTACGCGGGGTACCAGTCGTAGGCGTCGATGCCGACGACATCCACCACGTCGTCGCCCGGATACGCCAGCCGCGCGTCGGGCAGGGAAGCGCCGCGCCCCTCGTTGGGGTTGAACACCATCCGCAACTGCGGGCCGCCGCGACGCAGCCCCTCCACCGCCGCCCGGAACGCCTGCTTGTACGTCTCGACGTTCTCCGGGGTCGCCGCCCACGGCCAGTTCGGGATGTTCATCTCCCACCCGGGTCGCACCCACGCATCCGGGTAGCGGGAGGCGATGAGTCGGCCCAGCTCCTCCCAGCGGGCGGCGTCGGCGCCGGAGGCGGTGCGCTCCATCGACCCGTCGTCGGGGAAGAGCGGCACTCCGACCGCCAACGTCCCCGTAAACCCCGCCGGCACGGCGCTCGGGCTCATCCACCAGTCCTGCAGCATCGCCTCCCAGGAGTCGCGGGTGGGGAAGACCGCCAAGACGTCGACGCGGCGCCCACGCGCCCGCTCGAACTCCACCGTGCGCGCCGAATCATGGCTGAAAACCCCCGAGTGCCAGGCCAATCCGGATGCTCGCTGGACACTGTTGTCGATTGCGCCGGTCGCGGGCCGGGTCAGCTCTTCACCACGGACCGGGCCGACGCCGCCGACGCTGAACGCGGCCACCACGACGGACAGCACCACCAGGGCACCGAGGCGGGCCAGGCGCGATCCCGCGGCGAGGAGCTGCGGGAGGCGCAGCAGGTGCGGCGCGCCCGGGCCGCTATGGCGGTGACGACCGCGTGTCCCGTCGGCGGGCGGCGGGACGCAGCGGGATGCGACGGCGGGTGCGGACACGGCTTCTCCACGAATCTGAACGGGTGGCGCACCGGCAATGACCGGCAGCGCCCTGGTGCCCGGAACGCTAGAACGGCCCGACCTGCGCGCGCCGAACCGCGTTGCGCCGCCTGTGGATCGACCACCTCGACACACCCCCCATGTGGACAACGAAACGGGCCGCGCGCACCCGGCGGGCGCGGCCAGCCTCCTGGACGGTTGTCACACACTGTGCTAGCACCTGGGTAGAGTGACCTTCTCGGGGGCCGTGCCACGACGTCGTAGAGTGCCCGCCCGACAAGTGGGCGGACCCGGCGGAGTTGCGCAGGGGGGCCCTGCCAGGACCGAACCAGGGGTGGAGTACAGACCAATGGCAGGCATGCCTACCAGACGATTTCGCGCGCTCGGCGCGGCCGCTCTAGCCGCGGCGCTGCTTTTCGGCGCGGCCGCGTGCACGACCGAACCGCCGGAGCCGGAACCGACCACTCCGACCGCCACGCCCACGCCGACGCGCCCGGCCGACCTTCCGTATGTAGACCGGCCCAGCGGCATGATCTGGGATTCGGGGTCGTTCAGCCACAAGCCGAGCCAGGGCGGCGACTTCGCCGCATTGCGTGGACGCGATCTGGATGTCGTCGCGGTCTCGCCGACCCGCGACAGCTGGAGCGCGATCTTCAGCGACTGGTGGCTCACCGAACTCCCCGAAGGTTTCGAGGGCCCCCTCAATGTCGCGGTGCCGATGTTCCCCAAGAACGGGTCGATGGCGGCCGCCGCCCGGGGCGACTACGACGCGCAATGGCGCCGGCTCGGCCAGATGATCGCCAAAGACCACCCCACGTCGTACGTGCGCCCGGGTTGGGAGATGAACATCCACAACTGGGATTGGTCGGCCAATCCGGACAACGTGGAGCAGTTCAAGGAGGCGTTCCGCCGAGCCTCGGTGAACCTCAAGCGGGGCGGGAACGACCTGCGAATCGTGTTCAACCCCAACGAGGGCAAGGGCGACACCCTGCCGGACGCCACCATGGCCTGGCCCGGTGACGAGTACGTCGACATCGTCGGCATCGACGCCTACGACTGGCACCCGCCGTACGACGAGAAGGGCTGGGAAGAGCACCGCACCAAGCACCAGGGGTGGGACTTCTGGGCCAACTTCGCGCGGGAGCGGGGCAAGAAGTTCGCGGTCCCCGAGTGGGGCGTCATCCGCGGTAGTGAAAACTCCGGCGGGGACAACCCGAAGTACATCGACTACGTCTACGAGTGGATGGAGCGCAACGCCGACATCATGGCGTTCGAGACGTACTTCGATGAGACCGAGGACTACTGCAAGTGCGCGTTGAGCCTCAATCCCAGGGCCGCGGAAGCGTACAAGAAGTGGATGGACAAACTCGTCTACTCCCCCGAGCAGATCGCCGAGGCGCGGCGCACGATGTCGCCCGCGCCGTCGCCGACGGACATCGCCTCGCCCGCCCCGGCCGGCACCGGCGGCTGACCCGCGGCGTCACGGCGGGGGGAAGCCGGCGAGGGCGGTGATGCGCTGGTGCCAGGCGTCGTCGAAAGCCACCTCGCGGTCGTCGAGGCGTTGCACGGGGGCGATGCCGCGCACTGAGGAGACGAGCCAGGCTCCGTCGCTGTCATGAACCTCCTCCATCCGCATGAGCCGGTGGGTGCACGTCAACCCTTCGGCCTGCGCGGCCTCGAACAGGGTGGCCGCGGTGATGGAGGCGAGCACCCCGGTGGGGCCGGTCGGTGTGGTGACCAACTCGTCGCCGAGGCGCACGATGAGTGCAGCGGTGGGCGCCTCGAGGGCGTAGCCGTCGGTCGAGACGAACAGGGCGTCGGCGGCCCCGCGGCTCTGCGCCTCACGTTTGGCGGCCAGGTTGGTGGCGTAGGCGATCGTCTTGACCCCGCCGAGCAGCCACGGGGCGTCGGCGAACGCGTCGGCCGTGCGCCCACCGCTCATGCTGGCGACCGCGATGCCGCGGCGCTCGGCGAACGAGGAGTCGGGCAGCGGGGTGACGGTCAGGTAGCCGACCGGTCCCCCGTCGTGGTCTTCTCGCCCGCGTTCGAGCACGAGCTTGAGCATCGACTCCACCGTCGGGGCGTGCCGGGAGGCCAGGGCGGCCGCCACGAGGTCGGCCCACTCCCGCGGCTCCGGCCCGTTGAGCTGCAGCGCCGATGCGGACCGCCCCAGCCGGTCGATATGTCGGTCCAGGTGCAGCACTTCCCGTTCATGGGTGCCCTGCGCGCCCGGCCCGTCGGCGGAGTCCGAGGAGTCCGAGGCCCCGCCACGGGCGGTCGAGGCGAACACGACGGTCGCATCGAAACACCCGTCCCCCCGCGTCAGGCCCAGGTCATCGGCGTAGATGAACGGCTCGTCGGTCGGCACAACGCCCCGGCCGATCACCGCAACGAGTTGACGCTCACTGCTCTGTCGCTGGTTCACAACTTCACCACCACGGTCTTGGTCTGCGTGAACGCGTCGAGGGCCTCGACGCCCTTCTCCCGACCGTAGCCGGATTTCTTGACGCCGCCGAAGGGTAGCTCTACTCCGCCGCCGGCGCCGTAGGTGTTGACGTACACCTGGCCGGCTTGCAGGCGGGCTGCCATGCGGTGCGCCCGGGACAGGTCGCGGGTCCACACAGAGGCGAGCAGGCCGTAGTCGGTGCCGTTGGCGATGGCGACCGCCTCGTCCTCCTCGGTGAACGGCATCGCGACGATCACCGGGCCGAAGACCTCCTCGCGGGCGATGCGGGAGTCCGGGTCGACGCCGTCGATGAGGGTCGGCTCGACGTACGCCCCGCCGGCCAGGGCCCCGTCGTCGGGCACCCCGCCGCCGGTGCGCACCTCGCCACCGCCCAGGTCGGAGAGGAACCCCAAGACCCTGCCCTGTTGCTTGCTCGACACCAGCGGGCCGAGGTCCGGGTCATCGAGGCCGCGGCCGATGCGCGTCTGCGCCAGGCGCTGGGCGACGACCTCCAGCAACTGTTCGCGCACGTCGGCGTGCACCAGCAGGCGCGACCCGGCCGAGCAGGTCTGCCCGGCGTTCTGCAAGATGCCCTTGACGATGAAGCCCGCGGCCGTCTCGAGGTCGGCGTCGGCGAAGACGACCTGCGCCGATTTGCCGCCCAACTCCAGCACGGTCGGCACGACCCGGTCGGCGGCCGCGTGCGCGACGAGCGATCCCACCTCCGTCGAGCCGACGAAGCTGAGGTGGCCGACGCCCGGGTGCGCGGTCAGGGCCGCGCCCGCCTCGGCGCCCAGGCCGGTGACGACGTTGAAGATGCCCGCCGGCACGCCCGCCTCGATCGCCAGTCGCGCCAGGGCCACCGCGGTGCGCGGGGTCTCGTCGGCGGGCTTGAGGACGATCGCATTGCCCGTGCCGATCGCGCCGGCCACCGCACGGGACATGAGCTGCAGCGGGTAGTTCCAGGCGACGATCGAGCCGATGACCCCGAACGGCTCCTTGCGGGTGTAGACGAGTTGATCTGGGGCCAGAGGAATCTGCAGCCCGTAGTAGGTGTCGATCGCCGAGCCGTAGAAGCGGAAGTACCGGGCGCAGACCACCGCGTCGGTACGGGCCTGGCTCAGCGGCTTGCCGGTGTCCTCGCTCTCGGCGCGCGCCAGCGACTCGCGGTCGCGGTCGACGAGGTCGGCGATGGCGTGCAGCAGGCGGGAGCGATGCTCGGGCAGCGTGGCGGCCCAGTCCGGTTGCGCCGCCGCGGCCGACTGCACCGCGGCGTCGACCTCGGCCTCGCCCGAGCGCGACACACCCCCCAGCGATTGCCCGGTCGCCGGATCGATGTTGTCGTACGTCTGCGCCGCCGCGACCGGCTGCCCGCCGATGAAGTTCGTCGTCGTCTCCACCCTGCGCAGCCTGCCACGCGCGCCGACCCGACGCAGCCAGGGCGAGGCGAGGGCCCGCCACCCCTCGGCACCCCGCAGTATTTGGGTTTGTGGCGAACTAATGACGTGCCCCACATCGCACACAAATCCTTGGCGAAAAATCCGCAGGTCAGAAGGTCGCACCCAATGGCGATTTCGAGGCACGTCATTAGTTCACCACCACAACAAAGTGCGAGCCCCTGTCTGCACCCCCGAGCGGGCCGCGCCCCAGAGCTCCGGCTGGTTCACTGAGGGCTGCAGGCGTGATCAGGTAGACGTGACCAGGCAGGAGGGCGCGGGCATGCAGGCTGGGGATCATCCGTACTTCGAGGAGCCGCCGGTGGGGTTGGCGCACCGCGGGGGCGCGGTCGACGAGGCGGGGCTGGCTCTGGAGAACACGCTCGTCGCGTTCGCCGCGGCGGTCCGGCTCGGCTTCCGCTACCTGGAGACCGACGTGCATGTCACCAGCGACGGAGTCGTCGTGGCGTTCCATGACGACGAGCTCGACCGGGTCACCGACAGCGCCGGCCGGATCGCTGACCTGCCGTGGGAGCAGGTCGAGCGCGCTCGGATCGGTGGCCGCGAGCCCATCCCGACGCTTCGCCAGCTCCTGACCGACCTGCCGCACGCCCGGGTCAACATCGACCTCAAGGCGGCGGACGCCCCGGCGGTCACCCTGGCGCTGCTGCGCGAGCTCGGCGCGACCCGGCGAGTGTGCATCGGGTCGTTCTCGGCCCGAAACCTGTGGCGGTTCCGGTGGCTGGCGCGCGGCCAGGGGGTCGCGACGAGCGCCGGTCCGCTGGGGGTCGCCGCCCTACGCTTCCTGCCGGAGCGTGTCAGCCGGGTCGTGCACACGCCTGGCCTGGCCTTTCAGGTGCCGAACCATCATCGACTGTTCGGCCGCGACGTCGAGGTCGTCACCCCCCGATTCGTGCGGGCCGCGCATGCCATCGGTCGGCAGGTGCACGTGTGGACGATCAACGACGCCGCGCAGATGCACCGCCTGCTCGACCTGGGCGCCGACGGCATCGTCACCGACCGCCTCGACATCCTCGCCCAGGTCTACGCCGAGCGCGGCCACCCGCTGACGCCCCCGTGAAACAGAACGCCTGACGGAGGCCCGCCTCAGCTCGCGGCGGCGGCGCGGTCGAGCGCGGCGCGCAGGTCGGCGAGGAGGTCGTCGACGTGCTCGATGCCCACGGAGAAGCGCAGCAGCCCGTCGCCGATACCGGCCTCGGCGAGCGCCTCCGGGGTCATGGCCAGGTGGGTCATGGTCGGCGGGTGGTCGACGAGCGACTCGGTGCCGCCCAGGGATTCGGCAAGGCTGAAGCAGCGCAGCCCGTCGACGAAGGCGGTCACGGCGGGGATGCCGCCGACGAGGTCGGCGCTGACCATGCCGCCGAACCCGCCGCTCTGCTGTCGCTTGGCCAGCTCGTGCTGCGGGTGATCGGGCAGCCCCGGGTAGTAGGTGGCGGCGACGGCCGGGTGGGAGACGAAAAGCTGCGCGACGGCGGCACCGTTCTCTTCGTGGGCCCGCAGCCGGGTGTGGATCGTGCGCAGGCCGCGCAGCGTCTGGTAAGCGTCGAACGCGCCGCCGGTCAGGCCGAGCACGTTGGACCAGAAGTCCATCTCCTCCTGCTGCTCCTGCGTGGCGGAGATGATCGCGCCGCCGACGACGTCGCTGTGCCCGTTGATGTACTTCGTCGTGGAGTGCACGACGATGTCGGCGCCGAGCTCGATGGGACGCTGCCACAACGGGGTCATGAAGGTGTTGTCGGCGACGACGGTCGCGCCGACCTCCTTGGCGACGGCCGCGACGGCGGCGATGTCGGTGATGCGCAGCAGTGGGTTGGAGGGGGTCTCCAGCCAGACGACCTTGGGGCGCAGCGTGCGGATGGCCTGCGCGGCGGCGACCGGGTCGGTGAAGTCGGTCGTCGCGGTGTCGAAGTGCTTCTTGGCCGCGAGCGACTCGAAGAGTCGCCAGCTGCCGCCGTAGCAGTCGTGCGGAAAGAGCAGCAGGTCGCCGGGGTCGAGCAGCACGGTGACGACGCAGGTCATCGCGCCGGTCCCGGTGGCGGTGATGATCGCCCCGGCGCCGCCTTCCAAGGTGGCCAGGGCATCACCGAGCAGCGCACGAGTCGGGTTGCCGCTGCGGGAGTAGTCGAAGGTGCGCTTGTTGTCGAAGCCGTCGAAGGCGTAGTTCGTCGACATGAACAGGGGCGGCACCACCGCGCCGTGCTGCGGGTCGGACTCGATGCCCGCACGGATCGCCTGGGTGAGTCGGGAGATGTCGCTCATGGCCGCGCCCTTCGTCTCGGTGCAACAGCCGAGCGCCGCCGACCTGACGGGCGGTTTCGGCACCGAACGCGGAGACGGCGACGTCGCGGCGAATCGCCCGCGACGCTCCATCTTCCGGTCGGGTGTCGCCACGCAACCGCAGGACTTGGCACCAAACCCCGCGGGTTACCCCGTGGGCGGCTGCCCCGGCATCTACGGGCCTGTCCCTCCGCCGGTCGTGATGGATACCCGCTCACCGTAACCGACAAGACCGCCAGAACCGCCACAGGATGGACGCATCGTCTTGCCAGGTGGGCGCGCCAGGGGGGTTGCATAGGCCCCTCGCGCGGGCGGCTCGCCGCGATCGCCGGATTGCCGTGCGGTCGCCGCGGCCGGTTACCGTGGGCAAATGCGCCGTTTCACGCTGCTCGCCACTGCCGCCGTCCTGACGCTTTCCGCTTGCGGCTCAGGGGGATCCACGACCAACCCCGGCTCGGCGCCGGAGGTCACCGCCACCGGCACCCAGCCCGCGTCCGGCGGTCTCGACAGCTGCCCGCAGGCGGGCAGCCCTACGGACCGCACGACGAGCTTCGACGCCGCGCCGCAGCTGTGCATCGACCCGGAGCGCACGTACACCGCGGACGTCAAGACCGACGCCGGCGATGTGCGCATCGAGCTGCTGGCCGACAAGGCCCCCAACACGGTCAACAACTTCGTCGTGCTCTCGCGGATGAACTACTACAACGGCGTCACCTTCCACCGCGTCATCCCCGGGTTCATGATCCAGGGCGGCGACCCCGAGGGCACCGGCATGGGCGGCCCGGGCTACACGTTCGAGGACGAGTTGCCGCAGGCGGGCGAGTACCAGGTCGGCTCGCTGGCGATGGCCAACGCGGGACCGAACACCAACGGCAGCCAGTTCTTCATCGTCACCGGCGACGCGGGTGTCGGCCTGCCGCCGCAGTACAGCCTGTTCGGCAAGGTCACCTCCGGCATGGATGTCGTGCAGAAGATCGAGGCCGACGGCTCGGACTCGGGTCAGCCGACGAAGGTGCACACCATCGAGAGCGTGACGATCACCGAAGACTGAGCGCCACCGCTGGAACGGGCTGCCCTCAGAACTCGCGCAGCGGCTTCTCCCGGCGGGGGGTGCTGGAGGGCTGACCGACGGCGCGCGCCTTGGTCTCCTCCTGGATCCCCTTGTCGCCGGGGTGTCGGTTGACGTCCCCGCCGCTGCTGACGTCGGGTGAGTCGTCGGTGTAGAGCGGCTGACCGGTAATTGGGTCGTCGCGGCGATCGTTGCTGGTGGCGACGGCCTTGCCCTCGGGCTGCGGCTGCGCGCCGAACGCCGGCTCCCCGTGCGGGTCAGGGATGTCGGTGGTGTGCGGGGATTCCTTCCGGGCATCACTGCTGTCAGTAGGCATGCACTAGCCGTACCCGCCTCGAGCCGGCCTTACACGCAGTGGCTACGTGAGCATGCCGGCGATGGCGGCGCTCATCAGGTTCGCCAGCGTGCCGGCGAGCACGGCGCGCATACCGAGGGCGGCGATGTCGCTGCGCCGGGTGGGCGCCAGGCCGCCGAGTCCGCCGAGCAGGATGCCGAGGGAGCCGAGGTTGGCGAAGCCGGTGAGGGCGAACGTGATGATCGCGGCGGTCTTCGGCGTGAACGTGTCGACGACCGGACCGAACTGGCTGAACGCGACGAACTCGTTGAGCACGATCTTCTGGCCGACGAAGGTGCCGGCGCTGACGGCCTCGCCCCAGGGCACGCCGATCATCGCCATGATCGGCGCGAACAGGTAGCCCAGGATCGTCTCGAACGTCAGGTCGCCGTAGCCGAACCAGCCCGCGACCCCGCCGAGCAGCAGGTTGAGCAGGGCGATGAGGGAGATGAACGCCAGCAGCATCGCGCCGATGTTCAGGGCCAGCATCATGCCGTCGGAGGCGCCCGCAGCGGCCGCGTCGATGAGGTTGCGGTGCTTCACCGCGTCGAGCTCTTCCTCGGTCGTCTCCTCCGGAGACTTGGCCTCGGGGTTGGCCTCGGGGTCTGAGTCGGCGACGGCGTCAGCCTCTTCGTCACGAACGGCGGTCGTCGCGCCGCGCGATCCGGCGGCGGCAGTCCCGGCCTCCGCCTCGGCCTGCGCCTGCGAGCTCTTGGAGCCGCGACCGAACCAGCCCTTCTTGCCCTCCGGCTTGTCGCAGTTCATCGTGCCGTCCTCGGGCACCATGATGCTGGCCATGAGCAGCGCTCCGGGGGCCGCCATGAAGGCGGCGGCGATGAGGTAGTCGAGGCTCGCGCCGAGCAGGCTGTAGCCGACGAGCACCGACCCGGCGACGGTCGACAGACCACCGACCATGACGGCGAACAGCCCGGAGCGGGACAGGCCCTTGATGTAGGGGCGGATGACCAGCGGCGCCTCGGTCTGACCGACAAAGATGTTGGCCGCGGCGTTGACCGACACGATGCGCTCGGTGCCGATGAGCCACGACAAAGCCCCGCCGATCACCTGCACGACCTTCTGCAGCCAGCCCAGGTGATAGAGCACCGACATCAGCGACGCGAAGAACACGATGACCGGCAGCACCTGGAACGCAAAGATCACGCCGTTCTCTGGGATCAACGGCCCGAAGAGGAAGCCGATGCCGGCGCGCGAGGAGTCGATGACCGCCTGCACCGCGCCCGCGGCCGCGGCCAGCGCGGCCCGGCCGGGCGGTACGAACAACACCAGCACGCCGAAGCCGACCTGCAACGCGAGCGCCGCGACGACGATCCGGGGTTTGATGGCGCGGCGGTTGGTCGAGAAGAGAACGGCTATCGCAAGCAGGCCGAGCATGCCCACCAGGCCCCAGAGAATGTTCACGGGTGCCTCCTGTCTGCCAAGGTCACAGGCGCCGCCGACGGCGCCGACTGGACGTGAGGCTAGCGGGCAGAGCGCGGTGGGTGGCGCGGGAGCAGCAAGCCGTGACCGACCCGATGCGCCGGACTAGGCACCGGCGTCCGATACGCGAACTCCGAGAGCCCAGGGCCCTGGGCGGCAGGGCACCGGGTGCCTACATCTGCTGCGGGGACCGGATGCCGACGAGGTTCAGCCCCCGCTCCATGACCCGCAGCGTCAGCGCACACAGCGCGAGCCGGGAGGTGCGGGTGGGCTCGTCGGCCTTGAGCACCGGGCAGTTCTCGTAGAACGCGCTGAAGGCCTGCGCCAGCTCGAACAGGTAGGTGCACAGGCGGTGCGGCTCCAGCTCGTCGCCGACGGCGGCCACGACCGTGCCGAAGTCCAGCAGGTGTGCCGCCAAGGCTCGTTCGCCCGGTTCGGCCAGATCGATGGCGGCCTGGGCGAACGCCGGATCGGCGGGGTCGGCCTCGATCGAGCGGAAGATCGAGCGCACCCGCGTCGCCGCGTACTGCAGGTAGGGGCCGGTGTTGCCGGTGAGCGAGAGCATGCGGTCGAGGTCGAAGACGTATTCGCTGTCGTGCGCGACGGACAGGTCGGCGTACTTGATGGCGCCGACACCGACCTGGGCGGCGATGAGGTCGCGCTCGGCCGGCGCCAGGTCGGGCCGGGCCGCGTCCAGATGCGCGCCGGCCTTGGCGATCGCCTCCTCGATGAGCGCCATGAGTCGCAGCGGCGCACCGGAGCGGGTCCGCAGGATCTTGCGGTCCTCCCCCAGCACGTTGCCGATCTGCACGTGCACGATCTCGACGTCGTCCGGCAGCCACCCCGCCAGGCGGGCCGTCTCCCACACCATGCGCAGGTGCAGCGCCTGCGGGGCGCCGATGACGTAGAGGATGCGGTCGGCGTGCAGGTCGCGGACGCGGTGTCGCACGGTGGCCAGGTCGGTGGTGCCGTAGCCGTAGCCCCCGTCGGACTTGCGCACGATGAGCGGCAACGGCTTGCCCTCGCGGCCGGTGTACCCGGGCAGGAAGACGCAGAGGGCGCCGTCGCTGATCTGAGCCAGGCCCCGTTCTTCGAGCTCGTCGCAGATGGCGGCGAGCTCGTCGTTGTACGTCGATTCGCCCGCGAGGTCGGCGTCGGTGAGGGTGACGTCGAGGGCGGTGTAGATGCGGTTGAAGTAGGCGGTGGACAGGCCGATGAGTCGCTGCCAGCGCTCCAGCGTGGCCGGGTCGCCGCTCTGCAGCGCGACGACGCGGGCTCGGGCCCGGGTGGCGAACTCGGGGTCGCCGTCGAACTTCGTGCGGGCGCCTTGGTAGAAGGCGTTGGGGTCGGTCTCCAGGAGCGCGGCCTGCGGCGAGTCCTCGCCGACCTCCAGCAGGTGCTCGATGAGCATGCCGAAGGGGGTGCCCCAGTCGCCGATGTGGTTCTGCCGGATGACGTCGTGCCCCAGAAACTCCAGGGTGCGGGCCAGAGCGTCGCCGACGACCGTCGTGCGCAGGTGCCCGACATGCATCTCCTTGGCGACATTGGGCGCGGAGTAGTCGATCGGCACGATCTGTCGGGGCTGGGTGGGTACGCCGAGCCGCTCGTCGGCGGCCTGCTGGGCCAGGAGGCGGGCCAGCCACGAGTCGCGGAACGTGAGGTTGATGAAGCCGGGCCCGCTGACCTCCACGGCCGAGCACTGCTCGCTCAGGTCGAGGGCCGCGACGATCGCGGTGGCAACCTCCCGCGGCGGGCGCTTGGCCCGCTTGGCGAGCGCCAAAGCGGCGTTGACCTGCACGTCCGCGTACTGACTGGGGCGTAGCACCGGGTCGGCCCCCGCGAACTCGGCACCGAGCGTCGCCTCGATGGCCTGCGTGATGAGGGGGGTAACGGCGTCGACCGGTGAAACCATGCTGAATAGCGTATCGGCGCGGGTGCAGGCAACCCTGCGGGCCCGGTCCGCCCGGTGTCCACCCGGGGCCCGCCCGGTGTCCACCACGCAGTGCTGTTGCCCCGAAGCGCGATTTCGCGAGGTAGCGTGTGGCGTTCGACACACGATCGCTCCACCCGAGAAACAGGGGGTCTCGATGGAAGACGTGAAGGCTCTGGCACGTGCCGGGTGGCACCGCCTGGCACGCACCGCCGCCTACGCGCTCATGCCGAAGTTCACCGCCAGCGCCATGGTCGTGGCCCGCGACGACCAGCACGGCCCCGTGCCATGGGTGCTGCTGGTGCGCAAGCGCACGGGCGGGCAGCAGTGGGGCTTCCCGGCGGGCTACGTCAGTTACGGCAGGACGATCGTGGCGACGGCCGCCCACGAGCTCGCCGAGGAGACCGGCCTGACGCCAGCCATCGGCCCGGCCAATCACCTACGCACCTATCGCCAGCCGTGGGCCATGCATCTGGACCACCTCTTTCTCGTGGCGGCCAGCGGGGAGCCGCAGGTGCGCGACACCGCCGAGATCGCCCAGGCCCGCTGGTGGCCCGTCGATGAGATGCCGGAGCTGAGCCGTGAGGCCGCGCAGGCGCTGCTGGAGGTGCCGGACCTACTCTCGCGTCCGCTCCCGACTGTGCCGAACGAGCCACCGCGGCCGGCCGAGCGGGCCGGTGGCCCGCAGAACTGCTCGAAGCCGGGCTAGGCCTCGAACGGGCTCGGGTCGCCGGCGCCGACGCGCACGACCTCAGCCTCCCCGGACGACAGATCGACCACCGTGGTCGGCTCTCGGCCGCACTCGCCGGTGTCGATGACGGCGTCGACGACGTGGTCGAGCTCCTCCTTGACCAGCCAGCCGTCGGTCATGGGGTCGTCCTCACCGGGCAGGATGAGGGTGGAGGACAGGATCGGCTCGCCGACTTCGCGCAGCAAGCTCTGCACGAGCACATCGGGGCTGATCCGCACGCCGACGGTGTGCTTCTTGGCGTGCGCCAGCTTGCGCGGCACCTCCGGCGTGGCCCGCAGGATGAACGTGTAGGCGCCCGGCGTCGCGGCCTTCAGCGCCCGGAAGGTCGCATTCGACATGTCGACGTACTGGCCCATCTGCGCAAAGTCCGCACACATGAGCGTGAAGTGATGACGGTCGTCGAGCCGCCGGATCGAGATGATCCGTTCGCGCCCCTGCGCATTGCCCAGCGCGCAGCCCAAGGCGTAGCCCGAGTCGGTCGGATAGGCGATGAGGCCGCCGTCAGCCAGCATCTCGGCCGACTGGCGCATCAGCCGCTCCTGCGGGTTGATCGGGTGGACGTCGAGGTAGCGAGCCATGGCACGAGCCTAGGCCGCCACGCCGTGATCCCGCTCGCCCATCCCCGCTGCTCGGGGCGCTGGACGTCCGCGGCCGGCGCCGCCGGCTGATCGAGATCCACCCGGGGGACGCTCGGTTGCGGACCGAATCGGATGACGGCCGGCCGCAACGCGGGCACGGCCGGCATCCGTCGGTACGGCTGACCCGGGGCTGGGCGCGGGTCGGCCTGCCCGAGGTTGGGCCAGAGGGAGAAGGCCCGTTCGGCCTGCGCGGCGATGGTCAACGACGGGTTGACACCAAGGTTGGCGGAGATGGCCGCTCCGTCGACGACGTGCAGGCTGGGATACCCGTGCACCCGGTGATAGGGGTCGATGACGCCGGTCTGCGGGGTCTCGCCGATCACGGCGCCGCCGAGGAAGTGAGCCGTCATCGGCACGTCGAAGATGTCGGCGACGCTGCTGCGCGGATGCCCGTCGATGAGGGCGGCGATGCGTCGGGAGACGTCGTTGGCCACCGGCAGCCAACGGGGACTCGGCGCGCCGCGGGGCGCGGTCGAGGTCAGTGTGACCCCGTGGGCGAACCAGCGGCGCCGCGCCCGGATCGTGATGGAGTTGTCCACGGTCTGCATGACGAGCGTGATGATCGAGCGCTGGGACCACGAGCGCGGGCCGAGGAAGTTGCTGACGAGTTGCAGGGGGGCGGCTCCGACCGCCCGCAGCCACGCCAGCCACCGACGGTGCGGGGCGGCACCGTCGATCATCACCGTGCTCAGCAGCGCGATCGACTGGGCGCCGCGGCCGTAGCGGCACGCCTCGACGTGCGTATTGGCGTCCGGGTACATCGAGGAGGTGATCGCCACCCCCTGCCGAAAGTCACGCTCGTCGTGGCTGCGCAGTCGGCGGGTCGCACCGCAGATCGCCTCGGAGTTGGTGCGGGTCAGCTCGCCCAAGCGCGGCGACAGGTGCGGCAGCGCCCGATCGGCGACGCCCTGATGCAGCAGTTGCTGGGTGCCCCAGGTCCCGGCGGCGAGCACCACGTGCCGCGCGCGCAGCGTCCGGCCCGAGCGTCGGCGGCGCAGGGGGTCGGCGGTGGTCGCCGTCACGAACACCTCCCACCCGCCGCCCGAACGTGGCAGCTGGCGCAGCCGACGGACGAGGGTGCGCTCGAACACGACGGCGCCGCCCTGTTCGGCCAGGTAGAGGTAGTTCTTGTCCAGCGTGTTCTTGGCGTTGTACCGGCAGCCGGTCATGCAGGCCCCGCACTGCAGGCAACCGGCGCGCGGTGGCCCGGCACCGCCGAAGAAGGGATCGGGCACAGTGACCCCCGGCAGCCCGCCGTCCACCCCGAAGAACACACCGACCTGCGACGGCGCGAAGGTGGGGCCGACCCCCATCTCCTCGGCCACCGTCTCCAGCACGGTGTCGATGGGGGTGCGGGCCGGGTTGATGGTGACGCCGAGCATGGTGGCGGCCGTGTCGTAGTGGGGTGCCAGTTCGCCGGCCCAGTCGGTGATGTGGCCCCATTGCGGGTCGTCGTAGAAGGCGCGCCCGTGCGGCCGGTAGAGGGTGTTGCCGTAGACGAGGGAACCGCCGCCGACGCCGGCTCCGGCGAGCACGATGACGTCGCGCAGCAGGCTGAATCGCTGGATGCCCTGCAGGCCCAGGGCGGGCGCGAAGACGTAGCGCCGCAGGTCCCAGGAGGTGCGCGGAAAGTCGCTGTCACCGAACCGGCGGCCGGCTTCGAGCACGGCCACGCGGTAGCCCTTCTCCACCAGGCGCAGCGCCGCGACCGAGCCGCCGAAGCCGGAGCCGACGACGATGACGTCCCACTCCTGCGGGTCGTCGGCGTCCCGACCCGAGCCCGACGCCGGCCTCGGCGACGCTGCCTCTTGCGCTGGGTGCACGCCCGTCTCCCGCTTCGCTCGGCATCCACACTGGCAGCCTCCGACCTACCGTGGCCACACGGATTTACTTGTTACCACAGCGAACTCACCCACAACCCGAGCTATCTCGGGGGTGTGGGTGAGGCGGGCCGAGGCGGTCGGACGTCGCTCGGCAGGGGCACCGGTCGGCTCGGGCGGGATGCCTGGCGGGGCGTCAGCCGATGAGGCGCAGCCGGATCGTTTCGGGCAGGGCCTCGATCGCGGCCACCACGTCCTGCGGCATGGCCATCGACGCGTCGGTGACCACGTAGCCGATCTGCCCGCGCGTACCGAGCAGTTGCCCGTCGATGTTGGCGCCGTGGTCGGCCAGGATGTTGTTCAGCGAGGCCAGCACCCCCGGGGTGTTGGTGTGGAAGTACGTGATGCGGTGGTGTCCCGGCGCGAAGGCCAGCGTGAGCTCGGGGGCGTTGACGCTCAGCGTCGTCGTGCCGAGGTGGGTGTAGTCGCGCAGCTTTGCGGCGACGAACCGGCCGATGTCTTCCTGCGCCTCCATCGTCGAGCCGCCGACGTGCGGGGTGAGGATGACGTTGGGCAGGTTCTGCAGCGGCGAGGCGAAGTCGCCCACACGCGTCTTGGGCTCGTTGGGGAAGACGTCGACCGCGGCCCCGGCGATGTGCCCGGATTCCAGCGCGGTGGCGAGCGCCTCGTAGTCGACGAGGAAGCCGCGGGACAGGTTGAGGAAGAGGGCCCGGTCGCGCATCCGCCCGAACTCGCGGGCACCGAACAGGCCGGCGTTGCCGGCCCGGCCGTCGACGTGCAGGGTGACGCATTCGGCGACGTCGAGCAGCTCCTCCAGGGAGGCGCACCGTTTGGCGTTACCCAAGGCCAGTTTGTCGTCGGTGTCGTAGAAGTACACCTCCATGCCGAGCATCTCGGCGACGACGGACAGTTGGCTGCCGATATTGCCGTAGCCGACGATGCCCAGCTTGCGGCCGCGGATCTCGTGCGAGCCGGCGGCCGACTTGTTCCACTCCCCCGCGTGCAGCTGTCGATCCTTCTCGGTGAGCCGGCGGGCCAGCACGATGATCTCGGCGAGCACGAGCTCGACGACCGAGCGGGTGTTGGAGAAGGGGGCGTTGAAGACCGGGATGCCGAGGTCGACCGCGGCTGTGAGGTCGACCTGGTTGGTGCCGATGCAGAAGCAGCCGATCGCGCTCAAGTGTGGGGAGGCGTCCAGCACTCGCTTGGTGACCTGGGTGGTCGAACGGATGCCGAGCAGGTCGACGCCGTCGAGGGCCTCGATGAGGTCGTCCTCGGCGAGGGCGCCGGGACGCATCTCTACTTCGATCCCGGCGTTGTTGAACACGGTTTCGGCCAGATGGTGGATGTTCTCCAGGAGGAGCGCCTTCATGTCCCACATTGTCGACCTGGTCCGCATGGCGGTTCGTGCGGGGTCCACCATGCGACCCTGCTTGACCGGGGCTTCACGGCGAAGCGGGCGATGGCGGCCGGTAGCGTGCACGGCATCACCCGCAGTAACGACAGCCCGCAGTAACGACAGGCAATGACGACACAGAAACGAGGTGCGGCGATGACTGATCACAGCACGAAGACGACGCCGACCGACCCGGCGGCGCGGGCGTACGTCGGCTCGGAGGTCGGGGCGTTGCGCCGCGTCATCCTGCACCGCCCGGGGCGCGAGTTGGCGCGGTTGACGCCCTCCAACATGGCCGAGTTGCTCTTCGACGACCTGCCGTGGGTGCCGCGCGCGCAGGAGGAGCACGACGTCTTCGCGCAGGCGCTGCGCGATCTGGATGTCGAGGTGCTCTACCTGCGTGACCTGCTGCGCGAGACGTTGGCGGTGCCGGCGGCTCGGTCGTTCATCTTCGCCGAGCTGCTCGACGACGAGATGCTCGGCCCGGGGGCGGTCGGACCGCTGCTGGCGGTGCTGGAGGGAATGGGCGACGCCGAGTTGGCCGACGCCCTCATCGACGGGCTGTCCAAGACCGAGGCCCGCGCCCGGCTCGACGGCTCCTCCGGCGACGCCGACCTGGACTCCCTGGTGCTGGCGACGCAGGCCGGTGAGGAGTTCGTGCTCTCCCCGCTGCCCAACCACCTGTTCACGCGCGACACCTCCTGCTGGGTGTACGGCGGGGTGTCGGTCAACCAGATGCGGATGTTGGCGCGCGTGCGCGAGTCGGTCAACTACGAGGCGATCTACCGCTGGCACCCGCAGTTGGCGGCCACAGACACCCCGTTCAACTGGTGGGGCGGCGGCCTGGGCACCGGGCTGGCGACGATGGAGGGCGGCGACGTGCACGTGCTGGGCCACGGCGCGGTGCTCGTCGGCATGAGCGAACGGACCACGGCGCAGGCCGTCGAGCGGCTGGCGCAGCAACTGTTCGCCCAAGGGGCGGCGCGCACGATCGTCGGGGTCGCGATGCCGCGGACCCGGGCGATGATGCACCTGGACACCGTGATGTCGATGGTCGACGAGCGTTCGTTCACCAAGTACGCGGGCCTGGGCATGCTGCCCACCTACTCGCTGACCCCGGCCGACAATCAAGCCGGCTTCCGCGTCGCATCGCACGCGCCGGAGGCGATGCACGACGTCATCGCCGACGCCCTGGGGGTCTCCTCGTTGCGGGTGTTGACGACCCCGCAGAGCCTCGGGGCAGCGGAGCGGGAGCAATGGGACGATGGGTGCAATGTGCTGGCCGTGCGCCCCGGGGTGGTCATGGCCTACGAACGCAACCGCGCGACCAACGACTACCTGCGTGCGCAGGGCGTGGAGGTCGTGACGATTCCGGGCGGTGAGTTGGGGCGCGGGCGTGGGGGCCCCCGCTGCATGAGCTGCCCGGTGCAACGAGAGGACATCTAGATGGGGACCCAGCGCCAGCAGACCCTGCGCGGTCGATCGTTTCTGCGCGAGGTCGACTTCACGGCGCAGGAGTGGCGCGCCCTGCTGGGGCTGGCGGCGTCGCTGAAGGCCGCCAAGAAGGCGGGCACCCAGGAGCGGGCCTTGGCCGGCGCCAATATCGCGCTGCTGTTCGAGAAGACCTCGACCCGCACGCGGTGCGCCTTCGAGGTGGCCTCCTACGATCTGGGCGCCCACGTCACCTACCTCGACCCCACCGGCTCCCAACTGGGGCACAAAGAGTCGGTCGCCGACACCGCCCGAGTGCTGGGGCGCATGTACGACGGCATCCAGTACCGCGGCAGCGCCCACAGCGCGGTGGAGACACTCGCCCGCCACGCCGGGGTGCCGGTGTGGAACGGGCTGACCGACGACTGGCACCCCACCCAGTCGCTGTGCGACGCCCTGACGATGCGCGAGCACTGCGACAAGCCGGACGAGCAGATCGTGTTCGCCTACGTCGGCGACGCCCGCAACAACGTCGCCAACTCGCTGCTGGCGATGGCCGCGCTCATGGGCATGGACGCCCGGATGGTGGCGCCGGGGCCGCTACAACCCGCCCCGGCGGTCGTGGGGCAGGCGCGGGAGATCGCCGCGGCCACGGGGGCGCGGCTCACGGTGACCGACGACGTGGCCGCGGGCCTGGCCGGCGTCGACTTCGTGCACACGGACGTGTGGGTCTCCATGGGTGAGCCGACCTCGGTGTGGGACGAGCGGATCGAGTTGCTGCGCCCTTACCGCGTGGATGCGCAGCTCATGGCGCGCGCACAGAACCCCGACGTGAAGTTCATGCACTGCCTGCCCGCCTACCACGACCGCGGCACGGACGTCGGGGCCCAGATCGCCGACCGCTACGGGCTGGAGGGGGTGGAGGTGACCGACGAGGTGTTCGAGAGCCCCGCCTCCATCGTCTTCGACCAGGCGGAGAACCGGCTGCACACCATCAAGGCCGTGCTCGTCGCCACGCTCTGCGACTGACCCGGCTGGCCCGACAGACCTTGGCTGGCGACGGCCGGCCGCAGGCCTACCGGCGCGCTACAGGTCGGGGCCGGCGGGATCGAGGGCGATGGCCTCGATGACCGCGGCGAGTTCGGCGGGCTTGTCGTACTGCGGCCAGGCGGTGGTGTCGAGGTAGGCGTGGCGCAGCATCGGATGCTCGGCGACGAACTCGGCGCCGTCGGGGGTGAGCACCTCGTAGCCCTCGCGCAGCTGCACGATCCACTGCGGCACGGTGAGGCGGTCGTAAAACCACGGTCCCGGGGTGATGGGGCGCCGGTCGGGCACGTCGACGCTGCGCTGCACCATCTCTGGGGCGGGTTTGTGCAGCCATGTGCCGTCGTCGAAGTACTCGACCGAGTTAGCGACCTCGGTGTGCAGCCCCTCGCGCATGCCGGCCAGCAGCCAGTCCTGGGTGGACAGGCCGACGAGCTGTTCGATGAGGTTGTCCGCCTCCTGGCGGCCACTGCCGGTGGCGCCGAGCAGGAAGCGCTCCCGCAGCATGTCCGCGAACGTCGGCAGCAGCGCGAAGTCGATGTCTTGGCGGGCCTTCTCGTAGTCGATGTGTACAGCACCGCCGATGCTGACCACCGCGCGAAACTCCTGCGGTGCCTCCATCGCCGCCAGCGACGTCTGGAAGGTCGACTGGTCGTGCCCGACGAGCACCGGCCGATCGAGGCCGAGACCGCGACTGACCTCGATGAACTGTTGCCAGGCGTCGTCGAAGGTGCGCACGGTGGCCGTGCTGGAGCCGTGCCCGGCCAGGTCGAGGGCGTAGGCGTGAATCCGGTCGCTGAAGGCCGGCCCGACGAACTGCCAGGTGTCGGCGCAGTTGCCCAGGGAGTGCGCGAGGAGCACGGGTACCGCATCCGGTGCCGCCGACGCCCCGTAATCGATGACGGCCAGCTGACCGTCGCCGAAGTCGACCTGTGCCACGCTCGGTCGACTCTCCCGCTGCTGCGCGATCTCCACCCTGTGAGGGTAGTCGAGACTCGTGGTAGCACCACCATCTGCATGCTTCGAACAGCCCATCCGCATTTCGGACAGAGCGCACACAATCACCTGCACAGTCTCGTGGGCGTGGCAGGATGCGGGCTCGTCACACGAGTGCCCGGTCAGCTCGCCCGCGCCGCACCGGAATCGCGAAACCGCCAGGAGGCCGGATGAACAGCGAAGCCGCCACGCTCGAAGGGGCGAAGACGCCGAAGTGGCGCCTCATCGGTCCCGGGCTCATCGTCGCCGCCACGGGAGTCGGTGCGGCCGACCTCGTGGCGACGCTCATCGCCGGGCAGAAGTACGGGTATGCGCTGCTGTGGTGCGTGATCCTGGGCTGCGTCATGAAGGTGGTGCTGGTGGAGGGCGCCGGGCGGTACACCCTGGCGACCGGCAACACGATCTACGAGGGTTGGTCGACGCTGGGCAAGTGGACGCACTTCTACTTCACCCCGTACATCGTCATCTGGGGATTCGTGTACGGCGCCGCGGCCATGGCCGGCACGGGGCTGCCGCTGGCGTCGCTCTTCCCGGTGCTGTCGGTGACCTGGTGGGGCATCCTGTCGGGCCTGATCGGGTTGGCGCTCGTCTGGTTCGGCCACTACGCGTTCTTCGAGAAGGTGTGCGCCGCGCTGGTCGGCCTGATGTTCGTCTCGATGGTCGGGGCGGCCGCCCTGACGCTGCCGAATCTGCCGGCGATGCTCGCCGGGTTGGCGCCGACGGTGCCCCCGGGCGCGATCGTCAACGTGCTCTCGGTGGCCGGCGGGGTGGGCGGCACGATCACGCTCGCCGCCTACGGCTATTGGATTCGTGAGAAGGGCTGGACCACGACGAAGTACATGGGCGTCATGCGCCTGGACAATGGCGTCGCCTATATCGTCACGGGCATTTTCGTCGTCTCGACCTTGATCGTCGGCGCCGAGCTGCTGTACTCGGCGAATATCGCGGTGCAGACCGGCGACCGGGGCCTGCTCGACCTGGGCAATGTGCTGGGCGAGCGGTACGGATCGTGGGCCGGGTCGGTCTTCCTCGTCGGCTTCTGGGCCGCGGCGATGAGCTCGTTGGTCGGTGTGTGGAATGGCGTGTCGATGATGTTCGCCGACCTGGTCGGTCACCTCAAGGGCCTCGGCAAGGACCACCCCGACGTGCTGTCCGGCGGCAAGTGGTACAAGGCGTACATCCTGTGGCTGACGTTCCCGCCGATGGTCATGATGTTCCTCGGCCGGCCGATCTACCTCATCCTCGCCTACGGCGTACTCGGCGCCTTCTTCATGCCGTTCCTGGCCATCACGCTGCTGTGGATCCTCAACACCGACCGCGTGCCGCGACAGTGGCGCAACGGCCCGGTGTCCAACATCCTCATGGGCCTGTGCGCGCTCGCCTTCATCGCCCTCGCCATCACCGAATTGCAGAAGGCGCTGGGGATGTAGGTAGGCAGCTAAGCCCAGGCTGACGGGTAGGCGCCCTCGCGGGGCGCCTCGCGGGGCGGGCTCAGGCCGACGAGTGCGCGCGATTCTTGCGCTGCGTGGGCTCGGTGCTGGCACGGCGCGGGCCGCGCAGGAGCAGAAAGAGCAGGACCGTCTGGATCGCCCCGGCCAGCAGAATCAGGACGGCACCGAAGACCTGGCACTGCAGCAGACCCACGACGGACACGCCCAGGTACTGCTCCACCGGCCCCGACACGGCCAACAGACCCTGTTCCAGCAGCAGACTGACCGGCGCCGACATCCAGTGACCGGCGGTATCGGGCACCCACCGCATGTAGTCGTCCGGCCCGTCGCGGACCGCCAGAGCGTCGAGGAGCGCGGTCACCACGATGATCCAGAGGTAGAGGGCGCAGACCGCCGCCGCGACAAACCCGAACCGGTAGCCGGTCGGGTCGAGAGCGCGGCGAATGTGACGCATGCCACTAGCGTGCCCGTTTGGCCCGACATTACGAGCCATTCCTGGGCCGCTTTCGCGCGCCGCTCGGTAACTCCATAAATAACGGTGTTATCGCAATGGACAGCCCTCCCCCTTGGTCCCCACGCGCGGGCCGCCGTGCCAGGGTGTCACCCATGACCCAGCAGACGCTCGACGCCCAGCCGTGGCTCAACCGACCGCCGCATCTCGCGTGGCTGGACGACAACATCCGGCGGCTGCTCTCCTTCGCGGTCGGCTCGGCTCTGCCCGGCGGCGGCTTCGCCTGGCTCGACGCCGACGGCACCCCCTTGCCCGACCGCACCCCGCAGCTGTTTCTCACGGCCCGGATGGCGCATGTCAGCGCACTCGGCGTCGCGTTGGGCATCCCGGGCTGCCGGCCGCTGCTCGACCACGCGATCGCCTCCCTGCAGGGGTTGTTCACCGACGACGCGCACGGCGGCTTCTTCAGCGACCCGTCTCAGCCGGAGGGCCGTAAGTCGACCTACGACCACGTGCAGGTCGGGCTCGGCGCGGCCTCCGCCGCGGCCGTCGGCCACCCGCAGGGCGCCGAACTGCTGGAGACCGTGCTGCAGCTCGTCGAGGAGCACCTGTGGGAGCCCGAGGCGGAGGCGCTGCGCGAGTCGTTCGCCCGCGACTTCTCCGACTCCGAGAACTACCGCGGGGCCAACGCCAATATGCACGGGCTGGAGGCGTTCCTGGCGTTCGGCGATGTCACCGGTGACCCGAAGTGGCACCTGCGCGGCCTGGCGATCGCTCGACGCTGCGTCCGGGATATCGCGACCGACGGCACGTGGTTGCTGCCGGAGCACTACGACGCGAAGTGGCAGGTGGTGCGGGACTACAACCGGGACGACCCGAACCACCCCTTCCGGCCGTACGGCGCGACCTACGGGCACTCGCTGGAGTGGGCGCGGCTGCTGCTCATGCTGCATGTTTCCCCCGCGATCAGCGGCGAGGACTGGCTGGTCGAGCACGCCGTCGCCCTCGCCGGCCGGGCCCTCGACAGCTGGGGGACCGACGGGCGCGAGGGGCTGGTCTATACGGTCGACTGGGATGGCTCTCCGGTGTCGCGGCTGCGCCTGCACTGGCCGGTATGCGAGACGATCTGGACCACGTCTGCGCTGCTGAAGGTCACCGCCGACGAGCGCTGGGAGCACGAATATCGTCGAGCCTGGGACTTCGCCGCGACCCACTTCATCGACGATCGCGGCACCTGGATCAACGAACTCGACGAGGAACTGCGCGCGTCGAGCAACGTGTGGCCGGGCCGCCCGGACTTCTACCACGCCATCGGCGCCCTGGCCGGCCCCACCGCTCCTCTCAGCCCGTTCATCACCCTCGCGGCTACCGGTCACCGCTCCCGCATCCCCCTGCTGGCCTGACCGGCCGTCACCGACAGGATGGGCGCATGGGTGCGTATCTGCTGAGCCTGGCCACCTCGATCATCGGGGCCCTCGTCTTCGGAGCCATCCTGCTGTGGTGGCACCGGCTGCTCCTACGGCGTCTGCCCGCGCCGCAGCTGCCGGCCGACGGTGGGCGCACGGACTGGCGGACCGTTGCGCCTTCCGCGCTCGCCTTCGGCGTCTTCCTCTTCTCGCGCGACGCGCTGATGCGCGAGGGCGTCGCCGACGGCCTCGTCGGCTTCTTGGGCGCGCTCGCCATCGGACTGCTGGCCGGCGCGCTGGGCGCCTACCTCCTGCGCTCTCGCAAGCCGGCGGCCTAGTCGTCGCCCAGGCCCAGCCCGGCCTGGTCACCGAGCCGACGGCGGACGCTGGCGAGCACGTCGGTGAGCAGGATGCGCTGGTGGCGGCCGATCGTGCGGTACGGCAGAGCGCCTGAATCCATCAGCTCCTCGAGTTGGGTCTTGGTCACTCCCAGCATCTGCGCCGCCTCCTGCGGCGTCACCAGGTGCGTCTGTGGGGCGACCGTCACCGGTCGCCCGTCGGCCAGCGCCGCCACGAGCAGCCGCAACGCGTCGGCCACCTGCGCGGGCAGCTCTGCGGAATCCTTGCCGTGCGACACATGCAGTCGCCCCGAGGCTGCGGGTGGTGTGGCCGGGTCGATGACCGGGAGGGAGCCGGTGGCAGTCGTGCCGCCGGGAGCCGCCGGAGGCCCAAGCAGCGCGCGCAGGTCATCGAGCAGCTGCGCGTTCGACCCGCGGGGAACGTACGTACGCGGATCCATCGCGGGATTGGCCGTCATGACACGCGAGCTTACGGGTGCGCGCCCCCTTCAGCGCCCGCCCCGGGCCGCGGAGTTACCGCAGGCAAGCGACCCGGTTGCCAACGACGGCGACCGAAGACGGCATCCTTGGAGGGTGCGCAAGTAGCGCACCGGGCGCCACCTGCAGTGGCGGTCCAGGGGAGATTCAGGGGAGATCTGATGGGTTTCGGCGAAGCAGTCCGCACGTGCCTGACCAAATACGTGACGTTCGACGGTCGCGCGCGACGCAGCGAGTTCTGGTACTTCGTGTTGTTCCAGATCCTGGTCAGCATTGCGGCGGCCATCATCGACTCGATCGTGTTCCCGCGCTGGGAGCTCGGCGGCGACCAGGGGCCGGTGCAGTGGTTGACCAACGTGGTGCTGCTGCTCCCCTCGATCGCGGTCACCTGCCGCCGGCTGCACGACATCGACAAGTCAGGCTGGTGGCAGCTGCTCAACTTCATCCCGATCATCGGATGGATCATCATGCTCATCTGGACGATTCGCGACGGACAGCGTCACCAAAACCGCTTCGGGTACGACCCGAAGGGCCAGCTCAGCGGGCCTCCCGGCGGACCGCAGGACTACGTTCCGCCGCGGCCCTACTGATCGTCCCGCGGCCCGTCCCGCGCGTTAGTCCGACAAGATCCAGGCGTCGCGCATGCCCGGCTCGCGGCCGGGCTCGATGAAGTACTCGAAGCCGAAGACGAGGGCGAAGACCTCCGGCGGCATCGCCAGCATCATCCCCACGTCGCTGGTCTGACTGGCGTGGGCCGTCAGGGCCGCCCGCTTGACCTCCAGATCGGGCGCGATGTCGACGCGGTAGTGGATCTCGGCCTCCGGGGTGCCGAACGGATTGCCGTCGTCGGCGGGCCCGTCGACATCCATCCCCGCCTCCATGCCGGCCTCCTTGGCGGAGGCCATGAGCAGGCGCATCGCGTCGCGGTTCATCGTCGACTCAAGGAGGCGGGGCCGCCGGGCCGCGAGGTCGGCGGCCCGGTGCACGACGTGGTGCACCTTCACGTGATCGGGGTGGCCGTAGCCGCCGTGCCAGTCGTAGCCGACGAGCACGTCGGCATCCTCCTCGTCGAGGATCGCCGCCAGCCGGCCCGCGGCCTCGTCGAGGTCGGCGGCGTGGAAGCAGCCGTCGGCCCCGTTCTGCTCCCAGCCGGTCATGCCGGAGTCGGCGTAATCGAGCCAGGCGACGCGCGCCAGACCGATGGCCTGCGCCGACGCGGCCGCCTCCCGGCGCCGCCGCTGCACGACGCTCTCTCCATCGGCAAGGTCGGGCGGGACCTCGCCGTGGTCGCCGTTGGTGGCGAACACGACGACGACCCGGTGCCCCTCGCGGGCGGCGCGGGCCATCGTCCCGGAGGTCTGGGAGGCCTCGTCGTCGGGATGGGCGTGGCAGAAGACGATCGTCGACACGAGGCTCATGGTGACACCTGCGCCTGCGTGCCGATCCGGCGTGTCCACCGGCACCGCACGGCGCGTCCGGCGCATTCCGGCGCGTTCCGGCGCAGACCGACGCCCCCGGTTCAGCCGCCGGTGTTCGCGAGGTAGTTCGCCAGCAGCCCGACGGCGGCCGCCACGCCGTTCTCTCGCGCGAGGTCGGTGGCGAGCGCCACCGCGGCGCGGGAGTAGGCCGGCTCGGTGGTCATGGCGGTGAGCGCGTCGGCGAGGTTCTGCGCGCTCAGGTCGGCGCGCTTGATGGGCGGCGGGCCGACGCCGAGTTCGTGCAACCGCCGGCCCCAGTACGGCTGGTCGCCGATGTGGGGCACGGCCATGCTCGGCACCCCGGCGCGCAAGCCGGCGCCGGTCGATCCGGAGCCGCCGTGGGTGACGACGGCGGCGCAGCGCGGCAGCAGCCAGGCGTGCGGCACGGAGTCGACGAGCAGCACCCGGCCCTGCAGGTCGAGCGGGACGCCGAGGTCGCCGAGCCGGTCGACCCCGCGCGAGATGACGGCCCGTACGCCGGCGCTGGCAACAGCCGTGTAGAGCAGGTCGGCGGTCGCGCGCGGGTCGGGGCTGGTCATGCTGCCGAAGCCCAAGTAGACGGGCGCCTGCCCGGCGGCGATGAAGTCGCGCACGTGCTGCGGCACCTGGGCCGCCAGGTCGGCCGGTTCGGGGGCGGGCAGGTTCCAGTAGCCGGTGACGCGGACGCGCGGCCCCCAGTCCGCGGGCGGCGGCCACACGAGAGGGCTGACCGGCAGCAGCACCGGCACCTGCCGCCCCTGCCGGCCGTAGCTCCAGAACGACTCGTTGGGCAGGCCGAGCCGCTGCCGCACGAGCCGCCCCGCGGGGCGCATCACTTGGTACATGGTGGCGATGGCCGCGTACCCGGAGGCGACATTCAGGGCGCTGTCGCCGTCGGCTCGCACGGGCGCGAGGCTGGCGGTGCCGCTGCGGGTGGGAATGCCGGGGGTGAACAGGGCGGTCACGTGCCGGCAGCCGCGCGCCTTGGCGATGGCCAGCATCGAGTCGAAGGTCAGGCTCGAGGAGACGACGAGGTCGTCGGGACGCACCATCCGCAGCAGATCCTGCGCCAGCGTCGGGGCGAAACCGTGGACGACGTCCGACATCACCCGCAGTTCGGCCCGCACGCTGCCGGTCGGCGCGCCGAGCCAGCGCCGCCCCAGCGGCGAGCGCATCGCCTCCTCCATGTCGACGCTGAACGGCTCGCACGTCACTCCGTGGCTCTCGATCCACGACGCGAAATCCCGCCCCGCCGCGATGGCCACGTCATACCCCGCGGCCACCAGCCCCCGCCCCAACGCCACGAACGGCTCGACATCACCACGAGAACCCCACCCGAGCAGCAGAATGCGCATGGTCTCGATCATGGGGCCCGCGACGCCCCAGCGCAGGCTTGGCCGGATACCTGCGCGGGTCGTCCCCAGCGCCTCCGCCGGACGGCGGAACGGCCGCTGTTGCCGGCCACGACGGTTCATTCTCGGGGCGGATCCGCTCGGCAAGCCAGCGCCGTAGCGTGAAAGCTATGACGACCTTGACGCTCGCGCACGACCTGTTGCTGCTGTCGTTGGACCCAGAGACCGGGAAGCGCCGCGCTACGCAAGCCATGGGGTATGGCGAGGTCGGTGCGCTGCTGGCCGAGCTCGCGTTGGCGGGCCGGGTCGACCTACGCGCCAAGAAGGTGCAGGTCGTCGACCCGTCGCCGACCGGTCAGCCGCGGGCCGACGATCTGCTGCGTCGCCTGTCCGGCGAGAAGGAGCGCAAGCCCGAGACGTGGGCCACAAAACTCAAGGGCAAGTTCACCCAAGATCTACTCGACGACCTGTGCACGGCCGAGATCGTGCGGCGCGAGCAATCCAGGTTCCTAGGGATGTGGGACACCTCTCGCTACCCGCAGATCACCGGCACCCGCCGCGACCAGCGACTCACCGAGCTGCGGGGCGTCATGATCACCGGGCTCACCCCCAACGATCCGCGAATCGTCGCGCTCGGCGCGCTCATCGTCGCGGTCGGTCTGCACGGCCGGGTGTTCCCGGGCGCGCGAAAGGGCGAGCTGAACCGGCGACTCAAGGAGCTCGACCAGACCGGCTGGGCCACCGATGCCGTCCGCAATGCCATCGCCGCGGCCGCTGCCGCCGGCTCCGCTGCTGCGGCTGTCGCCGCCTCCAGCTGACCGCGCACATAGGCGACCTTTCACCCATAGCGGGCACCTACGGGCAGGCGGGAAGCAGGCCCGCGAAAGATAGTGTTCGCTTTTGCACCGTCCGGGCTGTAAAAGCGAACACTATCGTTTGGCGAGACCCTTCCCGGGTCGGATCGAATCTCTGCCGGCGGCTCAGGCGACGGCGTCGACGCTGCGCGGGGCCAGGCGGGCGAACAGCCGGTCGAACACATTGGCCCGGTCGAACTGCACCGCGAATTCGCGCGCCGCGTCGCGGTGTCGGGCCAGCTGCTCGGGCGACCAGTCGCACACGACGGCGTCCAGGGCTGCGCGGATCGCCGCGGGATCGTTGGGCGGCACCATGAGCGCCGTGTCGCCGACGGCCTCGGGCACCCCGCCGGTCGGACACGTGATGACCGGACCGCCTCCGGCGAGCATCGACTCCACCAGCGCGATGCCGAACGTCTCGACGAACTCCGGCTGCGGGCGGGTCGGCAGCACGTACGCCGCCGACCCGGCCATGAGCGACGGCTTCTCGTCGTCGCCCACGTCGGTGAGCAACACGATGCGGTCGTCCAAGCCGGCCTGGGTGATCCAGCGGCGCACGTCATCCTCCTGCGGGCCGCGGCCGGCCAGCACCAACCGCACCTGCTCCCGGGCGCGCGACCCCGCGTACGCCTCGATGAGGTCGTCGAGGCCCTTGGCCGAGGCGATCCGGGACAGGTAGAGCGCGTATCCGCCGCGGGTCAACCCGCGGGCCGCGAGGTCGGCCTCGATGCGGTCGTCACTCAGCGACAGGTAGGCGCTGGAATCGACCGCCGGATACGAAATGCCGACCCGCTCACGGCAGGCCTGCGCGAATGACGTGCCGTGCAACGCGTCGAGCGTCGCGGCCTCGCCCACGATGAGGTCCTTGGTGTACTGCGAGACCGCCACGCAGTGGTCCGATCCCAGGTACACCGACAGCAGGTGCGCTGCGGCGCCGAAGCGGTCGGACTCCACGCAGGCCCGCACGATGTTCGTGACGTCGGACCCCACGGCCTCCGCGATCGTCGTGACCCGCGCCCGGCCCAGGCTGCGGGCGACCCGAACGGCCTCCTCGACGGCCACGGTGTGCGGCGAGAGGTACAACGACATGACGACGGTCGGCACACCGTCGCTGACGATCTCGATGAGTCGGCCGGTCAGGCCGGCGAGCCAGCGGCCGTCGGGCACGCGGTAATCGCCGACGGGCCCGGGCCGCTCGACGGTGATGCCGGCGCTGTACGGCAGCACGTGGTCCAGCGGCTTCAGCGGCAGCCCGGCCGCCTCGAGGCGGTCGATGGGCCAGGTGACGATCCGCACGTCGTCGTAGCCGCGGGTCAGAGCGACCTCGGCCAGGCAGCGGGCCTCGCCGGAGTGGCCACAGATGACGGGATCTGCTCGGACGACGATGACAAGGCGTTTGGTCGGCGGGTGGGCGGTCACAACGGTCATGGAAGACACCTCCTGCGGGAGCGACGGTCGGGGTAGGAGCGGTGGCGGCGAGGGTTCGACGCGGGGTTCAGCTGGAGTGGGAGGGCGGGCGAGTGCGCCGCCCCCACGACGACGGTTCGTCGCCGAGTTCGAGGTGGATGTGCTGGGCGCGGCGTGCGGCGCGGCCCGGCAGCCACGTGCCGGCGTGCTCGCGGCCGTCGACCTGCACGCTGCGCACATAGGAGACGGGTCCGCCGGGTTCGGGCACCCGCAAGCCCTCGGTGGTGATGAGCAGGTCGCCTTCGGGACGGGCCAGTTCGGCCTGCGCGACAGCGGGCGGCCCGAGCAGAAAACCGTCTTGCCCGGCGACGGGGAACAACCCGAGGGTCGCCCACACGTACCAGGCGGACAGCCCGCCGGAGTCGTCGTTGCCGGGCAGGCCCCCGCGGCCGACACCGAACTGGTTGGCGATGGCGGCGTGCACGATCTGCGCGGTCCGCTCGGGCCGGCCCGCATAGTGGTAGGCCCAGGGCGCGTCGAGGTCGGGCTCGTTGTTCAGCCCCTCGAACCGCCCGAGCGCGTAGCCGGCAGCGAGCTCCTCCTTGCTGGGGTGGATGCCGGGTTGGCGCACGGGCGGCGCCCCGACGCCGAAGAACCGGTCGAGCAGCCCGACGAACCGCTCCTGACCTCCGGCCAGTTCGATGCGGGTGGCCATGTCGTGCAGCAGTCGGAAGCTGTAGTTCCAGCGGCCACCCTCGTAGAACGTCGAGTCGACGAGCAGCCCGGTGGCGGGGTCGAACGCGGCCCGCCACCCGCCGGAGTGGGCGTGCATCTGGTCGGCGAGGGTGTCGTCGCCGACGCCGCGGGCGATCTGCTCGGTGCAGTGGTAGGCGAACGCCAGGTCGAGGGTGTGCGTCACGGGGTGTGCGATGCCGTGGGCCAGATAGTCCTCGCCGTAGGTGCGGCGCAGGTCGGCGTCGAGGTGCACGAGGGCCCAGTCCCAGTCGATGCCCGGTTCGCGGCGCGCCCACAGGTCGGCCAGGAACGTGTGCGCCAGCGCGCTGGCCTGCCGGCTGAACCGGTCGGCCCCCTTGGCCATCCGGTAGCCGATGGGCAGGTTGCCCTCTTGCTCGCAGATCGCCATGAGCACAGTGGCCAGGTCCGCGGACCGGCTCGGCTGCAGGGTGTTCAGCAGCGGCAGTTGGGTGCGGTAGATGTCCCACATCGTGCAGATGTCGAAGGCGTACGGCCCATCGGTGCCCCACGGGGACTCCTCGGGCGCGAAGCTCGGCTTGATGAACGAGTGGTAGGCGGCGGTGGCCAGCGTCGTCTTGCGTTCGGGGGTCAGGCCGGTCTCGTCGACGCGGATGAGGTCGAGGTGCTCGCGCCAGGCGGTGCGGGTGGCCTCGCGGCGCAGGTCGAACGCGGGCCCGCCATGTGTGCCGGCCGGCGCTCCGGCCTCGGCGAGGTCGGCGTGCAGGTTTGCCTCGGCGCGCTCGATGCCCCGCAGGGAGAAGCCCAGGCGTATCTCGACGGACTGCTCGGCCTTGGCTCGCCCCATCCAGATGAGGCCGAAGGGGCGCAGGGTGGTCGGGCGGATGTAGTCGAAATCGAGACGGGTGCCGCCGGGCATGAGTCGGCGGTCGTACCACAGCGATTGCCGCCAGCCGGGTGCGTCGATCTCGATGTGCACGGCCAGCGGCACGCCCTCGACGACAATCTCGCCCTGCGCGACGCCGGGCCGCACGAGCGCCAGGAAGGCGCGCAACGGGACCGTGCGGCTGCGGGGCGTGGGCAGTCCGCCGATGGAGGCGTCGAGCACGATCCGCGCCTGCTCGTGCGCGGGGAAGGTGTAGCGGTGCACGGCGGATTTCGGGCCGACGGTCAGCTCGCTGCGCACCCCGGTGGCCAGCGTCGCGGCGTAGTATCCGGGGCTGGCGACCTCGTCGTGCAGCGGCCAGACCCGGCCCAGTTCGTCGATCGGGTGGAGCATCGGGGTGACGCGAAAGTAGTTGTAGTACTTGCGGATCGCGCCGGTGCCGGACTGCTGGAAGTGCGTGAACCCGGAGGCGACCTGCCGGTCGTGGATGGTGTGCGGCACGCCCTCGGTGTTGAAGTCGTAGCGCCCGTAGCCGGTCGGGTAGCCGCCGGAATACGCGCACGCCGAGACCATGCCGAACGGATAGGTGGCGCCCGGGTGGGTGTTGCCGACCTGCGGTTTGGGCCACCACCAGGCGGCCGCCAGACCCTGCGGCGGCGGAAGGTCGGTGGCTCCTGTCCCGATGAAGGGATCGACGTGCTCGAACAAGATCGCCTCCTCGGGGGTTCGACTGCTGGGCTCAACGAGTGGGCTCGGCGACTGGTTCGGTCACCGTAGGAACGGCATGTTTCGCGCGGGTGACGGCGCAGGGTCGCGGCGGTGACACTTCGCCGTCGGCCCGTCAGCATGTCGACAAGGGAGCAGCCGGCTCACCGCCGAGCAGGGTCAGACCAGCTGGGAGGGGATTATCTCGATGTCGAACGGTGCGTTCAGTCGCAGAGCTTGCGCACCGACCGCGCGACCCGCCAGCAGGTAGGTCGGCTCCTCGCCGTCGGCGTCGAGGTCCCAGGCGGCGACGCTGGGAACGTCGGGATCGACCACCCAGTAGTGCGGGCAGCCGGCTCGGCGCATCCGGTCCTTCTTGACGTGCAGGTCGATCATGCGGCTGCTCGGCGAGAGGATCTCGATCGCGAGCAGCGGAGCCCCGTCGAGATGCGCCCGGCCCACGGAGTCACTGGTCACGACGACTAGATCGGGCTGCACCACGCTCTGGTCGTCGAGCACGACATCCACCGGCGCCGCCAGGACCTCCAGTCCCTGCGGCCGGGACGCCTCCAGCAGCAGACCCAGCCGAAAAGAGACCCGTTGATGCACGGGCTTGGGGGCGGGGCTCACGATGAGCACGCCGTCGATGAGTTCGTGCCGGTTGCCGTCCGGCGAAATGGCGTCGCGCTCGTGCCGGGTCCATTGGTGGCGCACCGGCAACTGGGTCATGGTGACCATCGTGCCTCCTTCGCTTCATGAGAGCCAGGCTGTCAGGAGCCGGCGACCCACCTCCGTGGTTATCCACAGGCATGTGACTGCCAGACTCTGGACTCGTGCAGTGCGACTACTTCGACGCCGGCGCGTGTCGGTCGTGCCCGCAGATGGGCGTGCCGTACGCAACGCAGCTGCGCGCCAAACAGGCGCGTGTGGCGGCACTTCTACCGCCGGGAGTGGCGTGGGAGGAGCCGTTCGCCTCACCCGAGTCGGGCTTTCGCACGAAGTCGACGATGGTCGTGGGCGGCACCCCGGCGGAGCCGACGCTGGGCATCCTCGACGCCGACGGGCTCGGCGTCGACCTGTCGGCGTGCGGCCTGCTGGGGCCGGCGACCGCGGCGGCGATGCCGGTGCTGCGCGAGTTCATCGCGGCGGCGGGGTTGCGGCCCTACGAGGTGCCGCGACGCTCCGGTGAGTTGAAGTACGTGCACGTCGTGGAGGCCGCCGACGGCGGGCTGCTCGTGCGGTTCGTGCTGCGCTCGCAGGGGCAGGTCGGCCGGCTGCAACGCTCGCTGCCGCTGTTGCACGAACAGTTGCCCGCCATGCGGGTCGTCTCGGTCAACCTGCTGCCCGAGCACAAGGCCGTCACGGCGGGCGCGACCGAGATCCTGCTGACCGACGAGACGACGCTGGCCATGCCGTTCGGCGAAGTGACCCTGCACGTCGCGCCGGGGGCATTCGTGCAGACCAATGGCACCGTCGCGGCGGCCCTGTACCGCCAGGCCGGGGGGTGGATCGACGCCGACCTCGCGGCCCGCGAAGCCAACCGGACCACCGCCGCTGCCGGCTTCACCGCGCCGAGCAACACCACCGCGTCAACCAGTTCTACAGCGACCGCCACGCCAAGCACCTCGGTGCTCGACCTGTACTGCGGCGTCGGCGGCTTCGCGCTGCACGCGGCGAGGCCCGGGCGGGTCGTGCACGGCGTCGAGGTCAGCCCGCCGGCGGTAGCCTCGGCCCGGCGCAGCGCGGCCGAGATGGGACTGGAGGTCACTTTCGATGTGGGTGACGCGACAGCGGCCCGGGCGCTGGCGGCCGAACCCGATCTGCTCATCGTGAACCCGCCGCGGCGCGGCCTCGGATCGGAGCTGGCCGCCCAGCTGGAGGCCATGGACACCCCGACGGTCATCTACAGCAGCTGCAACCCCGGGTCCCTGGCCCGCGACCTCGCGGCGATGCCCTCGCTGAAGCCGGTGCGGGCGCGCCTTTTCGACATGTTCCCCCAGACCGACCACGCCGAGGTACTCACGCTGCTGCGACGCAGGTGAGACGTAGCGACTTCTCGACGTACTCGCAGCCCCCGCCACCAAACCCGGAGCAGCAAAGGCGCAGGTCAGCGGGTTACGCGTGAAAGTGGCTCTGACGCGAGTACGTCGAGAAGTCGCTACGTCTGGCGGGACGCGCCGCGCTGCCGCCTCGGTCCCGGTCGCGCCCACGAGCCCATCCGGCCCCCAGCAGCACCACACAGTTTGTTCGCTTCGTAGTAGATCTACTACATTTATGAACATGACGACCATGCTCGGTAGTACTCGGGACGTCCCGTCCGCGGCGGATACGCCCGCCATCGAGGCGCGCGACCTTCGGATGAGCTACGGCTCCACCGACGTGCTGCGCGGCCTGGACCTCACCATCGGGATCGGTGAGGTCGTGGCGTTGCTCGGCCCCAACGGCGCGGGTAAGACGACGACGATCGAGATCCTCGAGGGCTTCCGGGCGCCGTCGGCCGGGCACGTGCGGGTGCTGGGCGTCGAGCCGATCGGCGGGCAGGACACCTGGCGGGCCGACCTCGGCGTCGTCCTGCAGTCGTGGCGCGATCACTCCCGCTGGCGGGTGCGCGAGACGCTGCACCACTTCGGCGAGTTCTACCGCCCGTACTCCACCCCGGAGCGTCCCCGCCCGTGGCCGGTCGACGACCTGCTCGCGCGGGTCGGCCTCACCGGAAAGGAGGACCGGCAGATCCTGAAGCTGTCCGGCGGTGAGCGGCGCCGCCTCGATGTGGCGATCGGCCTGGTCGGCGCCCCACGGGTGCTCTTTCTCGACGAGCCGACCGCCGGCTTCGACCCGCAGGCCCGCCGCGACTTTCACGACCTCATCCGCAGCGTCGCCGACCTCGACGTGACGATCCTGCTGACCACCCACGACCTGGACGAGGCGGAGAAGCTCGCCGACCGCATCGTCGTTCTGGCCGGCGGTCGCATCGTCGCCGACGGCAGCCCCGACGCCCTGCGTCGGGCGATGAGCGCGACGACCGAGGTGCGCTGGGGCCGCGACGGCGCCACGCACGTGCATTCCACCGACGACCCGGCGACCTACCTGCGCGAAGTGCTCAACGCCCCTGGCGGGCCGTTCACCGATCTGGAGGTGCGGCGCGCCAGCCTTGAGGACGCCTACCTCTCGATCGTGCACCGCTTCGAGACCGGCCAGGAGCTCGACGCCCACGAGGCCCGCGCCCTGCTGAGCAGCACCGGCGCGACCCCGCGCAGCTCCTCGACCGCCGGCACGACGTCCGACACGACCGATGGGGAGCACCGATGAACACGCAGACCACAGCCACGACACCCGCGACGAGCACCGCCTCGGGCCGATGGGGCGCCGTCCTGCGCGGCGCCAGGCGCCAACTGGTCATCGACCTGCGCGTCCAGCTGTTCTCGCCGATGCTCATCAGCTGGCTCATCATGCCGGCCCTCGGGCTGCTCGCCATCTACTTCCTGCGCGACTCCGACGTCATGGGCAGCGAGGTCAGCCTCGCGCAGTTGGGCATCCCCGGCCTGCTCGCCATGACGGTCGTGACCTCCGGGCTCATCGGCATCGCCGGGCAGCTCATCACCGAACGCGACGACGGCACCCTCCTGCGGGCGAAGGCGGTGCCCGGCGGGATGCCGAGCCGGCTCATCGGCGACGTCGCCGTCAACATCGGCACAGCCCTTTGCCCGATGCTCCTGCTGCTCGGGCTCGCCGGGTTCTTCGTCCCGGGCATCTGGCCCTCAAGCCCCCTGGCCTGGTTCACCCTGCTGTGGGTGAGCATTCTCGGGCTGTTCGCGACGCTGCCGTTCGGCGCCGTCTTCGGGGCGATGCTGCGCACTCCCGCGCTGCTGTGGACGACGGCGCTCGGCACCTACGGTCTGCTGGCGGTCAGCGGCATCTTCTACCCGCTGCAGGCGCTGCCGGGCTGGTTGCAGGTCTTCGCGCAGGCCCTGCCGGTGTATTGGACCGGCCTTGGACTGCGGACCGCGCTGCTGCCCGACGAGGCCGTGGTGCTCGAGATCGGGCAATCGTGGCGGGTACTGGAGACGGCGGGGATGCTCGGGCTGTGGACCGTCGCCGGGCTCGTGCTCGCGCCGATCGCGCTGCGGCGGATGGCGCGTCGGCAGTCCGGGTCAGCGGTCGCCGCGGCCCGCGAGCGCGTGCTCAACCAGGGCTACTGACGTGGCGGAGCAGGTCCACAACCGCATCTCGATGCTGCGCGCCGAGCGGGGCATCAGCCGCCGCGAGCTGGCCGACGCCCTCGGCGTGCACTACCAGACGATCGGCTACCTCGAACGCGGCGAGTACGCCCCGAGCCTGACCCTCGCCCTGCAGATCGCCGCCCACTTCGATGTGCCGATCGAGGTGGTCTTCTCCCTGGAACCCTTCCCCCGCCTAGGCTCCGGCCGCGCCGGC
>NZ_BAHD01000018.1 GCF_000298215.1 Kineosphaera limosa NBRC 100340 | reverse complement strand
CGGGCCGCGTCCGGGTCGGACGGATCCACCCGCAGCCGGCGCACGATCAGCACGCGCCGATCCCGCGCGAGGTCGAGCGCGGGATGCAGCAGGGTCTCGGCGGCGGCCCTCGCCACGCCGGGCGGCGCGGCGGCGCGGAGGCGCTCGACCACGAGGTCGGTCACTGCTTGCCCTCCTCCTCGGCCAGCGCGAGCAGCAGCTCCTCCATCAGCGGCCTGACCGGGTAGGTCGTCTCCCGGCCCAGGCCCCAACTGGCGACGAAGAACACGTACAGCTGGCTGCTCGGCACCGCACCCAGGTCGGGGAGGCCCGCGAGTCCGGCCAGGTCGTCGAGCTGGAGGAGGGTCCGGGGGAACACCTGCTGGTGCACGACGTAGTACACGAACGGACGCCCGAGCTGTTGCGGGGCACGGTCGCTGGTGTGCAACCGCTCCCGCACGGGGTTTCCCTCTTCGTCCTCGCCCCACGGCGCCACGGTGGGCACGGGACGCCGGTGCCAGGAGTCGCGGAGCATCGACTCGGCGACGTCCCAGTCGATGAGCCCACCGAAGCGGGCCAGTCGCCCGAAGAACTGCTCCGGCTTGAACCCCGACGGGATCCCACCCTGCAACGAGTCCAGGCGGAGGAGCAGCCGCTGGAGCAGCGGGATCGCGACAAGCAGCGCGGCCGACCGGTCGCCGTCGAGGCGGAGCAGCCTCTCGTGGAGCGCAGCCAGTCCCTCGCCGAAGCTCGCGACGAGATCGCGGGCGACCGGCAGGAAGCCGGCCGGCGGGAGCAGGCCGAACAACTCGCTCGCCACCGCGTCGGACGCCCTGTTCTCCTTCCACAACTGGTTGGTCTGCTCCGTGAACTGGTGGAACCGGGCCTGCCCTGCCGCGATGCGCTCGTCACCGGTCAGCGTTCCGGTGTTCCCCCCGGCCGGTTCGGGGTGGACGATCCGCCGGCGCGCCGACCACAGGTCGAGGTCGGCGACGGACAGCCCGTCCCACCAGAACACCGCCAGCGGCAGGTCGTCGGTGGTCAGGTCGGTCAGGGTCGCGAGACCGGTCGGGACGTAGGGGTCGAACAGGCCTGCGGGCAGCCCGCCCCAACCGGGGGTGCCCAGGTCGGAGTCCGCCGCCGCGCACCACATCGCCAGCATGTTGCGGCGGTTCGCCGCCGTGACCTCCCGGCCGCCCACCTGCGTCAGTGCGGGAAGCGCGATCGCGCGGAACTCCAGTCCCGCGACCGTCCACTGGCCGGCGCACTTGCCGCCCTCGGTACGTTCGGCCGGCCGCACCGCGATGAGGTGGGCGCCCGCCTGCAACGGCGAGGCCGCGGTCGGCGACGGCGCCGAGCCGCAGCAGTGGAAACCTGTCAGGTCGGGCGCGGTGGGCGCCTCCAGCACGCCGAGCAGCGGGAGGGTGGTCTCGGCACCGAGGGTGACCGGCCGCCCGGACCTCGTGATGCCGGCGCCGGGGGCGACGGTGAGGGTGTTGCCGCCACTGCCTTGCGGCGCTCCGGCCGCAGCCCCGGCGCCGGTGGACACCCGCAACCCCGTGATGATGCCGTGCCCGGCGGCGCGACCCAGAAGCCGGTCACGCTCGCGCGCCGCATCCTGGTCGGCCGTCAGGTCGGTCGCGGTGAGGACGCGTCCGGTGCGGTAGCTCGGCCACCGCAGGCCGGCGGTGGTGCCCGGACTCGTGGTCTCCGGGAAGTGGCTCTGCAGGTTGAACGCGGTCACCGGGTCACCCCCGTTCGATCGTGTGCCGGCTGAAACACGTCACGAGACGCTCGGCCGGGTCCCATCCCAGGAACAGGATCCCCGCCTCATCGATCCACTGGCCCAGGGTCGTTTCCTGGCCCCGCACCTCGACCTTGATGTCGTCGACCGGAAACAGCAGCCGGAGGTAGGCCGGCCACGGGGGCTCCGACAGCTCCGTCCGCTCGCCCACGATCGTCCACACGTTGGGGTAGGTCGGGTGCCGCTGCACCTCGACGATGTTCAGCGGCGCGCCGGTCGGCTCCTCGAAGATCTTGATGCCGACGTCCTGGTCCCGGACCAGCAGCACGTCCTCGACCGCCCCCCGCGGTTGCGGGTGGAACCAGACCTCGATCACGGGCAGCTTCCGGTCCTGGACGGACGGGGTGAGGGTGGCGAACTCGACGGTGGCCTGCTGCGCCGCCGGGGCGGCGCCCACGTCGTCGATGAGGGCCACGGCGTAGGCGTCCACGTCGCCCTCGGCCGTGGCGTTGAGCAGCACGGGCGACCCGGACGCGACCACCTCCGCCAACCTGCGGTCGCCCCCGTCCGACTGGACCACGGTCTCCCCTCCGGGGAAGCGGACCCGCAGCATCTGGCCGTCGCGCACCGTCAAGTGCGTGGTCGGGGTGACCGGGACCAGGCGCCAGCGGTCGCCGAACCGCCCCCCGCCCTCCGGGGCGGCGCGATACTCGCGGCGGGTGCCGTCGTCCAGGTGGACGGCCACGCGGTCCGGGAGCGCGACCGGCGAGGCTCCCTCGGCGGTGAACCAGGCCCGGATGGCGGTCAGGCGGCCGTCCGCGGTGACCGTGGCGGAGAGCTGGGCGAACTCCTGCGGCTGCCCGGCGGCGGCGTCGTCGATCCAGGCCGTGGCGTAGGCGTCCACGTCGCCGTCGAGGCGGGCGTCGACCAGCACGAGGCCCGCCTCGACGGCCTCGGCGAGCGTTCGGTGGTCGTCGTCTCGCCCGACCAGGGTGTCGTCCCCGGGGAAGGTGACCCTCAGGAGTTCGCCGTCGGCGACCGTGAGCCCGGCGGCGTCGGGGGGCACCGACAGCCGCCACCGCTCGTCGAAGGGGCCCGCGCCGACGGGGGCGGCCCAGTAGGACGCCGACGTGCCGTCGGACAGCGTCACCGTGAGGGAATCCGGCAGGCGCACGTCCTCGCCGCTGGTGAACCACGCGCTCACCCCGGTCAGCGTGCCGCCGGCGTCCACCTCCGGCGAGAGGTGCGCGAACTCCAGCGGCCGGACCAGCGGATGCGCCCGCGACCCCAGCAGCTGCACGAGCTGGCCGTGCAGCAGGTACGGACGTCCGGTGTCGTCCGGCGCCTCGAACTCCTCGACCTGCGGGGACGCCACGTCGAACGGGTTCGCGGGCGTGAAGGTGAGGGTCGACAGCAGGATCTCCGGCACGGGGGTCGGCTCGCTCGGTGTCACCACCCCGGGCGGGGTCGTCAGGTCGGGCAGCAGCGCAGGGCGCACCCTGGTGACCCACTGGACGAACAGCCGGTCGAGCACGTCGGGGGCCGCCTCGGCGGGGATCCGGAACCGGCTGGCGCCGGACGGCCACAGGTCGTCGGGCCCGTCGCCGGCCGAGTCGAGCAGGCCGAGCAGGGCGACCAGCAGGTCAGGCTCCTCGGAGTCGCCCTCCGGCAGCCCGGCGACCGCGTCGACCCGCGCCAGCAGGCGGGCGAGTCGGCGGTCGGTGTCCCACCGCGGCATGGGCGGCCGGTCGAAGGTCAGGTCGACCTCCCAGCAATCCCGGATGCGGGAGGGCGTCATCAGCTCGTCACTGCTGCTGCACGGCGAGCCGGGCAACGGCACCAGGGTGTCGAGGACCTGCTCGTAGCGCGCGACGACGTACACGGTGAGCCTCCCGTCGGAGAGGCGGCTGGCGACCGTGCCCGGCTCGGCGAGTTCACGGGCGGCCAGCCACTGGCCCAGCCGCGCGCACTGGGGGCAGCGGATGACCGCGTCACGGCCGAACTGGTCGACCAGCAGGCCGGGGCTCACCGTGACCTCGACGTCGCTCTCGGCGCCGGCGGGTCGGCCGGCGGTCACCTGCAGCCCGTAGACCGTCCCCAGGCCCGCCAGGCCGCGCTGGGCGAGGTAGCGGTGGTACAACCAGTAGTTCTGCTCGGTCACGACGTCGTCGACGCCCAGCACCATGCCGTGGGCGTAGTTGACGCGCTGGTCCGGGCCGGACGTCACCGTGCCGGTGGAGATGCAGGTCTGGGTCATCGCTGGTCCTCTTCCCTGGAGTGGCGAATGCGTGGCGTCTCGGGGCGGGTCACAGGGGTGGCCCGTCGGGGAGGCGGTCGCGGCCGGTGACCATCCGGTCGGTGACGTCGAAGGGCCAGGTGGCGCTGAGGTGGCCGGCGGCCACGAGCGTGAGGTCGAGCACGATCGGCGTGAACCGCCAGCTGTCGCCCAGTTCCGTGTCCAGCCCGAGCCGGGCGGCGTCCACCATGAACGTGCTGTCGTACACCTCCAGGGTGTACTCGGCGTGCGCGGGCTTGCCCTGCTCGACGATGCGCCGGGCCAACTCCACCTTGTCCTGCTCCAGGCAGCGCGGCACCTGGAGGACGAACCGGTGGGCGTTCTGGCGGACGCGGTCCAGGCCCGGGCCGCGGGTGAGGAACCGTTCGACCAACCGGATGCGGGAGCGCGTGGCCGGCACCCCGTGGAGCCGGAAGACGCCGCGCTCGCTCACCGCGGGGTCGAACAGGACGCGCAGCATGCCCACCAGCCCGGCGGGCGTGCCGCGGCGGCGGTGGAAGGCGTCGACGTGCTCGATCAGGAAGCGCCGCCGGTCCACGGGCCAGGCGGGGTCGAGGAGCAACGCGAACCACCGGCCCAGCCAGTCCAGGTCGACGTCCCGGGCCGTCCGCGCGTCCAGCAGCAGGTGGGTGTGCTCGATCTTCTCCTCCAGCACGGTCAGCACCCCTTCCGGGTTGGCCAGCATCCGCTCCAGGAACCGGGCGCCGAGGTCGTGTTCGGCGTAGACGGCGGGCAGGTAGTGCTGCACGTAGGAGAACCGCGGGAACCAGGCGCGAAGCGACCGGATCGCTGCGGACGCGCGTCCGCAGCCGCTCAGCGTGACCCGCAGCTGCAGGTAGCGACCCACGACGTCCTGGAACAGCAGTTCGAGCGTGCCCAGCCCGTCCGGGAGCGGTGCGGCCGGGTCGCGCGGATCCCGCTGGTCACGCCAGGGGTCGGCCCAGGGCAGCTCCGAACCTCCGCCGCGCCGGAGCGGGGCCGGTTGGGTCACCCAGGGCTGGGCGGGGAGCACGTCGACCTCGTCGGCGGCCCGGGCCTCGACCAGGATCGAGGTGCCGGACGGGACCAGCGCGTCCAGCAGCAGGCGGTGCCACACGCACGCGGGCAGTCGGGAGTCGAACGGCTCGCCGGGCAGGTCGCCCACCGGCGGCGGAGTGACCAGGGTGGCGGTGCCGGCGAACCGGCACTCGGTGAACACCCCGACCTCGATCCACCGCTCGCCGAAGTCGTACCACAGCGACCCGGCAGCGCGGACCAGCGCACGGCCCGCCCACCGGCGCAGCGGCAGGAAGTCGTCCTGCGCCACGACCGCGCCCGTGCCGGGGTCGAGGGTGAAGGCCACCACCTGGTCACCCTGGGCGTCGGCGAGGTACAGCAGGGGGTTCTCCAGCGGGCGGGCGCTGCCGGCGGGCAGGTAGGCGAAGTCGTGGGCGAGCAGCGAGATCCGGCGTGGTGTGTGGGTGGGGTCGTCGCTGTCGATCACCTCGATGATGTCGCGCAGCGGACGCGACCACACCAGCGTCTCCCGGGCGAAGCAGTGCACCGTCGAGTAGCCGGGGTCGGCGTCGGACTCCAGCACCAGCACGGTGCCCGGCGGACCGGGCTCGATGCTGACCGGCCGCAGCGGGGTGCCGTCGCCGCCCCGCAGCGCCCAGCCGGGGGTGCTGGGCTGGGTCCGGTACGCCCGGGTCGTGACCGTGCCCTCGGCGTCGAGGTCGGCGAAGGTGCCGGGCCGGGTGTTCTCCTCGCCGGCCACGCGCAGGTTCCGGTCGAGGTGCCAGTAGGTGCCGTGGTCACGGTCCAGGACGAGCACCCCGCCCTCGGCGGTGTCGGCCAGATCCCACGGAGCGAACGGGGCGGCCCCGAAGGTGATCCGCTCGGGTCCCCCGCCGGCATGCAGGTCGAAGGCGAACAACCCGGCGCCGGCCGGCCCGTCATAGCCGACCACGAGGTGATGCGTGGTCGTGACGGCGAGGCCCACCAGCACCGCCGGGTCCACCGGGCAGGTGACCACGCTGCCGAACCGGGCACCGGCGGGGGCACGGCAGCCGCAGTGGGCGTGCAACTCGTCGATCGTCCACCAGGGTGCGGACGCCGCGGCTCCGACTTCCCGGTGGTGGATGGTCCGCCGGTCCGGGCCGATCCAGTACCACGCCCCGTAGCGGTCGCGCCCGGCGCCCCGGCGGGCTTCCGCGGTCATCGGCAGGGTGCGCAGCGCAGGCTGGAAGCGGGCCGTGTCGCGCCGCAGCCGCAGCCAGTCGCGTCGCGCGTCGTACTCCCAGGCGCTGTCGGGCAGGGAGAGTTCCGGCGACGGCCCGATCGCGCCGACGTCGCGCAGCGGGAGGTCGTGGACGGTGTCGAGGCACGCGCCCCAGTCCATCGGCCCGTGCAGCAGGTGGAACTCGGATCCCTGGACGTCCATGGTGGCCTCCTCAGCACGTGGCCGGCACGACCGGCACCGAGACGAGGGTGAGCGGGACGGGCTGCGCCTGGGCCCGCGGGTCCTGGGCCTCACCGGTGCCGACCAGGACGGTCGCGTCCGGGAGTTGCAGCCCGGTCATGGCGACCGTGGACAACGGCGAGACGACCACCGCGGCGCCGCCCGGGCTGGGCAGGGCGGCCGTCATCAGCACCGAGTGCACGTACCGCACCCCGGGGACCCGGGTCGCGACCGCCTCCACGTCCTGGGTGCGCAGGGTCAGCCCGAGGGGCCACCCGGTGCCGTCGAGGCCTCCGGTGAGCGGGCTGAGGAAGGTGCGCACCGCGGTGGCCACCGCCTGCTCCACCACGGTCGGCACCTGGCCGGGGACGGGCACGATGCCGACCGACACCCAGACACGCACGTACTCCGGGCCGCGGACATGCAGTTCGGTCGTGATCAGGCGGCGGGGCTCCAGCCAGCCGCAGACGGCGTTGAGGAACAACCGGTCCGGGCTGGGGGACTGCTGGTTGAGCGGGTCCGACCGCGGCACGACCAGCAGCGTCACCACGCCGGGCACCCTTTCCTCGGGTCCGGCCTGCGGGTGGAACAGGGGCAGCACCTCGACCCGGCCCAGGTCGACGCCGGGGGTGCGGCGGGTGAGGTCGGCGAAGTCGGTGGCGGTCACCAGGCGGTCGCGGTGCCGCAGCCAACTGCTGATGGCGGCCTCGCCGTCGGCCGCCGACTCGCCGGCGCCCGCCCCCCACGTCGGCAGCGGGTTGGTGACCGTGAACCCGCCCGGCAGGGTGGCGCCCTTGGTGATCGCCCCGATCGGCTGGGTGCCCTGCAGGCCCCCGCCGTACCAGTAGCTGGCCCGGACGAGGGCCCCGCGTGGCACGCGTGCGCCCGCGAGGCCCGAGCCGAAGGTGATCCGGCCGGACGCGCGATCGAGGCTGAACGACTGCCCGTCGCGGGGGGCGGCGAAGAGGTCGTCGATCTCCCGCCAGGCGACCCAGGTGTCGGGGTCGCGACCGGTGTCGTCGCGCACCTCGACGACGAGGGGGTGCTCTGCGTCGACGATGACCGGCTGGTTCGCCAGGGTGAACCCCTGGAACGGCGTGCCCGTGCCGAGGCCGAGTTGCTCCGCGGCGACGCGGACGGCCTGGGCGACCCGCACCGCGTTCACTCCGACCCAGGTGATCCGGGTGGAGGGCGCGACGGTCCCTGGCTGCTGGAAGCCGTCGTCGCAGCAGCACTCGTCGTCGATGGCCGTGGCCGTCGCCGGGGCCGGGCCGGGGGCGGGGCCGCCGGACCCCGTGGCCGGGGTGGACTCGGTGGGGTAGCGGAGCCGGAGCCAGGAGACGAGCCGGCTGGAGACCTCGGGGTCGTCGAGCCGCGGCGGGTAGTCTCCGGCGCCCTCCTCGGCCGGGTCGAAGGCCCACACCAGCAGCTTCTCGTACGCGGGCAGCCGCACCTGGATGATGCCGGGCCCCTGCAGGACGGGTTCGGCGTAGCTCAGCTCGAGCCGGCGGTACTTGGCCGGCCCGAGGCCGAACCCCTCGCCGGCCTGCGCGGACGGGTCGGGCTCGGCGATCTCGACGAACAGCCCCGGATCGGTCACGTCGCTGCCCACGGTCGGGGTGACGAGGGCACGCCCCTCGATCCGGGCGGCGGGGTACACGCCGATCGAGAGCACCTGGTTGGCGATGGCGGCCCGGACCTGCGCCCGGTCGGCGTTCGGCGGCGCCAGCAGGGCCAGCCACACGCAGCGGTCGATGGTGCCGTGCTCGGCGTCGGCCAGGTCCACGACCGGGTCCGGCCGGCCGGTGGCGGGGTCCTCCAGGCGCAGGGGCGCGTAGTAGGTCAACTGGGTGGTGTCGGTCTCCAGGAAGGACTCGTACACGGTCCGGTAGCGTTCGCGCGCCTCGGCGTCCGGCTGGTGCGGGCGCTTGACGTAGGCCTGTGCGGTGACGGGCAGCAGCGGCAGGTCGACGGCGGTCGCGAACGGGACCTGACCGGCCCGCAGTTCGGTCCCCGCCGGGAGCACCGGGCCCGCCTCGATCGCTCCCTTGGCGTTGGTGACGGTGACCAGGCCGAGCCCGGGTGTGGGCGGCTGGAGGGCGATCCCCAGCATCGACAGGAACTTGAGGCGGTTGGCCTCCGGGATCCGGTTGCTGCGGTAGAGCAGGTTGTCGGTGAGGAAGGCGAACAGCTCGAGCAGGGTGATGCCGGGGTCGCTGGCGTTGAGGTTGGTCCACTCCGGGGTGTGGACCGCGATGCGTGCCTTGACCTCGGCGACCAGTTGGTCGTAGCCGCGGTTGTCGAGGACGGGGATGTTCAGGCTCACGGGGGCCTCCTCAGGTGTCCCGGCTCAGGGTCATCGACACACGCTCCGCCACACCGGTGGCGACGAGGGTGTAGCTGACGGTGATGTCCACGGCCCGCACGTCGGCCGGGCTGACCGTGGCGGTGACGTCGTCGAGCCGGATGCGCGGTTCCCAGCGGGCGAGGGCGACCTGGATGTCCTCGACGATCAGCCGCAGGGTGGCAACGGTGTTCGGTTCGAAGAGGTACCGGTCGACCCCGCACCCGAAGCCGGGCCGCTGGACCCGCTCCCCCGGCCGGGTGCGCAGGATCGTGGCGAGGCACTCCCGGACGTTCAGCTCCCCGGTCGACCAGGCGACCGAGCCGTCGGGGCCGACGCGGGGTGGAAACGACATCCCGGCGCCGTAGAGCAGCGCCTCGCGGCTGGTGGGGATCATGGCCTGGGTCCCCTCGTGGTGCTGGCGACCATCGGGATCGGGAAGCAGATCTTCAGGAAGGGGAGCCACCAGAACACGATGTTCAGCAAAATCAGGAAGATGAACATCACGATGAAGGCGACCAGGAAGATGATCTGGAGCGACAGCGAACAGATCTTGCCGAGCTGGACCTCGAGGGCCTGCTCCAGTCCCTCCTCCTTCAGGATCTTCGGGGTGACCTGCGTGAGCACCTTGCGCAGGGACGGTGGCATCTCGATCGCGACGCCCCGGTTGAACTGCCTCAGGTTGTTGATGTCGGGCAGCTGCAGCAGGATCGGACGGGCCGGCGCGTCGGCGTCCATCGCGCGGGCCAACTCGAAGGCCCGCGTGGGTTCGCTGAGCACCGGGCGGCACGGCGGGCTGACCCACACCAGGCGGATCACGTAGCGGGGGTCCGACTCCGCAGTCCCGTCGGGGTTCGGGGTGCGTCCCGGCCCGTGCTCACGGATCATCCCCTGCAACTCGGGCGGCAGCGTCGGCGTGTTGCCCTCGACGGCCGCGGCGGCCAGTCGGGTGAGGCTGCCGCTGGTCTGGTGCCCGGCGAGCCAGGCGCCCGGAAGCGGAGGGCTGGTGGCCGACCGCAGGTCGTAGGCGCTGGGCGGGCTACCGGGGGAGTCGTCGCCCTCGGCCAGGGGCAGGTAGTCCGTGGGGACCACCAGACTCCTGAGCGCGTCGGTCAGCGACGTCTCGGTGCCGTCGACGAGCAACTCGACGGCCGTCAACCCGTCGTACAGGGCCTCGGCGGCCGATCCGCCGGGCAAGGCGGTTCCGAGCACGATCCGTTGGTAGACCGCCTTCTGCTCCTGCCGCAGCCAGGCCATGAGGTCGAGCAGGACGAACAGCGAGGCGTAGCCGACGTTCATGCCCGTGGTGCCCGGCTTGCGCAGCTGCGTCCACGGGACGACCACCCGGTCGACCAGCGTGTCGACCGCGGGGTCGTCCAGCGGGCCGAGTCCGAGCGGTTGCCGGAGGGCGGCCAGGGCCGCCGCGGGGTCGGCCATCACGGGCTCGACCGACTGGCGCCGGGCGACCGGGATGTAGCCGAAGTACACCCGGCGCGCCGCCTCGCGGCCGGCGGGCAGCCCCAGCCGGGCGGCGGTGCTGCCCGGCGTCCCGAAGCCTGTGACGGGGGCCGTGTGCAGGGGGTGCTCCTCCTCGCCGTCGGCGAGAGCCGCCCCGGCGACCGGCAGCCACTGCCGGCCCACCCGGGCACGCTCGGTGCCGTCGGGGGCCAGTTGCCTCAGCACGAAGAAGGCCCGGTCCCCCTCCCGTGCCGAGACCAGGTGATCCGGGATGCCGGGCCGTCGGCATGCCAGGGTGGCGGTCACGAGGTAGTACCGCATGCTGAGCGGCTGGTACAGCCGGAACGGGCCGGTCGCCGTGCTGGTCCCGGCGGCGACGCCGGACGGGGCGGTCTGCTCCAGGTCGTCGGCGTGCCCACCCGCCAGGAGCCGGGTGAAGTCGGTGACGAAGTCGTCGCTGGCGAACTCGGCGATCCAGGGCTGGGCGATGCCCGAGGCCGCCGGCCCGACCGGGCCGCGCCACAGCGGGGAGGGGGCGAGCCACTGCAGGTCGGAGGAGCTGTGCTTCGGGATCGGCAGCACCCGGGTGGGGATCATTGTCTGGGTCATGGGTCACCACACGTTCCCGGCGCCGGGGGTGTAGCTGCTGCCGATGACGGTGGAGGCGATGATCGCGTTGCACGAGATGGCCCCCGAGTAGGTCCACATGCCCGAGTTCACGGTCGCGGAGCCGCAGTCGACGGTGATCGTGGGCGCGGAGATCGACAGCTTGCTGGCCGCCGTGAGCGTGACCCCGCCCGGGGCCAGTTCGAGGGAGTTGCCGTTGCTGTCGGACGCCGTGACCGTGTTGCCGGCATCGGAGAGCTCGACCTGCTGCCCGCCCGGTGTCCGCAGGGTGAGCGTGACCGCGCCCCGGGTGTCGTCGAGCGTAATCTTGATGCCGCTGCGCGAGGTCAGCGAGCGGATGTTGTTGTCCGAGCCCACGCTCTCCGGGGCGGAGTCCCGGCCGTTCCACAGCGATCCGACCACGTACGCGTCGCGTGGGTTGCCGGCACCGAAGCTGACCAGCACCTCGTCGCCCACCTCGGGGACGAACCAGCTGCCCCGTCCATCGCCCGCGTTCATCGTGGCGAGCCGCGCCCAGGGGGAGAACTCTGCCGCGTCCGGGTCGGGCGCCCACGGCAACCGGACGCGCACGCGCCCCTGGCCGTGGGGGTCGGAGTTGTCGGTCACGAGCGCGGGGTAGACGCCGTAGTAGTGCCGCCCCGGGTCGCTGACGAGCGCCTGCAGGCTGAGGTCGACCGCATTCGGGTCGAGGCCGGTGTGGCCGCTCATCGCGCACCCCCGATCCCGGGGCGCTCGACGTCCAGGTGCGTGCGCAGCCCTGTGCGGAGGTCGTAGGTGTGCCGGACGCGGGTCACCGTGTAGCGCCCCTCGAACATCGTCCCCAGACCGCCGAGTTCGACCGGCCCCCCGACCCGGGCCGCGGGCGTGCCGCCCGTGACGGCGGTCCCGGTCACGAACCGGCGGGCGCGCTCGAGGTACGCGGCCCTGGCCAGCGCGCGGGCCTCGTCGGCCGCGAGCGGGACCCCGCGCACCAGCGGCTCCGTGCGTCGCCCCCGCGCCTCCTCCAGCAGCGCCGTGCCGGACGTGAGCGAGCCGAGTTCCGCGCCGAGTTCCCCGGCACCGATCGCCTCGTCGATGGCGTCCTTGTCGGCCACCGACCAGCCGGTCGCGCGCACCTCGCTGACTTGGTCGGCGAGGTCGGCCCGAACGGCGAACGACAGCAGGTTGGCGCCGTAGGCGAGCCGGGGGACGTCCGCACCCATGCCGCGTCCCGGACGCCGTGCGACGTGCAGGTCCCGGCCGTCGAGCCACACCTCGGCGTCCTCCTGCCGGGCCAGGCCGCGCAAGAGGGCGAGGTCGGACTGGTTGAGCTGGGCCACCACCGCGCGCTGGACGGTGGGCACATCGACCCGGGCCCGAATCCCGTGCTCCCCGGCGATCCGGTCGGCGACGGCGCCCAGCGAGCTGTCCTCGAAGGTGCGCGTGCGGCGGGTCAGGCGCAGGTCGTAGAGGGCGTCCTCTGCGTGCACCGTCGCCTGTGCCACGTCGTCGGGCCGGTAGTCGGCGGCGATCGAGCTGATGGTGCCGCTGAACACGGTGGTGCGGTCGGGCCCGAGCGCCACCGAGAGCTCTGCGCCGAAGTCGAGCAGGTCGCGGTCGGCGTACAGGAACCCGGGCCGCCCGTTCCGCTGGCCCCAGTTGCGCACCGTGAGCACGCAGCGGCTCAGCCCCACGATGTCGCACTCCACCTCCAGGGAGAGCAGGTTGTCGGCCAGCTCGGGCTGGTCCTGCCCGGCGACGGTCAGGCCCGGGGTGGCGACATAGGCGGCAAGGACGCTCATGGCTCAGTCGGCCCGCAGCCGGTGGGACAGACGCGCCCGCTCGCCCAGCCAGACGTCGAGCCGGGCGGCCAGGTCGGTCTCCGGCTCCGCGGCGGCGCGCGGCGCGGCGGGCGGGGGCGGGGGCGGGGGCGGGGGCTGGACGACCTCCACCTCGTTGATCTGGATGGGCATGGTCACGCTCCTTCGAAGGTGATCGTGGCTCGCGGGTTGATCACGGTGCCGGCGGTGAGCAGCCGGGGGTTGTCGATGCCGTTGGCGGTCGCCACGGCCTTCCAGTCGCCGCCGCCGGCACGCGCGGTGAGGGACGCGACGCTCTCCCCGGAGCGGCTCTGGGCGAGTGGTGTCGTCCCCACCCCGGCGCCGGCCGAGGCGCCCAGGCCCAGGGACGCCGAGGCTCCGCCGCTGATGCCGATGCCGGCCGACATCGACACGCCCGCGCTCACCCCGAAGCCGGCACCGATCGAGGCGCCGGCCCCGAAGGGGGTGTTCGGGCGGCTGGAGGGAGACGGCGCGTTGTCGCGGTTCGGCGGTCCCACCGAGGCGAAGCCGAGGTTCACCACGGCCCGCAAGGGCACGCCCTCGGAGGAGAAGAAGGTGAGGGTCTGGCTCAACGAGCTGACCGTGCCGAAGAACAGGAAGGTGCCCCAGCTGAACCGGACCACGCGCCGCTTCAGCTCGTCGGGCAGGGTGAGCCGCACCAGATGGTCGGTCTTCTCCTGCACCGAGGTGCCCGCCGTCGACGTGTCGAACGTCAGCTCGACGGTGAGCGTGGAGCTCTGACCGGTCTGCTGGGCCGCGGACTTGTTGGCCAGCCGGTCATCGGCGGGCGCGCTCCCGTCGGCGCTGCCGGTCGGGGTGTAGCTCAGGGAGAGGGAACCGGGGTCGAAGTCAACCGCCAGATCCACGCCGCCGGCGACGGCCTGTCCGCTGTCCCTGTCCCACTCGGTGATCGTCGCGTGGCCCATCAGAACCCTCCGATCGAGGCGGACGCCCCGGCCGAGAACGATGCGCCGGCCGAGAACGATGCGCCGGCCGAGAACGATGCGCCGGCCGAGAACGACGCACCGGCGGAGACCGAGCCGCCGCCGGAGACGGACAGCCCTGCGCTCAGGCTCACCGACGCGCCGATCCCTCCGACTGCCCCCAGCCCACCGGGAGGGACCGCGCGCAGGCTGCGGTACACCAGGGCCAGCTCCTCGATCGCCACCGCCTGGTCGCCCCGTGCCTGCAGGCCGGGGGCCTTGATCCGCACCGGCAGGCAGCCGTCGAGGGCGAACGCGATCGCGGGGTCGCCGGCGGCGGTCAACACGGTCACCTGCCCGTGCGCGGTCACCACCGAACCGGGACGCGTCCCCTGCGTGAACCACGTCCACAGCTGCAGGTCCGATGTCATGCCCCGCCGCAGCACGAGCTGCGCCCCGGTGACACGGCCGATCAGGTGCACCTGGGCGTCGTTCACGCCGCCCACCTCGACGGTGGCGGGCTGCATGGTCAGCTCGAGGCCGTCGCACTCGGCGAACGCACCGTCGCAGAGGGGGCTGGTCACACCGGGCAGCGGGTCGTCGAGGTCGAGCAGCACCTCGAACCGGAAGACTCCCAGCAGCCCGGTCATGACCCGGCCCCCAGCTCCAGCAGGCCGTCGCCGGTGCGCAGCAGGCTGATCGTGATGAACTCCACCGGTGACGTGGGCGCCACGTGCAGGTTGACGACGACCTGGGCGTCCGCGGCGGGGTCGGGGGAGGGTCCGGCCACCTCGACCCGCGCGGCATGGAAGGCGCCCGCCGCGGTGAGCTGGGCGAGCAGCGACTCGAACCGGCGCGCCACCATCGCGACGAAGCGGTCGTCGGCCACCTCGAAGACGTACCGGCGTCCGGCCCGCAGCACGAGCTTGCGGAGCCAGCTGACGGTGCGCCGGACGGAGAGCTGGAGCCACGGTGCGTCCGCCAGGGTGTGGGCGCTCAGGGGGGCGAACCCGTTCGGGCCCTGCCGGATCACGTTGAGATGGGCGTCGAAGAGGCGCCGGACGTCGGCGTCGGCCAGCGGCGTCCCGGCGAGTGCCACGGGGCCCCGCAGCGGGACGGCGGCGGGAGCGACCCACACGCCGCGGCGCAGTTCGCGGGCCGCGACCATGCCGGCCACCGGCCCGTCCGGGGGTATCGAGGCGTCCGCCGACAGCAGCAGCCACGGGTGCCAGAGCGTGGCGTGGGCCAGGGGCACCACGGACGCGTCGGCGCCCAGGGCCGGCTCCCCGGCCAGCCGCACCTGCCAGGCCAGCGCGTCCGGGGCGTCGAAGTGCAAGGGCAGGCTGAGCAGGGCGACCCGGTCGGCGAGGGCGGCACACAGGGTGACCAGTGCGACCTGGACGCGCTGGGCGGGGGCCGGGTCGTACGCCCGGGGGTCGACGAGCTCCAGGTGCAGCTCCTGCGGGGGCGAGGACGGCGTCGGCGGGGACGTCTCGACGGCGGGGGGTGCCTCCTCGGGTGGGGACGACACCTGCGACGGGCAGCAGCGGAAGTCCGACCAGTCGGTGGGCTCGGGCGGGGGCTCGGGAACGATCACCTCCACCGGCGGCGCCGCGGGCTCCCACTGGCGGTGACCGAGGTCGGGGCACGCCACCAGCCCGACCTCGTCGACGGCCGCGAGGACGTGGATGCCCCGCAGGGCGACCGGGTCGGGGCTCAGCGAGGTCAGGGCGTCGATGTGGGCGACCAGGGACGCCACCGTGTCGGACGCCACGTGCGGGTCGAGGAAACAGGCCACGGGGTCGAAGCTCGCCAGGTCGTCGTCCCCCCGGTCGATGGGCGGCGCACTCGTGGCGGTGGCGTCCGGGACGACGAGTCCCCCGGCGGCGAGGAGCGCCGTGGTGTCCGCGGAGGTCCGCAGCACCAGCGAGCGGCCCGGCACCGGGACCTCGGCGCCCGGCGGCTGGAACCCGGCGGGCCACGAGCCCAGGCCGAGGTCCGCGTGCCGTTCCAGCAGACGGGCCTCACCGTCGACGGCTTGGTCGACGCGCAGGTCGAACCGCAGCAGGCGCACCGACACCAGGGGGGTCACCGAAGGCAACTCCCCGAGGGCGCCCGGTTCCACCCCCGGCCCGACGAGTTCGCGGAGCACGTCCAGGTGCACCCCGGCGTCCGTGGTCCGTCGTGCGCCGGTCCGCACGTACAGGTGGGGCAGTGCCGCGCCGAGGTCGACCTCCAGCAGGTCGCCGTCGGCGACGCTTCCGGCGGCCCCGATCGGGAGCACGAGCTGGCCGGGGGCGTCCCCGTCGATCCGCTGGTAGGCGTGCCCGTGCGGCAGCGCCCTGCGCGTCACGCTGGTGGCCAGCTGGATTCCCGCCGACCAGGCCCCGGCCCAGGCGGCCTCGACGATCACCTCGTGCGCGACGCCGGTGAGGTCCACGACGCGCAGGCCGGGCACCGGCCAGCGCGCGGCCCGTGCGTTCGGCCCCGCGACGCGCACGACCCAGCAGCGGCGCCCGCCGTTGTCGAAGAAGGCCCGCACGGCGGCGGCGAGCCGGGCGAGCACGGGGCGTCCGTCGTCGAAGGCCAGCACCAGGTCGCCGCCGAACACCGTGCGGTAGCCGTTCGGGTCGTCGAGGGCGACGGGGGTGTGGAGCGGGCCGCGCTCGGCGAACCCGACGAAGGCGGCGACGTCCAGCCGGACGGGGGCCTCGCGCTCGGGCAGGGTCGCCTCGACGACGACTCCGGGGAGCCGGCCGTCGAAGGTGAGCCCGCACGCGGTCATGGCGCTACTCGACGACGAGGTCTTCGATGGACAGGACCAGCTCCTCGATCGCCACGTCGGTGCCGGTCTTGGCGTTCAGGCTCGGTGCCGTGTAGCGGATCGGGCGGGCGTTGACCAGCGTCCAGGTCATCACGGTCGCCGTGTGGGCCTCGTCCTGCAGCTGGATCTGCACGGTCCGCAGGCCGTCCTGGGAGCCCGTGCGGATCTGGTGCACCCACTCGTACAGGTCGAGGGCGCCCACCACGCCCCGCTTCAGGGTGACGTCCCCCACCTTGTAGAGTCCGTTGATCTTGACCGGGCGGTTGGCCTTCGAGTTGCCGGCCCGGTACTCCATCGTGGTGGTCTCGATATTGATGCCGGTGACCTCGGCGAAGCCGCCGCGCACGGTGTTGGCGTCCCCGGTCTGGAAGTCGACCAGGTAGTTGAAGTTGCCGTAGGGGTTCTCGCGTTCCTTGGCCATCGTCGTCTCCTTGTCGTGTGGTCGCCGGTCAGGACTGCGCCGAGGCGGTGAACTGGCTGATCCGGAAGATGACGAACTCGGCGGGCTTGGCGGCCGCGATGCCGATGCGGCAGATCAGGCGGCCGTTGTCGAGGTCGTCAGGGGTCATGGTCGACTCGTCGCAGTGCACGAAGTACCCCTGTTCGGGCGCGCGTCCCAGCAGGGCACCGTTCCTCCACTCCGTGTACAGGAAGCCCTCGACGGTGTGCCGGACGGCGTCCCACAGGGCCGGGCCGTTGATCTCGAAGACCACCCACTGGGTGCCCTGGTCGATCGAGCGTTCCACGTAGTTGAAGTAGCGGCGGATCGAGAGGTACTTCCACTCCGGGTCGTCGGAGATGGTCCGGGCGCCCCAGACCAGGAAGCCGGAGCCCGGGAAGTACCGCAGGCAGTTGACGCCCTCGGGGTTGAGCAGGTCCTGTTGGGACTTGTTGACCCTCAGTTCCAGATCGAGGGCGGACCGCACCACCTCGTTGGCCGGCGCCTTGATGACGCCGCGGGTGTTGTCGGAGCGGGCCCACACCCCGGCCAGGTAGCCGGACGGCGGCACGAGCACCCGCCCGCCGCTGATCGGGTGGGACACGACGAGCCACGGGAAGTACAGGGCTGCGTGCGTGGAGCTGCGCAGGTTGCGGTAGTCGAGCACCGTGGACGGCAGGCTGTCGGGCGGTGCGTCCAGGGCCGCGACCCGGTAGAGCAGTCGTTCACAGTGGGTGACCACTGCGCCGGCGATCGCCTGGGCGATCGGGGTTCCGGCCGCGGGGTCGGTGGACCAGCCGGTGGAGGAGCCGGGCGCCGCCACGATGGAGATGTCCTCGATCGACTCCAGGGCCAGCAGGCCGTTGGACGGCAGGGCGGTGGGATCGTCTTGGTAGTCGGTGTAGGTCGGCGAGCCGCCGTACTCGGTGACGTCGGGGGCGTTCCCGTCGGAGCCGTCGTGGAGCGCGATGACCCGCTGGCGGTCCGCCAGCGGGGTCGCCGGGTTGGACGCCGTGGCCAGGGCGTCGCCGCCGAACAGCACCCGGGCGAGCAGGCCCGCGGCTGCGTCGGCAGGCGTGCTCGGGTCCACCAGCTCGTCGGCACCCTCGATGGCCAGTGGCACGGTCAGCGCCTGCCGGCGGGTGGGCGGCCTCCTGGTCAGCACGGTGGTGAGGCCGGTGCCGATCGGGCGCGGGTCGAACCCGAACTCGCCCACCGTCACGGTGGGACCAAACGACGGGAGACCGCGGGCGTCGGAGGTCGGTCGCTGCACCTCGACGAGCACGCTGATCGGGTACACCGCGTCCACGTCACCGAGCGCCGCCTCGGTCGCCCCGGACAGCACCCAGTCGCCGGCGGCGTCGCGACGAACCACGAACACGTTGCCCGTCGGGGTCGACCCCCCACTGACCACCCAGACCGTATCGAACTCGCGGACGCGGGTCAGGGTACGGAAACCGCCGACCGTTACCAGGCAGTCGCCGCCCGACCGCAGCGTGAGGATCACCCGCAGGTTGCCGGCCGCGCCCGGGAATCGCGCCCGCATCGTGACGGTGGGCGCTCCCGCGTCGTCGGGGGTCGGCACGTCGACCCTCCCGTGGGCGTCCCCGGGCGCCGCCGGGTCCGGGTGTGCGAAGGTCCGGGCGACGTAGAGGCTGGCTCCCCCCTCGTCGAAGAATCCCTTGACGCCCAGGGCCATGTGGTTGGTGAACTGACCACCGCCGTCGAACACCAGGTCGGCCGCGTCGCCGTAGATGGTGACGAAGTCGGCGTACGACGTGAGCAGTTCGGGCCGGCCGCTTGTGGGCCCGAAGCGGGTGGGGCCGACGAACGCCGCCACGCTGGTGCTGACGCCCTGGATCGTTCGGGGACCCGGGATCTCCTCGACGTAAACGCCGGGTGCGAGGTACTGCGGCATGACTGGTCTCCGCTCGCTGGATGGTCGGTTCAGGCCGGGGTGGCCGTCAGGGATAGAGCCAGGACCTCGCCGAAGGTGAGCGTCCTGGTCAGGGTGGGGCCGCCGCCGGGGTCGAAGGTGGCTTGGGCTTGACCGAGCACCGACGCGGTGTCGGGGACATCGGGGTGCTGCGGATCGGTGAAGGTGAGGGTGTCCGGCGCGCTCGAGATCCCGATCTCGACCGTCCAGGTCATCGTGGACAGCCCGGGCCCGGCCGGCGGTGAGCCGAACAGCGGCGGCAGCGCCTCGGGGTAGGGGGCGTTCAGGAGGAACACCCCGGCCGCGTCGCACCGGGCGGTGTGGGCCCGGCCGGCGAGTTCGATGGTGAGCACGGCCCATGGCAGCGGCCGGGGGCCGCCGGCGCTGAGCACCTGACCGCGCACGACCGCCCAGCCGCCCCGGGGGAGTGAGGTGGGCGCCGCGTGGAGGGTCACCGTGTGCGGCGCTGGCTGCGGCACGGTGACGTCCGTGAGCACCGGCAGGTAGCGGCGCCGCGGGTCGGTCACCAAGACGCGATAGGGCCGCGAGGTGGCCGCGGGCCAGTCCAGCGGCCCGTCCCCCGGCGCGCGGACGCGCTGCTCGAGCGGGTGGTCGGGCAGCGTTCCGAAACCGAGGAGCTGCGACGTCGGCGAACGCCGGGCGGTACGCCGGGCGCGAGGGTCGGTGCGCGGCCACGCCTCGGCGACCAGACCGGAGACGACGGTGCCGCTCACCGCGTCCCGGCAGTCGAGGCTGAGGACGCCGCGGTAGCCGAGCCGCTCCAGGGGGACGGTGCTCACGAGGGCCTCCTGACGTCGAACTCCCGCACCCGCACCGGCGGGCCGACGGGGACGTCGGTCGCCGATTCGATCCGCACCACCTTGGCCTGGTAGGGGACCGACAGCTGGAGGCTGCCCGGGAGCGCCTGCCACAGCTGGAAGACCTCGTCGTTGGAAAGTTGTCCGGCGAGGACCTCGACCGTCTCGTCCTCCCGGAAGACACCCGGCATGGCGGCGTTCAGGAAGCCCGACGACAGGACGGGCTGGTCGGCGAAGGTGCGCATCGCGAAGCCGAGCAGGGCGTGTTCGCTGGCGGCGCTCGGCGCCCACGCGGTGAGCAGGAGGTACACGACGACCGGCAGCGGCCGGCGCTGGTCGGGGCCGGCTGCGGGCAGCGTGCGCTGCGTCGCGTCGATCGCGACCTGGTAGACGAAGACGGAGATCCCCGTGGCCATCGGGGTGGAGAAGGCGGCCCCGTTGTAGACGGCGAACTGGGGCTGGAGGCCGCCGGGGGTGTGCACCCACGACTGCTCCAGAAGCCGGCGCACCGCCTCGGCCACGGCACCGATCGCCTGGAAGGTGGCCACTCACGTCCCCTCTCCCGTCCCCCCGCCCTCGCCGGGCTCTGGGGGCTGACTGCGCAGCAGTCTGATCGGCGCTCGTTGCCCGGGCGTCACCGCGGCGTTACCGATCGTGCTCAGCCACATCCTCACCGTGTCGACGATGGCAGCGTCCGTAGGAGCGTTGTGCCGCACGAGCGCGGAGGAGTTCAGCAGATCGCCACGAGGGTCGGTGTGGCTCACCATCCTGCGCCGACCGAACCGCTCCGACCACACACTGACGACGAGAACGTTGACGGGGCTGGCAAGTTCATCCCGGGCGCTGACCATGGGAACAATGGTGGTCACGGAGCCCTACGGCGATATGACGGGCGGATGACCGCCAGTGTCACCGGCCCATCACCCCGGCCACCTCCCCACCAGGAAAGCACGCCCGCGGCAAGTCGGTCCTGCGCTCGGGAACCGACGACAGGCTACCCCCGCGCACAGCGGCATGAGCGAGTGTTCGCGGGGGTGTGGCGTGAGGCGCGGACGACCGGCCGCGCAGGTCGCGCAGAGTAGTGCGTTTGGCGTTGGCGATCTGCCTCGCCCTCATAAACCGAGCTGCAGGATGCGCTCGTTCCTAGCTCGGACGAACTCGATGCTGTTCTTCCGAAACGTGGCGTATTCCTCCGGGGTCGTGGCGTGGGCAGGGAGGGGGAAGTCGGTCACGACGCCAGGTTCTTCCTGCTCGACGACCTCGTGACCCCCGACCGCGGCGGCGTGTGGTCATTGCTGCATGGAGCGGGTCCAGCAGGAGCTGCACGGCCACCGCGGCCGCAAGGGCGACCCGCTGTACACCGCGCGGCGGACCCTGCACACCGGCGCCGACCTGCTCACCGAGCGCCAGCACGAGCGGCTCGACAAGCTCTTCGCCAGTGAGAAGCACGAGCAGGTCGAGCTGACCTGGGGTGCCTACCAGCGCCTCATCGCCGCCTACCGAGACCCCGACCGCGCCGCCGGCCGAGCCGAGGCCCGGTCGGTCATCGACGCCCTCACCGACGGTGTCCCGGCGCCGCTGGTCGAGCTGCGCAAGCTCGGCCGCATCCTGTCCAAGCGGGCCGAGGACGTCCTGGGCCTACTTCGAGCGGCCCCGCACCAGCAACGGACCCACCGAGGCCGTGAACGGGCGCCTCGAGCACCTGCGCGGCCTCGCCCTCGGCTTCCGCTACCTCACCAACTACATCGCGCGAGCACTCCTGGAGGCCGGCGGATTCCGACCCCCACTACACCCTGGATTGTGAAGGGCCGGATTGTGAAGAGCCTGATTAAGCGTCGCCGACCAGGTAGGGGTGCACCCCGAGGCGCTGCGGAGCTGGGTCCGGCAGGCGGAGATCGACGGCGGTGTCCGAGGCGGCACCACCACCGATGACGCGTGTGTCATGCTGGTCGTGCAGGGCGCGGCGGTCGAAGGGGGCGCGCGCCTGGGGCCGGGACGAAACAAACCCTGCCAGGGGCCACTGTCTTTTGCCCTCTTCGAGGCAGCTAAACATCAACGTCGTTCTAGCGACGCGGTCGACGAGCTCATTGTCCCCTCATGAGAACATAGTTGCGTGTGAAGGCTCGATGCTTTCCTCCGGCCGCGCAGCCGCCGTCTTCGCCATGAGGGAAATAGAAAAGGACATGACACTTTTCGCAGAAGCGCCAGTCATCCTGCTGAGAGGACCTGGGTGGCACGTCGAAGGGCAATAGGTACTCGCGCCCGTTTTCCTCGCCGACGTGGGCTAGGCGTGGCTTCGACCACTTTGGGCAGGCCCCCTTCGTCTCGCCACCGTCCCAGAATAGCTGGCTGCATCTGCGGCACTTCCGCCACTCCGTAGATCGATTGGGGCCCGGCTGGCCGAAGGGAACGCCCAGCGTGTGGCCTGCAGCTCGGTGGCCGAGATAGCGCGGCTCACCAATAGTAGTGCCGTCCGTCCCGACGACGACCGGCCTCGAGGTGCTTGTGTCGACGCGAGCAGGACACTTGCCTGGCCTCAGCTTGTGGAATAGACCCTTACAATCTGTGCAGGTCACCCAGTCAAAGTCGAAAGGTCCCAGAGTGGCTTTTTCTGTCACGACGAACTTGACGGCTACCTTCTTATTTCCGCCACTGATTATCCCCCAGCTGTCGTACAAGTCCTTGTGGGGGCCTGCTACGTAGTAGTTCTGTTCATTTGATGTTGAGATGAATGGTACGTTCCAGCGCATATAGAAATGAGTACCTTCGTCATCGAGGGTGTACCACAAGCGCCCCTCCGTTCCTGTAGCCACAGCACCTTCGGAGGATCTGCTACCCACAACTACAGAAGACATGGCCGCAATCTCCTGAGTCGGTAGCGATTCGCGCGCGAAAGCCCCGTGCTCATGCGCTTGCCTCGACATTTTAATGGGTCGGGACGTAGCATTTGTGATCTCGATGACTGCCGACCGGGCGGCGGTAGCGAGGATTCGAGAGACGGTCGCGATCAACTCTTCGGCCGCTTTGGCTTCCTTAGCGACATCCTGGATTGAAACCATGCTTGCACCCCCGTCCGTCAGGCGCAACAGCGCGCCTATCCACGGTACGCTCCTCGGCCCGAGGCTGGCAAGGCCCGATCCAATCCGCTACAGGTCGCGCACGCACATCGGCAGTTGAGGACGGATCACCGACTATCCCGGATGACCGGTCGACGGTCCGTATGAGCGCGAATCGGGACGGGGTCTGTCCGCTGAACGGTGTAACTGGCGTTCCATGGTTAGAGGTTCTCCGCTGCCGGCATGCGGTCGGCGAAGGTGATCGCGAAGGCGTTCAGGGCCGGCTTCCACCGGGTGACCCATCGTGCCTGCCCGAGCCCCTTGGGGTCTAGGGACCGGGTGACCAGGTACAGCGTCTTGAGCGCGGCCTGCTCGGTGGGGAAGTGGCCCTTGGCGTTGACCGCGCGCCGGTAGCGGGCGTTCAAGCTCTCGATCGCGTTGGTCGAGCAGAGCACCTTGCGGATCTCGATGTCGTAGTCCAGGAACGGGATGAACTGCTCCCAGCTGTTGCGCCACAGCTTGGGGATGGCCGGGTAGGCCTTGCCCCACTTCTCCTCGAACTCTTCGAACGCCGCCCAGGCCGTGAGGTGTGTGGCTCCCACCGGACAGTGACCAAAGAAGGGAGAATCTCCCCGAGGAGGAGAACAGGTCAATGTCCAAGTACAAGAAATATACGCAGGAATACCGCGATGAGGCGGTGAAGATGGTGCTGGAGAACGACCAGCCGATCGCGAAGGTCGCGCGGGACCTGGGCATGAACGAGGGCACGCTCGGGAACTGGGTCAACAAATATCGGCGTGAGCACCCGTCAGCGAGGAGCTCTCTTTGCCGGATCGTGCGCGGTTGCGGGAACTCGAACGCGAGAATCGCGAACTCCGGTTGATGAACGACTTCTTGAAAAAAGCAGCGGCCTACTTCGCGAGGGAGCAGCAGTGAGCGACAAGTACGCGCTCATTGCCGCGGAGCAGGCCACGGGCGAACCGGCTCCCTCGGTGAGTGCGATGTGCTCCGGCCTGGAGGTGTCGAGGTCGGGGTTCTACGACTGGCAGCGGGCTGAGCCGTCGAAGCGGCAGCGGCGGCGGGCCAAGGTCACCCGGCACGTGCACGGCGCTTTCGAGGCCGGCCGCGGCACGTACGGGGTGCGGCGGGTCCATGCCATCCTCACCCGCTGCACCGACCCCGAGGTAGCCTCGGCGTCGATCGACCTGGTCCGCGCGATCATGCGCGAGGAAGGCCTGGCCGCCTGCCAACCCCGCGCCTACAAGGTCACCACCGAGCAGGACCCGGACGCCGACCCGATCCGCGACCGCCTCCACCGGGACTTCACCGCCGACACGCCCGGAGCGAAGCTGGTCGGTGACATCACCTACATCAAGACCTGGGAGGGCTGGCTGTACCTGGCCACCGTCATCGATTGCTGCACCACACAGGTCCTTGGCTGGTCGATGGCCGACCACATGCGCACCGACCTCATCTGCGATGCCCTGACGATGGCCGCCACCGGCCACCAGCAGCCGGTTCAACTGCACGGTGCAGGGCGGCCTGAGCCGCCTCGGTGGCGTCGGCCAGGTAGCCGCCCAAGGCCTCGGCGTGATCGCCGGCCTTGGCGCCGCCGGCGCCGCGATCGGCGCCGACGTCACCAACCAAATGGGGGTCGGGCACAACACCTACCCCCCCGACTTCAGCCAGGCCGGACGCCGCGCCACCTACGCCGGTCAGTCCGACGCCGGTGACCGCGGCGGCGGCGAACCCACCAGCGACGGGGCGGACGGCGACCCCAGCGCCCCCTCAGTGCCCAGTAGCCCTCCGGACGCCAGCCCCGGCGATAGCGCCCCGAGCAAGCAAGGCGACGCGGGCTCGTTCTCCATCAGCAGTCCGTCGTCCAGCTCGGGGGCCGGACGCCCCGCCGTCCCACCGACCACGAGTGGAGCCGGTGGTTCCTCCGGTGCTGCGGCGGCCGGGGAGGTCAGCGCGTCGGATGCCGCCGTCCTCCTCGTCTGACCCAACCTCCAACACCCTGAAAGGGGACCGTGATGGCGATCGTGTACGGCGACTACTCCAAGGACCGGATCGGCTGGTTCTTCGGCCGGACCGGCTGGCAACTCGGCACCCTCGCCGTCACCAGCCTGCCGGTCTTCTGGGCGGTCAACACCCGCGCCTGGCCGCTGGTCGGCACCCTCGCCGGAGCGTGGGTCCTGCTGGCCCTGCTGGTGGTCGTTCCGGTCCGCGGCCGTCCCGCCACCGGCTGGCTGATCGCCTCGGTGAAGTACGCGATCGGCACCCTGACCGGGTGGACGGTGTTCCGGTCCCGCGCCGGCCAGGGCCGCGCCGACGACCTCGACCGAGTGGACCTGCCCGGCGTGCTCGCCGGCGTCAGCATCCACGACGGACCACCCCACGGCCCCCACCAGGCGCGGGTGGCGATCATCCAGGACACCGCGGCGCGCACCTGGGCGGTCACCGCCTCGGTCACCCACCCCGGTATCGGGCTTGCAGACCCCGCCAAACGGCAACGTCTGGGCGCCGGTTTAGCCGATCTGCTCGACGTGTGCGCCCGCACCGAACTCATCGACGAGGTCCTCCTGCTGGTCCGCACCGTTCCCGATGACGGCGCCGAACGCGACCTGTGGCTCCGCCGCCACCGACGTCCCACCAGCCCCCAGCTGGCGCGGCAGGTCAACGACGACCTCGCCCTCGCGTTGTCGCGGGCGTCGGTCCGCACCGAAGCGTTCTTCACCCTGGTGGTCCCCGAACCCCGGCTCGGTCGGGAGGCCCGCGAAGCCGGCGGCGGCCTCGACGGCCGGGCCCGCGTCCTCTACGGGCTGATGGCCGAGGTCGAGGGCCAGCTCCGCGGCGGACTCGGGATGACCGCCGTCAGCTGGCTCACCTCCCCGGAACTGGCGTTGGCGGTGCGGACCGGGTTCGCCCCCGGGGACCGCGCGTGAGCTTCATTTCTTCGGCGCTGCGAGACAGGATCAGTGAGGCCGACATCCTGCATGCCGTGGAGCAGGTGGCATACGTGAGTGAGCCTGATGATGACTCCCCGGCAAAGCGGTTCCTGCTGGGTTCCACACCGGCGGGCGACTGCTCGAACTGGCGATCCTGACGTTCGACGGTGGCAATCAACTGGCGGTCCATGCCATGAAGGCCCGCCGCAAGTACTGGCACCTGCTCGACTAAACGGCCCCTCGTGAGGGGACGGCCCGGCTGTACCGAGTTTGGCACCGACCATCCCTGAAACGCGACCATGTGAGGGTGGCTAGAGGGGATGCTCGAGACGGCTTGTCTTGAGCGTGGCGGCTAGGGGAGACGTGTTCCGCTGATGGGCGTGTGGGGGTGTCGTCCGGCCAGTCAGAGGGTTACTGGTTCGAGTCCAGTCGGGGGAGCCAAGCAAAGGCCCTTGTGGGAGCGGTGTAGCCGCTCCGGCAGGGGCCGTTGTCATCCACGCCGGCTCCGGTGGGAATGTCCGCGACCATCGACCAGGCGCAGTCCGCCTGCTGGGACTACGGCGCGAGCTTCCCAGGATGGTCGCTCGTAGATCGCGGTGGGTGGCGATGTGTCGGCCCGGATTCCTCCGGGCCGACACAGGCTTACCCTTACCCCTTCACGCAGAGCAGGGTCTGCAGGCGTGCGACGACGTCGACCAGGTCGCGCTGGGCGTCGATGACCGAGTCGATGTCCTTGTACGCCGCCGGGATCTCGTCGACCACGCCGGCGTCCTTGCGGCACTCGATGCCCTGGGTCTGGGCCGCCAGATCCTCGGCCGTGAACTGGCGCCGGGCCGCGTTGCGCGACATGCGGCGTCCGGCACCGTGGGACGCCGACTGGTAGGAGGCCGGGTTGCCCAGCCCGCGGACGATGTAGGAACCCGTCCCCATCGACCCGGGAATCACGCCCAGGTCGCCCAGCCCGGCCCGGATCGCGCCCTTACGGGTCACGTTCAGCTCCGTGTCGTCGTAGGTCTCGACGGCCACGTAGTTGTGGTGGCAGCGGATCGGATCCTCGAACGACACCCCCGGCAGACGGAGGGCCAGCTCGTCGCAGACCGCCTGCAGCATCACGTCGCGGTTGAGCAGCGCGTAGGCCTGCGCCCACCACAGGTCGTGCAGGTAGGCGTCCATCTCGGGCGTGCCCGCGAGGAAGACGGCCAGATCGCGATCGGGCAGCCCGACGTTGTGCTCCTGCTTCTGCGCCACGCCCATGTGCACCTGCGCGAGCTGGTTGCCCGTGCCGCGCGAGCCGGAATGCAGGGTCACCCACACCCGGTCGTCGTCGCCGGCGCACAGCTCGACGAAGTGGTTGCCGCCACCCAGCGTGCCCACCTGCGTCATCGCCTTGTGCGTTGCCTGTCCGGACGCCGCCGCCTTCGTCAGGTGCCGGGCCTCGAGTGCGTCGAACCCGTCCATGACGGCGCGGTAGCGGCGTCCGAGGTCGGCATGCGTGCGCACGGTGCTCGGCTCGTCGCCGTGCGACGCGAATCCGACCGGCACCACCGCCTCGATGCCGTGCCGCAGGGCGGCCAGGTCGTCGGGAAGCTGGTCGGGACGCAGGTTGGTGCGCACCGCCGTCATGCCGCAACCGATGTCGACGCCGACCGCCGCTGGTGCGACGGCCTGGTGCATCGCGATCACCGAGCCGACGGTGGCGCCGAGTCCGTAGTGCACGTCGGGCATGACGCGGACGCCGTGCGTCCACGGCAGATTGGCGGTGTTGCGCAGCTGCCGCTGCGCGCCCTCCTCGATGTCGGCCTCATGGGCCCACATCCAGGTGTTCTCGGCGCCGGACAGCGGCACCGGGTATGGCTGGTGCTCGCTGCGCTCGCGCCCAAGCTCGTTCATTGCTTCCTCCTGTTGGTGTGATGGGACAACAGGGGTGCGGACGCGGCTCATCGCCACGGATCGCAGGAAACGACTGCAGAAGAAAGTCTCGTCCTCACCCCACGGTTCAGCGCTGGCGCGCCGGACCGAACTCGGGGAGTTCAAAGGCGCGCGCAGCAGGCTCATAGGTCGCATTCATGCGACGGAGCTGCAGGGCGTCCATGGGTTGACTTCTTCCTCAGGTGCGCGACGCCTCGCGCAGGGCCGCCCGGCATCAGGGCAGCAGATCAGGATGTCAGATCGAGCCGGCTGCTTCAACACCAACCACGACTTGAGGCGGTTCCCTGGGCGCCCACGCTGTCGATCGGTCAGCCAGTGCTAGAACCCGTTAAAACGCCCAAGGGCAAGTGTGTGCGATATCGAGCGCACGTCGGGTAGGAGCGTCTAAGTTTGGCTCCACCCAACGAGAGGAGCGCAGATGCAAGGCTTTGCAGTCCTGGACCGGCAGCCAGCGTCGGCAGTTGTTGTCGTCTGGCAGACGACACGCGTGGCGCCCTCGCGGGCAGCCCACGCGAACGCTGTCAGCGTTGACCTGGACTCCGACGCGGAAGGATTGCGCAAGGTTCACAGCCTGACACGAGACTTCGCGGTGCTCGCCACCGAAGGGTCTGACCTGCGCGGGCTACCGTTGGCAGCACGACAACTGACGTCTGCAGACCTGGAGCTTCTAGTACGTGAGACGACCGAGCGTAGGATCGCCATCCAGGGCGCAGTCCGGGACTACATCGCACGCACTCGTCGGCGGGCCGCGGTTGTTCCCACGTTTCCAGAACTCATCTCGGTAGCGACACCGTGTCGTGGGACCCCGGTCGAGCGGACCCTTCGTCTTGCCAACAACCTCGCCCAGCTTTGGAGCCAGTGGCTAGCAACCGATGAGGAGCGCCGTCGTCGCACCGTAGACAGCAGGGGCGTAACCCCGTGGATGATGCCGGAGGGGCTCGACTCCCCAGCTCACGCCATCTTTCCGAGGCAGTTCGGCATGCTGATCGAACCTCAGCCGTGGGGGGCCTTCAGTGCTTGACTTCAGTGCGATCGACTTCGAGACGGCCAACAGTTACCGCGGCTCTCCCTGCTCGGTTGGGTTGGTGAAGGTCCGCGATGGAGTTGTGGTCGACTCGCGGTACTGGCTCATGAGGCCACCGGAATCTGCCAGCGGGTTCTCGCCATTCAACGTGTCACTGCACGGCATCACTGAAGAGATGGTGGCCACATCGCCTCACTGGAAGGAAGTTCTTCCCAAGATCCTCGAGTTTGTTGGCGACGACACGATCGTGGCTCACAATTCTGGCTTTGACATTGGGGTGATTCGATATGCCTGCGCCGCCGACAATTTTGAGTGGCCGGAGTTGCGCTTCTTGTGCACGATGGTCTTGGGTAGGCGTGCGTATGCGCTACCCTCCTACCGACTCCCATTCGTGGCCGAAGCTGCTGGATTTGTCGCTAGCAACCACCATCACGCACTTGCGGACGCTGAAGCAGTCGTGGGCATCATCAACGGGATGGCGAGCGCTGCGGGCGTCCGTACGGTTGGTGACCTCGCGACAGCTCATGGTGTTTGTGTGGGACGAATGCAGTCTGGCGTCTATAAGGGATCGGTCTGCACCCTTGGCGGCGGAAGCGGCAGGCTCCTCGCGCCTGAAGCACACCTTGACGCCGACCCGGATGGCTATCTGTACGGACGCGTGGTTGTCTTCACGGGGGCGCTGATGTCCATGACGCGTCAGATCGCGTGGGATGCAGTAGCCAAGGCGGGCGGAAGCCCTGAGGCCAACACGACCAAACGCACTAACGTTCTGGTGCTGGGCGATTTCAATCCCGCCAATCTGCGGCCCGGAGCCACTTACTCGGGAAAGACGCGACGCGCTTTCGACCTGCAGGCCAAAGGTCAGGACATCGAACTCATGACCGAGGCGGATTTTCTTCGAGTGCTCGAGGGTGATGACTTGATCCCAGTTCGTGTTGAAACTCGTGGGTCCAAGGCTCCCCTGTCAGCGCCGACTGCTGAGTCGAGCCGGTGTCGCTCGTGATGGAGTGGGGCGGTGGTGTGGGGTGCCGGACTGGAGGGGGTTCGTGCGAGCACGCGTTGACGCAATTCTTCGTTTATCCGAAGCTTTGTGTATGAAGCTGCGGGTCAGGGACGTCGCTGACATGGCTGGCCGCACCGAGCGGGCGGTGCAGTTGGCCGTGCAGTCCGGGGCGCTGCCCGTGCTGCGCCAGGTGGGGCGCTCCTTCGTGATCGACGACGTCGCCGCACTGGCCTGGGTGCGGTCGAACGCCGCTGGCCGGGCTTTCTCCCCGCGCGTGCGGCGTTGGCCCTGCTCGACCGCGACGAGCCGAGCGAGCTGTCGGCGTCCGAGTTGAGTCGCCTGCGGCGTCGGATGCGGGCGTCGTCGGTGGCTCAGCTCGCCCACGCCGTGGGTGGCGTCGGCGGAGCGTGGGGACGGTATCGACGCACGGGGCGAGGCGCCCTGGTCGGCGTCACTGAGGTCGACCTGATCGACGAGGGTATCGTCGGGCAGGCGAGCCGGCGGCTGTTCCAGGTCGGAGTCCTGGCTGACTTTGAATTGCGCAACCCAGTGGTTCTGGACGCCGGCGGCGACCTGTGCGTCGTCGAGCGCCCGGACCAACTCACCACGGCACGCGCGTTGCTCGACACGTATCTGGTGCGTGACGCGCGGGCCTCACGCGTCGCCGCCGAGGTCATCGTGGAGCGGTTGGTCCGTGATGGCCGCTGACGGCGGTAGCTCGGACCCCGCCGCGTCCGAGCTACGGTGGGTCCAACCCCACGCGACCGAAAGGCATCCCCATGGCACGCATCGCCCTCATCGGCGGTCACGGCAAGGTGGCGCTGTTGGCGTCCGAGCTGCTCACGCAGGCCGGGCACAGCGTTGACGCGATCATCCGCAACCCCGACCACGCCGGCGACGTGGCCGCGACCGGCGCCACGCCGGTCGTCGCCGACGTCGAGAGCCTCGACGTCGCCGCGCTCACCGACCTGCTCGCGGGTCACGACGTGGTGGTCTGGTCGGCCGGAGCCGGCGGAGGCAACCCGGCGCGCACCCGCGCCGTCGACCGGGACGCCGCCATCCGTTCCATGGAAGCCTCTGCCGCAGCCGGCGTCCCGCGCTACGTGATGGTGTCGTACTTCGGCGCCGGACCCGACCACGGCGTCCCGGCCGACAACCCGTTCTTCGCGTACGCCGAGGCCAAGACGGCCGCCGACGCCCACCTCGAGGCCAGCCCGCTGGCCTGGACCATCCTGCGCCCGAGCAGCCTCACCCTCGATGCGCCCACAGGGCGCATCGATGCGGACGCCGCCGCGTCCGGGCATGTGTCGAGGGCGAACGTCGCCGCAGTTCTGGCGGCGGTGATCGACGCCGACCAGGACGCCGTGGCCCGCCGCATCATCGCGTTCAACGACGGCTCCACCCCGATCGCCGACGTGGTGAGCGGCGCCTGAGGCGTCCGACCTTCGCGCAGCCGAGGCGGTCAGGTCACCACCACCGGCACATGCGTCCACCCGCCGACCGGAGCGACTTCGCGCTGGTGCGTCCGGGTCGCCGAAGACTCCCTCGTCGCGGTTGGCGGACGTCCAGTGCAGCTTGACGATCTCCCCCTCGGGGATCGACGCCCCGCCGACCCGCACGGGGCAGGTCGTCCGGCGTCGATTCGAGACGAACGGGTCGTCGATGCGCAGCATCTCGTCGAGGGCGGCGTCCAGTTCGGCAGCACTGACGCCGGCGCCAGCCTGTCCGTGGACAGTGCGGTGGCCAGCGCGGTGAGTCGGCGGATGGGCTTGACGCCCTTCTTCGGGATCGTCACCGAGGGGAGGGCGGCGAAGGTCTCCCAGACCTCCTGGGGCACCTTCGGGTTGGGAGCAGGTCCACCGGGTCGAACAGGACACGGCGTCCCTCACCGCCTCCGGTGTCGTTGTCCTCCTCGTCCTTGGAGGTCGCGTCCTTCATCAGCATTTCGGCCACTCCCGTGGCGGTCTTGCGGTCGAAGAACGGCAGCAGGCAGTCCACCCAGTTCAGCAACTCGCTGCCCGGGATACGCCGGGCCAAGGGGGTGCGGATCATGCGTCCAAGCAACTGGGTGCTGTGGGTGCGGTCCTTGGCTGGGCGCATGGAGACGAGAACTTCAGCCCTCGGGCAGTCCCAGCCAGTGGAGATCGCAGACTTGGCCAGCAGCACGCGCACGTGCGTGGCGTCCTGCACCCGCTGCGGCTCGACGTAGGGCACTCCCTGCTGACCGACCAGCAGGTCCTGGTGCTCACCGAAGACGTTCGCCACAGCATCAGGGCCGAGTTCGGGCCAGGCGTCGTAGATCGTGTCCAGCGTCCGCACCAGCGTGGCCCGCACGATCCTCTACTGCAAGGATTGGCTACGTTTCAACCTCACGGGCGAGCGCCTCACCGACTACACCGAGGCGTCGCGACACTTCCTCGACGTGGCGTCCGGCACCATCTCGGACGCCCTCGCCGAGCGTCTCGGCATGGCGGACGCCACGGCGCTGGTGCCGCCGATCAACCCGGCGGACGCGCTCGGCGGCAGGGTCGACTGGATCCGCAGCACGCTCGGTCTGGCCGACACCCCCTGGTCGGAGATCGAGGTCGAGGCCGAGCAGGCAGGGCCGGGCAGCGGCGGCGTCCTGTACCTGCCCTACGGCTCGCCGGGAGGCGAGCGCGCCCCCTTCCAGGACACCAACGCGTCGGCGTCCTGGCTCGGCATGAGCGTGTCGACGACGCGGCAGCAGATTCTGCGTGCGGTCTACGAAGGCGTCGCCTTCTCGCTGATCGAGTGTGTCGACGTGCTCGGGGTCGAGGGGGATCTCGTCGTGTCCGGCGGCGGCTTCCGCTCCGATCTGGTGTGCCGGATTCTCGCCGATGCGACCGGACGCCGCGTCTTGCGGCAGGACGCCCCCGAGGCCGGTGCGCGCGGTGCGGCCGTGTGCGTGCTCGTGTCCGCCGGCGAGATGCCCGACCTGAAGACGGCGGCCGAGGCGCTGGCCACCGGCGTGTCGCCGTTCGACCCGAACCCCGACAACGAGGCGTTGTACGCCCAGGCGCACAGCGTGTACGTGGCCGCCCGCGACGCGCTGCGCCCGGCGTGGCCCCTGATGCGGGAGCTGCGCGCGGCCACCGCAGAGAAGGAGAACTGACGTGGAGACACTCACCGACGAGCAGACGGCGGGCCAGCTCGACGAGCTCATCGCCGTCGGCGGCCAGTCCGTGCGGCAGGGACTCGCCCAGGGGAGCGGGGGCACGGTGCGCGTTCTCGGCCAGGACGTCACCCGCCTCAGCGCAACCTATCGATCCGGGCCGACCCCGTCGAGCGAGTGGAAACTGCACTCGGCGATCTACGCCAGGCGGCCCGACGCCCGGGCGGTGATCCACCTGCACCCGCAGTACTCGTTGCTGCTGACGGCGCTGGGACACAGGATCCGGTTCATCACGCAGGACCACGCCTACTACGTGGGCTCCTACGGCCAGACCAAGTACTACACGAACGGCTCCGACGAACTGGCCGAGACGGCGGCGGCCGAGGTCGCCGACGGACGCCACAACGTGGTCGTGCTCGGGCACCACGGCATCGCCGCGCTCGGCGAGACCGTCGAGTCGGCGTTCAGGCGGGCGCTGAACTTCGAGGAGGCGGCCATCATGACCTACCGGGCGCTTCTGCTCGGCGACCGCGACTCTGTCTTTCCGCCCGAAGAGCTCGCCAAACTACACCACCACTAGGAGAGATGATGGTGAAGGTACTCCTGTCGGGCGACGGATTCGTCACGGTCGACGTGCGGGCCCGTGCGTTGGCCCGCCACCTGCCCGAGGCCGAGACGGTGAGCCTGGCCAACGAGTGGCCGCTCGAGCCGGTGGGCGACGTCGGCGGCGTCCGCGAGGCGCAGGGCGACGAGGAACGCCTCATCGAGGCGCTGCGCGGCTGCGATGTGTGCTTCACGCACACCCAACCGGTCACGGAGAAGGTGCTGGCGGCGTCCCCGGACCTGACAATGGTCACCGTCTGCCGGGGCGGGCCGGTGAATGCGGACGCCGACGCGGCGACCGAGCACGGCGTCCTGCTCACGTTCACCCCCGGTCGCAACGCGACCGCGACGGCCGAGCACTCGGTCGCGATGATCATGGCCGCCGTCAGGCAGATCCCGCAGCGGCACGCCGAGCTGGTGACCGGCGAATGGCGCGGCGACTACTACCTCTACGACCAAGTAGGTCCCGAGATCGCCGGGTCGACGGTCGGGCTGGTGGGTTATGGGGCGATCGGTTCGCGGGTGGCGGCGATCATGATGGCGCTCGGAGCCAGGGTGGTGGTGTACGACCCCTATCTGAGCGTCGACCTGCCGAGTGGCGTCGAGCGGGTGGAGGATCTGGACGCGTTGCTCGCCCAGTCGTCGATCGTCACGATCCATGCCCGGGAGACGGCCGAGAACCGCGGACTGATCGGGGCCCGCGAGCTGGCCCTGATGCCGGCGGGTTCGATTCTGGTGAACTGCGCCCGCGGTGGGCTGCTCGACTACGACGCGCTGTGTGACGTGCTCGATTCGGGGCACCTGTTCGCGGCCGCCTGCGACGTGCTGCCGTTCGAGCCGCTACCGCCGGATCACAGGATCCTGAGGACGCCGCGGCTGACGGTCACCCCGCATCTGGCAGGGGCGTCCAGGCAGGCTGCGGAACTGGCGGCCGACATCGGCGCCGCCGACATCGCGGCGTTCGTGCGTGGTGAGCGGCCGCGATACGTGGCCAACCCGACGGTGCTGGGCTGACGCCGGGGCGGCCCCGCGGGCGTCAGACGAGCTGAAGGACGACGGTCGTGCCGTCGGCGTCCTGCTCGAGGTCGAAGCGACCGCCGTGCAGGCTGAAACCGTGCGAGGTGACGGTCAGGTCGGGGGCGTAGCCCCACCAGGTGTGGCCGGCGCGGGTCCACATGGCGTACATCGTCATGGCCTCGGACAAGGTGAGACCGGTGCTGTCGGCGAACAGGGTGACGCGGCCACCGGCGAGCGCGACGTCGACGTCGGAGCCGCGCGAGCTCAGCGTGTCGAGGATGCGGAGGACGGGCTTGCGCAGTTCCACGGGGCAGGCCCACAGCAACTCTGCGGGGGCGTCGGCCGCGGTCTGCAGCAGTGAATCGGTGATGTCGATCTGCAGTGTCATGATCTCTCCCCAGGGCGGGCACTGCGTTCGCAGGTCCGGCTTGCTGTTCACCGTAGCCCCGGACGGGTTCGCCGAGGCACTCCCCACGCGGGCGACACGTGTCGTGGTGGCGCCCCCGACGCCACCGTCGCGTCCAGTCGGTAACATGAGTCGGCCGGGGCGGTAGCTCAGCCGGTCAGAGCAGGGGACTCATAATCCCTCGGTCGCGGGTTCGAGCCCCGCCCGCCCCACCCAAAGTGTCTTACGGGAACACGCGACATCGCTGTTCCCGGTCGCTGAGCCTGTCGAGGCGTCCCGTTTGGCTTCCTTGCCTCCGGTCGCCTCTCGAACGATGGTCGCGAACGGTTCCGCGAGGCGCGAGTGTAGCTGCTCGTCCTCGGTGATCTCCAACCGCGTGTAGAACGCTTGGTTCGCCAGCCTCCTGCTCCCGTCGTCCGAGTGAGCGTAGGCACGGCGCGCGTCGGTAAGCAGCCGCAGGCTGTCGTGGAGGAACCCCCGACCGCCGACGCGCAGTTCGTCGTGCTCGCGCAGGCGGTGCTCGATGTCGGCGAGTCCGGCTCGGACGCGGTCTTGGTGCCGCTTGAGAGTCGGAAGGTCGATGGCGTCGGCGAAGTGCGCCGCCAGGAGCTTGTCGCTCTCGGCTTCCAGGCGTGCACGGTTCGCCGTGAGGTCGGCGAACTCCTGATCGCGGCCAGCAGATCGCTTGTCGAACGCGGCGTCGACTTCGGCGGCGAGGTGCCGGTAGTCGTCTTCGCTGATCGTGATGCTCGCGTAGGAGTCTTCGACCAAGCGCTCCGCAACCTGGACGGGCACCGCTCGGCGGGTGCAGGTTGTCCGTTTTGATGCTCTACCGGAGCAGACGAAGTAGGCGTAGGTCGTGCCTCTCGGATTGGTGGCGAAGTCCAGCAGCATCCGCGACCCGCAATTGCCGCAGTGCAGCAGGCCTTTCAGGTGGTGAGCGTGCTGGACGTGCCTGGTTGCGTGCGCGTTGCGAGCCTTCAACAGCGACTGCACCTGATCGAACAACGCTGGCTTCACAATGGGCTCGTGCGCGCCGGGATGCAGCGCGCCCTTGTAGCGGATAACTCCGGCGTAGTACGGGTTCGTCAACACACGGTAGAGCGCATTCTTCCCCAGCGGCCTGGATGGACGCTTCGGCGACGGCACCGACACCAGGCCACGCGCGGTGAGATCCCGCAGCAGCGCCGTCACAGAGGTCTCGCCGGCGGCGTAACGCTCGAACGCCCACGCGATCAGCGGTGCACGTTCGGGATCAACCTCGACGGTGCGTATCTCGCGGCCTTGGTCGTCGGTCTGGCGCACGTTGAGGTAGCCGATGGGAGCGCGTCCTGGGGTACCGCCTTGCGCGACCTTCTGCGTCAGCCCCTTGGTGACTTCGGTGGCAAGGTTGCGGGAGTAGAACTCCGCGATGCTCGACATGATTCCGTGAACGAGCATCCCCGAAGGCGTCTGATCGATCGACTCTGTAGCCGACACGAGCGTGACCCCGGCGCTGATGAGCGCTTCGTGAATCTTCACATCATCGGCGCGGTTACGGGCGAGCCGGTCGAGCTTGTGCACGATGCAGAACTGCACCCGCGACGCGGCGATGAACGCCAGCATGTCCTGCAGTCCGTCACGATCCGCTGAGCGCGCTGATTCTCCGGCGTCGATGAACTCGCGCACGACCCGCGCGCCCAGCTCGTCGGCTTTCCTCGCGTTGGCCTCGCGCTGGGCGGGGATCGAGAAGCCTTCGTCGGTGCCGCCGCGCTCGGCCTGCTCCCGCGTCGAGACGCGGAGGTAGGACACAGCCAGCATCACGGGGGTCTCGGCGGCCCGCTCGGACGTCGTGGTGTCGAGTGTCGCGGTGCTCATCGTGGGCCTCCTTGCCGGGGTGCTTCTTGGTGTCGATCCTCTCGCGCACCCCTGACAAAGCGAAGAACTCAGTGGCGCGCAGACGCCAGGTCCTCGGGCGGTGGAAGCCCGTAGGGGTCGGGTTCGCCGTTCACCCAGGCGCGGTGACGGGCCTCGGCGATGCCCAGCACCCACTCGATCAGCTTGCCGAGGTCAGGCGCCTCGCGCCGCGTCACCCGCAGCCTCAGATTCCTCTCGTCGCCTCGCATGCCAGACAGGTGCACGGGCCTCCACACGATGCACACTTTCGCCCGTCCGCCCGTCCGCCCGTCTCCGCTTTGAGGTCACACGCGTCTTGCAGGTCGAGGTAGAAGAGCCGGGCACTACCGGCTCAGAAGTCACCGGGTGCGGGTGCTCACCTGCTCGCCAGGAACGGAGGTGAGCATGACGGTTTCGATGCGCGTGATGTCGGCAGGTGATGGCTACAAGTACCTGCTCAAGACGGTCGCGGCAGCCGACGGCAACAGGCCGCTCTCGACGCAGCTCACTCGTTACCACATGGAAGAAGGCACACCGCCCGGCCGCTGGCTCGGCGCAGGCGTAGCGGCCCTCGGCAAGGGCGAGATTCAGGTGGGCGACCGAGTATCAGAAGACCAACTCCAGCTCCTGATGGGCACGGGCTGTGATCCGATCACCGGCGACAAGCTCGGCCTGGGCTTCCCTGCGTACAAGAGCCAGGACGAGCGGATCGAGGCACGGATCGCCGCTCTTGACCAGACGCTCACACCTGGGGCCAAGGGCGAGGCCATCGCGCAGATCGTTGCCGAGGAGACAGCTCACAGCACACGGCGTGCGGTCGCAGGCTTCGACTTCACCTTCTCCATCCCGAAGTCCGCATCGGTGCTGTGGGCAGTCGCCGACGCCGGGGTCCAAGCACTCATCGGGGAGGCGCACCATCGAGCGGTTGCGGAGGTGGTTGCGTTCATGGAACGTGAAGTTGCAGCCACCCGCGCGGGCGCAACCGCCGGAGACGGCGCGGTTGCGCAAGTCGATGTCACCGGGCTCATCGCCACCGCCTTCGATCACTTCGACTCCCGCGCCGGCGACCCCCACATCCACACGCACGTGGTCATCAGCAACAAGGCCAAGACCGTCCTCGATGGGAAATGGCGCTCGCTTGACGGCAGACCGATGCACGCCGCCGTCGTTGCCCTCTCCGAACTACACGAAGCCGTGTTCGCCGACCATATGACGCGCTCCTTCGGCGTCTCGTGGGAGGAGCGCGAGATGGGGCGGGACCGGAATCCGGCGTGGGCGATCACCGGGGTTCCGGAAGAGCTGGTCTCGGAGTTCTCGTCCCGTGCCCGTCACATCGACGTCGAGAAGAACCGGCTCATCGCCGAGTACGTTGCCCATCACAGACACCAACCATCGAACGCGACGATCCTCAAGCTGCGAGCCCAGGCCACGCTGGCCACGAGGCCTGAGAAGCAGGTCCGATCCTTGGCTGACCTGACCGCCGAGTGGCGGGATCGCGCATCCAAGACTCTCGGTCGGGACGCGACGACGTGGGCACGCGAGATGACCGACTACGACAAACCGCTCCTGCTACGCGCCGACGACGTGCCACTCGACGTGATCGGCGAGCTCGGGCGCTCGGTCGTCGAGGTGGTCGGTGAGAAGCGCTCGACCTGGCGGCGATGGAATCTCATGGCCGAGGCATCCCGGCAGACGATGGGCTGGCGGTTCGCCACCACGCAGGACCGGGAAGCCATCGTCGCGATGGTCGCCGACGCCGCCGAACTCGTCTCGCTTCGGCTGACGCCGCCCGAACTCGCCGCGTCCCCGGTTGTGTTCCGTCGGCCCGACGGCACCTCGGTGTTCCGGCCGAAGAGCTCGACCGTGTTCACCTCCGAGTCCCAGCTCGCGGCGGAGGACAGACTCCTGGAACGAGCAGCGAACCTGGCCGGTCCGACGGTGCAGCTCGCGACGGTCGAGAAGATCACGCGCAGACCCGACGCGGACGGTCGGATGCTCGGCGACGACCAAGCCGATGCCTTGACCCGCATCGCGGTGTCGGGACGGATGCTCGACGTGCTGGTCGGTCCTGCCGGGGCAGGCAAGACCACCGCCATGAACGCACTCCGCCGCGCCTGGGAAGCCGAGCACGGCGCCGGTTCCGTCGTCGGGCTCGCGCCGTCAGCGGTCGCCGCACAGGTCCTCGCCGATGATCTCGGGATCGCGACTGAGAACACGGCGAAGTGGTGGCAGAACCACATCCTCCACGGCGACACGTTCGAGGCGGGTCAGCTCGTCATCATCGACGAAGCCTCCCTCGCCGGCACCCTGTCGCTGGACCGCATCACACACCTCGCCCAAGACGCGGGCGCGAAGGTGCTGCTGGTCGGCGACTACGCCCAGCTCCAGTCCGTGGACGCCGGCGGTGCATTCGCGATGATCGCCAGAGACCGCGCCGACACCCCCGAACTGGTCGACGTTCACCGCTTCACCCACGCCTGGGAGAAGACCGCCTCACTCGAGCTACGCCACGGACACACCCGGGCCATCGAGACCTACCTCGCCCACCAGCGCATCACCGACGGCGACGCCGAGGCCATGACCGACACGGCCTACAACGCCTGGCGCGCCGACCGCGACGCCGGACTCACCTCGGTGCTGATCGCCGAAACCCACGAAGACGTGACCGCGCTGAACCGTCGCGCCCGCGCCGACCTGATCCTCAACAAGACATTGATCCCCGACCGCGAAGTCGAACTGCGCGACGGCACCGCCGCAGGCGTCGGCGACACCATCATCACCCGACGCAACAACCGGAACCTCCGCACCATGGCAGGGCGGGACTGGGTACGCAACGGCGACATATGGACCATCACCGCCGTCGGCGACGACGGGACAATCACCATCGCACGCGACTACGGCACCAGCACCACCATTCGCGACGACGGAACCATCAGGGCTCGCAGGCGAGGGCGCAGGTTCGGCGGCAGCATCGTCCTCCCAGCCTCGTACGTGGCCGAGCATGTCGATCTCGGCTACGCGGTCACCGCCTACCGCGCGCAAGGCATCACGACCGACACTGCGCACGTCCTGGTCGAACCGACTTCGACCCGAGAGACCTTCTACGTCGCGATGAGCCGAGGACAGCACGCGAACCATGCCTACGTGACGCTCGACCGCGCCGACGACCATGCCCAGCCGCACCCTGGTGACGACCCACACGCCACCGCGCGAAGCGTGCTCTACGGCGTTCTGCAGCACAGCGCCGCCGAACTCTCCGCGCACGAGACCATCGTGGCTGAGCAGGACCAGTGGGGCTCTATCGCTCAGCTCACCGCCGAGTATGAGACGATCGCCGCCGCCGCTCAGCACGACCGCTGGGCCACCCTCGTCCGTGGCTCCGGGCTCACCGACGAGCAGGCCGAGAGCGCCATAGAGTCCGAGGCGTTCGGCCCGCTCACGGCTGAACTCCGCCGGGCTGAAGCGAACCATCACGATGTCGATGCGTTGCTGCCGCGCCTCGTCACTGCGCGTGGATTCGGCGACGCGGACGACATCGCCGCCGTCCTCCACTACCGAGTCGAGCGGGCGACCGCCCGCCCGGCTGGCTCGGGCCGGACTCGCAAGCCACCGCGGCTCATCGCCGGCCTCATCCCACAGGCGCACGGGGCCATCGGCGCCGAAATGCGAGCAGCCCTCGACGAGCGAGAAGCACTGATCGAGGCACGCGCCGACGCCGTTCTCGAAGCCGCGCTCACGGAGAGCACGCCGTGGACGAACCTCTTGGAGCAGCGCCCACCGACCGGCGACGAGCCGCGACCTGGCGCAAGGCTGCCCGCGTGGTCGCTGCCTACCGAGACCGCTACCGCGTCACCGACGACGCACCCCTCGGCGCCCCACCCGAGTCTGCGGCCCAGAGGATCGACGCTGCGCGGGCGCGTACAGCCCTGGACAGAACGATGAACCTCGCTCGCGTCGAACAAGATCAAGAACACTCCCGACACTCTCGGACCCAGCGAACCGGGCCGTCGCTGTGAGCCAGAACGAGCTTCGGAGCGCCGCGGCCGCTGTGTCGTCCGGCCCGACCCCCGACTCCTCAGGCATGATGGACAGCACCATGACAGTTCGAGCTGGATCGGCGACACGTATCTCCTGACACCGTTCGCCAGGACGGAGGCAGACGTGGCCGCTGAAGAGGTCTCGGTCAACTTGGGAGACGCGACGCCCCGACGCTTGCTCGTGGGTTGGGCGAACGGGCAGGACGCATGGGTGCGTCAGATCACTGCCGAAACGATCCTCTCTCGCCAGGCGCCGAGCGATGCCCTGCTGGACGCCGCCTACACCACCTTCCTTGCGGAGAAGGGGCTTGGCGATGGTGAGGCCCCGGAAGTTCCGAAGCTTGAACTCGTCGCCACGGATGCGGCGGAAGAGGAGACTCTTGAACTCGTCAGTCTGGCGAGCATCGAAGGCGTCAATGCGCTCGCCGCTGACCAAGAACTTGGCTTCGACCCGGAACTGACCGTGCTCTTTGGGCAGAACGGATCGGGGAAGACCGGGTATGCACGAATACTGAAGCGCATCTCGGCTGTTCGGACCGCTGAAGACATCCTGCCGAACGCGCACACCGCCTATCTCGACAGCCCGCCGTCGCCCAGCGCCACCATCCAGTACCGACTGTCTGGCATGGACTCCTCGGTGATGTGGAAGGACGAATCCGGCCTTGCGCCATTCTCCCGCATCAGCGTCTTCGACGCGAGCGCAGTCTCGTTGCACGTTGACAGCGATCTGGGTTACGTCTACACACCGGCCGAACTCGCACTGTTTGGTCACGTCGCTGCCGGGCTGCAAGGCATTCAGCAGCGGATCGCAACCGAGGTCAAGGCCTTGGCGCCGGGGAGCAACCCGCTGTTGTCGAGGTTCACGCGAGGTACGAAGGTGTATCCCGTGATCGAGACCCTGGGTGCCACCACAGACCTCGCGGAGCTTGACGCACTGGCAACGCTGCCTGACGGTGCCGAGGCCGACCGCGAGCGGCTCGAAGGTGAGATCGCGGCGCTCCGTTCCAACTCGCTCGACGCGATTCTCTCCAGCACACAGGAGACGGTACGTCACCTCAATCGGCTGCACGGCGTGCTTACAACAGCGATGAACTTCGATGCGGTCGTCTACGAGAAAGCCCGGGTGAAACTCCAGGAAGCGGAAGGTCGAAGGACAGAAGCGCGAGAGCAACTCTTCAGTCAGGATGAGCTGCCAGGCCCCGCAGATGGGGAATGGCAGGAGTTCATCGTTGCGGGAGACTCGTACCGCCAACACCTTGACCGCGAGCACTATCCAACTGCCGGAGACAAGTGTCTCTACTGCATGCAGGAGCTCAGCCCGACGGCCTTGAACCTGCTGACTCGCTATCGCACGTTCCTCGATGAAACGCTTGTCCGTCAGGTCGCGGACGCGAACACCGAGGTGCGCAACTCCAGCCTCAGGTTCGACGAAGCCGAGCTCACCCGCGCGAACGAGTTCGCCACAGAACAGCGGGATGGTGAAGACCCACCGGTATGGGCGAGCCAAGCATGTGACGTGCTCGCGGCGGCCCGAGCCGCAGCTCAGGACACCGCGAATGGGAAGCCCGTGACCGCAGGCACCCTCCGAGAGAGCGCAGAAGCAGTGGCCTCCAAAGTCGGAGCCGAACTGGCGACTGCACGGGCGGCCGTTCAGCAGATGTCGGAGGACAAAGCAAATGCGGCGAGCGCGCTCACCGGAAAGCAGAAGGAGCTTTCAGAACTCACGGCACGCATTGAATTGAACCGGAACATCGCCGCAGCCCGCGAGTACGTCCGACGTGCGCGAAGAGCGCAACAACTTGACAAGCTCTCACGGGTCATTTCAAGCGGCGCGTCGAAGCAACTCACGGTCCAGTCCAAGCTTGCCAGTGAAGACCTCGTGAACAAGAACTTCGAGACGCTGTTCGCCGAGGAGTGCGCTCGTCTTCGAGCGCCTCAGGTCGCACTTCGATTTCAGGGGGCGTAGCGGACAGGCGCAACGCAAGAAGGCGGTCGCCTCCTACAAGCCCTCTGCGGTGCTCTCGGAAGGTGAGCAGAAGGTGTTGGCGCTGGCCGACTTTCTTGCCGAGAGTCGGATGCGAGGGACCAAAGCACCTCTGATCTTCGATGACCCGGTCACAAGTCTCGACTACCGCAGACTTGATGAGGTTGCTGCACGCATCCAGAATCTCGCCGAGACACATCAGGTTGTTGTCTTGACCCACAACATCATGTTCGCGTCAGCGCTGATGGCCGCCAGGCAGAACAAGAAGCTCAGGACGAAAATCTACGAGGTGCGCGACGGTGGAGAGGCCAAGGGAATCCTGGCTCCGGACGTCGAGCCGAGGCTCGATACGCCGGCCGATCTAGCCAAGCGGATCAACGTCAAACTTCAAGAGATGACCAGCGCGGAGCCCGTGGTCCAGGATGCACTCATCAAAGAGACCTACGACCTCATCCGCGCCTGGTGCGAAGCATTCGTTGAGCAGGAACTCCTGCAGAACGTCACACAGCGATATCGCAAGAACATCATGATGACCCGCCTGTCGAAGATCGACAGTTCTCGGCTCGATGCTGCCATCGCAGTCATTGAACCTCTCTTCGATCGTGCTTGCGAACGGATGACCGGACACTCTCACGCCGCCGAGTACATGAGCACCAAGCCGACTGTGAGCGAAGTGCAGGAGGACTGGGAGAAGGCGAAAGCAGCGCGCTCGGCATACATCGCCACCTGAGCGGCAGATCGTAGAAGCGGCTCGCAGGCAGCTACAGGGCGCGGGTGCTCATTGACTTCGTGGCTGTTGACGGCCGCCCTGAATCGCGGGAAGCCGCAGATGCCCGGATCGCGCTTGCGCCGTCACGTCCGCGTGGAGAGAGCAGGTCCGCGGCATCGTCACCAGTGACGCGCCATCTCGCAGGAGTTGGTGCGGCCCGGCGCTCGCTGCGCTGGTCACCGGGCCGGGAACAGCTCCGACAGCGCGGCCAAGCTCGTGCGCACGCCGGGCGTCGGTCATCGATCCAGAGCGAACGCCAGCCTCGACCACGACGGTCGCTGTGGAGAGCGCAGCCATTAGGCGCGCCCGAGCAATGAAGCGATGGCGCGTCGGGACTGCGCCGGGTGGCATCTCACTGACCATGAGGCCCAGGTCGGCCACCCGCTCAAGCAGTTCACGGTGACCCATCGGGTACATGCGGTCTGCGCCGTTCGCCATGACCGCGATCGTGTCGCCGCCGGATGCAAGGGCCGCTCGATGGGCCGCTCCTTCGATGCCGTACGCACCGCCGGCCACGACAAGCCGCTCAGCGTTGGCGAGGTCGGAGGCAAGCTGCCCGGCCACATGGTCGCCGTAGGAGGTCGAGGCCCTCGCGCCGGTGATCGTGACGAAATCGCTGAGCGGTCGCGCGAGGAACGATGTCGTGCCACGAGCCCACAGGACGTATGGCCGTCGGTCGCCAAGATCGTCGAGCGCGGAAGGCCACTCCTTGTCGCCGGGGACTAGCGCGCCGATACCAGCGCGCTCGGCTTCGACGACGTTCTGCTCAAGTGTCCGAGCGTCTGAGCGCTCGAACTGGGAACGCCACACCTGGGCGTCAACGTTACTGAGGCCCGGCACCACGTCGTCACGTTCGGCGAGTCGGAGCAACTCAAGCGCTCCCAGCTCGCCCAGGAGTCGGCCTGTTACCGCGTCGTCTGGTTCGACGATCATCGACAGCACCATCCGTGCTGTGCGCTCGTCCTGGACTACGTCGCTCAGGTTCGTCATCGTCGGGCCCTCTCACTCCTACAGAGAGGTGCGCGCGGCAACTCGGGAGCGAAGGGTTCCGTGAACGCCGACCCCGGCGTACAGTGGATGGTGAGGCAGGTTCTCCTCATATTGCGGGTCCTCCGGGACGGCCTTCGGGCACTCACACACGTTCTGCCTCCTCGACGGTGTAACACGTGTGACGAGAGGCCCGCCATGTTCCGCCTTATCTGGACGCTCAGCGTTCGCACCCGCGACTACCTGCACCGCTACATGCCGAGCAACCGCCTGCTCGCTGGCATCCGCACCCGCCGCGGACTCAAGTGGGGGATACCCGCGATGCTGGTCGCGCTTCCGTACATCCTGATCGCCAGCATCTGCTTTGGCTCGGCAGCCGACGGCGGCCCCGGCTGGCTCCACCTCATCGTGCTGTGGGCATGCTGGAACGCGCTCAAGTTCATCATCATGGGACCCCTGAGCGTCGCTCTGCTCATCCGTGCGCGCCTGCGCGAGGCTACGGTCCGTCGTCACCAGCGCCACGACTCGCGCGTCGAGGCGAGCCTGCGTGAGCCAGCCCTTCGTGTCTAGGCTCAACCGCCCACGGCAGTGGATGCCGTGATGCGAGAACCACAGCGCCCGCCAGGCCGGATCACGATGCCGTGCGACGCGAGCGCTCGCCGGACAGCCTGAGGCCCCGCCCCAACCTTCACGCCGACCTCTACCAGCGTCAACCCGCTGAGGTAGAGGTCGGCTGCTTCGTGGATGCGGGAGGGATCGAACCGTCCACGGCGGATCGTCACCTCCCGCCGGGTGAGGTGGGTGGCGACTGTGCGGCGGTTCACGCCGAACACGGATGCCAGTTCCACGAGCGTTGCGCCCTCGCGGTACTGCGCCACCAGATCGTCGACCTGCTCCGGGCGAAGGAGGGTTTGAGCCATCCCAAGTGATCGCACCACTCGCCCCCTGGAGTCGGACACAGTAGGCTCAGAGGAGCGCTGGTCGTGGTTGTAGAAGCCCCGTGACCTGCGCAAAGACAGAGTCTTCAGGTGTGGGCAGGGGTTCTCAAACTCTCTACGGAGGTCCACCAGCTTGTCTGACACATAACGGTCTAAGGACGATGAAGCCGCCCGTTGGGGCGGCTTCAGTCGTTGGTGGGCTTTTCAGAGTGCTACCGGGTGCCTGGGTCTCTCGGCGTGTCGGTGCTGCCCGAACCGGATGACGCGTGCGGGCGCCGCCTGTTGCCGATGAACGCTGCGACGGCGACGGCCGGGCGCAGGTCGAGCCGCCGCAGGAGCTGGGCGTTGAGGGCGACGACGACGGTGGAGGCGGACATGAGGATCGCGCCGACACTCATGGGCAGCACGAAACCGATGGGTGCGAGGATCCCCGCGGCCAGGGGCACCGAGATCAGGTTGTAGCCGGCGGCCCACCACAGGTTCTGCTTCATCTTGCGGTAGCTGGCGCGCGAGAGCTCGATGACCGAAAGCACCGAACGGGGGTCGGAGGAGGCGAGGATCACCCCGGCGGAGGCGATCGCCACGTCGGTGCCGGCGCCGATGGCGATGCCGACGTCCGCCTGGGCGAGCGCGGGGGCGTCGTTGACGCCGTCGCCGACCATCGCGACCTTGCGACCCTCGGACTGGAGCTCGGCGACCTTGGCGGCCTTGTCTTCGGGGCGCACGCCGGCGAACACCCGGTCGATGCGCAGGTCCGCGGCCACGGTGTCGGCGACCGCCTGGGCGTCGCCGGTGATCATGACGACCTGCACTCCGGCGGCGTGCAATGCGTCGACGGCGTCACGAGACTCCGGGCGGATCTCGTCGGCCAGCCGTAGCGCGCCGATCACTCGTCCGTCGGCGATGACGTGCAGGATGATCGCGCCCTGCTCGCGCCACGCCGCGGCGACCGGCAGCTCGCGCTGATCGTGCTGCTCGAGCAGGTAAGGGCCGCCAACCTCGACCGTGGTGCCGTCGATCACCGCCTTGACGCCCACCGCCGGGGAGGAGGAGAAGTCGGTGGCGGCGGGTACCGATAGTTCGCGGTGCCGGGCGGCCCCGACGATGGCCGAAGCCAGCGGATGCTCGCTGTCGGCCTCCGCGGCGGCGGCCAGCGCCAGCACCTCGTCCTCGGTGCGCCCGTCGACGGGCTCGACGCTGGTGACGGTGGGCTCGCCCTTGGTCAGGGTGCCGGTCTTGTCGAACAGGACGGCGTCGACGGTGCGCATGGACTCCAGCGCGAGGCGGTCCTTGACGAGCACCCCCGCTCGCGCCGCGCGCTCGGTGGCGATGGCCACCACCAGCGGGATCGCCAGGCCCAGCGCGTGCGGGCAGGCGATGACCAGGACGGTGATCGCGCGCACCACCGCGTCATCGGGCAGACCGATCAGCGACCAGACGATCGCGGTGATCGCCGCGGCCCCCAGGGCGTACCAGAACAGCCACGCGGCGGCGGTATCGGCGATCCGTTGGGCCCGGGAGGAGGAGGCCTGGGCGTCCGCGACGAGCTTGCGGATGCCGGCCAGGGCGGTGTCGTCCCCGACGGCGGTGACCTCGACGCGCAGGCCGGAGTCGGTGGCCACCGTGCCGGCCACCACCGCGTCGCCCTTGCCCCGGCGGACCGTCTTGGACTCCCCGGTGACCATCGACTCGTCCATGCTGGCGCTGCCGTCGACGATCCTCCCGTCCGCCGGCACCGCCGAGCCTGGTCGCACGATGACCACGTCGCCGACGACCAGGTCGGCGGGGGAGACCTGCACCACCTGGTCGCCGTCGACCTTCTCGGCCTCGTCCGGCAGCAACGCCGCCAGGGAGTCCAGCGCCGAGGTGGTCTGGGCCAGCGAGCGCATCTCGATCCAATGCCCCAGCAGCATGATGACCACCAGCAGCGCCAGCTCCCACCAGAAATTGAGCTCGTGGTCCAGCAGGTGCAGGCTCGCCCCCCAGGAGGCGACGAACGCGACCGTGATCGCCAGGCCGATCAGCAGCATCATGCCCGGTCGACGCGAGCGCACCTCGCTGACCGCCCCGGTCAGGAAGGGCCGGCCGCCCCAGACGTAGACGACCGTGCCGAGGGTCGGCGAGACCCACCACACCCAGTCCGCGTCGGGCAGGCGGTAGCCGACCAGGTGGGCGAACATGTCGTTGAACGCCACTACCGGCACCGCCAACACGAGCATGATCCAGAACAGTCGCCGGAACTGCCCCACGTGATCGCCATGCCCGCCATGCCCACTGTGGCTCTCATGCCCACTGTGCCCGCCATGCCCGCCGTGCCCGCCGTGAGCGCCGTGGTTCTCGTGATCGCTGTGGCCGCCGTGGCCTTTGTGCCGGCCGTGAGCGCCGTGCTCCTGGTGTTCGTGCCCTTCGTCGGCAGGATGGGGGTCGCTGTGGTTCGTGTGCTCGCTCATCGTCATCGCGTCGTCGTCTCTCCTGGCGTGGGCCTGCTGATGTCGCCGCCCGCAGCCGGTCCCTATGAGGTGGGTTGCATCTCGCTCTCGACAACCCACTTGTGATTGGTCATCTTCATGCCGTCGGCCTCGAAGTCGACGACGTAGACGGTCTCGTCGGTCGAGCGGGCGATCCTGGCTGCCGCGCCGTCCATGCCGTCCATGTGGGCGGCGGCCAACCTCACCTCGGTGCCATCGGCCAGGCGTTCGTCGCCCGCGTCGCTGATCTCCTCCTGCACGACCCAGCGATGGTCCTCGATCAGGCCGCCACCGGTAGTAGGAGTGAAGTCGACCGCGTACGTATAGGTGTCGTAGGCCCCGACCACCGTCGCTCGCGCACCGACCATACCGTCGAGATGATCGGCGGTCAGGGTCACCTGGCTGCCCACCGGGAAGCGCGGGCTCGCGGCCGCGGCCATGTCGGCGGGTACCGGACCGCCGTCGGCCGGGTGATCTGCGCCGCCATGTCCACCGTGGCCGCCGTGACCCTGTGCGGCCGTCGAGTTGCTATCGGCTGGGACATCAGCCGAGCAGCCGTTCAGTAGCAGCGCCATGCCGAGCGCGCCCGCGGCAACGATCCCTCGTGCCCGTGCTGTGTTCATGGTGTGCCCCTTTTGGTGTCCTCGGCGCAGGTCGTCCCCGTGACTGTGAATGTGGCGCTGGTCCTCATCATGCCTCTCCTTGCTCGATTACCCCTAGGGGGTATATATACATATAGCTGGTAGGGGTATCAAGCCGCAACCCCTCTGCACGCGGTGCGTGGCTTTGGGGGCGCGGGTGCCGGGCCGGGCTTTCCCTGAGGTGCAACGGCACTGGCGAGCGGATTGGGCCCGTGTGACGCTGGGGAGCATGTCGATGGAGCAGCCGTCCCCGGAGCAGGCCAGCGACGCGACCGGATCCGTTGCGGTGCAGCTGCGCCCGCAGGAGCCGCCGGGCCAGCTGCGTCCGCCGGAGTCGTGGCCCGGAGCCGGAGGGCGCAAGTCCGTCGCTCCCGATGTGCCCTCCTGGCCGGGGGTTAACCGCAGCAGTGAGCCTGGCGGATCGTGGCCGGGCGCGAACCCTCGGAAGCCGCGCGCGAGCGCTCCTGCTGAGCCCGCGCCGCCGCTGCCACTGGACTCCGAGGCGATCGCACGCCTTCGGCAGAATCCTCCCGCGCACCGCGTCTCGCGCAACGCCAAGGGACTGTGGGCGTTGCGTGCCGGGCTGTTCTGGCTGGTGCCGTTCCTGCTCGGCTGCGTGTGGGTCGCCCTCGACCCCGACCACCGGTCCGCCGAACTGATCCTGCTCGGGCTCGTCGCGGTCGCGGCCGCCACACACATCCTGCTCGTGCCCCGGCGCCGCTACGGCATCCACCGTTGGCAGGTCACCGACGACGCCGTCTACACCCAGCACGGTGCGTTCGTGCACAACCGCCGAATCGTCCCGCTGGCCGATGTCACCGAGGTGCGCACCGGGCACGGGCCGCTCGAGGCGATCTTTGGACTCGGCACCATCACGGTGACGACGGCCACCAGCCGGATGCGGATCGCGCACCTATCCCGCGGGCCGCTCGCCGACGTCTCCGCGACCATCGGTGAGCGCGCCGGCCTGGCGTCGTGACACAGCCCTGAGCGGCTGGCGCAGCGGCTAGATCCACGAGCGGAACCACATCCGCCAGCTCCACTGGTCCTGCGGGATGACCTGCGCTGTATACACGGGCCAGAAGAACACGAAGACCGCGACGACGACGAGCGCGTAGGCGGTCACGAGCATCAGTCCCCACTGCCGGCGCCGCCACGAGGCCGATGGTGGACCCATGATCAGAGCGGCCGCGAAGACGACCGCAAGCACCACCCACGGCACGAACGCCACGGAGTAGAACGTGAAGATCGTCCGCTCCTGGTACATGAACCACGGCAGGTAACCGGCCGCCAGCCCCGCGAGGATCGCGCCGGCCCGCCAGTCCCGCCGCAGCGCCCAGCAGAACAGCAACACGGGCAGCGCCAGCGTCGCGGCCCACCAGATCGCCGGATTGCCCAGATCGGTGATGGCCTTCGAGCACTGATCGACGAGGCATCCCTGCTGCCCCTTACTGGGACCCTCGTAATAGAAGGACGTCGGCCGAGCCTGGAGCATCCACGACCACGGGTTGCTCATGTAGTCGTGGTGGCTCGTCAGGCCGATGTGGAAGTTCCACATGTCGACGTGGTACTTCCACAGCGACCGCAGGCCGTCGGGCACCAGGGCCGCGACGCCGTCGACCGGGTGCTCGGCCGCCCACTGCCGCCCCCACCCCGTGTCGGAGCGGAACCAACCGACCCACGAGGCCACGTACGTCAGGAGTGCGACGCCGACCATCGTCAGCGCCGCCTGCGGACCGTCACGCAGAATCGCGGCGGTGCGCCAGCGATGCACCCCGGCGGTGCGGCGAGCGCCCATGTCCCAGAAGACCGTCATGAGCCCGAACACGGCCAGGAAGTACAGGCCCGACCACTTCGTGCCGATGCACAGGCCCAGGCTGACCGCGGCGACGAACCGCCAGGGCCGCAGGCCGAGCCAAGGCCCGTAGCGCATCCGCCGGTCGTCGAAGTGCATGCCGGCGTCGCGCCAGCCGCCCACGACACGGGCAAGCCGCTCGCGGGAGGCGTCGCGGTCGATGAGCAGCGCGCAGAACGCGACCAGCGCGAAGAACATCACCGACATGTCGAGCAGCCCCGTGCGCGAGAGCACGAAGTGCTGACCGTCGAGAGTCAGGAGCAGCCCCGCCAGCACCCCCAGGGCCGTCGAGCCGAACATCCGCCGGGCCGCGCGGGCCAGCATGAGCACCGATAGCGTGCCCAACACTGCCACCCCGATGCGCCACGACCAGGCGTTCTCCACACCGCCGAGGTGCTCGCCGATCGCGATGACCCACTTGCCGACCGGCGGATGCACGACGAAGTCGGCGACCGTGCCGAAGACGGTGGGATTGCCGGATGCCCAGATCTCGTCGACCTTCGGCGTCGCATCCGGGTCCGCCAGCTCCGGCAGCACCTTGTGCTCGACCCCGAACTGCAGCAGCGACCACGCCTGCTTGACGTAATACGTCTCGTCGAAGATCAGGGTGTCGGGCCGGCCGAGGTTCCAGAACCGCAGGAACCCTGCGTACAGGGCCACGAGCAGCGGCCCGATCCAGCCGGCGAGCGTGTCGACCGGGCGAATTCCGAGCAGCCGCAACCGCAACTGATCGGCGTGACTCATGCGCCCCATCGTAGGTGCGGCGCCGGCTCCCTCGATCACGGCCCGCCGCGCCGCGCCGGGCGACGGGTGGCGCTCGGCGGATGGCAGGATCACGCCATGGTCGGCCGCAGTGATTTCCAGGGTATCGAAGTGCCCGAAGAGCCCGAATCGTCCGGCGCCGAGGTCGAGGTGGAGCCTGCTGAGGCTGGGGCTGAGGGTGAGGCTGAGATGGACGGTGAGTCGGGGCCGGCGCCTGACCTCCCGGGCGGGGTGCTCGTGCTGGCGGCGACCCCCATCGGTGATGCGCGCGACGCCTCCCCGCGGTTGGCGCAGGAGCTGGCCCGCGCCGATGTCGTGGCCGCCGAGGACACGCGACGCCTGCAGCGCCTGTCCGCCGCCCTCGGGATCCGCGCTGCCGACGTGCCCGGCGGGCGGCTGCTCAGCTATCACGATCACAACGAACGGGCCCGCACCCCGGAGCTGGCCCGCCAGGTGCAGGAGGGCAGGCGGGTCGTCCTCGTCACGGACGCCGGCATGCCGTCGGTCTCGGACCCGGGGTACCGATTGGTGGAGGCGGTGGTGGCCGACGGCGGCCGCGTCACCTGCGTTCCCGGGCCGAGTGCCGTGCTCATGGCCTTGGCCGTCAGCGGTCTGCCGGTCGACCGGTTCTGCTTCGAGGGCTTCCCGCCGCGCAAGAGCGGTGAGCGGGCCCGCGCACTGGCCGCCCTGGCCACCGAGCCCCGCACACTCGTGTTCTTCGAGGCGCCGCACCGGCTCACCGCGACGCTGGGCGACCTGAGCCAGGCGTTCGGCGCCGAACGGCCCGCGGCCGTCTGCCGCGAGCTGACCAAGAGGTACGAGCAGGTCGTCCGCGGTCCGCTGCGTGAGCTGCACGCCTGGGCCCAGGAGCATCCGGAGCAGGTGCGCGGCGAGATCACTCTCGTCGTCGCCGGCGCGACCGCCGACGGCATCGACCCCGACGACGCCGCCGCCCAGGTGGGCGCTCTCGTGGCGCAGGGTGCGCGGCTCAAGGACGCCTGCCGCACGGTGGCGGCTCGCACCGGTCTGTCGGCCCGGGAGCTCTACGCCGCCCAGGTTGCGGCTAAGAAGGCGGCGACCTAGGGCCGGCACCGCAGGCTCGACCCCCGGACCCCTCGACCTCCCGGGGGTTGGATTGGGGTGAGGGGCTGGAAAGGGCGGATCGCGCTGCGGGACACGGTTCCTGCGCCGTCCGCTCCGCGACACGCGAGGGGTCGGGACATGGGTCCCTGGTGACCTTGTCGGTGCTGCGCTCTAGGATGATTTTCACGACGATTGCGCAGGCGGAGGTCAGGGTTGACCCCCGCATGGTCGCTGTCTGGCTTGCCGGAGGCGCCAGTTGGGGCGCTTTCGCCGTGCGGTCCGCGCCCGACGACCTCCTCGCGCGTCGAGGGCAGATTCGGTGCAGCTTGAGCGAACCGCAGGGCACTCGAGACAGGAACGGGGCAGAATCCGCACGTGGCTACTTCAGCAGTGAAACCAGCGAACCGGAACGTGAGTCCGATGCATTCGACCATCGGGCTGAAGATCATGATGGCCGTCTCCGGCCTCTTCTTCGTCTTCTTCGTGCTCATGCACATGTACGGCAACCTCAAGATCCTCGTCAGCCATCACGCCTTCGATGACTACGCCCATCACCTGCGGGTGCTGGGCGAGCCGATCCTGCCGTACGAGGGTGGCCTGTGGATCTTCCGCATCCTGCTGCTCGTCGCGCTCGCCGCGCACGCCTACTCGGCGTTCACGCTGTGGTCCCGCGCTAACACGGCCCGCGGCACCCGGTACGCAGTGAAGAAGGCCGCGGCCGCCTCGCTCTCCAGCAAGTGGATGCGCTGGGGCGGCGTCGCACTGTTGACGTTCATCGTCTTCCACCTGGCCCAGTTCACCCTCATGTGGATCAACGTGGGCGGCACCTTCGACAGCCCGGCCGAGCGCGTCGTCGCGGCCTTCCAGGTGCCCTGGCTGACGCTGATCTACTTCATCGCCTTGGCGGCCCTGGCGATGCACCTCAACCACGGCACCTTCAGCGCGCTGCAGACGCTGGGCCTGACCAACACCACCAAGGCGTACGTCACCGCCAGGCTGATCGGCACGGCGATCGCCGTGATCGTCGTCGTCGGGTTCGCCATTCCGCCGCTCGCCATCCTCTTCGGCATTATCAAGTAAGGGCGCATGACTGACATGACCGAAACGTTGACCCCGAACACCACTGCGGGCATCACCGACGCGGCGCGGCAGTACTTCAGCGAGGGCGACCCGCTGAGCGACACCAAGGCGCCGGCCGGTCCGATCTCGGACAAGTGGAACCAGCGCAAGTTCGACGCCAAGCTCGTCAACCCCGCCAACCGGCGCAAGTTGTCGGTGATCATCGTCGGCACCGGCCTGGCCGGTGGCGCCGCGGCCGCGACGCTGGGCGAGGCCGGTTACCACGTCAAGGCGTTCTGCTACCAGGACAGCCCCCGCCGCGCCCACTCGATTGCCGCCCAGGGTGGCATCAACGCCGCGAAGAACTACAAGGAGGACGGCGACTCGACGTTCCGCCTCTTCTACGACACGGTCAAGGGCGGCGACTACCGCGCCCGCGAGACCAACGTGTACCGCCTCGCTGAGGTCAGCGCGAACATCATCGACCAGTGCGTCGCGCAGGGCGTGCCCTTCGCGCGGGAGTACGGCGGCCTGCTGGACAACCGCTCCTTCGGTGGCGTGCAGGTCTCGCGCACGTTCTACGCCCGCGGTCAGACCGGGCAGCAGCTGCTCATCGGCGCCTACCAGGCGCTGGAGCGGCAGATCGGTGCCGGCACCGTCGAGATGTACGCCCGGCACGAGATGGTCGAGCTGATCGTCGTCGAGGGCAGGGCCCGCGGGATCATCGTGCGCGACATGGTCACCGGCGAGATCGAGACGCACCTGGCCGACGCCGTGGTGCTGGCCACCGGCGGCTACGGCAACGTCTTCTTCCTGTCGACCAACGCGATGGGCTGCAATGTCACGGCCAACTGGCGCGCCTACCGCAAGGGCGCCTACTTCGCGAACCCCTGCTACACGCAGATCCACCCCACGTGCATCCCCGTGCACGGCGACAAGCAGTCGAAGCTGACGCTGATGAGCGAGTCGCTGCGCAACGACGGCCGCATCTGGGTGCCGAAGAAGGCCGAGGACTGCGACAAGGACCCGCGTCAGATCGCCGAGGAAGACCGCGACTACTACCTCGAGCGCATTTACCCGGCGTTCGGCAACCTCGTGCCCCGCGACATTGCCTCCCGCCAGGCCAAGAACATGTGCGACGAGGGTCGCGGCGTGGGCCCGGCCGTCGTCGAGATCAGCCCGGAGGGTGAGGAGCGGCGCGTGCGCCGCGGCGTCTACCTCGACTTCGCCGACGCCATCGAGCGGATGGGCGAAGACGCCGTGCGCACCAAGTACGGCAACCTCTTCGACATGTACGAGCGCATCACCGGGGAGAACCCCTACAAGGTGCCGATGCGCATCTACCCGGCGGTGCACTACACGATGGGCGGCCTGTGGGTCGACTACGACCTGCAATCCACCATCCCGGGTCTGTTCGTGACCGGCGAGGCCAACTTCTCCGACCACGGCGCCAACCGCCTCGGTGCCTCCGCGCTCATGCAGGGCCTGTCCGACGGCTACTTCGTGCTGCCGAACACGATCCGCGACTACCTGGCCGACGGGCCGTTCCCGAAGATCGACGGCAACGACCCGGCGGTCGCGCAAGCGCGCGACTCGGTGTTCGACCGCATCGAGCACTTCCTCAACTGCAATGGCACCCGCTCGGTCGACTCCTTCCACAAGGAGCTCGGCCAGATCATGTGGGAGTACTGCGGCATGGAGCGCAGCGAAGAGGGCCTCATGAAGGCCATCGGGCTCATCCGGGAGCTGAAGAAGGAGTTCTACTCCAACCTGCGCGTGCTGGGTAAGGCCGACCAGATGAACCAGTCGCTAGAGAAGGCCGGCCGGGTCGCCGACTTCATCGAGCTCGGCGAGCTCATGTGCATCGACGCCCTGCACCGCCGCGAGTCCTGCGGTGGTCACTTCCGCGCCGAGTCGCAGACCGAAGACGGTGAGGCGATGCGGCACGACGACGAGTTCCTCTACGTCGCCGCGTGGCAGTACGCCGGCGAGGATCAACCGCCCATCCTGCACAAGGAAGACCTCGTGTACGAGTTCATCGAGCTGAAGCAGCGGAGCTACAAGTGATCACCCCACAAAGTTCTACGTTCGTACCTCACTCCGATACTCTGCGGGGGCCCCGATGATCACCCCACAAAGTTCTACGTTCGTACCTCACTCCGATACTTTGCGGGGGCCCCGATGAACATCACTGTCAAGATCTGGCGTCAGGACGGCCCGGCGGCACCTGGCAAACTCGTCACCTACGACGTGGCGGACATCAGCGAGGACATGTCGTTCCTCGAGATGCTCGACGTGCTCAACGAGAACCTCAACGACAACGGCGAGGAGCCGGTCGCGTTCGACAGCGACTGTCGTGAGGGCATCTGCGGCATGTGTGGCCTGGTTATCAACGGGCGCCCGCACGGCAACACCGGCGACGACCCGCACGGCAACACGACGACCTGCCAGCTGCACATGCGCAGCTTCAAGGACGGCGAGACGATCACCATCGAGCCGTTCCGGGCGCACGCCTTCCCGGTGATCCGCGACCTGGTCGTCGACCGCACGGCGTTCGACCGGATCATCGCCTCCGGCGGCTTCATCTCGGCCAACACCGGCTCCGCCCCCGAGGCGCACGCCGCACCGGTCGAGAAGAAGAAGGCCGACCGCGCGTTCGAGGCCGCGGCCTGCATCGGCTGCGGCGCCTGCGTCGCGGCGTGCCCGAACGCCTCCGGCATGCTGTTCATGGGCGCCAAGGTCACCCACCTCGGTGAGCTGCCCCAGGGCCAGCCGGAGCGGTGGACCCGCGTCAAGGCGATGGTCTCCACCCACGACGGCGCCGGCTTCGGCGGCTGCACGAACATCGGTGAGTGCACCGCCGCCTGCCCCAAGGACATCCCGCAGGATGTCATCGCCACCCTCAACCGCGACCTCATGCGCTCGCTGGCCCACTGATCGCCAGCGCGTCGCCCAACGGCGGTCGGCCCTAGCGGGGGTCGGCCGCCGTTGGGCGTTCGGCCGCCCCCGGCCGGCCGGTTACGGTGGAGGTCTGGCGCTTCGCGCCGTCTGATGCACGGTGCCGGCTACCACCCGCACCGCCTCGAAAGGAACGTCCATGACCGGCACGATCGCCCTGCTCAACGGGCCGAACCTCAACCTGCTCGGCGTGCGCAAGCCGGAGGTCTACGGCCGGGCGACGCTGGCCGACGTCGAGCAGTTGTGCCGCGACGAGGCGGCGCGGCACGGGCTGGGCATCGAGGCGGTGCAGTCCAATCACGAGGGCGCGCTGATCGACGCGGTGCACGAGCTGCGCGCCACCGCGGTCGGCTTCGTCGTCAACGCCGGGGCCTTCACTCACACCTCGGTCGCGCTGCGCGACGCCCTGGAGACGATCGAGGGCCCCCTCATCGAGGTGCACATCTCCAACGTCCACGCCCGCGAGGCCTTCCGGCACCACTCCTACCTGTCGCCCATCGCCTCCGGCATCATCGTCGGCTGCGGCATCCAGGGCTACGCCTTCGCGGTCGCCCGCATCGCCGAACTCACCGGCGCTTAAGCGGAGCGTCCGTCTCTTCGAGAATCAGCATGTCGATCCGGTGCATGCCGACGAGCATGGCGACGAAACCGCCCACGGCACCGAGGAGTTGAAGTAGTACTCCGGCGTTCTGCCCTTCCCGAACGGTCAGCGACAGCGATTCCCCCTCGCACACATCAATGTCCAGCGTGTTCGACCGAGTCGACCCGCGGCGCGAGCGAACCTGGAGCCGACGGGGCCCAGCGGGTACCGGAACTGTCAGAGTGCGCGGGAAACGCACAAGCGTGCAGGTGGCGACGTCGTCCACGTAGAGCGCGAAGGCGCCCTTGGATCCCACCTCGAAGTCCACGGTCAGCAGGACGGTCGAGCTGTCGCCCCCCAGCGGCGGCTGTTCCTGATCGGCCATGCCCCAAGCCTCGCATCGCTGCTGGAGTCCGTGCCGGTCTGCGCGGACGTAGCGACTTCTCGACGCACTCGCGCGACCTGCGTGCCGGTAGTCCCGAGTAAATGCACTGGTCACAGGCTTGGGCGTGGCGATGATGTGCGGCCGAGTGCGTTGAGAAGTCGCTACGTCTGGCGTGCTGCCCGGCTGACGGCTGGCCGGTCGTTGGCAGGCGTACTCACCCGCGGCGAAAGAAGCGTGCGCGGGAGGCGGCAATGCCGGTATCTGCCCGAAATCGGGCAGATTTTTGGTGTTCGGGCTGTGGATGCGCCACCTTAGGGGGGTGATCGATGCCGACCTTCTCGACCACGTGGCCGCGTCGACGGGCTTGACCCCGGGCGAGGCGCAGCGTGTCGTGGAGGACGTCATCGCGTGGTATCGCGAGCCGGTAGGTGACTACGTTCGTCGCCGGCACGCCGAACTGCAGGTGCACGGGGTTCGCAATCAGCAGGCGTTCGAGCGCATTGCGGGGGAGTTGGGGGAGCGCGTCGTAGCGCCGCCGCACCTCTCCCAACGGCAACTGCGCCGCATCGTCTACGGCTGAGGTCAACCTCGTCGACATGACTACCAAGGCACTATCGAGCGGCCCTTGATGGCCGAGTCGCACAGTACAGAAGGAGAACGGCACACTCATGTGTGGAATCGTCGGATATGTCGGTGCTCAGCCGGCCGCGCCCATCCTCATCGACGGCCTGACGCGGCTGGAGTACCGCGGCTACGACTCCGCTGGTGTCGCTGTCGTCAACGGCAAGGGCACGACGTGCGTGCGCACGGTCGGTCGCGTGCGTGAGCTGGAGTCCGCGCTGCCCAAGCGCCTGGCCGGCAGCCTCGGCATCGGTCACACCCGTTGGGCCACCCACGGCCCGGCCGCCGAGCGCAACGCCCACCCGCACCGCAGCGAAGACGGGCGCATCGCGGTCGTGCACAACGGCATCATCGACAACGCCGGCGCGATCCGCGCCCAGCTGGAGAAGGAGGGCGTGGAGTTCAGCAGCGACACCGACTCCGAGGTCGTGGCCCACCTCATCGCCCGCAGTGGCGCCGACACCCTCGAGGGCGCCGTCCTGGAGGCCACCGACCGCATCGGCGGCACCTACGCCCTGGCGATCACCGACGAGTCGCGCCCCGATCGGATCGTCGTGGCCCGCAACGGTTCTCCGGTGATCCTCGGCGTTGGCGAGGGTGAGATGTTCGTCGCGTCCGACGCCTCCGCGCTCGTGCGGCACACCAGCTCGGTCGTGCACCTCGACGACGGCGAGCTCGCGTCCGTCACCACCGACGGCTTCCGCACCTTCACCAAGGACGGCGCCGACACCGGCCGCACGCCCGAAGACATCGGCGTCGACGCCGACGACCTAGACCTCGGCGGCCACGCGCACTTCATGCTCAAGGAGATCCACGAGCAGCCGGCCGCGGCCGCCGCGGTGATCGCCGGGCGCATTGACGAGCGCTTCGGCACCACCCGCCTCGGCGGCCTCAACCTCACCCCCCGTGAGCTGCGGGCGTTCAAGCGCGTCAAGATCCTCGGCTGCGGCTCGGCCTACTACGTGGGGCAGATGGGCGCGCAGATGATCGAGGACCTGGCCCGCATCCCGGCCGACGCCGAGGCAGCCAGCGAGTTCCGCTACCGCAACCCGATCATCGAGGCCGACACCCTCTACATCGCGGTCAGCCAGAGCGGCGAGACCGCCGACACGGCGTTCGCCGTGCAGGAGGTGCAGCGCAAGGGCGGCTACGTGCTCGGCGTCGTCAACGTCGTCGGCTCCACGATCGCGCGGGCCGTCGATGGCGGCGTCTACATCCACGCCGGCCCGGAGGTGGCAGTCGCCTCGACGAAGGCGCTGACCAACATGGGGATCGCCTTCGCCATGCTCGCCGTGCAGCTGGGCCGGGTCCGTGACCTCTCGGTCGCCGACGGCAAGCGCATCCTCGCGGGCCTGCAGGCGATTCCCGGGCAGATCGCTCAGGTGCTCGCCGACGCGGAGCCGGCCAAGGCCATCGCGGCCGAGCTCATCAAGGGCGACAGCGCGTTCTACATCGGCCGCACCCGCGGCTACCCGGTGGCCCGCGAGGGCGCTCAGAAGCTCAAGGAGATCAGCTACATCCACGCCGAGGCCTACCAGGCCAGCGAGCTCAAGCACGGCCCGCTCGCGCTCATCGACGAGCAGATGCCGACCGTGGCGATCATCCCCGACGACGAGCTGGCCGACCGCAATCTCGCCGCCGGCGAGCAGGTGCTCGCGCGCAAGGGCCCGCTCGTGGTCATCGCGCACCCCGGCGTCGACGTCAGCGCGCTGAAGGTGCCGACGATCCGCGTGCCCAAGAACGAGCCGGAGCTCGACCCGATCCTGCTGACCATCCCCACCCAGGTCATCGCCTACTACGCGGCGCTCGCGCTCGGCCTCGACGTCGACAAGCCGCGCAACCTGGCCAAATCGGTGACCGTCGAGTGACCACCGCGCTCGTCTCCTTCGCGCTCGTCGCGGGGCTGATGACGATCACGCCGGGCATCGACACGGCGCTGGTGCTGCGGGTGGCCGCGACCCGAGGTCGGCTCGCCGGCTTCGCGGCCGCCCTCGGCATCACCTCGGGAGTGCTGGTGTGGGCGGTCGCCGCGGCGTTGGGCGTGTCGGCGCTGCTCGCGGCGTCGGCCACGGCCTTCCTCGCGCTGAAGGTCGTGGGCTCTGCCTACATGATTTGGCTCGGCGCGCGGCTGCTCTTCGGGGCGCTGCGCGGCGGGTCGGGGCATGGTCGCGCCGAGCCGGTCGCCGCCGGCGGTCCCTGGCCGTTCTACCGCCAAGGCCTGCTGGTCAACCTGCTGAACCCGAAGGTCGGGGCGTTCTACGTGGCCGTGCTGCCGCAGTTCCTGCCGCCCGACGTGCCACCCGCGCTCGCCGCCGCCGCGATGGCGCTCGTGCACAACGTCGAGGGTCTGCTGTGGTTCGCCCTCGTGATCTTCACCGTTGATCGGATGCGCGCGTGGCTGGCCCGCCCGAGGGTGCGTCGCGGCCTCGACGCGGCCACCGGCTCGGTCATCGTCGGCTTCGGTGTGGCCCTGGGGCTGTCCCGGGGCTGAGCTGCGGAGACGGGGCGATTCATCGCCCTTGTCACGTAGGATGCGCGCCATGCTGGCCTCCGTCGATCTGCCACCGGCCCTGCATGCTCGGGTCGGTTCACCGTGGCGCAGCGCGCTGTGAGGTTCGCGCGCCCGGCCGCCGGTGCGGCACTGGTGGCGGCCCCCGCCTGGGTGTTGGCGACCAGGTTCGACGCGGTTCGCGACGGCCATCCGGCGTACGCGGTGGTGCTGGCCGTCGCGGGCTTCGTGGGGCTGCTCTTGATCGTCGGCGCCTTGCGCGCGCGTCGGCGCGGTGCGGAGGCGGAGGTTGTCCGGCGTGGGGGCCTACGGCTGGTCGGCGCGGCGCTGGGCCTCGTGCTCGCCGTGCTGGTGGCTGTCGGCGTCGTGTGGCTGCGGCCGTACTCCGGAGACGCGACGGCGGTGGCCGCGATGTCCGGCACCGCGCAGGTCGCGGTGACGCAGGACGCGACGTCGATCACGCTGACTCCCACTGCCGAACCTGCCGAACCTGCCGGCTCGGTGGCCGGGCTCATCTTCCAGCCTGGCGCCCGGGTCGACGCGCGCGCCTACGTGCCGCTGCTCACTCCACTCGCGGAGGCGGGCCACCCGGTGGTCATCGTCAAACAACCGTTGGGGATCGGCTTCCTCGCGCTCGGCGCCCCGGAGCGGATCGTCGATGCCTACGCGGAGTCCGGCTCGCAGGAACGCCGGTGGATGGTCGCGGGGCACAGTCTCGGCGGCGTGGCCGCGGCGCGAGCTGCGGCGTCGGGTGACCCACGCATCCACGGCCTCGCGCTGTGGGCCTCCTATCCCGACGGCGCGACGACCGTCCCGCAGCAGCCGGTGGCTAGCATCTACGGCACCCGCGATGGCCTGGCCACCCCGGCGGACATCGAAGCCTCCCGACCCCTCCTGCCCGCCGATGCACGCTTCGTGCCGATCGACGGCGGCATCCACGCCTACTTCGGCGACTACGGCCCCCAGTCCGGCGACGGCACCCCTACTATCGACCGCGCCACCGCCCAAGCCCAGATCATCGCCGCCATGCGCGACCTCCTCGCCACCAAGTGACGGGCTTCGCCTCAGGCCCGGGGGTAGCGTGCTCTACACCTCGGACGCTCGCTGGCCAAGCCTGTCTGCGGCGCGCATGGCCCGTGTGGCTGAGTCGGAGTTGAGCGCGGCCACCCCGTACTGTGCCTGAGTCTTGATGCTGATCAGGGTCTGTAGATCCGAGGCGGCTTGAGGGTCTGCCTGTCGGAGTAGCTGGACAGCGTGCGAGTGGTCGCCGCTCGAACTCCTCTCGCCGAGCAGGGCAATGCAGGTCGCATCGGCATAGGCGATCCCTGCCAGTACGGCAATGGCCGCATCGACCTTCCGGGATCGTGGATCATTCAGGTCACCCAGGCTCGCGCGGTCCATCAGGAGATCGCCGTCCTCGCGGCGAGCGCGTGCATCGCCAGGTGTCCCCCTAACCGTGCGGGCCGGTTTTCGGGGCGTCATTGGCTGCTGCTGGCGAGGAAAGCGCGCGATTGTTCGAGCAGATCCATACCCTCGCGACGGATCTCAACGGCGAATGGCTCGTCGCTGTCGCTCAGATCGGACCATTCCTTCGGAGAGAGGGTGACGACGTCACAGCTGTTACCGGTCCAGCGGCGCACGGCCGTCACTAGTTCAAGGATCTGGGTGGACCAGAGGTCATCCTGGTGGGCTCCTTCTGCTTGCGGGACGATGAGGAGGTCCACGTCGCTGCTCGCATCACCTTCGCGGCGTGCCGCGGAACCGAACAGAACAGCGTGCTGTGCGGGCAGCGTCCAGCCTTCGATGCGCTCGCGGATGCGCGAAATGGCAGTGGCGCGACCGTTCGCCGCGGCGAGCAGCGGCTCGGTGAGGACGTGTTCGCGGTTGAGGCTGTAGCCGCGCGTTCGGCCGATGGAGATCTCGTCGAGCAAGCCTTGTTCCGCGAGGCGCTCGGCGGCCAGGCGGACCCCCGGTCGCGAGGCCCCCGCGTAGTCCGCGATCTCGCCGAGGCTGTAGATCTTCGTCGACCGCGCGACGCAGGTGAGGACGCGCATGTCCAGGCTAGGCGAGAGGGACTGCAGCGGGTGCGCCAAGTGCATGATGACACCCCAATCGATAGAAAAGTTCTAATATTGAAACTATAGTTGCACTCCCAGTCGTCCGCAACGATCGGGCGGAATGCGCCGGTCGTCCCGAAGGAGTCTTGATGGTCACGGTTGCGCAGGTGCAGGAGGCTCAGGCTCGGATCGAGCCGTTCGTGCGACGGACACCGGTGGTGACGGCCGTCGGCGGCGGACTGTGGTTCAAGGCCGAGTTTCTGCAGACGTGCGGGGTGTTCAAGACCCGGGGGGCGTTCAACCGGCAGTTGGCGGCGCGGGAGCGGGGTGAGCTGGATGCCGTGGCCGGTGTCGTCGCGGCGTCCGGGGGCAACGCGGGGCTTGCCAACGCCTATGCGGCCGCGCGACTCGGGGTGCCCGCCACGGTGTTCGTGCCGACGACCGCGCCGCAGGTCAAGGTCGACCTCCTCCACGCCTACGGGGCGCGGGTGCAGCGCGCCGGCACCGAGTATGCGGAGGCGTTCGAGGCGGCTCAGGAGTACGTCGCGAGCACCGGCGCGTTGTTCTGCCACGCCTACGACCAGCCCGACATTGCCGCCGGCGCGGGCGTCATCGCGTTGGAGATCCTGGAGGACGTGCCGCACGTCGACACGATCGTCGTCGCCGTCGGCGGCGGGGGACTGTTCGCAGGAATTGCCGCGGTGGCCAACGACCGAGGGGTGCGCGTCGTCGCGGCCGAGCCGACTCGCGCGCCGACCCTGCACGCGGCGCTGGCCGCTGGGGAGCCGGTCGACGTCTCGGTCTCCGGGGTGGCCGCCGACTCCCCGGGCGCCCGCCGCCTTGGCGCCCAAGGCTTCGAGCAGGCCAGGCAGACCCACCCGGTCAGCGTGCTCGTCGAGGACGAGGCGATCGTCGCGGCCCGCGACGCGCTCTGGGACGACTGCCGCATCCCCGCGGAACACGGCGCCGCGACCGCCTACGCGGCGCTGACCGCCCAGGCCTACCGACCCGCCTCCGGGGAGACGGTCGTCGTCATCATCTGCGGCGCCAACACCGACCCCACCACCCTCGGCGCCGCCCGTTGATGGTGATCCAGCGCACGGCGGCGTCGAACTCGGCGACGGCCTCGGGATGCTCCTGCTGGGCCAGGGTCATCCGGTGATCGAGGCACGCAAACGGGCGTAGTGCTCGTCAGCATCCACCAACTCGACGGCACCGGCGCGTACTTCGGCCAGTCGTCGGGTGGCCTCGGCCCGCCAGGCTGCATCGACTTCGTCCGTGTCACTTGCGTCATGGAGGCTGTCGAGCAGCAGATTGGCAACGACCGCGCGCTGATCAGCGTCGAGCGCGAGGCCGTCTCGGATCAAGGTCGCGGGGTCCATCGCCATGCCTCCCAGGGTACGACGAGGTGCTCGAACCGGCGCGGCTCTGATGGTCGTCAGGGCTGGCTACCTCCCGGGAGCGCGCGAGTTGACTAGACTAAACTAAGGGCGTTCGGCGATGATGGGTAGATGGTCATCGTCAACATCCATGAGGCGAAGACTCACCTGTCGCGACTGCTCGAGCGCGTGCGCGACGGTGAGGAGATCACGATCGCCAAGGCGGGTACGCCGATCGCCGATCTCGTGCCCCATCGCGCTGGGGGTGTCACGCTCGGCGTCGGGCGTGGTCGGATTCGGTACGACGACGAAACCTTCGATGTCGACAACGACGAGATCGCGGACCTCTTCGAGGGCGATGGCAGCGTCCTATGAACCGGGTGCTTCTGGACTCCCACGTCGTGCTGTGGGTTCTGGATGACTCGCCGAAACTGGGGTCGCAGACGCGCTCGATGCTGGCCATTGCCGAGGCCTACGTTTCGGCGGCGAGCGTCTGGGAACTGCACATCAAGGCCGAGCGAGGGCAGCTGGAGCTCCCTGAGGACTTTGTGGAATTGCTCGCCCAGGCAAAGTTGAAGCAGTTGCCCATCACGTGGGGTCAGGCGTCAGCGCTGGGTGAACCTGCCGTCCTCGAACACCGCGACCCCTTCGACCGGCTGCTTTATGCCCAGGCCGTGGTGGAGCAGATGCCGTTGGTGACCGCAGATCGTCGGTTACTCAAAGCGCCACGCGCCGTGCTCGACGCCCGACTGTGACGGACGGACGAACGTGACGGACGAACGTGACGGACGAACGTGACGGACGAACGTGACGGACGAACGTGGCGGATGTCTTCGTCACGGCTCGGACGAGAAATCACCGGGGGGAGTTCGGATCCTCAGGGCGCCGGGGCGTGCCACGGCTTGGACATCGCGAAGTGCCAGGTGCGGGCCAGGTCGGCGGCGACGTTGAGGAAGATCACGCCTGCGGAGGTGTCGGGCAAAAGGGCGACGACCGTGCGCTCTCCGGTGCTCAGGTCGAAGATGGACAGACCCATGGGGGCCTCGTCGTACGGCACTCCGGGGGTCGTTGCGGCCGTGGATAGGCACAGCATGCGGCGGTTGCTGAGCATCGCCAGTGGGGAGCAGTCGTAACCCGGTGACTCCACGACCTGCCGGGCGCCGGTGCGGACGTCGACGGTGGTGACCTTCAACTTTCCCTGGATCGGGTCGCCGGCAGGGTAATCGTCCCGCACGACGAGCAGTTCGCTCCCGTCAAGGCTCCAGATCGGGGTTCCGGGCAGGCCTTCCGTCAATCCCCGCCAACCTGCCCTCACGAACAGGGGCTGTCCCGTGCGCCGGTCGATGACGACGACGTCCTCGGGTTCTTGGGAGTTGAGCCCTGGCGCGACAGCCAGCGCGACTCCGTCAGGGGAGGGCGCGATCGCCCACGTGCGACTAAGGCTCGGGACCTGGCGCCGGCCGGCCGGGCTCACCTCGTAGACCGATTCGGCCCGACCTACGCGGAGCGTGACATACGCCAGTTGCGAATCGGGCGACCACGCCATAACCGTCAACGAGGTGTCCCCCCGGGGGATCAGCTCCGGGAAGGGGATCTCGACGTGCTCGCCGGTCGTCAGGTCGTCGAGCCGCACACCCTCGTCGGTGCGCGACGCCAGGTGGAGCCCATCGGGGGAAACGACGCTGGCGTCGGGGGTGCCAGCGCCGGTGAGGTAGCGCATCGTGCTCAGGTCGGATCCGAGTAGCGCCTGCCGCGGAGGGTCGAGCGGCCCCCAGCCATGGTCGGTGTGGAACCGCCAGGTCATCGCGACGCCGGGCAGCGGGCTCCACGATTGCGGCAGCCGCCACTGTCGGTAGCCGGGGAGCTCGGCGGGCAGCGTCGGTCCGTTCGAGCTGGCCGGCATGTCGCGCACGGGCCTGCTGCTGCCGATCGCGACCACCAGGAGCAGCAACGCGACTGCGGCCGCGACCCCGGCGAGCATCGCTCGTCGTCGGCCTCGGCGCTCTCGCCGGGGCGGCTCGCCGGAGTCCGGCGGTACGTCGATGGTGTCGATGAGGCCCAGGACCGCGGCGCGGACCCGTGCCTCCTGCTCACGGGGCTCAGTCATCGAGGGCCTCCTCCAGCTCACGCATCGCCCGGGACAGGCGCGACTTCACGGTGCCGAGCGGCACCTGCAACGTTCGGGCGGTTTCGGCCTCGGAGAGGTCGAGGTAGAAGCGGCAGAACACGACGGCCCGCCGCTGCGGAGAGAGCTTGGCCACCGCCTGCCGCACGTTCACCAACTGAGGCACATCGACCGCGGCGACCGACCCGCCTCCGGTCTGGGACTGCAGGTACCGGCGGGCGACGATCCGCCGCCGCACCCACGACACCGAGCGCCGGCCGACCGCCGACCGCAGCCACGCGGCGGGCGACTGAACGTTCTCCCAGACCTCGTGGAGGTCGGCGAAGGCGTCATGCACCAGCTCGACCGCGGCGCCCACGTCGCCGGTGACGAACGCCGCGAAGCGCACCAAGTCGTCGCGCTCGCTGCGGTACACCGCCGACAGCGGCGACTCCTCATCCGGCTCCGCCAACACCTCTGCCCCCGCGTTCACGCCACTGCCCCCGTGTTCACACCCTCATGTCGCGCGGACCCAGCGATAGGTTCCCACTGCATCGTGTCAGCTCGACGGCACCGACGAGGCGTGCGCTGTGGGGCGCCACAGCCTTGGCTGCCCGTCCGAACAGTCCGCAACCGGTCCCACTCCAGTGCGTCCCAAATAGGCCTAGCGTGACGGACGGGCCGGCGCTGCCACGCCAGCCCCGCCTGATGTGCTGACCGTTCGATGACATGGAATTGACAAGGAATCCTGATGACCACCTCCGTCGTCCTCATGACCTTCCCGACCAACAGCCAGACCTACGAAGCGTTCACCAAGTTGAAGAACGTCGACGTCGAAATCGACGACGCAGTCCTCGTGGAGCGTGACGCGGACGGCCGCCTGACCGTGCCCGAGGGGGCCGACTCACAATGGGGCAGTGGCATGCTCGGCGGCTCCCTCATCGGGATGCTCGTCGGCGTGCTCGGTGGCCCCATTGGCGTGCTGCTCGGTTGGACGGCCGGCACCGCCGCCGGCGCGCTCGTCGACGCCGACCGATTCGACAGCGACCGTCAACTCGTCACCGAGATGGCCGCTGACGTGGCGGCCGGAAGCACGGCGATCATCGCGGAGGTTAGCGCCGACTCACCCGCGACGCTCGATGAGTTCGTCGCCGGCTTCGACGGCACCATCCGTCGCTTCCCTCGCGAGCAGGTGCTGGCGGAGCTCGAGGCGCAGCAGCAGGCCGCGGAACACGCCGCCAAGGCAGCCCGCGAAACGCTGCGTGAGCAGCACCGCGCGGAGTTCAAGGAGAAGTTCCACGAGCGGCTGCAGGCCCTCAGGGAGCGCTTCCACCGCTGAGCCCACCCCGACCGCACTCCGCCGCTGACGTTGCGCCATCCCGCGGCCACCATCGCGCGCAAGCCGCTGCAGTCGGAGGCGAGGCGTTGTTGTCGGGCGCCACGCCTCCGACTGTCGGCTTCGACAGTTCTGTGATCTGCGTCTCCCGCGGGCCGGGAGTCGCGCGTAGCGTCCGAGTGGACACCCGCCCCACGTGCTCATCGCGAGCGCCCCGGCAGCCTGGGTGCCACACCTCCTGACAATCCGCACAATCCGCGTCCCGCGCACCCGTACCAGCTACGCAGGTGCCGTGCCGCCGGAATCCGCACCCGCGCACCTAGGAGAGACGCCATGGCCAAGGCAGTAGGAATCGACCTCGGGACTACCAACTCCGTCATCGCAACGATGGAGGGCGGGCACCCGGTCGTCATCCCCAACAGCGAGGGTTCGCGCACGACGCCCTCGGTCGTCGCGTTCACCGACGCCGGCGAGCGCCTCGTCGGCCAACTCGCTCGCCGCCAGGCCATCCTCAACCCCAAGGGCACCGTCTCCTCCGCCAAGCGCTTCATGGGTCGGCGAGGCAACGAGGTCGACTCGGAGCAAAAGGCGGTCTCCTTCGACATCGTCGACGGACCCGACGGCGCGGTGCGATTCACAGTCAACGGCAAGCAGCAGAGCCCGGAGGAGATCTCCGCGCTCATCCTGCGCAAGCTCGTCGAAGATGCCGGAAAGTACTTGGGGGAGAAGGTGACCGAGGCGGTCATCACCGTCCCCGCCTACTTCAACGACGCCCAACGCCAGGCCACTAAGGACGCCGGCCGGATTGCCGGCCTCGAGGTGCTGCGAATCGTCAACGAGCCGACCGCGGCCGCGCTGGCCTACGGCCTGGAGAAGCAGAAGAACGAGACGGTGCTCGTCTTCGACCTCGGTGGCGGCACCTTCGACGTCAGCATTCTGACCGTCGGTGACGGCGTCGTCGAGGTTATGTCGACCTCCGGTGACGGGCACCTCGGCGGCGACGACTTCGACCGGCGCCTCGTCGATTACTTGGCCGACCAGTTCCAGAAGGACGAGGGCGTCGATCTGCGCGACGACCCGCAGGCCCTGCAGCGGCTCTTCGAGGCCGCCGAAAAGGCGAAGGTCGAGCTGTCGAATGTCACCCAGACGCAGGTAAACCTGCCGTTCATCACGGCCACCGCGTCCGGTCCCAAGCACCTGGTCGTCACCGTTATGCGCTCCACCTTTGACGAGATCACCCACGACCTCGTCGAGCGCACCCGCGGGCCGGTGCAGCAGGCAATGGCCGACGCCAAGGTCACGGCGAACGACATTGACGAGGTGATCCTCGTCGGCGGGTCGACCCGCATCCCCGCGGTGCAGGCCGAGGTGCGGCGCTTGACCGGCGGCAAAGACCCGAACATGACGGTCAACCCCGACGAGGTTGTCGCCATCGGCGCAGCCACTCAGGCCGCCATCATCAAGGGCGAGATCAAAGACGTGCTGCTGCTCGACGTCACCCCGCTTTCCCTGGGCGTGGAGACCCTCGGCGGCATGATGACGAAGACCATCGAGCGCAACACGACGATCCCGGCGCGCCGCACCGAGACGTTCAGTACCGCCGACGACAACCAGGAGGCCGTCGACATCGTCGTGCTCCAGGGCGAGCGCGAGCGGGCGGCCGACAACCGGGTGCTCGGCCGCTTCCAACTCACTGGCATCCGCCCCGCTCCGCGCGGCGAGCCCCAGATCGAGGTCACCTTCGACGTCGACGCCAACGGCATCCTCAACGTCTCGGCCAAGGACAAGGGCACCGGCGCCGAACAGACGATCACCATCACCGAAAGCGCCACCCTTGAGGCTGACGAGGTCGAGCGCATGGTCAAGGATGCCGAGTCGCACCGCGCCGAGGACTCTAAGTTGCGGCAGGCTGCCGACGCCCGCAACGAGCTGGACAGCATCGCTTACCAGGTCGACCGGCAGCTGAACGAACTCGGCGACGCGGTGCCGGCGCACGAACGGTCCCGCGCCGAGATGCTCGTCGCCGACGCGCGCAAGGCCGTCAAGGAGTCCGCCGACCTCGACACCGTTCGTCCCCTGACCCAGGAGTTGCAGGGCATCTTCCACGGTCTGGCCAGCCATAGCGCAGCAGCCGCCGCAGGCGGTCCGGGGACCGGCAGCGCGGGGGCCCCGGGTGCCTCGGGTGCGTCCTCGGGCGCGTCGGATGACGACGACGTCATCGACGCCGACTTCACGGTGAAGGAGTGAGCGCGGAGCAGGGCGCGGGTCCCTCCACCTCGGCCGAGGAGTCTGACCAGGCCCAGGCGGCGTCGGGGCCCCCGGCGCAGGCACCCGACCCGCCGCCCCCCACGTGGGCGCAGGTGCACGAGGCCGAGGATCGTCTCCGGCGCGCCCTCGCCGACCTAGACAACGTGCGCAAGCGCGCGGTGCGCGAGCGCGAACTGGAGCGCGCGGCGATGCGCTCCCAGGCGGCGCAGACGTGGCTGCCGGTGATCGACAACCTCGGGCTGGCGATCGAGCACGCCACCGGCGACCCGGCCGCCCTCGTTGAGGGCCTGAAGGCGGTGTATCAGCAGGCCGGCGCGGCCATGGCGCAGCTGGGCTATCCGGCGCTGGAGGCGATGGGGCAGCCGTTCGATCCGACGGTCCACGAGGCCTTCGGGTCGGTCCCGAACGCCGAGGCAGCCGGCACGGTGGTGCACGTCGCCCGCCCCGGCTACGGCACGGCGGAGGCGTTGCTGCGGCCCGCCGGCGTCATCGTCGCCACGGCCCCCCAGGAGCAGTGAGCGATGGCCGAAAAGGACTTTTACGCGGACCTGGGTGTTGCGCGCGACGCCAGCCAGGACGAGATTCAGCGCGCCTATCGCAAGCTGGCGCGCACGTACCATCCGGACGTCAATAAGGACCCCGGGGCGGAGGCGAAGTTCAAGGAAGTCTCCGAGGCCTACGACGTGCTCTCCGACCCGCAGACCCGCAAGAAGTACGACGCGTTCGGGGCTGATTTCCGGCACGTGCCCGACGGGGTCGACCCCCAGGCGTGGGCCCGCGCCCAGCGCGGTGGGCAAGACCCCTTCGGCGGCGGCTACGGCGGCGGAGATCCGTTCGGGGGGAGCTACTCCTACTCCGGTGGGGGCCCGAAGGGCGGCTGGACCAGCGCCGAAGACATCGACCTCGACGACCTGCTCGGCGGCATGTTCGGCGGGCGCGCCGGGCGCGGCGGCCGCAGTTGGGGCGGTGGTCCGGTGCCAGGTGCCGACCAGGAGGTCGAGTTCGAGTTGCCGTTCGCCGACGCCTACGCCGGTACCCGCCGCAGCATCGAGATCTCCGGGGCCGGTGGCTCCCGCACGGTCGAGGTGAACATTCCGGCGGGCGTGACCGACGGTCAGCGGGTGCGGATCGCCGGGCAAGGCGGGCGCGGCAGCGGCGGAGGACCCGCCGGCGACCTGTATCTCATCGTGCGGCTGGCGCCCGACCCGCGCTACCGCGTCGAGGGCAAGGACATCCACGTCACCCTGCCGATCTCGGCATCTGAAGCGGCGTTGGGGGCCCAGGTCGCGCTCGACACCCCGGGAGGGTCGGCGACCGTGCGCATCCCCGCCGGGAGTTCCAGCGGCCGCAAGCTGCGGTTGAAGGGTCGCGGGATGCCCTCCACCCGTGGTGTCGCCGGCGACCTGTACGCCCAGCTGCGCATCGTGATGCCCAAGGACATCTCGCCCGAGGCCAAGGCGCTCTACGAGCAGCTCGCCGCTGCCTCCGACTTCGACCCTCGAGCCAGGAGCGTCGCATGACCACCGCACTCGCCCGCCCGCTGGCCATGGATCTGGAGACGTTCGCCCGGGTCGTGCGGCTGCACCCCGACGGGGTGCGCCGCCTGTGCGCCCTCGGGCTGCTCGAACCGCTCGGGCGCGACGCTGCCGGTGGCCTGTGGTTCGGGTTCCACCACGTCACGGCCGTCGCCCGAATCCAGCGGCTGCGGGCCTCGTTCTCCATCAACTACGCCGCGCTCGGCCTCGTCATCGACCTGCTCGACCGCGTCGCCGAACTCGAGGCCGCCCAGGCCACCCAAGCCGGACACCCGCCTCGGCGCGACGCCGGGACCAGCGACTAGGAGAGGGACATGGACCTGAACCGCCTGACACAGAAGTCGCAGGAGGCGCTGCACGACGCCCAGACCAAGGCGCTTCGCTTCGGCCACCAGGAGATCGACGGCGAGCACCTGCTGCTCGCCCTGCTCGACCAAGGCGACGGGCTCGTGCCGCGGCTGTTGCAGACCGCCGGCACCGACGTCGACCGGCTACGCACCTCCCTCGAGGACGACCTCAAACGGCGACCCAGCGTCTCCGGGCCGGGCGCCTCACCCGGGCAGGTGCACGTCACCCAGCGGCTGTCGCGGCTGTTGGACGACGCGGACGCCGAGGCGAAACGGCTCAAGGACGAATACGTCTCCGTCGAGCACCTGGTGGCGGCGCTGCTCGCCGAAGGCAGCGCGAGTGCCGCCGGGCGGCGCCTGGCCGAACAGGGCGTCAGTCGCGACACCTTCCTGCAGGCGTTGACGCAGATCCGCGGCAACCAGCGGGTCACCTCCGCGATGCCCGAAGTGACGTATGAGGCTTTGGAGAAGTACGGGCGCGACCTCGTCGCCGACGCCCGGTCGGACAAACTCGACCCGGTCATCGGGCGCGACTCCGAGATCCGTCGCACGATCCAGATCCTGTCGCGCAAATCCAAGAACAACCCGGTGCTCATCGGTGAGCCGGGCGTCGGCAAGACCGCGATCGTCGAAGGCCTGGCACAGCGAATCGCCCACGGCGATGTGCCCGAGGGGTTGCGCGACAAGGTCGTCTTCGCCCTCGACATGGGGGCTCTCGTCGCGGGCGCCAAGTACCGCGGCGAGTTCGAGGAGCGGCTCAAGGCCGTGCTCAACGAGGTGTCCGCTGCGCAGGGTCGCATCCTGCTGTTCGTCGACGAACTGCACACCGTTGTGGGCGCAGGTTCGGGCGGCGAGGGCGCGATGGACGCCGGCAACATGCTCAAGCCGATGCTCGCCCGCGGCGAACTGCACATGATCGGTGCGACGACCCTCAACGAGTACCGAAAGTACATCGAGAAGGACGCCGCCCTCGAGCGACGCTTCCAACCGGTCATGGTGTCCGAGCCGACCGTCGAAGACGCGATTTCCATCCTGCGTGGCCTGCGTGAGCGGCTCGAGGTGTTCCACGGTGTCAAGATTCTGGACAGCGCGCTGGTCGCGGCCGTCGTGCTCAGCGACCGGTATATCGCCGACCGATTCCTGCCCGACAAGGCCATCGACCTCGTCGACGAGGGGTGCGCCGTGCTGCGCACCGAGATCGACTCGATGCCGGCCGAACTCGACGAGCTCATCCGCCGGTTGCGGCGGTTGGAGATCGAGGAGGCCGCGCTGGCCAAGGAGGAGGACGCCGCAAGCCACGCTCGGTTGGAGGAGTTGCGCCGCGAGCTTGCCGACCTGCGCTCGGAATCCGATGCGACCCGCGCCCAATGGGAGGCCGAGCGGCAGGCACTGCGGCGGGTGCAGGCGTTGCGCGCTCAGATCGAACAGGTGCGCTTGGAGAGCGACCAGGCCGAGCGCAACTACGACCTGAACCGCGCCGCCGAACTGCGGCACGGCACCCTGCCCGAGCTGACCCGCAAACTGGAGGGCGAGGAGGAGAAGCTCGCCGGCAAGCAGCACGGCAACAAGCTGCTGCGCGAGGTCGTCACCGAAGACGAGATCGCCACCATCGTCGCCCGGTGGACCGGCATCCCCGTGAGCCGGCTGCAGGAGGGCGAGCGGGCCAAGCTGCTGCGGCTGGACGAGATCCTTCACGAACGGGTCGTGGGGCAGGACGAGGCGGTGCAGCTGGTCGCCGACGCCATCATCCGGGCCCGTTCGGGCGTCAAAGACCCGCGCCGCCCCATCGGCTCGTTCCTGTTTCTGGGGCCCACGGGCGTCGGCAAGACCGAACTGGCCAAGACCCTGGCCCAGGCGCTCTTCGACAGCGGCGACAACGTCGTACGCATCGACATGAGCGAGTACCAGGAGCGGCACACGGTGAGCCGGCTCATCGGCGCCCCGCCCGGATACGTCGGCTACGAGGAAGGCGGTCAGCTGACGGAGGCGGTGCGCCGAAAGCCATACTCGGTGGTGCTCTTCGACGAGATCGAGAAGGCACACCCCGACGTCTTCAACACCCTGCTGCAGGTACTCGACGACGGGCGGCTCACCGACTCCCAGGGGCGCACCGTCGACTTCCGAAACACGGTCATCATCATGACCTCCAACATCGGCTCGCAGTTCCTGCTCGACGGTGTCAAGGACGGGGAGATCACACAGGAGGCGCGTGACCACGTCAACGCGGCGCTGCGGGCGCACTTCCGGCCCGAGTTCCTCAATCGGATCGACGAGATCATCCTCTTCCGCCCCTTGTCCCAGGGGCAGATCGAGCGGATCGTCGACCTCATGCTCGACGATCTGCGCGAGCGGCTCGCCGACCGCCGGATGACCCTGGAGGTCACGCCGGCCGCCGAGGAGTTCATCGCGGAGGAGGGCTTCGACCCGGTCTACGGGGCGCGGCCGCTGCGCCGGTTCATCTCCCGCGAGGTGGAAACGCGGGTTGGGCGGGCACTCATCGGCGGCGACGTGCTCGACGGCGCCACCGTGCACATCGACTACGCCGACGGCGACCTGTCCGTCACCTACGGCAACCCGCCCACCACCGGAGAGGCCGCGTAAGGCCTGCGCGGCCGGCGCCCTCGGCCCTCGTCGGGCAGCACCCGCAGCGCGACGAGGGCCGAGGCCAATTCGGTGAGCTGCATTGGGTCCCGCGTCGAACGCTGCGTGAGTTCTTCGATGCGCCGGAGCCGGTAGCGGACCGTGTTGGCGTGGCAGTGCAGGGTGCGTCCGGTCAGGTCGGCGGAGGCGTCATGCTGAAGGTAGGCGTCCAGTGTCTCCAGCAGCAGAACCCGGTCGTCCTTGGGCAGTTCGAGCAGGCTGCCGAGCACGGTGTCGGCCAGTCGGCGCGCCTCGAGCGGGGAGCACGCCAGCATCGCCGCCAACGGATCGGTCGGGAAGGTGCGCACCTCGATGGTCCGCGCCGGGATGCCGCTCAGCACGATGCGTGCCAGGTGCAGGGCGCGAGGTCTGTCGGCCAGCGCCCGGAACGGCGGGCTCACTCCGACGCGGGCCAGCGCGACCTCCTGGAGGGCTGACAACACCAGCTCCTCCTGGCCCGACGCGGGCGCGACGATGCCCAGTTGGAGTGCGGGCGTCAGCCGCCAGGCCGACGACACACCCATCGCGGCCAGCCGCGCCTCGATGCCTGGCAGGCTTTCCTCGGCCAGGGCGCAGGTCTCAGCCGCCACGACGAGATTGTTGGCATCGGGCGGCAAGCCCAGCAGGCGGGCGGTTTCCCAGGGGCCGGTCTGGGGGCTGTTCTCGCCGGAGAACAAGGCCTCGACCAGGGCGCCGCGGCGGCGGTGTTGCACGGCGAGCAGTTCCATGGTCTGCGCCCGGTACGCCTCGGTGAGCAGCCCGGCGTGGTCGTCGGAGAGAGTCCACAGGCGGGTGGCCGCAGCCAGCAGGGTGTGCTCGCTGAACTCGGGATCCGTCTGGGCATGGCGGGACAGCAGATCCCACAAGCCCATGAAGGTCAGGCGGTAGGCCCGTAGCACCTCCGGCAGCGGCATGCCCTGCACCGCCCGTCGTCGACCGGTGTCGGCAGGAACCGTCGGGTCGGAGACGGCGCTCGGGTCTGCCAGCGCGTCGATCATGAACCGCAGATTGCGGGCGATCGAGCGGCGCAGATCGTCGACGGGCACGATCGTCTCGTCGCGATAGGCCTCCATGCCGGCCAGCACCTGGGCGTAGATCTCATCGGCGAGTCGCTCCGCCTGCGGCTTGGCCCACGCGGCCAGCCGGACCAGCTCCGATGTCGTTTTCGCGTCCATCGGCGGTTGCTGGTCCCGCTGCAACGCGGGCCCGGTGTCATCGTGGTCGGCGCCCCGCGCGCTCATGCTCTTCGTGCCCCTGCAGCGACCGCAGAGTCACTGCTGGCTCCCCTGTGCCTCATGCCGATCCATGTTTCCACCGGCAGGTGTCTGCGCGCCTCCCGAAGCGGCCAACGCTCCTTGTGCGGTGCGACAACGGGCGATCGTCGGCGGGCGTGCCGATCGGCACAATCCCGCTTGTGAGACCGGACAGGATCCTGCAGCGACCGTAGCCCGCCGCCTGCGCCGTGCCTCGGGTCGACGGTGAGGCGGAGGTGAACCATGAGCCAGTCCCCGTTCTTCGACCACATCTTGCGACACCACTTCGCATCGATCGAGCAGCCCGTCGCGCGATTGCCCTGGGCCGCGGTGGAGGTGCTTCTCGTCGATGATGGGCACCGTCGAGTGGCGTTGGGGCGGCGCATGGCGCGCGCCTGTAGTCACCCGCAAACGTCCGTCGGGTACTCCGTTGCACAGGTCGTCCTCGTCGAGGATCACCTGCTGGTGACCGGCGACGGGCTGCTCTACCTAGCGCGGCTGCGAGACGCGGGCGACGCGGCTGAGTCTGCAGCCGCCGACCAGGAGAGTTACTACGTGGCCACCCCTGCGCGGATGTTCGACCTGTTCGTCGATTACAGCCGCGCGATGACGCGTCAGGTGGACTGCGCGGTGACCATCGACTGCCGACTCGATCACGAGCTGGACTACTCCTGGCCGATCGACACCGGCCTGCGCCGCGAACTGGGCGCTCACGAGGTGATGGTCGCGCGCTGAGCCTCGATGCCACCATGCGCGCTGCCGGTCGACGCCGCGATTGACGCCAAGGCGGATGCCTGACCTCCCGCACCACGACACCCACGACACCCACGACAGATGCGACCAAAAGACTTGCCAGGTGTGCTGGCAGACGGGCCCACGGAACCGCCATGCGCCCGAACCAACCCCGAACGGAGAGAAAGCCATGACCGAACGGAACCTTGAGTTGTACGTGGCGAGCTACCCCGACGCATCCTCGGCCAAGGAGGACTTCGACGCCCTCAAAGCGGCCCGCGACGAGGGTGACGTGAAGATTCTGACGTCAGCGATCATCGACCGCGACGACGACGGCAAGGTCGACGTCAAGGAGCACGTCGCCCACAGCGGCCTGAAGGCTGTCGGCTGGGGCGCCCTCGGTGGCCTGCTCGTCGGCTTGTTCGCGCCGGAGGTACTCATCGCTACCGCCGCCGGCACGGTCATCGCGACCACCGCCGCCGGCACCGAGGTCGCCGCTGGATTGGCCGGTGCAGGGGCCGGCGGAATCCTGCACGAGATCAAGAAGCACCACGACGAGAAGAAGCTGGAGAAGGAGTTCGAGGAGTACCTGCCGAGCGGCTCCTCCGCGATCCTCGCCCTGGTCGACGACGAGGTCGCCGACCGGATCGACAAGATCCTCGAGCGCGCCGACAAGCGCGTCACCCGGGCCATCGACCACGACGACTACAGCAAGCTCGTCAAGGCCCTCAACGACGCCGGCTACGACATCGAGGACGAGCTGGCCAGCGACTGACGCTCGCCATTGCTGGTCTCGATCGACTGTGCCTCTCATGCACGAGGGGCACAGTCAATTGTCGTGACCATGGCCGCCTCCGTGCCGAACTGGCCGGCGTTCGAGGACTCCGCGGACGCGTTGGAGCGGCTGCGGCGGCACTACGACCTCGTCATCCTGTCCAACGTCAACCGCGACGGATTCGCCACTAGCAACCGGCACCTCGGGCAGGGCGACTTTCAGTGGATCATCACCGCCGAAGATGTCGGTGCCTACAAGCCCGCCGACCCGCACTTCGACGAGTTGGCGCGGCGGCTCGCCGACGCCGACCTGGGAGCCGGCGACCTGCTGCACGTCGCGCAGAGCCTCTTCCACGATCACGTGCCCGCGCAGCGACACGGCCTCGACTCCGTGTGGATCAACCGGCGGCACGCGCGGCCCGGCTGGGGCGCCACGCCCGAGCCCGCCGGGGAGTTCGGCTACGACCTGGAGTTCGAGTCCATGGCCGCCTTCGCCGATGCCGTCGACGAGGCGTTCGCGGGAGTAGGAGTACTCGAGAGGAGGTAAACAGGCGGGTCAGGCGGAGGGCGCGAGCAGGTCGGCCAGTTCGCCGAGGTGCTCGACGCGCAGGTCGGCCTCGTCGTGACGCACGCCGGCCACGCGGGCCCCCGCGGCGCGGCCGGCTGCGACGCCCGAGTCGCTGTCCTCGACGACGAGGCAGCGGGTCAGCGGCACCCCGATCCGCTCCGAGCCCAGCTCGTAGATCTGCGGATGAGGCTTGCCGACCGGCACCTCGTCGACCGTGACGAGCAGCGGCGGGGTGATGCCCGCCGCCCCGAGGCGCGCCACCGCGAGGTCGTGATCGGCATTGGTGACGACACCCCACGGCACGCCGAGGTCGGCGAGCGTGTCGAGCAGCTTCAGCGCGCCGGGCGCCGCCACGACATCCGCGACATCGGCCGTCTCGCGGCGCATGTTCTCCTGCGTCTGCGCCTCGATGACCTCGTCGGCCAGGTCCGGGCGGAACCGCCGCATCGTCGCCTGCGGCGTCGCCCCATGACAGGCCGCCACCACGGCCTCCGGGTCGACGTCGTGCGACGTGGCCCAGTCGCGCCAGATGCGCTCGACGGCCGCGTCGGAATCCACGAGCGTGCCGTCCATGTCGAGCAGCACCGCCTCGACGGGCGCGCTGAGCAGTACGTCCGAAGCCTGATTCATGTGCCGCCATCCTCCTGTTGACCAGTGTCGAATCGATTCGATTTCCTGAGCGCTACCGTACAACGAACCCGAGCCGCCGCGTAAGGTGCGGCCATGACCTTGCGCACGATCCGCATCGCCCAGGACGAGGCCGCCGACGAGGTGCTCTCCACCGACGACTTCGGGCTACTGACGGGCATGCTGCTCGATCAGCAGTTCCCCATGGAGCGCGCGTTCGCGGGGCCCGCCAAGATCCTGGAACGCTTCGGCACCCTCGACCCGGCCAAGATCGCAGCGGCCGAGCCGGAGGCGTTCGCCGACCTGTGCGCCACGCCTCCCGCGATCCACCGGTACGGCCGGTCGATGGCCGGGCGAATCCAGCAGCTCGCCCAGGTCATCGTCGAGCAGTATGACGGACGAACCGCGGCGCTCTGGGAGACCGCCGACTCGACCTCCGAGCTGCTCAAACGCCTCAAGGCACTGCCCGGATTCGGCGACCAGAAGGCCCGCATCTTCGCCGCCGTGCTCGGCAAGCAACTCGACGTCACCCACGACGGCTGGCGCGCGACGATCGGCCCCTACGCCGACGAGGGCGCCACCCGCTCCGTCGCCGACGTCGTCGACCCCGCCAGCCTGCAGGCCGTGCGCGAGTTCAAGCAGGCCGCCAAGGCGAAAGCCAAGTCCGGAGGCTGAGCGCGACCGCGTCGTCGGCCCGTCGTCGACGGCTTGGAGCCCGCAACTAGACTCGGGCGCCATGAGCAAGGTCCTGTCCGCCGTCGCCTGGCCGTACGCAAACGGCCCACGTCACATCGGCCACGTCGCCGGTTTCGGCGTGCCCTCCGACGTCTTCAGCCGGTACATGCGGATGGCGGGGCACGACGTGCTCATGGTCAGCGGCACCGACGAGCACGGCACCCCGATCCTCGTCGCCGCCGACGCCGCCGGGGTCACCCCGCAGGCGCTCGCCGACATCAACAACCGGATCATCGTCGAGGACCTCGTCGCGCTCGGCCTCTCCTACGACCTGTTCACCCGCACGACCACCCGCAACCACTACGCGGTCGTGCAGGAGCTGTTTCGGGTCGTGCACGCCAACGGCTACATGATCGAGCAGGCCACGCACGGGGCCATCAGCCCCAGCACCGGGCGCACCCTGCCCGACCGCTACATCGAGGGCACCTGCCCGATCTGCGGATTCCCCGACGCCCGCGGCGACCAGTGCGACAACTGCGGCAACCAGCTCGACCCCACCGACCTCATCAACCCGCGCTCCAAGATCAACGGCGAGGCCCCGCAGTTCGTCGAGAGCCAGCACTTCTTCCTCGACCTGCCCGCGCTCGCCGACGCGCTCGGGGAGTTCATCGCCGACCGCGAGGCGTCGGGGCTGTGGCGACCCAACGTCATCCGGTTCAGCAAGGGCCTGCTTACCGACATGAAGCCGCGGGCGATGACCCGCGACATCGACTGGGGCATCCCGATCCCGCTCGACGGCTGGCGCGAGCAGCCGAGCAAGCGGCTCTACGTGTGGTTCGACGCGGTCATCGGCTACCTGTCGGCCTCCATCGAATGGGCCCGTCGCATCGGGGACCCCGACCGCTGGCGCGAGTGGTGGAACGACCCGGCGACCCTGTCGTACTACTTCCAGGGCAAAGACAACATCACCTTCCACTCCCAGATCTGGCCCGCCGAGCTGCTCGGTTACGCCGGCGGGGGCGACAAAGGCGGCGAGCCGGGCCAATATGGGCGCCTCGAGCTGCCGACGGAGGTCGTGGCGAGCGAGTTCATGACGATGGAGGGCAAGCAGTTCTCCTCCAGCCGCGGCGTCGTCATCTACGTGCGCGACATGCTCAGCCGCTACCAACCTGACGCGCTGCGGTACTTCATCTGCGCCGCCGGGCCCGAGAGTAGCGACTCCGACTTCACGTGGGCCGAGTTCGTGCAGCGCACCAACTCCGAGCTCGTCGCCGGCTGGGGCAACCTGGTCAACCGCACGGCCAGCATGATCGCCAAGAACTTCGGCGAGATCCCGCCCGCGGGGCCGCTGGAGGCCATCGACGAGGAGATCCTCGCCGCGGTCACCGCAGGATTCGGCACCGTCGGGGGCCTCATCGAGCGGCACCGGCAGCGGGCGGCCATCGCGGAGGCGATGCGGCTGGTCGGCGAGGTCAACGCCTACGTCTCGCGCACCGAGCCGTTCAAGCTCAAGGGCGAGGATCAGCGGGAGCGCCTCGGCACCATCCTGCACACGCTCGCGCAGTGCGTATCCGACCTCAACGTCATGCTCAGCCCGTTCCTGCCGCACAGCTCGAACGCGGTCGACGCGGTGCTCGGCGGCGACGGCACGCTGACGCCGATGCCGCGGCTGGACGAGGTCACCGACTTCGACGACGCCCTGGAGGGGCTGCCGGAGGCCGTGCCGCCCGTGCGCAGTTACCCCGTGATCACCGGTGACTACTCCGGCTTCCCGCAGTGGGGGCCGCGGCCGGTCGTCGCCGGTACGCCGATCGCCAAGCCGACGCCCGTGTTCACCAAGCTCGACCCGAGCGTCGTCGCCGACGAGTTGGAGCGGTTGGCTCCGCCGGAGGAGTCGGCTGAGTCGGAGGCCGTCGTTGTGGAGGCCGCCGTTGTGCAGGCCGCCGAGTCGGCCGCGCGGCAGCAGGGACAGTCGTGAGGTCGGGCGGCAGCTGTGATGAGTGACCCGGAGGGGGCGGGGCAGGCCGCTGCGTCCCCGTCCCCGTCCGCGTCCGGTCACCGGTCGCCGCAGGCCGCCCCGCCCGCCCCACATCCGCTGCCGCTGCCGGTCGTCGACAACCATTGCCACCTGGACATGGGCCGTGACGGCGCGGACCGACCGGATCTCGCCGACACGCTCGCGGCGGCTGCGACGGTCGGGGTCGACCGGGTCGTGCAGATCGGCTGCGAACTCGAGTCGGCGCGTTGGACCGCGCAGGTCGTCACGCAGCATCCGGGCCTGGTCGGGGGAGTGGCGCTGCACCCGAACGAGGCGCCGCGGCTGGCCGCCGACGGGCTGCTCGACGACGCGCTGAGCGAGATCGAGGCGCTGGCCGGGGGGCCCCGCATCCGGGTCGTGGGGGAGACCGGGCTCGACTATTACCGCACCGGGCCGGAGGGTCGGGCCGCGCAGCACGAGTCGTTTCGGGCGCACATCGAGATGGCCAAGCGCCTGGACCGCACGCTGCAGATCCACGACCGCGACTCCCACGACGATGTGCTCGCGACCCTCGCCGACGTCGGCGCCCCGGAGCGGACCGTCATGCACTGCTTCTCCGGCGACATCGACATGGCCACCGAGTGTGTGCGCCGCGGGTATCACCTGTCGTTCGCCGGCACGGTGACCTTCAAGAACGCCCGCGCGCTGCGCAACGCCCTCTCGGTGGTGCCGCTGGAGTTGCTGCTCGTGGAGACCGACGCCCCGTACCTCACGCCCTCGCCGCACCGGGGTGCCACGAACGCGCCCTACCTCATTCCGTTGACCGTCCGGGCCATGGCCGACGTGCTCAATGTCGCCGTCCCCACCCTGTGCGCAGCCCTGTCTGCGAACTCCGAGCGGCTCTACGGGCCCTGGTGAGGGCCAGCTGCCCTTGATGCCCGCCCCATTCCGGGCGGCGCGCAGGGCCGAGTTGTCAGTTTTGGGGACGAGTTGTCGGTAATTCGTGACCATTGGGGCGTAAAAGTGACGACTCGGCGGCACGAAAGTGGCGACTCGCCTGCGAAAGTGACCACTCGCCCGCACACGTGGCGGCGGCGGGCGGCGCGGGCGGGGCGCGTAGGGTTCGAGGATGGAGTTGCTGGGGGCCGCGCGCGTGCGTGAGCTGGCCGATCGGCTGGGACTGCGGCCGACCAAGACGTGGGGGCAGAACTTCGTCATCGACGCCAACACGGTGCGCCGGATCGTGCGGACCGCGCAGGTGGGGCCGCATGACGATGTCGTGGAGGTCGGGCCCGGGCTGGGGTCCCTGACCCTGCCGCTGCTGGAGGCGGCGCGCACCGTCACCGCCGTGGAGGTCGACCCGCTGCTCGCCGGGCAGCTACCGCTGACCGTGACGGAGCTAGCGCCCGACCTCGCCGACCGGCTGCACATCCTGCACGCCGATGCTCTGACGGTGCGCGAGCTGCCGGTAGCGCCCACTGCCCTTGTGGCAAATCTTCCGTACAACGTGTCGGTGCCGGTGATCCTGTCCTTCCTGGCCCGGTTCGCCAGCCTGCAGCGGGTGCTCGTCATGGTGCAGCTGGAGGTCGCGCAACGCCTGGCCGCGGCGCCGGGCAGCAAGATCTACGGTGTGCCCAGCCTCAAGGCCGCCTGGTACGGCGAGGTTCGGCTGGCCGGCACCGTCCCGCGGGCCGTGTTCTGGCCGGTACCCAACGTCGACTCCGGTCTTGTGGCACTTGTGCGGCACAACCCGCCGGAGGCGACCGCCAGCCGAGAACAGGTCTTCGCCTGCATCGACGCCGCGTTCGCCCAACGCCGCAAGACCCTGCGCGCTGCCCTGGCTGGCTGGGCCGGGGGCGCTGACCGGGCCGAACAGGCCCTGCGCGCCGCCGGCATCGATCCGCGCGCCCGCGGCGAGCAACTCGGTATCGACGAGTTCGCCCGCATCGCCGCCGCGCTGTCGCCGGCGCCGGAATCGTCCGACTAAGCCGTCGCGACGGGGGTCGTTCGGGGTTGTGAGCGGCCCGTTATGGTGGCGGCCATGACTGCTGCGGCCCGTGGAGGCGTCACCGTTCGCGTCCCCGCGAAGATCAACCTCGAATTGATCGTGGGACCGCGGCGCGCGGACGGCTACCACGACCTGTCCACGGTCTTCCACGCCGTCGGCCTGTACGACGACATCACCGTCACCCCCGCCTCGCAGTGGGCCGTCACCCTCTCCGGGCCCTACCGCCACCTGGTGCCGGAGACCGGCGACAACCTGGCGCTGAAGGCCGCGCGGCTCCTTGCCCAGCGGGCCGCCGCCGAAGCCGCTGCGGACCCCGAGCCCGCGGAGGAGGTCGAGGAGCCCAGCCGCGGACCGCTGCGCCAGGTGCCCTCCAAACCGGAGGAGCCGCAGGGAATCGGCCCGGTTCACGTCCACATCGCCAAGGAGATCCCCGTCGCCGCCGGTATGGCCGGGGGATCCGCCGACGCCGCCGCCACCCTCGTGGCCTGCGACGCTCTGTGGCAACTCAACACCGACCGCGAGGTGCTCGACGAGCTGGCCGCCGAGCTGGGCAGCGACGTCAACTTCGCCCTGACCGGCGGCACCGCCATCGGTTCCGGGCGGGGCGAGCGGGTCGCCCCCGTGCTCAGCCGCGGTCGCTACCACTGGGTGCTAGCCGTCGCCAAGGAGGGATTGTCGACCCCGGCCGTCTTCGCCGAATGCGATCGGTTGCGCGACGACCGCGGCGAACACGACATCCCTGACCCGCAACCCTCGCCGGACATGATGGCCGCCCTCCGCGGCGGCGACTCCCACGCGCTCGGCGCCGCCCTGCGCAACGACCTGCAAGAAGCCGCGCTCAGCCTGCGACCCGACCTGCAAGAGGTGCTCGACGCCGGCCTGGAGTACGGCGCCCTCGGCGGCATCGTCTCCGGCTCGGGTCCCACGCTGGCCTTCCTCGTCGACGGGCCGGAGGGGGCCCTCGACCTCGCCGTCGCGCTCACCGCTTCCGGGGTGGCCAGCGACGTCAAGCGCGCGGTGGGCCCCGCCCACGGCGCCCATGTGCTGAACGCCCCCGCCGGCACCCCCCTGGGCCGCAAGTAGCCCCTTTGGCCCCCACCCCGTCCCGCGGGTGTCGGGGGACGTAGCGACTTCTTGACGTACTCGCGACGGCGCCGAAACGGGGCCTCGCAGAAAAGCCCAGGTCACAGGCCCGGGCCAGCTGAGGCCCTGCGCGCGAGTACGTCAAGAAGTCGCTACGTCTGACGAGACGTTCCCGCTAAACCGGATCCGCTCCGACAGTGCGCCCTCTGTGGCGGTACTCGCGGCGGCGGGAGGCGGCGTGGCCGCCTGCGTGGGGGGCCGGTGGCGTCCCTAACCTGGTAGGCGATGGCACATCTATTGGGGGCCGAGGGCCTGCACCTGGAGTATCCGACGCGCGTGGTCTTCGACGACGTGACCCTCGGGATCGACGAGGGCGACCGCATCGGCATCGTCGGACGCAACGGCGACGGCAAGTCGTCGCTGCTCAACCTGCTGTCGGGGCGCCAAGATCCCGACGCCGGGCGGGTCACGCGCCGCGGCGGGGTGCGGATGGGGGTGCTCGATCAGTCCGACACCCTCGACGACGACGAGACGGTGGGGCACGCGATCGTCGGCGACCGCGTCGAGCACGAATGGGCCGGCGACCCCCAGGTGCGCGACGTCATCGGCGGCCTCGTGTCCGACCTCGCCTGGGAAGCCAAGATCGGCACGCTCTCCGGTGGCCAGCGACGCCGGGTGGCGCTCGCGGCTCTGCTCGTCGGCGACTGGGACGTCATCGCCCTCGACGAGCCGACCAACCACCTCGACGTCGAAGGCATCGCCTGGCTCGCCGGACACCTGAAGACCCGGTGGGCCAAGAACGCCGGCGGGCTGCTGCTCATCACCCACGACCGGTGGTTTCTCGACGAGGTCGTCACCAGCACGTGGGAGGTGCACGACCGGATCGTCGAACCGTTCGAGGGTGGCTACGCGGCATATGTGTTGCAGCGGGTCGAACGCGATCGGCAGGCCGCCGCGGTCGAAGCCAAGCGGCAGAACCTCATGCGCAAGGAGCTGGCGTGGCTGCGGCGCGGCGCCCCGGCGCGCACGTCCAAGCCGAAGTTCCGCATCGACGCGGCGAACGTGCTCATCGAGGACGTGCCGCCGCCCCGCGACCGCCTCGAACTCTCCCGGATGGCGGTGTCCCGGCTCGGCAAGGACGTCATCGACCTGCTCGATGCCGGGGTCTCGTTCGGTGACCACGAGGTGCTGCGGGATGTGCTCTGGCGGATCGCGCCGGGGGAGCGGACCGCCGTGCTCGGGGCCAACGGCGTCGGCAAGTCCACGCTGCTCGCGCTCATCGCGGGCACCCTGGCGCCGACCTCCGGGCGGGTCAAGCGCGGCAAGACCGTGCGGCTCGGGGTGCTCGACCAGCAGTTCACCCAGTTGGCGGAGATCGCGGCGGAGCGGGTGCGCGACGTGCTCGCCCGCACCAAGGCCGCGTACGTCGTCGACGGCAAGGAGCTGACGCCGGCCCAGCTGCTCGAGCGTCTCGGCTTCGCCCGCGAGCACCTTGCCGCCCGGGTCGGGGAGCTCTCCGGCGGGCAGAAGCGCCGGCTGCAGCTGCTGCTTGTGCTGCTCGATGAGCCGAACGTCATGATCCTCGACGAGCCGTCCAACGACGTCGACACCGACATGCTGGCCGCGATGGAAGACCTGCTGGACTCCTGGCCGGGCACTCTGATCGTCGTCTCGCACGACCGCTACCTGCTCGAACGCGCCACCGACCAGCAGTACGCCATCATCGACGGGCGACTGCGGCACATGCCCGGCGGCGTCGATGAGTACCTGCGGCTGCGGCACGCGCAGCAGGCCGGCGCCGAGCGTGCCGGGGGGAGCCCGCTGGGCCCGGGGGGCTCGGGAGGCGCCTCCGATCATCGCGTCAACGGCGCCCAGGACCGTGCCCTGCGCAAGGAGATCACCGCCATCGAGCGCAAGCTGGATCGCCTCGCCAAGAGCATCGCCGGCATCCACGACCGGATGGCCGCGCACGACCAGAGCGACTACGCCGGCCTCGGCAGCTTGAGCGCCGAGCTGCGCGCCGCCGAATCCGAGGTAGGGGAGCTGGAAGAGCGCTGGCTGGAGCTTTCGGAGTCCCTCGCCTGAGCCCTGCTGGCGCTACGAAGCGCCCGGGCCGGCATGTGCCGCGTGGACTGGGCAAGCGCCGACCCGACTGGGCAATAGCTGGCCCGACTGGGCAACGACTCGAGCAGTTGCCCAGTCGGTTGCCTGTTGTCCAGTCGGTTGCCGGTTGCCCAGTCGAGCCTCAGTCCCGTCGAGTTCCGATGATGGCGGTCAGTCGGGGTGGCGCTTGTCCGAGCGCCGGTGGTCGGCGTCGGGCTCCAGCGGCGCCAACAGGAGGCGGAGGGAGTCCGCCAGGTGGGTGCGTTCGGCCTGGGGGAGGTGGGCCAGCAGGTCGTGCTCACGTTCCAGGAGGTCGTGCAGCGCGGAGTCGACGACCTCGCAGCCGGTGGCGGTCAGTCGCACCTTGACGCCCCGGCGGTCGCTGGGGTCGCGGTGTCGCTCGACGAGACCGCGCCGCTCGAGCCGATCGATGCGGTTGGTCATCGTGCCGCTCGTCGACAGGGTCTGCTGCACCAAGATGCCCGGTGACAGTTCGTACGGGGCCCCGGCCCGGCGCAGCGCCGACATCACGTCGAACTCCCACACCTCCAGGTGATGCCGCGAGAACGCCTCCTTGCGAGCGCGGTCCAGGTGCCGGGCGAACCGGCTGATGCGCGAGAGAACGTGGAGGGGCTCGACCGGCAGCTGCGGCGCCACTCGCTGCCAGGCCTGGACGATGCGGTCGACCTCGTCGTGTTCGACGGGGTGCTGCGGATCGATGGCGGCCATCCCATGAGCCTAGGCGATCAAGATGCTTGACATCGAAAGACCGGGCTGACACGCTCACAACTATCTTGATATCGAGATAAACGGAGTGTCGTGGCCATGACGTGGGATCCGGCGCAGTACGCCCGCTACGGCGACGAGCGCAGCCGCCCGTTCATCGACCTGCTCGCACGGGTCGGCCCGGAGGTTGCGCCGAGGCTCGTGGTCGACGTCGGGTGCGGCGACGGCCCGGCGACCCTGTTGCTGCCGCGCCGTTGGCCGCAGGCGCGCATCGTCGGGCTCGACAACTCCCCGCAGATGCTGACGCGGGCGCGTGACCTCGATGTCGACCGCCGGGTGCAATGGGTGCAGGGGGATCTCGCAACCTGGGACGCGGCCGGCTTCGCGACCGAGGGCGGGAGCGGCGGCCCGGCCGGCGGGCCTGGGTTCGGCGGCATCGATGTGCTCGTCACCAACGCCGCGCTCCAGTGGGTTCCGGGGCATCGAGAGCTGCTGCCGAGGTGGGCGCGGGCGTTGGCACCCGGCGGGGTGCTCGCGCTGCAAGTGCCGCACAATTTCGGCGCGCCCTCGCACGCGTTGATGCGCGAGGTGGCCGCCGGGCATCGACGTGCCGACGAGTTGCTGCCGCCCCTGCAGCGCGCCGCCGCGTCGGCGACCGCCCCCGAGTACCTGGAGATCCTCGCCGCGGCGGGCTTGACCGTCGACGCCTGGACGACGACCTACGTCCACGTGCTCCCCGCCGACATCCCCGATACAGCACACAAGAGTGTGCATCCGGTGCTGAGTTGGGTGCGAGCGACGGCCCTACGACCGGTGCTGGCGGTGCTCACCGACGACAGCGAGCGCGAGGCATTTCTCGCGGAGTACGAGGCCGCCCTGCACGAGGCCTACCCCGTGCGCGACGGCCGCGTGCTGCTGGAGTTCGAGCGGGTCTTCGCCGTCGGTCACAAAGCCACCTGAATCGGCACGACCCGGGCCGCTCAGCGCCCCTGCGCGCGCAGGTCGCCCTCGATCTTGGCGGCGGTCTCGAGCAGCGGCTCGAGCAGTTGCTCGACGGACTGCCCGTGCGGGGTCAGCACGCCGGTGGAGACGTTGACCGCCGCCACCACCCGACCGGCTCCGTCCCGAATAGGGGCGGCGATGGAGCGCAGCCCCAACTCCAGCTCCTGATCGACGACGGCGTACCCCTGGTCGCGGATGCGGCCCAGCTCGGCGCGCAGCTGCGCGGGGTCGGTGAGGGTGCCCGAGGTGATCGACACCAGCGGCACCCGCTCGAGGTAGGCCTGCAGCGCGGGCTCGTCGAAGTCGGCCAGCAGCACCCGCCCCATCGACGTGGCGTAGGCGGGAAATCGGGTGCCGACGCGGATCGCCACCGTCATGATCCGCCGCGTCGCCTGCCGCGCGACATACGTGATGTCGTCACCGTCGAGCACGGCCACGGAGGTCGACTCCTGCAGCTGCCGCGAAAGCTCGGTGAGGTGCGGCTGGGCGACATCGGGTAGCGACTGGCTGGAGAGGTAGGCGAACCCCAAGCGCATGACCTGCGGCGTCAACGCGAACTCGCGCCCGTCGCTGCGCACGTACCCCAGGTGCTCCAGCGTCAGCAGGAACCGTCGGGCGGTCGCCCGCGACAGGCCGGTGCGCCGCGCGACCTCGGACAGGGTCATCTGCGGGTTGTCCGCGTCGAACGCGGCGATGACGGCCAGCCCGCGGGCCAGCGACTGCACGTAACCGCCGGCTCCGGCCTCCAGCTCGCCGGGCTCCCCGGCCTCTCGCGTCTGCCCCATGTCCGTCGTCACGCCACCGCGGTCAGCGGCATTCCCATCCGCTGCGCCAGGTCGTCGGCGTCGACTCCGAAGGTCTCGCGCACGGCGACCTGGCCGTCGCCCAGCACGAACACGGCATCTGGGGTGTAGACGCGGGTCACGCAGTTCACCCCGGTCGCGGGAAAGGTCAGCTCGTCGACGAGCTTGCACGTGCCGTCCTTGGCGAACAGCGTCATCATCACCCACGTCTCCTTCGCACCGATCGCCAGATCCATGGCGCCCCCGACGGCGGGGATCGCGTCCGGCGCGCCGGTCGACCAGTTCGCCAGATCTCCACCGACCGACACCTGGAACGCCCCGAGCACACACACGTCGAGGTGCCCACCACGCATCATCGCGAACGAGTCGGCGTGGTGGAAGTAGGCCGCGCCGGGCAACTCGGTGACCGGCACCTTGCCGGCGTTGATGAGGTCGGGGTCGACGTCCTCGCCGTGGGCTTCCGGGCCCATGCCGAGCATGCCGTTCTCGGTGTGCAGCGTCACGCGCTGCTGCGGGCTCAGGTAGTTGGAGACGGTCGTCGGCTGCCCGATGCCCAGGTTGACGAAGGAGCCTTCCCTGATGTCGCCGGCCACGAGGGCAGCCAGGTCGTTCTTGTTCAGCGGCGCGTCGGCGCGCCGGATGCTCTCGGTCATTGCGGGCTCCTCAGGCGCTGGCGGGGGTCGCGGGATGGGGCACCGTCACGACGGTGTCGACGTAGATGTACGGGGTCACGACGATCTCGGGATCGATCGACCCGACCGGCACGACCTCGCTGACCTGCACGATCGCGTGGGCGGCGGCCGTGCACATGATCGGGCCGAAGTTGCGGGCGGTCTTGCGATAGATGAGGTTGCCCAGCTCGTCCGCCCGCAACGCCTTGACCAGCGCCACGTCGGCGACCAGCGGCGCCTCCAGGACGTAGCCGCGCCCGTCGATGACGCGGGTCTCCTTACCCTCGGCCAGCGCGGTGCCGTAACCGGTCGGGGTGAAGAAGCCGCCGATCCCGGCGCCGCCGGCACGGATGCGTTCGGCCAGCGTGCCCTGCGGCACCAGCTCCAGTTCGACCTGCCCGGAGCGGTAGGCGGCGTCGAAGATCTGGCTGTCGTGCTGCCGCGGGAAGCTGCAGATCATCTTGGCGACCTTGCCGGCGCCGATGAGGGCGGCCAGCCCGGTGGTGCCGTTGCCGGCGTTGTTGTTCACGACGGTCAGCCCGGAGACGTCGCGCGCCATGAGGGCCTCGATGAGTTCGACGGGCTGCCCGGCGGCGCCGAAGCCGCCGATGAGTACGGTGTCGCCGTCGCGGACACACTCCACGGCCTGGGCGGTCGATTCGACGAAGGTGGTGCTCATGCTGCCCTCCCGGCGACGTTCTCCAGGACGACGGCCAGACCTTGGCCGACGCCGATACAGATGGCGGCGACTCCGTAGCGGCCGCCTTCGGCCTGCAGTCGCCGCGCCAGGGTGCCCAGAACGCGGCCCCCGGAGGCGCCGAGCGGGTGACCGATGGCGACGGCCCCGCCCCACGCGTTGACCTTCTCGGGATCGACGTCCCAGGCGGCCAGGCAGGCCAGCGACTGCGCCGCGAACGCCTCGTTGAGCTCGACGGCGTCCACGTCGCTCCAGGCGATGCCGGCGCGACGAAGGGCCAGGTTGGCGGCCTCGACGGGGGCGTACCCGAAGTACTGCGGCTCGTTGCCGGCGGCGGCGCGGCCCGCGATCCGGGCCAGCGGGTCGGCGCCGAGCAACTGCCCACCGCGTTCGCTGCCGAGCCAGAGCGCCGACGCGCCGTCACTGAGCGGAGAGGAGTTGCCGGCGGTCACGGTGCCGCCCTCGGCGCGGAACACCGGCTTGAGCCCGGAGAGGGTGTCGGCGGTGCTGTCGGCCCGCACCCCCTCGTCGCGGGTCAGCGGTTCGCCCCGGCGCGGCGCCGGGCCGGGCACGACGAGGTCGTCGTAGCGCCCCGCGTCCCACGCCGCGGCGGCGAGCTGGTGGGAGCGGGCGGCGAACTCGTCCTGCTGCTCGCGGGTCACGCCGTACTTCTCGCGGAGCTGCTCGGTCGCTTCACCGAGGGAGACGGTCCACTCCTTAGGCATCTTCGGGTTGACCAGGCGCCATCCCAGCGCGGTGTTCGCGGCCTCGAGATTGCCTGCGGGATAGGGACGCTCGGTCTTAGGCAGCACCCAGGGGGCCCGGCTCATCGACTCCACCCCACCGACGAGCACGACGTCGGCGTCGCCGACGGCGATCTGTCGAGAGGCGATCATCGCGGCGTCCAGGCTCGACCCGCACAGGCGGTTGACGGTGACGCCGGGGACGCTGACCGGCAGCCCGGCGAGCAGCACGGCCATCCGGGCGACATTCCGGTTTTCCTCACCGGCGCCGTTGGCGTTGCCGAAGACGACCTCGTCGATCGCCTCCGGGTCGAGGGTGGGCATGCGGTCCATGCTGGCGCGCACGATGTGGGCGGCCAGGTCGTCGGGGCGGATGCCGGCGAGCGCGCCGCCGAACTTGCCGAACGGGATGCGCACGGCGTCGTAGACGTAGGCGTCGGTCATCGGTTCTCCTCAGTTCTGCTCAGGGGTGGAGGTGCGGGCGTCGTCGGCGAGGACCTCGCGGGCGACGGCGAAGGCGGTGTTGGCGCTGGGCACCGAGCAGTAGATGGCGCTCTGCAGCAGCACCTCGACGATCTGCTCGCGGGTCATGCCGTTGCGCAGGGCGGAGCGCAAGTGCATGGCCAGCTCTTCGCGGTGGCCGCCGGCGATCATGGCGGTGATCGTGATGGCGCTGCGCGTGACGCGGTCCAGGCCGGGGCGGGTCCAGATGGAGCCCCAGGCGTAGCGGGTGATGAACTCCTGGAAGTCGCGCGTGATGTCGTCGATCGAGGCGTTCGCCCGGTCGACGTGCTCGTCGCCGAGCACCTCGCGCCGCACCGCCATCCCGCCGTCATAGAGCTGCGCCAGCGTCGCGGTGGGCACAGCGGCCCCGCACCGCGACACCCCCAGCGCGCCCGACGCCGCCATCGCTGCATCGGAGGCGGTGTCGTGGGGCGAGCGGTCGGCGACGGCTCCCTCGTCGGCTGGGTCGGGGCCGGCGCCCAACCCCAGCAGCTCGGCCAGCGCGACGGCGGTCACCTGCGGGTCTTCGGCGGGCGCCAGGTGCGCCACGCCGTTTGCGGTCAGCCGGCGGCCGTCGCGCACCGCGCCGGCCACCTGCGCGGCGAGGGCGGGCGGGGCGACCGCGTCGAGTTCACCGGCGATCGCCAGTAGCGGGTCGGTGATGCCGGGCAGCCGGGCGGTCACGTCGTGCCCGGCCAGCGCCTCGCAGCACAGGGCGTACGACTCGTCGTCGGCGTGCGTCAGGCTCGTCAGCAGCCGGCCGCCGAGCGTGGCCTCGCGGTCGAGCCAGCCGGGGGCGAACCACCGGCCCGCGGAGGCGGTGACCAGGCTGGCCGTCCCCTGCGCCCGCACCGCCGCGGCCCGCTCGCGCCAGCCGTCCGGGGTGCCGAGCGCCGGGCCGGAGCAGATCACGGCGATGCCCGCGAACAGCCCCGGATGCCGCAGCCCGAGTTCGAGTCCGACGGCCCCGCCGAGGGAGACACCGGCGTAGTAGCGGTCGGCCGGTGCCCCGATGCCGTGGGCCAGGCGGGCGACCGCGTCGGCCAAATCGGCCACGCCGAAGGCTTCCGTGGCCGCGGGGGAACGACCGTGGCCCGGCAGATCCCAGGCCACGAGGTGCACGCGGTCGCCCAGCAGCGGCACGACCCGCTCCCACAGCACGAGGGCGTCGGTGCCCAGCGAGGCGCCGAGCAGCAGCAGCGGCTTGGGGTTGGCGGGGGTGCCGGGGTCGCTGAGCTGGGTGGCGGTCAGCCGGGGGCCGGCGGTTTCGCGAGAGTCGGGCATCGCTCGTTCCTGGTCAGAAGGCGGTCAGAAGGCGGTCAGAAGGCGGTCGGGAGGAGGAGTGGAGGGGGCTAGGCGCCGGCTGCGTCGGAGCGGGCGGCGGGTCGGCGCTGCGCGTCGGCGGCCAGCAGCGCGTCGATGAACTCGCGCGTCTCGCCGAGGTAGCCACAGGGGTCGAGCTGGGCCGGGTCGGCGCCGGTGATCTTGGCCCACTCGGCGAGCACCGCCGGGGTGGAGGCGGCCAGGTTGCGCCGCATCGCTGCGGCGTCGACGTGCAGGCCGGCGGTCAGCTCGGCGAGGATCGCCGCGACGCCGCCGGTGAGTCGCAGCAGCTCGCGCAGCGCGGACCATTCGGCGTGCCAGGCGCCGTCGGGGCGCTCGTCGGCGGCCAGCCCGGCGGCGGTGGTGATCGTCGCGAGAAGCCCGGGGCCGGTGAGCGCCGCCGAGCGGATCGTCACCGACAGCACCGGATTGCGTTTGTGCGGCATCGCGGACGAGCCGCCGCGGCCCGGGCCGGTCGGCTCGGCCAGTTCGCCGATCTCGTTGCGGGAGCCGGTGACGACGTCGGTGGCGATCGTGCCGGCGGCGGCCAGGACTCCGGTCAGGGCGCCGGCCAGCCCGGTGATCGGGGTGCGGGTCGTGTGCCAGCCGGCGCTGTCGCGCAGCCCGAGCCGGTCGGCCAGCTCCGCGCGCAACCGCGCCGCCTGCCCGCCTGGGTGCCCCGCCGACGTGGTCAGTCCAGCGCGATCCAGGTAAGCCGTCAGCGCAGCTCCGGTGCCGGCAGCGCCGACCCACTGCAGCGGCAGCTGCGCCCGCATCGCCGACAGCGCCGCCGTGGCCTGGGAGAGGCCGTCGAGCCAGCGCGCGGCCCGCAACCCGAACGTGTACGGCAGCGCGTGCTGCCCCAGGGAGCGGGCGACGCACAGCGTTTCCCGGTTCGTGCGGGCCAGTTCGGCCAGCGCGTCGCACGCCGCGTCGAGCCGCGGCAGGGCGTCGTCGAGCACGCGGCCGGCGGTCAGCATGAGCGCCGAGTCGAGCACGTCCTGGCTGGTCGCTCCCAGGTGCACGATGCCCACCTGCGGGCTGTCGGCCAGGGCCACGCGCAGGTCCGCCAGCAGCGGGATCAGCGGGTTGCCCCCGTGCGGGGTGCGTTCCGCGATCCCGGCCAGGTCGTAACTAGCCGCCGCCCACACGCCCTCCGGCGAAACGTCCTCCGACGGGCCGTACGAGGCTCCCAGCCCACCGCGGCGGCACACGTCGACCCAGGCGCGCTCGACATCGAGCATCGCCTGCAGCACGGCGGTGTCGTCGCACAGGCGTGCCGCGGCGCTACCCGCCCACGCGGGGGCGAGCAGACCGAGGTCGCCGGGCCGGGCCGAGGTCATCGCTGATCCGACCCCTGCGCACCGTTGCCGGTCGCACCCTCGCCAGCGGCGTCGTCGGCCCAGTAGTCGAGGAAGACGGTCTCGCCGTCGCCCTGCAGTCGCAGGTCCCAGCGCAGCGCCCCACCCGGTTCACGAGTGGCGATGAGCGTGGCGCGCTCCTCCTCCGACAGCGACGACAGCAAAGGATCGTTGGCGTGTGCCGTGGCGTCCTCGGGCAGGTAGACCCGGGTGTGCAGCTTGTCGAGCAGGCCGCGGGCGAAGACGAGGACGCTGAAGAAGCGCGCCGACCCCTCCTGCACGTGGCCCGGCTCGAGGGTCGTGAACGTGTAGCCGCCGACATTGTCGGTGCCGGCGCGGCCCCATCCGGTGAACGTGTGACCGTCCCGAATCAAAGAACCCTGTGTGGTTGGGACGCTGCCGACCCCGTCGGCCTGCCACAGCTCGAGCATCGCGTCGGGGATCGGCTGGCCGGTGCCGTCGTACACCGTGCCGTACAGGCGCACGGAGCCCAGCGAGCCCGGCGGCACCAGGTGCTGGCTGTCGCGGAACGGCAGAGCGAACCCGAAGAACGGGCCCACGGTCTGGCCAGGGGTGGGGGTGAGGTCAGGGGTCAGATCGGCGTCGTGCTGGCTCATCAGTGCTCTCCGTCCGCGCCGGGTGCGCCGGCGATGGTGTCGGACTCCAACAGCGTGCGGTGGGCGCCGGTGAGCACGATGTCCCACCGGTAGCCCGTGCACCATTCGTGCTGGGTGACGTCGTGGTCGTAGGTCGCGACGAGGCGGTCGCGGGCGCGCTGGTCGACGATCGACTGGTAGATCGGATCGAGCGCGAACAGCGGGTCTCCGGGGAAGTACATCTGGGTGATCATCCGCTGGGTTAAGTCGGTGCCGAACAGCGAAAAGTGGATGTGCGCCGGGCGCCACGCGTTGTGGTGGTTCTTCCACGGGTAGGGCCCCGGGCGGATAGTCGTGAAGGAGTACGAGCCGTCGTCGCCGGTGAGGGTGCGACCGACGCCGGTGAAGAACGGGTCCAGCGGAGCGGGGTGCTGGTCGCGCTTGTGCACGTAGCGGCCCGCGGCGTTGGCCTGCCAGATCTCCACGAGTTGGCCGCGCACGGGCCGCCCGTCGCCGTCGAGCACCCGGCCGGTCACGATGATCCGCTCACCGAGCGGCTCGCCGCCGTCCAGGATCGTCAGGTCCGCCTCCAGAGGGGAGACGTCGCGGTGCCCGAACGCGGGCGAATACAGCTCGATCGTCTCGGGGTCGACCGGCACGGGCGCCTTGGTCGGGTGCCGCAACACGCTGCTGCGGTAGGGCGCGAAGTCGACGCGGGGTCGGGTCTCCGGTGCCTTGCCGGCGTCCAGTCCGGCCCGGTAGGCGGCATGCAGCTCGTCCATCTGCGCGCTGATCTCGCGCTGGGTGCTGGTCGCCGAGTCCGACGAGGTGATGACCTTGGCATCGTCGAAATGCTCATCGGAGACGGTGTGCTCTGCCATGGCGGTCCTTTCTGGGGGAGGGGCTGGGGAGGCAAAGGGGGGTGCTCAGCGGCACCGGTCAATCCAGGAGGGTGGCCAGTTGCGCCGCGAGTCGAACGGGTGCGTTCGGGGCGCCATAGCCGTCGTAGCCGTCGGTGCGCTGGACGATCTCGAGGAAGACCTCGCCGACCGTCGGGGTGTAGAGGTGGTAGAACTCGCCCCGGTCGTCACGGTCGTAGAGCAGGTTGAGTTCACGAAGGGTGGCCAGCGTCTGCGCCGGTAGGTCGAATCGGGCGGCCAGGTCGTCGTAGTAGTTGGCGGGCACCGGCAGAAACTCCAGGCCACGGTCGCGGGCCCGCCGGGCGAGCCCGATGAGGTCGGGGCAGGAGATCGCGACGTGCTGCACCTGTCCGATGCCCGGGTGGGAGCCCACCGACTGGCGGGCCATCGGCGGCGCGACATTGAGGGCCAGCCGCACGGCGCCGTCGGCGCTGCGCATCACCTGGCTGCGCACCAGCCCGAGCGGGCTGGCCACGTCGAGCGAGGGCTGCGGGTCGAGGCTGAGCACGGCGGAGAGGAACAGCAAGCCCTCGTCCTGCCGCTGCCAGGGCTGATCGAGGTTGACGTGGTCGACGTGGCTGTCGGCGCCGTCTTCGGGCCGGGCGGCGCGGGTCGCCCGCTCATCACCGGGCTTCACGCTGAACTCGCTGGTCCAGGCGTTGGTGCGGGAGCAGAAGAAGATCTCGGTGGTGTCGGGGGCGCGCACGGCCTGCAGCACCTGCTCGTCGGCCTCGCTGCGCCGGGGCACGCTCGGAGCCCCGAGCTCGCCGGCACGGGCCGCCGAGCGCTGCGGGTCGTCGACGACGAACCCGATCGCGGCGACGACGGGTCGACCATCCTGGGTGTCGGCGTCGTTGACGACGATGCGGGCCTGCCCGAGCTCCCACAGGCGCACGGACTTGCTGCGGTGGGTGCCGGCGTAGGTGAATCCGAGTGCGGCGAGCATGTCTTCGATCCGCTCCACTCCGGCGCGGCCGCGGATCTCGACGAAATCGATGCCGGTGGGGTCTTCGACCGCAGGCAGGCGCAGCAGCGGCACGGGGGCTTCGGTGTTGCCGAGCCGGGCGGCGGCGTGCTCCTGCAGCCAGCGCAGCGAGCGCATGGCGTCGACGGCGGTGCGTCCGACGTCGGTCTGGCGGAAGGTGTCGTTGAAGACCTCGAGGGAGACGGGGCCGGTGTACCCGGCGCGCATCAGGTGGGCCAGGAAGCTCGGCAGGTCCCACGAGCCCTGGCCGGGGAAGACGCGGTGATGGCGGCTCCAGCTCAGCACGTCCATCGACAGCTGCGGGGCGTCGGCGAGCTGGACGAAGAAGATCTTCTCGGCCGGGATGTCTTCGATGCCGCGGGGGTCACCGCCGCGGGAGAGGATGTGGAAGCTGTCGAGGCACGTGCCCACGTTGGGGTGGGCGGCCCGTCGCACGAGGCGCCAGGCGTGCTCGTAGGTGTTGACGTAGCGGCCCCAGGCCAGCGCCTCGTAGGCGATGCGGGTGCCGTGCTCGGCGGCCAGTTCGCCCAGCTGGCGCAGCTGTTCGGCGGCCAACTCGTCGTCGTCGACGGTGGCGGTGGCGACATTGCTGCACACGAGCATCGTCTCGATGCCCAGGCGGCCCATGAGCTCGAACTTGTGCCGCGCCCGCCGCAGGTTGTCCGCGAACTGGTCGGGCCCGACCCCCTCGAGGTCGCGGAACGGCTGATAAAGGTCCAGGGTCAGGCCCAGGGAGTCGGCCAGCTCACGGATCTGCTCCGGTGAGCGGGGTGAGGCGATGAGGTCGGGTTCGAAGATCTCGACGCCGTCGAAGCCGGCGGCGGCGCTGGCGTGGAGTTTGGCCTCGAGGGTCCCGGACAGGCAGACGGTGGCGATGCTGGTGCGCATACTTCAGTGTCCCTGCGCGATGAGCTCGAGGAAGTGGCTTCGCATGCGTCCGGCGTCGGGAGTCAGGCCCGTCATCAGCTCGAACGCGTCGACGGCCTGACCGGTCGCCATCCAGCCGCCGTCGAGCACCGCGCAACCGCGCTCGCGGGCGCCGACGACCAACGCCGTCTGCAGCGGTCGATAGACGATGTCGGCCACCCAGTGCCGTGCGTGCAGCAGGTCGAGGTCGACGGAGGTGCCCGGGTGGTCGGCCATGCCGATCGGGGTGGCGTTGACGATGCCGCTGGCGGCCGGCACGAGGTCTGGGGCGGCGCCGACCTCGTGGGCCTGCACGGCGGCGTCGGGGAAGAAGTCGGCGAGGCGGTGGGCCTGCGCCTGCGCTCGCTCCGGGTCGACATCGACGAGGTCGAGGCGCTCGACCCCGGCCTCGAGCAGCGCGTACGAGACGGCGGCGCCCGCTCCGCCGGTGCCGAACTGGACCACGCGGGACAGGTCAGGATCGGTCAGGCCGGCGGCCAGCGCCCACCCGAAGCCGGTGACGTCGGTGTTGTACCCGAGCAGGCGACCGTCGCGCACGACGACCGTGTTGACGGCGCCCAGAGATTCGGCGCGGCCGGCCACCTCGTCGAGGGCCGAGAGCACGATCTGCTTGCAGGGGTGCGTGATGTTGAAGGCGTTGAAGCCGAGTGCGGCACCGGCGCGCACCAGGTCGGCGACGTCGGTGGCCGGCCGATTCAGCACCGTCAGGTCGATGGGGCGGTAGACGCAGCGCAGGCCGTGGTGGTCGGCCTCGGCCTCGTGCATCGCCGGCGTGAGCGAGGGCGTGACGCCGGTGCCGATGAGACCGGCCAGGTAGGACTGACTTGTCGTACTCAACGTGCCACCTCCAGATGATCCGTCGTGGATCCGTGGCACGACACTAGCGGTTGTTCGCTAGATGCACAAGTGTTCGCTAGGCGAACACTGTGGAACGGTGCCGAGTGTCGATGGGGTCGCGTCGAAGGCGCGGGTCAGCGGGTCGGGGAGGCGGTCTGCAGCGCCGGATTGCGCTCCAGGCCGGAGAGGCCGTTCCAGGCGAGGTTGACCAGGTGGGCGGCGACATCCGCCTTGTTGTACTTGCGCGAATCCAGCCACCACTGCCCGGTGAGGGCGACCATGCCGACGAGCATCTGGGCGTACATCGGGGCCGCGCGCGGGTCGAGCCGACGCCGCTTGAACTCGGCCGCGAGGATGTGCTCGACCTGACTGGCAATATCGGAGATCAGGCTGGCGAAGGAGCCGGTGGACTGCCCGGTGGGGGAGTCGCGCACGAGAATGCGGAAGCCGTCCGTCGAGCTGTCGATGTAGTCCAGCAGCGCCAAGGCCGCGAGCTCGACGAGGCCGCGCGGCCCGGTCACCTCCGTGGTCAGCGCCTCGGTGATGCCGTCGAGCAGCGTGCGGATCTCGCGGTCGACGACGACGGCGTACAGGCCTTCTTTGCCGCCGAAGTGCTCGTACACAACGGGCTTGGAGACGCCGGCCTTGGCGGCGATCTCCTCCACGGTCGTGCCCTCGAAGCCACGGTCGGCGAACAGGGTGCGCCCGATGTGGATCAGCTGTTCGCGACGCTGCTTGCCGGTCATCCGGGAGCGGCCGCCGGTGTCTCGACTCACCAGGCCATCTTGCCCCGCGCCGTGGATGCGCGCCGCGTGGGGGCGTTGGCTCCCCGGGTAGGAATCGAACCTACGTCGCTTGTCCTGATTCAAAGTCAGGCGGGCCCTGCCAGCAGACCAACCGGGGAATGGCACCAGCGGCCAGGATAATCGACGTGGCCACCGCGTCCCACGTGCCCGCGGCCACGTGCGCGGGCGGCGGGACCAACGGCCCTGCCCCCAGGACTAGATGTCACGTCACCATTGAGGGCAGGAGGCCTCTGCATCCCAGAGAGGCCGTCGAGGGAAAGGCTCTCACCATGAGCGCGACCACACGCGAGGGGCGCACCAGCCCGCAGAACCCGGGGGCGGCTGGCACGCCCGTCTATCAGGAATCGATCGTCACGCGGCCCATCGCGCGCTGGCTCCTGGCGATCAGCCGAATCGTCATCGGCTTCTATTTCTTGTGGGGATTCCTGGACAAGGCCTTCGGGCTGCGGTTCTCCACGATGCCGGAGGGGCGTTGGGAGGTCTTCGGCGGCACCGGCACCCCGGCGGCCAGCTATC
>NZ_BAHD01000019.1 GCF_000298215.1 Kineosphaera limosa NBRC 100340 | reverse complement strand
CCGGTGCCGCCCTGGCCGCCCTGGCCGCCGGAGTTGGCCGCCTCACCACCGCCGTCGTCGCCGCCTCCGCCGCCGCCACCATCACCGCCGCCGCCACGGCCACCACCGCCGCCACCGCCTCCGGTGCCGTTGTCACCACCGTCGCCGGGCGGCTGCGGGGAACCGTTGTCGCCGTCGCCCGGCTCGGGGGTCGTCGGGACGTCGGTCGGCGACCACGTGTCGGTGGGCGTCGGCGTGTCCGTGGGCGTCTGCGTCTGCGTCGGGGTCTGCGTGGCGGTTGCCGTCGGCGAGGGTGCGGGCGGCGGCACCCAGCGCACCTCGCTGTCTCCGACGCCGGCGCGGGCGGGGAAGTCCTCGACCGACTGGCCCGAGAGCAACTCGCGCATGAACGCCGTCCAGATCTGCACCGGATACGTGCCGCCGGTCAGCTCCGAGCGTCCGCCGATGCCCCGCAGCGGCTGCGCATTGCCCTGCTCGTCGGGCATGTACAGGGCGACCGCCGTGGCGGCCTGCGGGGTGAAGCCGTCGAACCACACGGCCAGGTTGTCGGTCGTCGTGCCGGTCTTGCCGGCCGCCGGACGCCCCAGCCGCGACGCGCCGACCGCGGTGCCCTCGCGCACGACCCTGGTCATCGCGTCGACCGCGTCGGCCGCGACCTGCGGGCTGATGGCGTCGGTCAGCTGCGGGCTGGCCGTCCAGCCGGCGTAGGTACCGTCGACCGAAGTGACCGACTGCACGATGTACGGCTCCGCGCGCTTGCCCTGCGCCGCGAGCGTCGCGTAGGCGTTGGCCATGTCGATGACGCGCGGCGAGGCGGTGCCGAAGACGTTGGCGTAGTTGTCGTCCAGCCCCGCGGTGTTCTCCGGCAGCCCCATCCGCACGGCGACGTTCTTCGTCGCCTGCGGCCCGACGTCGATGTTCAGTTCGGCGTACGCGGTGTTGATCGACTTGGCCGTCGCCTCCCGCAGCGTGACCTGCCCGTAGCTGGCGTTGCCGAAGTTGGTGACTCGGCCGTTGGCGTTGCCGCCGCCGCGGAACTCCGGAAAGTACGCCGGGCTCGACCCGTCGAGCTGCGTGCGGGTGCTGATGCCCTTCTCCAGGGCCGCCACCAGCGTGAACGGCTTGAACGTCGAACCGGCCTGCAGCTGCGCCTGCGTGGCCGAGTTGTAGGGCTGGGACCGGAAGTCGCTGCCGCCGTAGATCGCCAGGATCGCCCCGTCGCCGGGCTTGATGGAGGCGAGCCCGACCCGCACGTCGTCGCCGCGGCCCCCGGAGGGCCGGTTGTTCTCCACCGCGGTGATCGCGTCGGTCTGGGCCTGCTTGGCGATCGTCGTCGTGATCCGCAGACCGCCGCGGTCGACCTCCGCCTCCGACAGACCGATCTTCTGCGTCAGCTCGTTCTTGACCATCGCCACGAGGTAGCCGTTGGGGCCCGACGGGGCCGCGTTCTGGCGCGGCGGGGCCACTTCGGGGAAGTCCACCTGGGCGCGCTCTGCAGCGGTCAGCCAACCCTGCTCGACCATCCCGGCCAGCACGTAGTCGACCCGGTCGCGGGCGTTCTGCTCCTGCTTGGCACCCAGGGCCGGGTCGTACAGGGATGGACCCCGAATGACGGAGGCCAGCAGCGCGCCCTCTCCGACCGTCAGATCGGCGGCGCCCTTGTTGAAGTAGGCGCGGGCCGCGGCCTCGATGCCTGAGGCGCCCCGACCGTAATAAATGGTGTTGAGGTAGTTCTCCAGGATCTGGTCCTTGGACTGCTGCTGCTCGATCTTGATGGAGATGATGAGCTCGCGCGCCTTACGCGTGACCGTCTGATCCTGGTCCAGGAAGTAGTTCTTGACGTACTGCTGGGTGATCGTCGAGCCGCCCTGGGTCGGGCCGCCGGTGACCGTCGCCCACACGGCGCGGGCGATGCCCGTCGGCGAGAAGCCCGGATTCTCGTAGAAGGAGCGGTCTTCGGCGGCGAGCATCGCCTCCTGCACGTGCTTGGGCACCTGCGACAACGGGATGGACTCGCGGTTGACCTCGGCGAACCGGTGCATCTCGGTCTGGCCGTCGGCGAAGTAGATGATCGAGGTCTGCGCGCGCGCCGCCTCGTTCGGGTCGGGCACGCGCACCAACGCGAAGGCCGCGAGCACGAGCAACACCCCGAGCGCGAAGAGCGCCCCGATGATCGCCAAGATGCCTTTGGGGGTCATCAGGCGACGACCCAGACTTCGTTGCGCGGAGGCGCGTCGCGCCCGAACGGGGCTCCCTGAACTCACGCGGCAGTACCTTCCTGACTCGAAACAGCCCACCGGCGGTGGGCTGCGCCGACGAGACCCTCATCGGCACGGCGCGAAGACTTCTGCAGGCAGGCCCGGCGGCCATCGGCCTGCACTGCTCGCCGGTCGACGCCCCCGCGCCACCGGATCGACTCCCGGGTCGACGGGCAGTAGGGGTCAGTATGACCAGTCCACCTGGACGGTGGTCCGAGGAAGACTCAGCGAAAACTGGGTCTGCGCCGCGAGGACAGCTGCGAGAGTGGCCAACCGAGCCTAGGCTCGCGGCATGGGTTCCTCGTCCGCCGCCCTGGCCATCGACATCGAGGGCGTTACCAAGAGGTTCGGTCCCGTCAGGGCTCTGGACGAGCTGACCATGACTGTGGCCACCGGTCAGATCCACGGCTTCCTCGGCCCCAACGGCTCGGGCAAGTCCACGACGATCCGGGTGCTGCTCGGGCTGCTGCGCATCGACGCCGGCCGGGTCCGGCTCCTGGGTGGTGATCCGTGGAGCGACGCGCCCCGGCTGCACCGGCACCTGGCGTACGTGCCCGGCGACGTCAACCTGTGGCCCAATCTCAGCGGTGGCGAGGCCATCGACCTGCTCGGCCGGGCCCGCGGCGGTCTCGACCCCGCTCGCCGCGACGAACTCATCGAGCGCTTCGACCTCGACCCCCGCAAGAAGGGCCGCTCGTACTCCAAGGGCAACCGGCAGAAGGTCGCCCTCGTGGCGGCCTTGGCCAGCGACGTCGACCTACTGCTGCTCGACGAGCCCACCAGCGGCCTGGACCCGCTCATGGAGCGGGTGTTCACCGACTACCTGCGCGCTGAACGCGACAGCGGCCGCACGGTGCTGCTCAGCAGCCACATCCTCTCCGAGGTCGAGGCGCTGTGCGATCACGTGAGCATCATCCGCGCAGGCCGGATCGTCGAGACCGGCACCTTGACCCAGCTGCGCCACCTGACCCGCACCCAGGTCGTCGCCGAGTTGCTCGGTGAGGCTCCAGCGGAGTTGACGACCTTGCCGGGCGTGCACGACCTGCTCATCGACGACCGCCGCCTGACCTTTCAGGTCGACGCCGCCTCCCTGACCGACGCCCTGGCCCTCCTCACCTCCGCCGGGATCGCCTCGCTGACCAGTTCGCCGCCGACGCTGGAGGAGCTCTTCCTGCGCCACTACGACGCCGACCCCGACGACACCGACTCGGGGGCGCCCCCGGAGTCGGCCGACCTCTCGAGCGACCAGCCCGTGGACAGCGGCGACCCGTACGCGGCCGGTCCGCAGCGGTCATGACCCTGCTCACGCGCGGCCGCGGTCGGCATGCGGCGCCGCCGGCCCACCGGTCCGCGCTGGCGGGCACCGGGCTCGTCGCGCGGCTGGCGCTGCGTCGGTCTCGGTGGTTCTGGCTGCTGTGGCTGCTGGCCCTGGGCCTGATGATGCCCGCGACCGTCTCCGCCTACCACGAGCTGATGCCGGACACGCAGCTCGGCCGCGGCACCTTGGAGGCGCTCGCCGCCAATCCGACGATGCGGGCGATGCTCGGCCCGCCCTACGACCTGGGCAACGCCGGCGGTTTCGCGATGTGGCGGGTCGGCACGTTCGTCGCCGCGGCCGCCGCCATGATGGCGGCGCTCGGGGTCATTCGAGCCACCCGCGCCGAGGAGGAGGCCGGTCGGCTCGAACTGCTGCGGGCCGGCGCCATCGGTCGCCGCGCGCCCTTGGCCGGGGCCCTGCTCGTGGCGTTCGGTGCGTGCCTGGCGCTGGCGCTGCTCGTGACGGCGGGCCTTGCGACCACGGCGCCGCCGCTGACCGGGGCGCTGGCCGCGGGCCTGGGCATCGGCCTGACGGGAGCCGTGTGGGCCGCGGTCGGGGCTGTTGCCGCCCAGCTCAGCGAGTCGGCCCGGACCGCCCGGTTCATCGCCGTGGGCTCTCTCGGGTTGGCCTACGTCGTGCGGGCGCTGGCCGACGGCGGCCCCACCGACTCCTTGCTGGCACCGTTGGGGTGGCTCTCCCCCGTGCAGTGGGCGGCGCTGGCTCGCCCGTACGCCGACGAACGGTGGTGGGTGCTGCTGCTGCCCCTGGTGAGCACGGTGCTGCTGGCGTGGTTGGCGTTCGCCCTCGAGGGGCGCCGCGATCACGGCGGCGGGGTCCGCGCGGCCCGGCCCGGCCCGGCCCACGGCTCGGCTTGGCTGGGCGGCGTCGAGGCGCTGGTGTGGCGCCTCGAGCGCGGCGCGGCGATCGGCTGGCTGCTGGGCATGGCGCTCTTCTCGCTGGCCATCGGCTCGCTGGCCGGGACCATCGACCAGGTGATCACCGACAACGAGCAGATCGCGCAGATGTTCCGCCGCATGGGTGGCGGCGGTGACGTCCTACGCGACGCCTTCTACGGCGCGATGCTGAGCATCGTCGTCGCCCTCATCGCGCTCTACGGGGCCGCGGTGCTGCTGCGGCTGCGGGCCGAGCAGGAGGCCGGGCACATCGAGTTACTCGGCTCGACCGCGACCTCCCGCACTCGACTGTTTCTGGCCCGGGTCGTGCCCGCGTTCCTGCTGGCCACCCTCGTGCTCGTCGTCACCGGCGCCTGCATCGCGCTGCCGCAGGCGATCTCGACCGGCGACGTCGCCGTGGTGCCCCGCATCGTCGGAGCGGCTCTCGGCCTGGCCCCCGGCATCTGGCTGACCCTCGGTCTGGGCGCCGCCCTGTTGGGTCTGGCACCGCGGTTCGCGCCGCTGATCTGGGTGGTGTTGGGCTGGGCCCTGTTCGTCACCTGGGTCGGGGCGTTGCTGAACCTGCCGCAGGTACTGCTCGACGCGACGCCGTTCGCGGCCCTGGCCGCGCTGCCCGTGGAGCCGATGAACTGGACTCCGTGGCTTATCGAGACGGGGCTGGCCGTGGCGCTCGTGGCCGCCGGCTGGTGGGGTTGGCGCCGCGCCGATATCGCCGCGGCCTGAGCGTTCAGGATTCGGGCTGGTCGGCCCACCACGCGAGCAGCTCCTCGCGGGCGGCCTCCGGCCCGATCAGCCCGCGATCCAGCCGGATCGCCAACAAGTGTTTGTAGGCGCGCCCGAGAACCCGGCCGGGCGGGATGCCGAGCACCTGGCCGATCTCGTTGCCGTCGAGTTCGGGGCGCACCGCCTTGAGCTCCTCGGCCGCCATCAGCGCCTCGATGCGACGCTCGAGGGAGTCGTAGGAGGCGGCGAGACGGGCGGCCTTGCGACGGTTGCGGGTCGTGCAGTCGGCGCGGGTCAATCGGTGCAGTCGCGGCAGCAGGTCACCGGCGTCGGTGACATACCGGCGCACGGCCGAGTCGGTCCACTCCCCAGCGCCGTAGCCGTGAAAGCGCAGGTGCAACTCGACGAGCCGGGAGACCGACTTGATCGTCTCCTTGTCGAAGCGCAGCTCGCGCAGCCGTTTGGTGCTCAGCTTCGCGCCGACCACCTCGTGATGGTGAAAACTCACTCCGCCGCCGGGCTCGAAGCGCCGGGTGGCCGGCTTGCCGATGTCGTGCAGCAGGGCCGCCAGGCGCAGGATGAGGTCGGGTCCCGGCACCTCCTGCTCGCCGGCCCCGGGCGGCCCCTCGAGGTCGATGGCCTGGTCGAGCACGGTGAGGGAGTGCTCGTAGACGTCCTTGTGCCGGTGGTGCTCATCAATCGTCAGCTGCATGCCGGGCAGCTCCGGCAGCATCCGCTGCGCCAGGCCCGTGTCGACGAGCACCTCCAGGCCGCGACGCGGCGCGGGCGTCAACAGCAGCTTGACCAGCTCGTCGCGCACCCGTTCGGCCGAGACGATCTGCAGGGAGTCGACGGCGGCGGTGATCGCCTCCGCGACGCCGGGGTGCAGGCTCATGTCGAGCTGAGCCACGAAGCGGGCGGCGCGCATCATCCGCAGCGGGTCGTCGGCGAAGGAGACCTCGGGGGCGCCGGGGGTGCGCAACTCCCGCGCGAACAGGTCGGCCAGGCCGTCGTGCGGGTCGACGAACGCGAGCTCGGGCAGTTGCAGCGCCATGGCGTTGACCGTGAAGTCGCGGCGCGCCAGGTCGTCGGCGAGGTTGTCGCCGAAGGCCACGATCGGCTTGCGGGTGGTGCGGTCGTAGGCGTCCGCCCGGTAGGTCGTGATCTCCACCACGTACGCGCCCTTGCGCAGTCCGATGGTGCCGAACGCCCGCCCCATGTCCCACACGGCGTCGGCCCAACCGGCGACGGCCGCCTCGATCTGCTCGGGGCGCGCGCTCGTCGTCAGGTCCAGGTCGTGGCTCGAGCGGCCCAGGAAGGCGTCGCGCACCGGGCCGCCGACGAGCGCGAGGTCGTGCCCGGCGGTCGCGAATCGCTCTCCGAGCTCACGCAGGAGGGGCATCACCGGCTCCAGGTGCGCCACCGCGCGAGCCAGGAGCGCCGCCCCTGCGTCGGCGCTCGCGTCGGCGCTCGGCTCGGCACTCGGCTCGGCGGACTCTGTGGGTGGCTGCGAAGCGGTCATCTCTGGATGCGTACTGCGGGCGGACACGTGTGCCAAGAGTAGGCGACACCCGCCCCCGAGCCCGCCGCACGTACGGCATCCGTTCGGTCTGGGTCGTTATGGTGACAAGATGAGCGCTTCTCCACGCCCCACGCGACCGCTGCGGCGGCTGCCTGCGGTGTTGGAGCGGTCGGCCGGCGGAATCGTGGTCGACGTGCAGGAGGGCCGCGCCCACATCGCGGTCATCGCGCGCCGCAATCGGGCGGGGCGCATCGAGTGGTGCCTGCCCAAGGGGCACCAGGAGAACGACGAGACGCTCGTGGAGACCGCCGAGCGAGAGGTCGAGGAGGAGACCGGCATCCAAGGCCGGGTGCTGACTACCCTGGGCACCATCGACTACTGGTTCTCGACCCATGATCGGCGGGTGCACAAGATCGTGCATCACTACCTGCTCGAGGCGACCGGCGGCTACCTGACCGTCGAGAAGGACCCCGACCGGGAGGCCATCGACGTCGAGTGGATTCCCCTTCGGCAGGTGCAGGAGCGATTGACGTTTCCCAACGAGCGGCGCATCGCGCAGTTGGCCTGGGAGCGGCTGGCCGGCGAGGGATGAGCCGGCGCCGGCCCGCGCGGGCGCTCGGCTCCGCGCTGAGCGCCCTCCTCGTGTGCTTGTCGGCGCTGGTCACCGTGCCCGCGACCGCCGCAGCCCCCAGCGCGATCGGCTCGGCGGCGGCGCAAGCCTCCCGGGCGGTGCTCAGCGTGCACGTCGCCGCTCTGGAGCCGGTCATCGCAACCCCCGGGCAGGACGTGCGCGCGCAAGTTCGGGTGCGTAACACCGGCGCCTCCCCGACGACAGGTCCCGTGCTGGTCAGCGCCCGCCTCGGCGCGCCCGGCGCGATGATCACCCGCTCGCAGGTGCGCGCGTTCGCCCGCGCCGGCCTCGGCGGCCCCGGATTTCGGACGGGGACGTTCGCGGCGCAGACCGTGACCGACCAACCCCTGCCGCCGGACACCGAGACCGTGGTCGACGTGACGATCCCGGGCAACCGGATCACCAGCAACCGGACCTTCGGCGTGCTGCCGCTGCAGTTCGACGCCACCGAAGAGACCGAGTCGGGGGCCGACTCGTCGATCCGGGCCGTGCGCGCCACCTACCTGCCCTACCAGTCCCGCAAGGAGTATCAGCCGCTGGATGTCTCGGTGGTCGTGCCGTTGACCCTCGACCCCGACCCCGCGCTCATCACCGCGACCGGGCAACAGCGCGCCGAGGCCTGGGCCGAGGCGATCGGCCCCGACAGCCGCATCGAGTCGATCCTTGCGGCCACCGACCGGTTTCCCGTGACGTGGGCGGTGGATCCGGCGTTGCTGGACACCCCCGGGCACGTCGCCGCAGGTGCGGGCGGCACCAGCGCCGTGCCGCCCGCCGCCACAGGGGCGCAGAGTCCCGCGGCCACCCCCGGTGCGGCCGCTCCCGAGCCGGGGGCAGCGCAGACTCCGACGCCGCCAGAGCCCCAGACCGCGCCACCGGCGACTCCGTCGCCGACGCCTACACCCACCGACCCGGCCGAGGCCGCGCAGGGCGCGCTGCGAGAGCGGCTCGCGGGGTTGGCGACGCGGCATCCCGTGTGGGCCCTGCCGCGCAACGACCCGGATCTGCGCGCGATCATAGCGGCGGGCGCCTCCCCGCAGTACCTGTCGGGGCTGCTCGGTAGCACCGGTGACGCGCGGGTGGCGGCGCTGCTCGGGCTGCCCGGCATGGCGCGCGTGGCCTGGCCGGCGGGCCCGGGACTCTCGAGCGCCGGCATCACCGCCGTGCGGGCCGGGTTCGGTGGCGACGGCCCGAGCGCCCTCGTGGCACCCGGCTCGGTCTACGACGAGAATCCCGACGTCAGCGGCTCCGCGGCCCGGGTCACGGGTGGCGGGCTGCCGGTCGTGACCTTCGACGACGAGCTCTCGGCCCTGTTCACCTCCGCCTCCGACCCGGCGGTGGCCACCGAGCTGACGCTGCGCACCCTCGCCGAGACCGTGACTCTGCTCTCGGAGGCGCCCGGCCGGCAGCGCAGCATCGTCATCGCCGCCGGACGCGACTTCGACCCCGACGTCGGTGTGGCCCGCGGCCTGTTGACGACCCTGCAGGGCACGCCGTGGGTGCGGCTGACCGACACCAGCGCCCTGCTCGACGCTCAGACCACCCGTGCCCCCGTCGGTGAGCGGCGCGCGGACGCCACCGATCCCCTCTCCCCGGGCGACTCGCCGCTGACCAGTTCGGCGCTGTCGAGCTTCGCGGCGTTGCGGGCGCCGCTGGCGGGCCTGGCCGGGGTGCTCACCGCGACGCCGACCTCGGCGATGGTGCCCGACCTGGACTCCCTCGACGGCCTGGTCTCCACGCGCTGGCGGTTCGCCCCGGGTGGCTGGAAGCCCACGCAGCAGCAGGTCAGCGCCCGGGTCGAAGAGTTGACGACCGGCGTCTCGGTCGTTCCGAGCACCTTCAACTTCTTCGCCGAGCACGGTGCGCTGCAGGTCACGGTCGTCAACGATCTCGACGTCGACGTGCACGACGTGCGGGTCGTGCTGGAGCCGCAGGGCCGCCCGCCGCGGCTGCGCATCGTCTCCGAGCCCGCCCCCATGACGATCCGCGCGGGCAGCCGGACCACCGTGCGCGTGCAGGCGGAGGCGGTCGCCGCGGGGATCGTTCCCGTGTCGACACATCTGGCGACGCCCACCAACACTAGGCTCGGCACGGATGCGACGGTCCGCGTGCGGGTTCAACCGACCAACGGTTGGATCATGCTCGCTCTCGGCGGACTGATCGGAGTCGTCTTCGTCGCCGGGCTGTACCGTGCCCTGCGGATGGGTCGGCCCCGGGTCCCCTCGGAGAGCCTGAAGGACATCAACTAGCGCATCCGCGCACCAGCAGGCGGCAGGAGTAGCCACATGACGACCTCGGCGGGCCGGCTCGCCCGGCACAGTGCGGTGATGGCCGCCGGCAGCTTCGTCTCCCGGCTGCTCGGGGTGGTCCGCTCCGTCATGATCATGACGATCTTCGGGCGGTCCCTAGCCGGTGATGCCTGGGCGGTGGCCAACATGCTGCCCAACACCATTTATCTGCTGCTGGCCGGCGGTGTGCTCAACGCGGTGCTCGTCCCGCAGATCACCAAGGCCGAGAAGCACCACGAGGACGGCGGCCGCGACTTCATCGACCGTCTGCTGACGTTGGCGCTGCTGGCGTTGCTCGTCGTCACCGTGGTCTGCGTCGCCGCGGCCCCGCTGCTGGTGCGCATATTCATGGACGGCTCGTCGGTGCCCGAGCAGGTCGCGTTGGCCGTCTCGTTCTCCTATATCGCCCTGCCGGCGATCTTCTTCTACGGCATCTACACGATCCTGGGACAGGTTCTCAACGCCCGCGAGCGGTTCGGCTGGTACATGTGGTCGCCGGTGCTGTGCAATATCGTCTGGATCGCCGGTCTCGGCTGGTTCCTGGTGCACTACGGGCGCGGTGTCGGCGCCCCGAGCGCCTACTCCCCGCAGATGATCTGGCTGCTCGGCGGCTCGCTGCTGCTGGGTGTCGCCGCCCAGGCCCTCGTGCTCATCGTGCCGTTGTATCGGAGCGGATTTCGCTACACCCCCCGGTTCGGCTGGCGCGGGGTGGGGTTGGGCAGCGCCGGGCGCGTGGCGATGTGGACCTTCGCCGCGCTGGTCGTCACCCAGCTGGGGCTCATCGTGCAGTCTCGGGTGCTGACCTCGGTCGATGAGGGCGACACCGGCAAGCTGCCCTACGACACGGCCTTCCTGTTGTTCATGACCCCGCACGGCCTCATCACCGTCTCGCTGGTGACGGCGCTGTTCACGACGATGAGCCAGGCCGCGTCCGCGGGGGACACGCCCGCGCTGCGGGCGAACGTCACCCAGGGCATGACCCTGACGACGATCGCGACGGTGCCGATCATGATCGTGACGCTCGTGCTGGGGCCGCTGCTGACCCGGGTGCTGTACCCGTTGAACTCGGTGCAGACGACCGATGCCATCGCCTACGTCGCGATGGCGATGATGCTGGGCCTGCCGGCCTTCGGCATTTATTACGTGCTGCAACGCGGCTTCTACGCGATGGAGGACGCCAAGGCCCCGTTCTATCTGCAGGTGGTCAACACGCTGGTCGCCGCCGTCGTCGCCGTCGGCTGCCTGTGGATCTCCTCGGAGTTCCGCGCGGTCGGCGTCGCGTTGGGCCAGGCGTTGAGCAATGTCGTGGCGGCGGTGCTGGCCGTCGTGTGGTTCGCGGCGCGCCTCGAGGGGCTGCCGATGCACGGCGTCGTGCGCACGACCGTGCGCGTTCTCGTGGCCTCGATCCCGGGGATGATCGTCGCGGTCGCGGCGCTGCTGGTGGCCGAATGGGCCGGCGCCGGGTGGGCCGTCTCCCTGGCGGCCCTGGTGATCGGCGGCGGGCTGTTCATGGTGCTCTACGTCGCTGCGGCCCGTCGCATGCGAGTGCGGGAGCTGAACGCCGTGCTCGACCCGATCATGCGCCGTCTGCGAGGCGTGCGTAAGGACGGTGCTACGCCCGCCTAAACTAGCGTCGGGGACTTTCGACGTGAGGAGCAGGAGTGTATGGCGTAGGGACGGGCCGGGTTATTGCCGACCGCTATGCGCTCAGCGAGCGACGGGCCCATCTGGGCTCCATCGAGGTGTGGTCCGCCGTCGATTCGACGTTGGGTCGCGAGGTGTCGATCACGCTGTTCCCCAGCAACCTGTCGCGGGCCGATGCCATCGTCGACGCCGCGCGGCGCAGTGCCGCCCTCAACGACCCGCGTCTCGTGCGCGTGCTCGATGTCGGCACCGGCGAAGACGTGAGCTGGCTGGTCGAGGAGTCACTGTCGGACTCCTCGAGCATCGCCGACCTCATCTCCACCGGCCCGTTGCCCCCGGAGGAGGCGCGCCGGATCGCCGGTGAGGTCGCCAGCGGGCTGGCCGCCGCCGCCTCGCGCGGCCTGCACCACCTGCACGTGACGCCCCACTCGGTGCGGCGCACGGACGGCGGCCTCATCAAGATCGCCGGGCTGGCCACCGCGTCGGCCCTGGAGGGCGACGACGACGCCGAGGACGACCGCGCCGAGCGGATCGACACGGTCGCCACCGTCGCGCTCATGTACGCCGCGATGACCACCCGCTGGCCGCTGCCACAGCGCATCCCGGGGTTGGAGGCCGCCCCGCGCATCGTCGGGGGGGTCGCCGCCCCTTCCGAGATCGCCGTCGCCGTACCGCCGGACCTCGACGCGATCTGCCGCGCCACCCTCAACCACGACACCGGTCCGCGCAGCCCGCGTGAGCTCGTCGACCGCATCGCCCCGTGGTCGCACACGCAGGTCAAGCACATGGCCCCCAAGGTCACGCCCGTGTCGCGGCCGCCGGCCCCCGCGGCGCCCACGGAGGCGATTCCGGCGGTCCGTCCCGGCGGCAACGGCGGGCGCGGCCGACGCAGCGATCGGCGCGCCGGTTCGGGTGCCGCGGCGGGAGCCGGGGCAGGGGCCGCGGTCGGTGCCACAGTGGGGGCCGGCTCCTCCGGCTCCGGTGCCGAGGGTGGGGCTACCGCGGTCGCCGCCTCCGCCGGTCCGATCGCGCGGGTGCGCGAGCATCGAGAGGCAGAGCGGGCCGCCCGAGCGGCCAGCACCCGGCGTCGCTTGGAGGAGCGGCGGGCCGACCCGAGCTTTCTCAACCTGCCCGAGGCGCTCGACGAGCAACGCAATACGCCGCTGCCGCCTCCTGCTCCGATGCTGCCGCGCACTCCGGAGGTCGAGGGGCGGCACGCCAAGCTGATCCTCGCCGTGGTCGTGGCGGTCATCATTGCCGCCATGATGTTCGCGGTGCCCACCATGCTCGGCATGTTCTCCCGCGGTGGCGAGCAGCCCGAGCCGCAGGCCTCACCAGGTCCCGGCACCGCCGCGCCGACCACCCCGGGGCAGAGTCCCGCGGCGAGCCCGACCCTGGGCGACCCGATCACCCCGGTCGGCATCACCTCTTTCGACCCCCAGGGCGACGGCACCGAGAACGAGTCGGCCGCCCCGCGCGCCATCGATGGCGACCAGGGCACGTTCTGGCGCTCCGAGGGATACCGCAGCAACGCGAGCTTCGGCAACCAGAAGGACGGCGTCGGTCTGGTCGTGGAGCTGCCTGCGGGTACGACCGTGCACGAGATCCGCGTGTGGCTGCCCGACCACGACAGCCAGGATGTCGAGTTCTTCGTCAACGACTCGGCCTCCCTCGACGGGGCGACGCGCGTGGGCGGGTTCACCGACGGCAAGGGCGAGCGCAGCGTGCCGGTCCGTAACCCCACGGCCGGCAGCCGCCTCATCGTGTGGGTGACCAAGGCCGCGGCGGAGTCCGACGGTCGGTTCCGGGCGCAGATCAACGAGATCGTCCTGCGTTGATGCCCACGCAGCAGCCGGCGCCGCCGCGGCCGGTGGCCGACTACAGCGACGCCGAGCTGCTGTCCGCGCACTGCGCGGGTGACCCCGACGCCTTCGGGGAGCTCTTTCGGCGACACCGCGACCGCATGTGGGCGGTGGCGCTGCGCACAACCGGCGACCGGGAGATGGCCGCCGACGCGGTGCAAGACGCGTTCATCTCGGCGTTCCGGCGGGCCGACAGTTTTCGCGGACAGTCGGCCGTGACGACGTGGCTACACCGGATCGTCGTCAACGCCTGCCTCGACCGCCTGCGCCGCCGCCGACCCACGACCGAACTGCCCGCCGACCACACCGCCGTACTAGCGGACCGGCACGATCGGCACTCCTCGGTCGAGACCGCACTCGACGTTCAGGCCGCGCTCGCGACCCTGCCCGAGGGGCAGCGGTTGGCGTTGACGCTGGTCGACATGCACGGCCTGTCGGTCGCCGAGACCGCCCAGATTCTCGGCGTCGCCGAGGGCACCGTGAAGTCCCGCTGCGCCCGCGGCCGCTCCGCCCTCGCCCCGCTGCTGCGCCCTCAGGACACGTAAGCGACTCCCACAGGGCGCCGAGCGGCGGTGGGCCTACGGGACACGTCAGGGTCGACTCAGGGAACCTCCGGGTTGCCCGGAACGTCTGAACTTCATGTCCGGCCTGACCGCCGCGACCTGCCAGTTCCCCTGCGGTTTCCCTGAGGTGTACACCGTGACGCGATCGATCTATCGCCTACGCCCTTCGTCGGACGACGACGAGAGCGTGCAGCGGCTGCTCGCGACACTGCCCGACCCCGGCCCGATGCCGCCGGAGCTCGTCGGGCGGATCGCCGCATCGTTGGCGGCGGAGCAGGAGCGCCGCGGCCCGGCCGATGAGTCGGTGACGCCGCTGGTGCGGCGGCAGCAGTCCCGCGACCAGTTCGTGCGTCGGCAACCGCCGCAGGACGAAGTCGCCTCGGTGTCGGGGGCGTCCAGGTCACTGCTGCTCGGATTGGGCGGCGCGGCGGCGGCGTTCGTCGTGGGCGGCGTCGTGGTCGTCAACGCCTTGACCCCCGCCGGGGCGGCCAGCGACCCCAGCACCTACGCCCAGCTCAGCCTCGGCGAGCCTGGCGTCAACGCCCCCGCCGACCCCCACGACCCCATGGCACCCCTGGCCCCCACCGGACCGGCGGCACCCGATGCCGGCGCCCCCGGGGCGGGCGAGCCGGCCAATCAGGGCGAGACCGGCAGCTACGGCGCACCCGGGGGCGGCACCGCGCCCGGCGCCTCGGTCGACGCCCACATCACGGTCTCCGCCCAGCAGTACACGACCGCCGACCTGGCCACGCAGGGCGCGACCCTGTGGCGGGCCCCCGGTGCACCCCTGCACACGATGGCCGCGGAAGCCCCGTCGATCGGCCCGATCGGCACCACCGGCGGCGTCGCCGAGTGCCTGGCCGCCATCGGCGCCAACAGCGGCACGTCTCGCGCCATCGTCGACCTGGCGTTCCTCGACGGTGCCCCCGCCGCCGTCATCGTGACCCAAGGTGACCAGGGCACCCAGGTGCGCGCCGTCACGCGCCAGTGCGGTTCGGCCTCCGACCAGGTGCTCGCCGGCCCCTTCTCGATTCGCTGAGCGCGACTGCGCGGCTGCGGACGCGCCCGCGGGTCGCCGGTATCGTGAGCGGGGACAGCACCGGGGGAATATGCCCCACGGGGTATCGGTTGACCCGGGCGAACCGGCCCCGCCCAGTCCAGTGACGATGATCGGATCGTCCCTGGTCGGCGGCGGCATCAGACCCACAGCGAAGGGATTTTCCGTGAGCGACTCCATCGGTGGCTTCGCGCCGACGGCAGGCTTCATCACCACCGGAACACCGACCAGTAGTGCGGCTGCGGCCAACGCGGTGAGCGCTGCCGCTGCCCAGCAAGCCACGATTGCCTCGGATGCCCCGGTGCGCGACCTCATCATCGTGGGGTCGGGGCCGGCGGGGTACACCGCAGCCGTTTACGCGGCCCGCGCGAACCTCGCGCCGCTCGTGCTGACCGGGTCCGTCACGGCCGGCGGGGCGTTGATGAACACCACCGACGTCGAGAACTTCCCCGGCTTTCCCGAGGGCATCATGGGCCCCGAGCTCATGGAGAACATGCGCGCGCAGGCCGAACGCTTCGGCGCCGAGCTCGTCGCCGACGACGCAGTCGAGCTGCGGCTGAACGGCTCGATCAAGGAGGTCGTCGACGGCGAGGGCACCACGCACCGCGCCCGCGCCGTGATCCTGGCGATGGGCTCGGCCTACCGCGAGCTGGGCCTGCCGGACGAGAAGCGACTCTCCGGCCACGGAGTCTCGTGGTGCGCCACCTGCGACGGGTTCTTCTTCCGCGACCAGGACATCGCGGTCGTCGGCGGTGGCGACTCGGCCGTCGAGGAGGCGACCTTCCTCACGAAGTTCGCCCGCTCGGTGACGCTCATCCACCGCCGCGACTCGCTGCGCGCCAGCAAGATCATGGCCCAGCGCGCGTTCGACAACCCCAAGATCACCATGGCCTGGAACAGCGCGGTCACCGAAATCCACGGCGATGCCAAGCTCACCGGCATCACGCTGACCGACACCGAGACCGGGGCCACCCGCGACCTGCCCGTCACCGGCTTGTTCGTCGCCATCGGGCACGACCCGCGCAGCGAGCTCGTCCGCGGCCAGGTGCCTCTCGACGAGGAGGGCTACGTGCTGACGCACGGTCGCACCTCCCGCACCGACGTGCCGGGCGTGTTCGCCTGCGGCGACCTCGTCGACCACACGTACCGCCAGGCCATCACCGCCGCCGGCTCCGGCTGCGCGGCCGCTCTGGACGCCGAGCGCTTCCTCGCGGATCTGGCCGAGCTCGGCGAAGATACTGCTGCGGCGCCCCACACGGCGGACGAGGTCGAGGCGGCCGCGCTGCCGGCGCCCGTCGCCTGACCGACCCCGCGCGGGACTCTGGCTCCCCGCCCAAACCCCCGACATCCCAACCATCACCTGCGAGAGGACCCTCATGGGAAACATCAAGGAGACCTCGGACGCGTCGTTCGCGGCCGACGTGCTGAAGAGCGACAAGCCCGTACTCGTCGACTTCTGGGCGCCGTGGTGCGGCCCCTGCCGCGCCGTTGCCCCAATCCTGGAAGAGATCGCCGGCACCCACGGCGACAAGCTGACCATCGTCAAGCTCAACACCGACGAGAACCCCGCCACCGCCGCCAAGTACGGCATCACGAGCATCCCGACGATGAACGTCTACGTCGGCGGTGACGTCGCCAAGACGATCATCGGCGCCCAGCCCAAGCCGCGCCTGCTGCGCGAGTTGGAGCCCTTCATCGGCTGAGCCGCGCACCAACGCCAAGGGGCGGGACCCGCATCACGCGGATCCCGCCCCTTCGCTTTGTCCCCCCTCGGGGCTCGCACGCTAACCGGCGAGGGCGTTGGCCTCGTGGGTACTGTCGACCGGCTGCTCGCCGATGGCCTCCAGAATGCGGTTGAGGTCGTCGACGGAGGCGAACTCGACCGTCAGGCGCCCCTTGCGGCGGCCCATCGCGATGGAGACTCGCGTCTCCCAGCGGTCGGCGAGGAAGGCCGCGAGGTCGTCGAGCTCGGGCAGCCGGTTGTCACTGCGCGGGCGTCGGCTGGGACGCTCCGGCTCACCACCAAGCGCGACGATCTCCTCGACACTGCGTACGGACAGACCCTCGGCGACGATGCGCTGGGCGAGGCGCTCCATGGCTCCGGCGTCGGGGAGGGCCAGCAGCGCCCGGGCGTGGCCGGCCGAAAGCACCCCGGCGGCCACTCGGCGCTGCACGAGCGGAGGCAGCTTGAGCAGCCGGATGATGTTGCTGATCTGCGGGCGGGAGCGACCGATGCGGCCGGCCAACTCCTCGTGGGTGCAGCCGAAGTCCTCCAGCAACTGCTGGTAGGCGGCCGCCTCCTCGAGGGGGTTGAGCTGAGTGCGGTGCAGGTTCTCCAGGAGGGCGTCGCGCAGCATCGCGTCGTCATCGGTGGAGCGGATGATCGCCGGGATGGTTGGCTGGCCGGCCTCTCGGCTGGCGCGCCAGCGGCGCTCGCCCATGACGAGCTCGTAGGCGGGGCCGTCGGCGGTCCGGTCCGCCTGCGGGACGGGTCGCACCACAACGGGCTGCAGCACGCCGATCTCGGTGATGGAGTGCACGAGCTCCTTCAGCTCGTCCTCGTCGAAGATCTCGCGCGGCTGTCGCGGGTTCGGGCGGATGTCGTCCAGGGGCAGCAGGGCGAAGGTGGCCCCCGGAACCGGAACGATGTCCGCGTCCGCAGTGGAGTCGCCCTCCCCAGCAGGCTCTTGGGTGGGGGGCTCAGCAGCAGCCGCCGACTCGACAGCTGGCGACGGGGCGGCTGGCGACTCGACAGCGGGGGCAGAGACGATGCCTCCAGCGGAGTCGGTGGGGTACTGCCCCAGTGAAGGGCGGAAGATGCTGCCGCTGCTGGGCTCCTCGTCGCGGTCTCGGAAGAACACGTCCCGCGGCCGACTCACCGTGCTCGTCGATCCCTCCGTGGGGATCAGGGCACCCAAACCCCGTCCCAACCCGCGCCGCCGCTCCGACATCGTCCGTCTCCCTTCGCCCGTGTAACTCGCCCGGGTAGACCCGGTGCACCTCGGTGAGCCTATGCACGCGGGCGCGCGGGGTGTTGGCGGCGCACCGTGCGGCAACGGACCGGTTGTTTCACGTGAAACGCCCTCGGTGCCTCGCGTGGACCACGACCCGCCGGCGCCAGTGGCTGTTTCCCGTGAAACGAGACCACTCCGCTCGTTTGGCGGGAGACAGAGCCACCCCTCCGATCCGTCGCACGGCAAGGACTGCAACGCCCCTACGACAGCGCTACGTCCACGAACCTGCGGGCCAACTCCTCGAGTCCGTCGAGATCGTCCGAGCCGATGTTGGCGAGTAGCACGACCGTCGTGTCGGTGTCGGGCCGGTAGAGGGACTCTGCAGTCACGCCGGCGTCGCCACCGTCCTTGCCGAACGCCCCGTCGTCGCGGATCTCCACCCCGTATCCCTGTGACCATCGGCCACTCACGTGGATCCGCGGGGTCAACAGATCGTCCGGCGTGACTCCGGGCCAGACCCCGCCGTGGTGCACGGCTCGGAGGAATCGCTCGACATCACCCGCTGTCACATAGGCTCCGCCGTCGCCACCTCCCACGGGGTGCACCGAGTAGATGTTGGACCGCCACGGCCCACCCTCGCGCAGCGGAGGAAGGTACCCGATCGCGACGTCGGGATGCACTTCGTCGAACGCGAAGTAGCCGCTGGAGTGCATCCCGGCCTGTTGCAGCACCCGAGACGTGACGGCATGCGCGAACGGCATCCCCGACACCTGGGTCAGAATCATCCCGAGGAGCACGTAGCCGGCGTTGCTGTAGTGGTAGGTCGTCCCCGGAGGACAGACCGGCGGCAGGTCCGCGAACACCGGCAGCAGAGCCGAATAGTCGTCGCGCACGGTGTAGTTCGCGACCTCCTGCCAGAGCGAGTCGGCACTCTCGCGGTAGCCCGGCAGATTCTCGTCTTCTTCGAAGTAGTCCGCGATCCCCGAGGTGTGGGTCAGTAGGTGCTCGACGGTCACGTCATCCCTGAGAGTCGCCGGTCGTCGGTGGCGCGGAAGTACGTCGATCACCCGATCCGACAGCTTCACCTCGCCTCGTGACGCCGCGACGAGAACCGCGACGGCAGTGAACATCTTGCTGAGTGAGGCGGTCGCAAACCGCGTCCCTGGGTGAATGGGGCTGCGGTCGGCCCGGTTGGCCAGGCCGTGGCAGCTCTCGTACACCACCTCGCCGCCCCTCGTGGCGCGCAGGATCCCGGAGAAGCCATCGGCCTCCAGCTCCGTGGCTGCCTCGGTCAGCGCGGCGAAGCTCCGACGGTTCATCTCGGTCATGGAGAACTATGGTCCTCCCCGGCGTCTGGGGTCCGCTACTGCTAATCGGCTGCGCGCGAGATGAGCCGGAACCTCGAAGGCCCGGTGGTCAGACGGCGCGGGTGGCGAGTTCTCGGGCGGCTTCGAGGTAGGACAGGGCGCCCGTGCTCATCGGGTCGTACGTCAGCACCGTCTGACCGTGGCTCGGCGCCTCGGAGATGCGGACCGAACGCGGCACCGTCGTGCCGAGTACCTGCTCCGGGAAGTGCTCGCGGACCTCGGTGGCCACCTGCTGGGAGAGGCGTGTGCGGGCGTCGTACATCGTCAGCAGGATCGTGGAGATGAACAGCCGGGGGTTGAGGTGGCGCCGGATCATCTCGATGTTCTTCAGCAACATCGTCAGGCCCTCGAGCGCGTAGTACTCGCACTGGATGGGGATGAGCACCTCGTCAGCGGCGACGAACGCGTTGATCGTCAGCAGCCCCAGACTCGGCGGGCAGTCGATGAGCACGTAGTCCGGCTTCAGCACCTGCGGGTCGTCGAGGAAGGCGTGCAGCGCCCGCTGGAGTCGCGTCTCGCGGGCGACGTACGAGACGAGTTCGATCTCCGCACCTGCGAGATCGATGGTGGCGGGGGCGCACAGCAGGCCGTCGATGTCAGGGCAGGGTTGCACGACCTCGGCGAGGGTGGCCTCGTCGACCAACACGTCGTAGACGCTGCGGACCTCGGCGTGGTGATCGATGCCGAGGGCGGTGCTCGCGTTGCCCTGCGGGTCGGTGTCGATGACGAGCACCGACAGCCCCCCGCGGGCCAGTGCCGCCGCGAGGTTGACCGCCGTCGTCGTCTTGCCGACGCCGCCCTTCTGATTGGCGATCGTCAGAATGCGGGTGCGTACCGGTCGTCGCCACTGCTCACCGGCGAGCGGATCCCGGCTCGGCGTGACGGTCCGGCGAGGTGGCTCCGAGGTCGGCAGGCTGCTGCCCGGCGCCTCGGTGGCCTCCGGCGCTTCAGTGACGTCCGGCGCCTCCGGGGAAATCAGGGGTACCTCGGAATCGGTGGCCTCGGGAAGACGCTCCGTTTCACGTGAAACACGGGACTCGTCGGGAGCGGCAGGCTCGTCTGGCCATCCGACACCAGTCGAAACGCCCGTGGGTCGACCCACCGAACCGTCTCCGGTCCTACTCGTACCAGGCCAACCCAGACCGCTGTCGTGTTGCACGTCGCTCCTTCATTCAGCTGCCCGGTCCGTTCGGACGCCGAGCATGCGCGGCGTCCACGCTAGTGGCTTGGCCCCCCGCCGGGGTCGGCCGCCCGGGTGTGTCGGGCGTCGATGCCGTCACCCTTGTCTCGTAACGAAATTCCGCCGTCACCAGCATCCGTCAGAACTCGTCAGTGCCCGTGCGTCGCCTAGGCGAGGACACACCGGAGAGGGCCGCGCCTGGCTAGCCGCGGCGCCCGTGCCCGGGTGGGCGGTGCCCGCCACCGGTGTTCGCCGCTCGGGTGCGGCGATTGGACCGGGCAGGTCGTGCGTCACCGGCGACCTCCCGGTCGCGAACGACCCGCACCACTCGGGTCGGCTGTTCGGCCAGCCCCTCGCCGAACGTCAGCAATTCGAGGCCACCTCCGCCGGCGGCCTCGACGACGGCCCGATCCTCCGCCAACTCCTGAGCCGCCGAGCCGCCCTTCATCGCGAGCAGCACGCCGCCGACCGGCACGAGGGGCAGGCACCACTGCGCCAGCTGGCCCAGCCGCGCCACTGCTCGGGCCGTGACGATGTCTGCCGAGACGCTGCCCCACAGCGCCTGCGCCTTGCCCCGGTGGATCGCCACGGTGTCCAGTCCCAGCTCCGCGACAGCCGCGTTCAACCAGCGCACCCGGCGCTCGAGCGGCTCGATGAGATCCAGCCGCAGGTCGGGGCGGGCCACCGCCAGCACCAGGCCGGGCAGTCCCGCCCCACTGCCGACGTCGACGACCCGCGAGCCCTGCGGGATGGCTTCGGCGAGTAGCGCGCAGTTGACGATGTGCCGGTCCCACAGGCGCGGCACCTCCCGCGGGCCGACGAGCCCATGGTCGACACCGGTCGTGGCCAGGATGCCCGCCAGGTGCTCCATGAGCTCCAGGCGCTCCCCGACGAGCTCGCCCACGACAGCCGGAGCCGCGGACAAGTCGCTCGGAACCACCGAGCCAGCCACCGACTTCGACGCGGTGGCCGACGCGGCACGTGAGTCGACCGCCGACCCAGGGTGCGGGTCGGCGGCCGATTCGAAGGGAGCGGAGGTCACGCTGGGAGGACGACGACGTGCCGGCTCGGTTCGGTCCCCTCGGACTCCGAGATGAGACCGGCGGCCAGCACCTCGTCGTGGGCGACCTTGCGTTCGAAGGCGCTCATCGGCGCCAGCGGCGCGGGCTCACCACTGGCGCGCACGTCCTCGATGGCGCGGCGGGTGACGGCGAGCACCTCCTCGCGGCGGTGTGCCCGGTGGTCGGCCACGTCGAGCATGAGGCGGCTGCGTTCGCCGGTGGCGGCCTGCACGGCCATCCGCGTCAACTCCTGCAGCGCCTCGAGCACCTTGCCCTCGGGGCCGACAAGGCGGCGCGGCACCCGACCTTCTTCGGAGTCGACGATGGCCACCGAAGCCCGGTCACCGTCGATGTCCACGTCGATGTCGCCGTCGAGGTCGGCGATGTCGAGCAGCCGCTCGAGAAAGTCCGCGGCCACCTCGCCCTCACGCTCGAGTTCAGCGGCGCGCTCTGCGCTCGGAGCCCGGCGCCCGCTGGGGCCCCGGCTCCCGCCGGCACCGGACCCGGCCGCCGAGTCGTCCTCGTCGTCCGACTCGTCATCCTCCGAGTCGTCCGAGTCCTCGTCTTCGTCTTCGTCTTCGGGATCCTCGTCCTCGGACTCCTCGTCGACGTCCACCGAATCGGTCGCGTCGCTGGTCGCGGCCTCGAGGCCGTCTTCGACCTCAGCCGCCGAGACCACGGTGCTCGATTCTTCGCCGACCTGCGCAGCCTCGGCCGGGGCCGACGAGGCGCTGGGGGCGGGGCCGTTCTCTGCGGCCTCGGAGTGCTCATTCATGACGACTTCTCCTCCCGGACACCCGCGGCTGCGGGTGTGTAGCTCTTGATGTGCGCGGATCCGATCGCCCCCCAGCGAAAGTGGATCAGCGTTTGCGCTTCTTGCGTTTCGGTTGTTGGCGCTGGCCGCTGGGTTTGGCCGGGCCACCCTCGCCGGAGGTCGCGCCACCCTGCGCGTCGGTGCCCTCCACGGCGTCCTGCACGTCGTCGTCGGAGTTGCTCAGACCGGGCACGGTGAGCTTCTTGTGCACCTTGCCGCGCCGCTTGCGGCGCTCCTCCAGAGCCCGCTCGGCCGGCGATCCGGGGGCGGGCATGCGGCGAATGACGTAGAACTGCTGACCCAGCGACCACAGGTTGGTGGTGAACCAGTAGAGCAGCACACCGATGGGGAAGTTGACGCCGGAGATCGCGAACACCGCAGGCAGGATGTACAGCAGCATCTTCTGCTGCTGGGCGAACGGACCTTCCAGCGCCGACGGCGGCATGTTCTTGCGCATCAGCTGGTGCTGCGTCATGAACGTCGTCAGCGACATCAGAATGATGAGGATGACGGTGATGACCTTGGCGGAGAAGTCGCCGGAGTACAGGAAGGTCGAGGAGAGCGACGCGCCGAAGATGTCGGAGTGTTCGGCCTGGGCCGCCAACTCCTGACCCAGCGGACCCGCGGCCTGCCGCGTGCCCTCCGAGACGCCCTTGAGGCCATTGAGCACCCGGAACAGCGCGAAGAAGATCGGCATCTGCAGCAGGATCGGCATGCACGAACTCAGCGGGTTCGTTCCCGTGCGCTTGTACAGATCCATCGTCTCCTGCGACATGGCCTGTCGGGAGTCCGGATCGGTGCGGCCCTTGTACTTCTTCTGGATCTTCTGCATCTCCGGCTGGATGAGCTGCATCCGCCGCGACGATTGGATCTGCTTGACGAACAGCGGGATGAGGATCGTGCGGATCACGACGACGAGCCCCACGATCGACAGCACCCACGTCCAGCCGGACTCCGCGGGCATACCGATGGCGGTGAAGCCGGCGTGGAAGGCGACGAGCACCCACTCGACGAACCACTCGAGTGGCCAGAGCAGTTGCTCCCAGAGGGACCTCTCCATGACGTGTCAGCCTGTCCTTCGTTCGTCTGTCGCGTGGCGTGGACGATCCGCCGGGGCGGGATCGTCGTCGCGCCCAGTGTGCCGGTCGCTTACGTGGTGGTCATTCTGTCGTGTTGGCGCGCCGCCCACTGCGGGCGCCACCCATTGGGCGCGACCGATAGGTCGCCCGTCGGCTCCGCGCCGTGGAACGTGGTCGACGCCTCCGGGGTTCCATGGATGACATCTGCCCAGCCGCCGGATCGTCAACCAGGTGCCGGTGATCGGACCGAACCGGCGCAGCGCGGTCAGCGAGTAGGCCGAGCAACTGGGGTAGAAGCGGCAGGTGCTGGGCAACAGTGGCGACAGGAACAGCTGATAGCCGCGAACCAGCGCCACCAGCGGCAGGGCACCCCAGCGCCGCAGCGTCTCGCGAGCCGTCTCCGCCGCGGTACCGCCCGACGACTCCCGCCCCCCCTCGCTGCTCATCCTCAGGGCACCGGGAGGGCTGGTCCGGAAGATGGTGGCGCCGGTGGTATCGCATCGTGGGACGCGGCCGAACCGACTTTGGGCAACACTCTGCTCAGCGCGTTGTCCAAAGCCTCTCCAAGAGCCTGGGGCGTCGTGCCTGCAGCGCCCGGGTTGGCCCGCACGACGAGGTCGAGACCGGCCGGAAGCGTGGGCAGACGGTCGGCCAGGAGAGCGCGCAGCCGTCGTTTGGCGCGGTTGCGCACGACGGCGTTACCGACGGCCTTGGACGCAACAACACCGACGCGCACCGGATGACCGGCGCGCGTCGCTGGCGTCGTTGCATGCACGACGAGGATGCGGTTGCCTGCTCGCGCCGCGCGAACCGTTGCGGTGAAGTCCTGCGGTCGGCGCATGCGGTGGCGTGCGGGAAGCACGCGACACCGAGCTCAGGCGGAGAGCTTCTCGCGACCCTTACGGCGACGGCCGGCGAGGATGGCGCGACCGGCGCGCGTCGACATCCGCAGGCGGAAGCCGTGCGTGCGGGCGCGACGACGGTTGTTCGGCTGGAAGGTGCGCTTGCTCACGATGCTCTCCGTTGGTGCTGCAGTTGGCGCTGCGGGGTGGGACCGATCGTGATCGGACGCCCGCCTCACGCCCCTGGGCACCTGTGAAAAGCGCCACGAGGGCGGCTACAGGAGATCAGGATCGGTGACGGGCACGCGAAAACGACCGGGTTGGAAGACCAGGGATCCACGGTACGGTAGCGCGCCGCACCTGAGCAAACTCGCGGGTCGCCGAGCGCCTCACGTCATCCACATGCTGTGGATAACAGTGTGGACATGTGTGCGTGCTGCGAACGTACCCGATCGTCCCCCCGCCGGTCGAACCTGCGCGGCCCGTGCTCCGCGAGCGGGGATGCGCGCGGTGGCTCGCCGCGTACAGTGACGACGTGCAGGATGAGGCTCCCCAGATCTGGCAAGCGACGCTGCATGCCCTCAACGAGGCCGGCCTGCCCGCGCCGCAACGCGCTTTCCTGGCGCAGGCATCCCTCGTGGGCATGCTCGGCGACACGGCGCTCGTCGCCGTGCCCGACGACTTCACGAAGGAGATCGTGGAGACCAAGGCGCGCGAGTCACTCATCGCGGCGCTGTCGAGCACGATCGGTCGCGGGGTGCGCCTCGCCGTCACCGTCGATCCGTCCCTGCGGGTCCCCCTACCCGACAGCGAGCAGCCGATGCTCGCCGGCTACACCGACTCCGGCGACCCCCGTGATCCCGCGCCCGACGATTCGGCCCACCCCGTCACCCCTGCCGCACCCTCTTCCGGAGCCGCCCCCGCGCCCCCGACCCCGGTCAACGGCCACGACCCGGCATCGGGCCCGCGCACCGGCGGCAATCCGGAGGCGGCGCTGGCGTTCAGCGACCGGCGCGCGGCCCGCGGCAGCGCCCCGCGCGAGTCCGCCGAACCGCCGCGGCTGAACCCCAAGTACACGTTCGACACCTTCGTCATCGGAGCCGGCAACCGCTTCGCCCACGCCGCGGCCGTCGCTGTCGCCGAGGCCCCCGCCAAGGCGTACAACCCGCTGTTCATCTACGGCGAGTCCGGCCTGGGCAAGACGCACCTGTTGCACGCCATCGGCGACTACGCGCGCAACCTGTACCCGAACGTGCGGGTGAAGTACGTCAACTCCGAAGAGTTCACCAACGACTTCATCAACAGCATCCGCGACGACAAGGCGGCCGGCTTCCAGCGCCGCTACCGCGACATCGACGTGCTGCTCATCGACGACATCCAGTTTCTCTCCGGCAAGATGCAGACACAGGAAGAGTTCTTCCATACGTTCAATACGCTGCACAACGCCGACAAGCAGGTCGTCATCACCTCCGACGTGCCGCCCAAGCAACTCTCGGGCTTCGAAGAGCGCATGCGCAGTCGGTTCGAGTGGGGCCTACTGACCGACGTTCAGCCGCCCGACCTGGAGACCCGCATCGCCATCTTGTCCAAGAAGGCGGTGCAAGAGCGGCTCAGCATCCCCGACGACGTCTTGGAGTTCATCGCCTCTCGGATCAGCACCAACATCCGCGAGCTGGAGGGCGCGCTGATCCGGGTCACGGCCTTCGCCAGCCTCAACCGGCAGGAGACCGATCTGGCCTTGGCCGAGGTCGTGCTCAAGGACCTCATGCCCGACAAGGCCAGCGCCATCACCGCGGCGACGATCATGGCGCAGACGGCCGACTACTTCGGGCTGACGATCGACGACCTGTGCGGCGCCTCGCGCTCCCGGGTGCTCGTCAACGCCCGGCAGATCGCCATGTACCTCTGCCGCGAATTGACCGAATTGTCGTTGCCGAAGATCGGGCAGCAGTTCGGTGGGCGCGATCACACGACGGTGATTCACGCCGACCGCAAGATCCGGACTCTCATGGCCGAGCGACGTTCGGTCTACAACCAGGTCACCGAACTGACGACGCGCATCCGCTCGCAGGCCCAGGCCACCTAATCCACAACCGCGCCCCAGAACGACGCTGCGAGCCGCCCTGCCGCCCGCTTCGGTCGCGAGTTCCTGCGTGCCGCAACGGTTATCCACCGATTATCCACTGATATCAACGCCCGCCGAGCTCGGCGACCGGTGCCGACTCCGCGAGCCGGCAAACCGCAGAGACCCAGGTCACACGTTCGTGACGGCCGTCCAGCAAAGGCACCGGGACATCGTTCAAGACACTTGTCCACAATGGTCGTCCACAGCTGTGGAGTCTGTGGCCTGAATCTCACTCGATCCTCCGGGCCGAGCCTGTGACGTGCGACGATGTACCCACAGATGGGGAAAACCCTGTGGATATCCAAAACTCGACGCGCGGTGACGCCCCTGTGGACGAGACGTGGACATCCGGTGTCATCCGGTGAACGAGTCGGGCAGCTTCTGTTGATGAGCTGTGGGCGCGTGCGCGCACCGCTGTGGGCCGCCAGGGCTCGTGCACAGGCCGAGCCGTTCATCCACCGCCGCTGCACACGACTGTGCACACCCGCGACACGCCTGCCGACCAGCGCGCATCCCCGTCTTCCACACCGTCCACACGACCGATGACAACGATGAGAGATCTCTACCTGGAGAATCCACATCGCGCACAAGAGGTGCGGACCGCGTGACTCGACGGCGGCTCGCGCCAGCTCAGCCTGCTGACATCCGCCTATCGACCGCAGCCGGGAGCGCCTGAGTCTTTCGCTGCGGGTTAGAGTCGGTGACTGCATGTGCGGGGGTCGTCGGGGACCACAGAAGGAGTACACGTGAAGTTTCGAGTCGAGCGCGACGTCCTGGCCGAGGCGGTGACCTGGGCGGCCCGCGGCCTGCCCAACCGGCCGCCGGTGCCGGTGCTCGCCGGTGTGCTGATCGAGGCGGACGAGCAGGGGACCTTGACGCTCTCGGCCTTCGACTACGAGGTTTCGGCACGCATCACGGTGGCCGCGGAGGTCAGCGAAAGCGGCACGGTGCTGGTGCTCGGCAAGCTGCTGGCCGACATCTCCCGCAATCTGCCGGGCAAACCGGTCGAGGTCGCCACCGACGGCAACAAGGTCACGGTGACCTGCGGTGCCTCCCGGTTTGCGCTGCTGCAAATGCCCAGCGACGAGTACCCGAGCCTGCCGGCCAGCCCCGAACCGAGCGGCACCATCGCGGGCGACGTCTTCACCCAGGCCGTCGCGCAGGTCAGCGTCGCGGCCGACCGCTCCGACACCCTGCCGATCCTGACGGGGGTGCGGATCGAGATCGAGGGCTCGACGATGACGATGCTCGCGACCGACCGTTACCGCCTGGCGATGCGCGAGCTGACGTGGGACCCCGCCGGCTCCGACAGTGACGTCACGGTGTTGGTTCCCGCCCGCACGCTGGCCGACACCGCCCGCTCGCTGGGGGCCACAGGCACGGTCGAATTAGCCTTGGGCTCGGCGGCCGGCGGGGCGGGCCTGGTGGGCTTCGAGGCCGGCCAACGCCGCACGACGACCCGGCTGCTCGACGGCGACTACCCGAAGGTCTCCTCGATCTTCCCAACGAGCGTGGAGACCGAGGCGAGCCTGGAGACGGCGGCGCTGACGGAGGCCGTCAAGCGGGTCTCGCTCGTCGCCGAGCGCAACACCCCGGTGCGGCTGCGCTTCAGCGACGGTCAGGTGAGCATCGATGCCGGCACGGGCGATGACGCGCAGGCCAGCGAGGCCGTCGAGTGTCGCCTCAGCGGTCCGGAGATCGAGATCGCGTTCAACCCGCACTACCTGCTCGACGGACTCGGCGCCCTGGGCACCCAGTTCGCACGGCTCTCGTTCACTCAGCCGAGTCGACCCGCGGTGCTCAGCGGCCAACCCAGCGCCGACGAGCCTGCCGACACCACCTACCGCTACGTGCTCATGCCGGTGCGTTTCGCCAGCTGAGCCGGCGCTGATCCTCTCTCTGACCGACCACTCCCCCCGCCTGTAGGAGGCGCTCGCGATGCAACTCGGTTTGATCGGCCTGGGCAAGATGGGCAAGAACATGCGCGAGCGCATTCGCCGCGCCGGCATCGAGGTCGTCGGCTACGACCGCAATCCGGCCGTCAGCGACGTGGCCTCGCTCGAGGATCTGGTTGCGGCCCTGGCGGCGCCGCGCATCGTGTGGATCATGGTGCCGCACGGCGATCCGACGACCCAGACCGTCGCGGCGCTCAAGGAGCTGCTCGACCCCGGTGACCTGGTCATCGACGGCGGCAACTCGTACTACAAGGACGATGCGGTGAACGCCGACTCGTTGGCCGAACGCGACATCCACTACGTCGACTGCGGCGTCTCCGGCGGCGTGTGGGGCCTGGAGGAGGGCTACGGCCTCATGGCCGGCGGGTCGCGGGAGGACGTCGAGCGCGCGATGCCGATCTTCGACGCGCTGCGCCCGGAGGGGCCGCGCGAGGACGGGTTCGCGCATTCGGGCGAGGTCGGCGCGGGGCACTACGCGAAAATGGTGCACAACGGGATCGAGTACGGCCTCATGCACGCCTACGCCGAGGGCTGGGAGCTGCTGGAGGCCAAGGACATCGTCACCGACGTGCACGGCACCTTCCGCGCCTGGACCCGCGGCACGGTCGTGCGCTCGTGGCTGCTGGACCTCATGGTCAAGGCCCTGGAGGAGACCCCCCACCTGGAGGGGGTCAGCGAGTTCACCACCGACTCCGGCGAGGGGCGCTGGACGCTCATGGAGGGCATCGACAACGCGGTGCCGATGCCGGTGCTGGCCGCCGCCCTGTTCGCGCGGTTCACCTCCCGGCAGGAGAACTCCCCGCAGATGCAGGCCGTCGCGGCACTGCGCGGTCAGTTCGGTGGGCACGCGGTGCAGATGCTGGACGACAAGGCGGACGTCAACCCGGCCGCCCAGCCGAAGGTCGAGCGCGGCCAGTCCACCGAGCCGTCGTGAGCTGCCGGGACTTCTTGAGCGTGGCGTGTACCTGCGACATCTGAGCCTGGCCGACTTCCGTAGCTACGCCAGCGCCGAGGTGGCGCTGAGCCCCGGGGTGACGACGCTGCTGGGTCGCAACGGCGAGGGCAAGACGAACCTCGTGGAGGCGGTCGGATACCTGGCGACCCTCGGCTCGCACCGGGTGGCTCAGGACGCCCCGCTCGTGCGCTTCGGCGCCGATCAGGCGATCGTGCGCGGCGCGGTGCTGCGGGCGGGCCGCGAGAGCCTCGTGGAGTTGTCGATCGTGCCGGGCAGGGCGAACAAGGCGCGGCTCGGGCGCGCGGCGGTCGCCCGGCCGCGGGACGTGTTGGGCACCGTGCGGACTGTGCTGTTCGCCCCCGAGGACCTGGCGCTGGTCAAGGGTGAGCCGGAGCAGCGGCGCCGCTTTCTCGACGACCTGCTGGTGCAGCGGCAGCCGCGGTGGGCCGGGGTGCGCTCGGACTACGACCGCATCGTGCGGCAACGCAACGCCCTGTTGCGCACCGCCTCGGCCGCGCTCGGGTCGCGCCGGGGGCGGCGCCGGGCGCCCGCTGCCGCCGCTGATCAGCCACCGCCGCAGGACGGCACGTCGGTGCTGCACACCCTGGACGTCTGGGACTCCCAGTTGGCGACGGTGGGCGGGCAGCTGCTGTACGCCCGGCTGCGACTGCTGCGGGACCTGCGGCCGCTGCTTTCGGCGGCGTACGACACCGTCTCCGATTCGTCGGCCGATGCGCGAGCGGTCTACCGCAGCACTCTGGGTGAACAGGAGGCGGCCGCGGTGGCCGCCGGGGAGGTGCCCGAACCGGCGGAGCTGACGCAGGCGCTGGCGCGGCGCCTGCAGGAGGTGCGCACCGCCGACGTCGAGCGGGGCGTCGGGCAGGCCGGGCTGCACCGCGACGACCTCGTGCTCTCTCTAGGTGACATGCCGGCGAAGGGGTATGTCTCGCACGGGGAATCGTGGTCCTTCGCGCTCGGGTTGCGGTTGGCGGCGTTCCGGCTGCTGCGCAACGACCTGCAGGACGACCCGATCCTCGTGCTCGATGACGTCTTCGCCGAGCTCGACTCCGGTCGCCGGGAGCGGCTGGCCGCCGATATCGCCGATTGCGAGCAGGTACTCATCACCGCCGCCGTGCCGCACGATGTGCCGCCGAGCCTGAGCGGCGCCCGGCTGCACGTGCGCCGCGGGACCGTCACCCCGCAGCCCGACGACCGGCCCGACGACGAACCCGCGGCACCCGCAGGCCCCGCAGCCCCCGCGGTCGCCGAGCCGGAACCACCGGGCGACGGGGCGCCCCCCGGGGATCTACCGTCGGAGGATGCCCGCGATGGATGACCTGCCACCGGCGGCGGCCGGCACCGACCCCCCGGTCACCAACCCGGTCACCCCAACTGCGGTGAACCCCGACGCGGTGGACCCGGACGTGGCGGCCGCCGCGGCCTTGGCGCGGGCCCGGGCGAGCGCCGCCCAACGCGGACTACGGCCGGGGTCGGCGCCGCGACGACGCCGGTCGCGGCCCGGTGACCTGGCCTATTCGGCCTCCGGGCGGGACGGGCGGGATCCGCAACTGCTCGGTGAGCAGATCGACAAGCTGCTGCTGGACCGGGGGTGGCGGGTCGATGTCAGCGCCGGGGCGGTGATGGGCCGCTGGCCCGCGATCGTCGGGCCCGAGCTGGCCGCGCACACGGCGCCGGTGACCTTCGAGGACGGGGTGCTGACCGTTCGGGCCGACTCCACGGCGTGGGCCACGGCCCTGCGCTACCAGTCGGCGACTCTGCTGGGTCGCCTGGAGGAGGAGGCGGGGCCGGGCGTGGTGGCCTCGCTGCGTATTCTCGGCCCCAGTGCCCCCTCCTGGCGCAAGGGTCCGCGGCGGGTCAGCGGGCGCGGCCCGAGGGACACCTACGGCTGAACGCGGGCCCCGTCGAACCCGTCGGGAGCGGGAGGCGGCCACGGGACACCCGCAGTTAAACGGCCGGGCGCTGTGGCGCTCGCGGGCCCCATGCAGGTATGGGGGCACATCACGGACCCCGTAATCGCCTCTCATCGGCGTTTCAGGCCCTCTGAGCGCGGTGTCTGCGGGGGCCGCAGGTAGACTTTGGAGAGTGCGCGCCGCCCGTCGGCCGCTCGTGACGCTTCGCACCGCTGCCTCCGCCGACGCCGGCGACCGGCGGTGTCGACGTCACCCAGCCAGCAGCTGCAGAACCAGCCCGTAGCGGCGACGCGCCAGCGCCGACGTTGACCGGCCGCGACGCGGCCCACAGTGAGGGAGGACCGTGTCCGACACGCCTTCGCGCCCGCCCGAGAACAGCTCGGGAGACGGATCGACGGCTCCGGACGAGAGCCTGCCACCGGTACCGGTGGTCGCAGCTCCGGACGATGCCGACCCCACCTACGACGCCAGCGCCATCACGGTCCTGGAGGGCCTGGAGGCCGTCCGTAAGCGGCCCGGCATGTACATCGGCTCCACCGGCGAGCGCGGCCTGCACCACCTCGTCTACGAGATCGTCGACAACGCCGTCGACGAGGCCCTCGCCGGCTACGCCGACCTCGTCGATGTGACCCTGCTGGCCGACGGCGGCGTGCGGGTGCGCGACAACGGCCGCGGCATTCCGACCGACATCCACCCCGTCGAGGGCGTGTCGGCCGTCGAGCTCGTGCTCACCCAGCTGCACGCCGGCGGCAAGTTCGGCGGCGGCGGTTACAAGGTCTCCGGTGGCCTGCACGGCGTCGGATCGTCGGTCGTCAACGCCCTCTCGACGGCGCTGGAGGTCGAGGTCCGCCAGAAGGGCCATGTCTTCCGCATGGGTTTCGACCAGGGCGTGCCGCGGGCCCCGCTGGCGCAGCTGGAGGCCAGCGACGAGACCGGCACGACCGTCACGTTCTGGGCCAACCCCGGCATCTTCGAGAGCACCGACTACTCCTTCGAGACGCTGCGGGCCCGCTTCCAGCAGATGGCCTTCCTCAACCGGGGCCTGACGATCACGCTGACGGACGAGCGCGAAGAGGCCGTCGCCGTCGCCGAGGACCTGGCGGAGGAGGAGGCGGAGACGACCTCCGGCCCGCCCGCGGATGAGCCGGCCGCGGGTCCGGCGCAGGTCGAGGTCGAGGGTGAGGGCGATTCGGCCGCCGCTGCGCGCGCTGGCGAGGTGGCCACGGACCGCGCCGGCCGGCCGCGGGGACGCACGGTCACCTACCGCTACGACGGTGGCCTCATCGACTACGTGCGCCACATCAACGCCTCCAAGAAGGCCGAGGCGGTGCACCCCGACGTCATCGACTTCGAGCTGGAGGACCCCGAGCGCGCCCTCTCCCTGGAGGTCGCGATGCAGTGGACCAGTTCGTACAGCGAGTCGGTGCGCACCTACGCCAACACGATCAACACGCACGAGGGCGGCACCCACGAGGAGGGCTTTCGCACCGCGCTGACCAACCTCGTCAACCGGTTCGCCCGCGATCAGAAGCTGCTCAAGGACAAGGACGACAACCTCACCGGCGACGACATCCGCGAGGGGCTGACCGCTGTCATCTCCGTCAAGCTCGGCGAGCCGCAGTTCGAGGGGCAGACCAAGACCAAGCTGGGCAACTCCGAGGTGCGCGGCTTCGTGCAGTCCGCGATGTACGACCAGTTCGGCGACTGGCTCGAGCGGCACCCCGGCGACGGGCGCGACATCGTCCGCAAGGCCGTGCAGGCCTCGGCGGCGCGGTTGGCGGCTCGCAAGGCCCGCGAGGCCACCCGGCGCAAGGGGCTCATGGAGTCCAACAGCCTGCCCGGCAAGCTCAAGGACTGCCAGAGCAAGGACCCGGCCGTCAGCGAGGTCTACATCGTGGAGGGCGACTCGGCGGGCGGCTCGGCCACCCAGGGTCGCAATCCGTTCAACCAGGCGATCCTGCCGATCCGCGGCAAGATCCTCAACGTCGAGAAGGCCCGCATCGACAAGGTCATGGCCAACACGGAGGTACAGGCCCTCATCTCCGGGTTCGGCACCGGCGTCGGTGAGGACTTCGACATCCTCAAGGCGCGGTATCACAAGATCGTGCTCATGGCCGACGCCGACGTCGACGGCATGCACATCCGCACACTGCTGCTGACGCTGCTGTTCCGGTTCATGCGCCCGCTCATCGAGGCCGGCTACGTCTACCTGGCACAGCCGCCCCTGTACCGGCTCAAGTGGACCAACCACGAACACGAGTTCGCGTTCTCCGACAAGCAGCGCGACGAGATGATGGCCGCCGGTCTGGCGCAGGGTTGGCGTCTGCCCAAGGACTCCCCGATCCAGCGGTACAAGGGTCTGGGTGAGATGAACTACCAGGAGTTGTGGGAGACCACGATGGACCCCGACACGCGGGTGTTGCTGCAGGTCACCCTCGATGACGCCGCCGCCGCGGACGAGATCTTCGCGGTGCTCATGGGCGAGGACGTGGAGTCGCGGCGCTCGTTCATCCAGCGCAACGCCCGGGATGTGCAGTTCCTCGATGCCTAGGTCCGTTGTCGGCTTGTCCCCCTCCGCCTCGTCCGAGAGTGAGTGCAACTCGTGACCGAACAGCCCCCCACCGTCGATCGGGTCGAGCCGGTCGATCTGAACACCGAGATGCAGCGCAGCTACATCGAATACGCGATGAGCGTGATCGTCAGCCGCGCGCTCCCGGATGTTCGGGACGGCCTGAAGCCGGTGCACCGCCGGATCGTGTACGCGATGTACGACGGCGGCTTCCGCCCCGACCGGGGTTACAACAAGTGCGCGCGCGTCGTCGGCGACGTCATGGCGCAGTACCACCCGCACGGCGACTCGGCGATCTACGACGCCCTCGTGCGGCTCGTGCAGCCGTGGGCGATGCGGTACCCGCTGATCGACGGCCAGGGCAACTTCGGCTCGCCCGGCAACGACGGCGCCGCCGCCAGCCGGTACACCGAGTGCCGCATGATGCCGCTGGCCATGGAGCTCGTGCGCGACATCCACGAGGACACCGTCGACTTCAAGGACAACTACGACGGCAAGTCCAAGGAGCCGGTGGTCCTGCCGGCGCGCTTCCCGAACCTGCTGGTCAACGGCTCGGCGGGGATCGCCGTCGGGATGGCCACGCAGATCCCGCCGCACAACCTGCGCGAGGTCACCGACGCCGCGCTGTGGCTGCTGGCGCACCCGGAGGCCACGAAGGAGGAGCTGCTCGAGGCGTGCCTGGCGCGCATCAAGGGCCCCGACTTTCCCACCCGCGGGCTCATCATGGGCCACAAGGGCATCGAGGAGGCCTACCGCACGGGCCGCGGCTCGATCGTCATGCGCGCTCGCGTGCAGGTCGAGGAGATCCAGGGCCGCACCTGCCTGGTCGTCACCGAGCTGCCGTACCAGGTCAACCCCGACGCACTGGCCCTCAAGATCGCCGAGCTGGCCAAGGACGGGCGGCTGGCGGGCATCGCCGACATCCGCGACGAGACCTCCGGGCGCACCGGGCAGCGGCTCGTCATCGTGCTGCGCCGCGACGCCGTGGCCAAGGTCGTGCTCAACAACCTCTACAAGCACACCCCGCTGCAGACCAGCTTCGGCGCCAACATGCTCGCCCTCGTCGACGGGGTGCCGCGCACCCTGCCGGTGTCGGCATTCATCCGCCACTGGGTCAACCACCAGATCGAGGTCATCGGCCGCCGCACCGCCTTCCGGCTGCGTCAGGCCGAGGAGCGCATCCACATCCTGCGCGGCTACCTCAAGGCGCTCGACGCCCTCGACGAGGTCATCGCGTTGATCAGGCGCTCGCCGACCGTGGAGGTCGCCCGCGACGGGCTCATCGAGCTGCTGGACATCGACGAGATCCAGGCCCGCGCGATCCTGGACATGCAGTTGCGCCGGCTGGCGGCCCTCGAGCGGCAGAAGATCCTCGAGGACCACGACGAGCTGCAGCGCCTCATCGACGACTACAACGACATCCTCGCCAAGCCCGAGCGGCAGCGGACCATCGTCTCCGACGAGCTGACGGAGGTCACCGCCCGCTACGGTGACGACCGCCGCACCGAGATCGTGCCCTTCGGTGGTGACGTCTCGATGGAAGACCTCATCCCCACCGAGCAGGTCGTTGTGACGATCACCCGCGGCGGCTACGCCAAGCGGACCCGGGTCGATGAGTACCGCAGCCAGAAGCGGGGCGGCAAGGGGGTGCGCGGGGCGCAGCTGCGCGGCGACGACATCGTCGAGCACTTCTTCACGACGACGACGCACCACTGGCTGCTGTTCTTCACCAACCTCGGCCGGGTGTACCGAGCCAAGGCCTACGAGCTGCCCGAGGGGAGCCGGGACAGCAAAGGTCAGCATGTGGCCAACCTCCTGGCGTTCCAGCCCGGAGAGTCCATCGCGGCGGTCCTGGCGCTCAAGGACTACGACGCCAAGCCATACCTCGTGCTGGCCACCCGCGCGGGCCTGGTCAAGAAGACGCGGCTGTCCGAGTACGACTCCCCCCGCAGCGGCGGCCTCATCGCCGTCAACCTGCGCGACGGCGACGAACTGGTCGGAGCCCGAGTGGCGGCGGCCGAGGACGACCTGCTGTTGGTCTCGCGCAAGGGCCAGTCGAGCCGATTCCACGCCTCCGACGACGTGCTGCGCCCGATGGGCCGGGCCACCAGCGGCGTCACCGGCATGAAGTTCCGCGACGGCGACGACCTCCTGGCGATGGGGCTGGTCGCCCAGGACACCGACCCGGACGTCTTCGTCGTCTTCGAGAACGGCCTGGCCAAGCGCACCCCCGCCTCGGACTATCCCGTCAAGGGGCGGGCCGGCCTGGGCGTGCGGGTCGCGGCGCTCTCCGACCGCGGCGGCGACCTCGTCGGTGCCCTCATCGTCGGGGAGAACGACGAGGTGATGGTCGTCATGGAGAAGGGCAAGGTCGTGCGCTCCCGCGTCGATGAGATTCGGCGCACCGGGCGCAACACGATGGGGGTGCAGTTCGCCAAGCCCGATCGCGGCGACGCCATCGTGGCGGTGGCCCGCAACGCCGAGACCGCGCCGGAGCTCGAGGAGGGCGAGGACGACCCCGAGGGCCAGGGCGAGCCGGAGCTCGGCGTGAGCGACGAGGGTGCCGCGGGCGACCAGCAGCAGCCCGAGTCGGAGGGTGCGGCGAGGCACTCGGAGCTGCAAACGGACTCGCAAACTGACGAGGCGGGGGCCGGTGGCGTACCGTCGAAGGAGCAATCGGCCCAGGTGGAGGCGGACGAGACGATGTCCGACGGCGACGATCCCTTGTCGCCACCGGTCGAATGAGAGCGGCGGAGGTCCGTGAATGAGCACGACAGGCGGTAGTACGCGCACCGGTGGTGTGCCCCGAGGGGGCGTCTCGCCTGGCTCGTCGACCTCGCCGGGAGCGGGTCGCCCTAGTCAGGGTGGCCAAGGTGGTCCGGGTCAGGCGTCGCGTCGCCCGGCGCGCCCGGCGCCGCGACCGCAGGGTCGCATGAGCCCGACTGCGGCGCCCGGTGACGGTGAACCGCGCAAGGCTCGGCTCACCGTCTCGCGGATCGACCCGTTCTCGGTCATGAAGATCAGCTTCCTGCTGTCGGTGGCCCTGGGTATCGCGATGGTCGTCGTCGTCGCCGCGCTGTGGCTCATGCTCAACTCGATGGGCGTCTTCGCCACGATCAACGACACGTTCAACGAGTTGCAGTCGGCCACCGCGCCGGACGACCGGTTCAGCGTCATCGACATCCTCGGGTTCGGTCGCGTGCTGTCGCTGTCCATCGTGTTCGCCGTCGTCGACGTCATCCTCATGACGGCCATCGCCACGATCACCGCGTTCATCTACAACATCTGCGCGGCCCTCGTCGGCGGCATGCAGGTGACGCTCACCGACGACTGAGTTCACCGGAGCAGACTCCGGAGCGGACCACAGGGGTAACCCGGGATTGCCTTTGCGTTCATCTGTCGTTAATTTGGGCGGGCCCCTGCACTAGGTCAGTCGTCCAGAACCGAGTCGGACGTGGGGGACGAGGGCCGGCGTCGGTTGAGGCCCCCTCTATGCCCGTTCTGTTTCGTCGCTCGTCCGCGCCTACCGGGACGCAGGAGGCGGCCCCCAGCCGCACCTTCTCGGGAGAGTCGACCGCAGGGGTGGTCGGCGCGGAGCCGACCGCGTCGATGTGGCGGCGCTGGCGCGCCTTCACCCACGCCGACGCACGCCGCGACGGCGTGCCGACGTGGTTGGCGGACGTCATCTGGGTGACACCGATCGTGGGGACCCTGCTGCTCGGCGCCCTCTACCTGACGCGCCGCGACGCGTACTACGCCGTGCTGCGCGAGGACTGGCCGGTGGAGTGGGCCCAGTTCGCGTTGTTGCTGTTCATCGCGGTGCTCGCGACGATCACCGCCGCCCGGATCCGCAAGCACGGCGCCCTGATCGTGGGGCTGCTGCTGACGGTGGCCCTCGGGGCGTTGGCCTTGGCCGGGGAGGAGATCTCCTGGGCGCAGCGGGCGCTGGCCTTCGGCACCCCGCCGACGCTGTCGGAGGTCAACCAGCAGAGCGAATTCAACATCCACAACATCCAGTCCGGCAGCGTCCCGCTGCAGAGCATCTTCAAGCTGTTCTCGTTCGTGCTGGCCGTGGCGGGGGTGACGCTGGCGCTGCTGACCCGGGGTCCGCGACCACGGCTACAGGGCGCCTTCTGGTCACGGCTGGCGGTGCCCAGCTACACGATCGTCGGGTCGCTGACGATGATCGGCTACTGGGCCGTCGTCGTCGTGGCGCCGATCAGCCCGGTGGTGCGCTACCAGGAATGGGCCGAAGTGTCGCTGTATCTGGCGCTGGCGGGTTACGTCTACGCGATCTTCGCCCGGCACACTCTGCGCGGCTCCGGGCCGGTGATCGCCGGGCGCCCCACGCGCGATCCCATCGACACCTCGGCCCTCGTCGCGTTGGCCGTGGTCGTGGCGCTGACGGTCGTGCTGGCAGCTCTGACGGCCTATCACGGCATCATCCCGGAGAACGCGCCCGAAGTCCGGCACCTGGGCTGACCTGCGCAGGCACCCCCGCGCCGCCCGTCGATCCGGCAGGAGACGACGGGGCTCCGGGGCGATTTCATCCGCCAGCGTCGCGTGCGGTAACGTAGGGCACCGCGCCGCGCTCACCCGCGGCGAACATCCGGGCCTATAGCTCAGACGGTTAGAGCGCTTCCCTGATAAGGAAGAGGCCACAGGTTCAAGTCCTGTTAGGCCCACCCGGATCGAGTGAGTCGGGGCGGTTCTCCAAAAGAGACCGCCCCATTGCTCATTTCGGGTGTGACGCGGGCCCCGTGCCCGCGCGGCACAGCCAGCACACGGACGAAGGGAACCACGATGAAGCGACTCCTCCTGCTTGCCGTGGCCGCGGCCGGCGCCGTCGCCGTCGGCCGGCGCATCCAGGTCCAGCGGGCCGAGGCCGACCTGTGGGCCGAGCTCACCGACGAGGCCCCGGTCACCGAACCGTCCGCCTCGCAGCGGGCCCTCGGCACGCCGGTTTCTCGAACCGGCCACGGCTGAGTCACACTGAAGATCGGCGACGCCCGCTCGCGGGCGCCGCGCGGGGCCATGGCGCAATTGGTAGCGCACCTGCTTTGCAAGCAGGGGGTTAGGGGTTCGAGTCCCCTTGGCTCCACCCCACGCACAAGGCTCGAACCCTTGCCAACGGAAACGCTGGCCGAGGTTCGGGCCTTGTTGGCGTCTGCGGCCCAGGTCAGGGCATTCGCGTTGACTTGCGGATCAAGGAGCATCTCGAAGGGCCGGTTGTGCTCGACCCGCAGCTCGTTGTCCTCGTCGATGAAGACCTTCGTGAAGAATGCCTGGTTGCACAGCCGCCGGTTGGTGTCGTCGCAGCGGGTGTAGATGTCGGCGCAGTTGGCGAGCAGGCCGAGGGCGTCGTCGAGGTGGGCGCGGGCCTCGGCGTAGTCGCCGAAGTGGGCGTCGATGCGGCGGGTCACCTGGTCGAGTTCGGCGACGATGCGGTCTTGTTCGCGCTTGAGCACGGAGAGCGGGATCGCGTCGGCGTAGTGCGCCTGCATGAGCCGGTCCTGCTCGCTTTCGAGCCGGTCGCGGTTGGTGGTGAGGCGTTCTAGCTCCTCGGTCTCGGCAGCCATGAGCCGATCGAACTCGTGGTGGAGCATGCCCGCGAGCGCATCCTGCTGGGCGGGCGTGATCTGGACGCGCGTGTAGTAGTCCTCGACGAGCTTCTCGACATCTTCGATGAGCATCGCCTGGCGCGTGCAGTCGGTGCGCTTGGAGTGCCGCCCAGAGCATACGAAGTAGCAGTAGACGTTGCCGTGGCGGTTCTTCGCGTTGGAGACGATGAGTCGGGAGCCGCACTGGCCGCAGTGGATGGCGCCTTTGAGGTAGTGGCCGTGGACTTGGGTTGCCTCGACGGCGCACTGGTGCGCGGTGAGCACGGACTGGACCTGGTACCAGACCTCGGCAGGAACGAGCGCCGGGTGGTTGCCCTTGTAGCGGGTGCCTCGATAGATGACATCGCCCTTGTAGTACGGGTTGGTCAGGAGTCGATGGATGGTGGACACCGCCAGCGGCTTCGCCGGCCTCTTCGGCGTGGGCAGGCTCCGCAGCCCGCGCGAGGTGAGTTCATCGTGCAGTTGGCTGACGCTCCAGTTGCCCGACGCGTACGCCTTGAACGCCCACTCGATCATCGGCGCTCGCTCAGGATCGAGCTCGATGGTGCGGACTTCGCGGCCGAGTTCGTCGCGCTTGCGGACGTTCAGATACCCGACGGGGGCGCGCCCGTTCGTGCCGCCACCGATGGCCTTCTGGGTCATGCCCTTGGAGACCTCGGTGGCGAGGTTGCGGGAATAGAACTCGGCGATGGTGGACATGATGCCGTGCAGCAACATCCCCGAGGGCGTCTCGTCGATGTTCTCCGACGCGGACACGAGCATGACCCCGCACTGTTGGAGTGCGAGATGGATGCTCACGTCGTCGGCGCGGTTGCGAGCGAGCCGGTCGACCTTGTGAACGATGCAGTACGCGACCTTGTTGGCCTTGACGTACTGGATCATCCGCATCAGCTCGGGCCGGTCGGACGACTTGGCTGATGCTCCCGCGTCGACGAACTCCTCGACGATGCCGGCGCCGAGTTGTTCGGCCTTGCGCCGGGTCGCCTCGCGCTGAGCCGGGATCGAGAAGCCTTCGTCGGTCCCACCCTTCTCGGCCTGCTCGCGAGTGGAGACCCGCAGGTATGACACGGCGGCCGCCATTGTCTTGGGTGGGTCGATGAGGCTGGCTGCCGGATCGTCGGCGATGGTGGTCATCTGGGGCTCACTCTCACGCGGTTCGACCCTCGCGCTTCCAACTGTTCGTGGGAGGGGTGTTGATCGTGAGAGCAGCCGGTGAAGGCTGTAGGGCGAGACCCGATGGTCTCGGTGCGTGTTGCCCGCCGAGCGGCGAGGTTTAGGCCACAACACCCCGCATCGCGAGGCTTGCACGGTTCATTCTACCGGGCGGCTTCAGAAGCGGCCAGGCCATCCGGTGCCGCCCGGTAGGTGTCGGGCACCCGCACGGCCGCGCGGGCCGCGCGGCTCTCGCCGGTCTCCTGCAACGTCAGCCGGATGAGAACCTCGGCGAGCTTGTGCAGGTCTGCGCGTTCGCGGTGGACGGCCCGGACGGAGTACGACCGCTCCTCGTACGGGCGACGATCGGTCTTCTTCGTGTAGCGGCTCATTGGTCTACGGCATCTCGTCTTCGGCCAGGTTGGCGTAGAACTCGTCTTCGGCCTCCTGGCGCTTGCGGACTTGCGCGATCACGAACTCGACGAACTCGGTGTCCCGGTCAGTGAAGGTGAAGTCCTGAATGGTGGGCGCTGGCTCCTCACCGGGCCACGCAGCTTGCCGGGTCGGGCGGTCGCGGTCGCCACGAGTGCCGCAGGCGGTGACCCAGTAGCGAAGCCGCTCTCGCGCGTCGGCGAAGTCGCGGTGCCAGCCGAGCGGCGCGGAGGCATTCTGCTCGGGGTCGTAGGCACCCAGCCAGTGCAGGTGCAGTGCCGACAGCTCCCAGACCATCTCTGGGTGGTGGTGCCAGAACGGCGGCACCACCGCGACGGTGAGGCCGTAGGTGCGTCGCAGCCAGTCAACCCATCGGTTCAGCGCGAGCCATTCCTGCTCCAGCTCGTGCGCTGTCAGCAGGTTCCAGTTCACGGGGTGAGGCGGTTCGGGCATGTCCGCGCTGGTGACGCGGGGCGGTGAGTCGAAGACGTCCGGCTCATCCATCTCATGCTGATCGCTCATGATGCCGTGGCTCCCGATCTCACATGCTGACCGGGGCGTGCGCCGCGGTTGCTGCTCGCTGCGTCGGGTCGTACGCCGCTGCATCCCGACCGACTCCATTGCGCGGCGTCCGGTCGACCTCGTAGCGGGTTCGGGCCGCGTCGTGGCCGATCTTCTTGGCGACGAACTCTTCGCCCTCGATCGCCTGACCATTGCGCTCGTAGTTGACCGGCCGGGTGTAGCCCTCGGCGACGAAGTTGTCGCCCTGGGCGAAGTTCGCGTGCGCGTGCTCAGCGGAACGCCCGAACATCACCAGGTGGTGGTAGGTCGTTTCGGTCTGCGTGAACGAGCCGTCGTCCTCGCGGCGGAAGTGCTCCTTGCCGATACGGGCGAAGAACCTGGCGTCTCCCTTGGTCGTCTCGGTGAGTAACGGCTCCGAGGCGATGAAGCCTGACAGCGATTCCTGGGTGTGAATGGCCATGATGGCCTCCTCCTGAACTCGGGCGACCAACTGCGTGTGGGTCGCTCTGTCAGGCAGGTGCGCTACGGCACCCAAGCGCCCAAGTTCAGGAGGCGGGGCGACGGCGCAGCAGTGCTTCGAGTTCGTCGCGATCGCTGCGGAGTTGTGCGGCGTCGGCGCGGGTCGGCCAAGCGCGGAGGTCGGTGACGATGGGCGGCGCGGAGCGCAGCATCGTGATGCCGGTGCCGAATGGCAGAGTTCGGATGCGGTCTGGCGGCAGGATCGGGACGCGGCGGATCGAGCGCTGGTTGGAGCGGGTTCCGTGGTCGCCGAGGGTCACGCTGTCGGTGTACTCGTCTCGCTCGCCGATGAGCGTGGAGAGGTCTTGGAGGTCGCGGCTGTTGGATGCGCCGCCGAGGATGATCTTGACGATGCTGGCGTCCCAGATCGCGCCGGCCTGGTGCTCGCTCCACCTGTCGCGAGCTTGGGCGAGGGACTGCAAGACCGGCATGGTTGTGATCCCGGTGCCGCCGCCTTCGGCCATGAGCGTCGGCAGTGACGGCAGCGGTGCGAGGTTGCCGATCTCGTCGAGCGCGAGCAGCAACGGGGGGTCAAGCCGTGCCCCGGGTGAGCGGGCGGCGAGCCGGCGGGCGGTTTCGATGAGGTCTTCGACGAACGCCGCGACCAGCGATGCGGAGGCTCCTGCTCCGGCACCGGTGGCGAGGAGGTAGAGGGTGCCTTGTTCGGTGAGGAAGGTCTCGGGGTCGAAGTGTTCGTGTGGGCCTGGTGTGACGGCATCGAGTACGCGCGGGTCTGCGAGGGCGGCGAGGGCGAGGGAGACGCCTTGCCAGATGCTGTCGCGGGTCTTGGGGTCGGCGTCGATCATCGCGCCCAGTGAGTCGTCCCAGCCCATCGCCGCATTCGGGTGGGAGTTGAGGATGGCGACGGCCTCCGACGCAGCGCTGGGGTCGAGGGTCCACCGAAACAGCTCGGCGGGCGGGCGACCGTTGAACGAAAGTCCAGGAATTCGACTCCGTGGAACCCCTGGGCAGACGACGCCCTCCGCCGACCTTGGGGAGGTTCATCCCGCGGCGCGGCGGGCCACGGCCGGCCGTCCTCATCGTCATCGCCTACGACACCGATGGCGACATCATGCGCTGCCATGGGCGGCGCTTCGCGGTTGTCTGTTGAAGAACGGCTGCACCCGGGTGATCGTCAAGGCAAGCCGGGACGCCGCTGCTGGCCGCCGGTTCCTGTCCCCCGACCTGGGGAGGGCGGGTGACTGGCTGGGTGGTCCGCGCCTTCTATCAACTCAGCAACCGCGACTCGGAGCCGCGGGCAGGCCAGGAGGTAGCTCCGACGGTCACATCGCGAGGCTATCGCCAAGACCACCTCGCCTCATCGTCCGGGAACCTCATCCCGACCGCCGAACCTCAGCTGTGGCATCGGATCGCGCCCACTGGGGAGATGCCCGCCACGTCGGTGCGGCGGCGGATCTCCTTGTTCAATCGTTCGTTGGGGTGGTTGGACCAGATCTGGCGCCATAGTCCCTGCGGGAAGCTTGTCTCACGTCACCTGTGATGCCCGTGGGTGGAGACCCCGCAGCAGCAGGACCTGGTTGAGTTGGTGTGCCGCCTCGGGGAGGTCGTCCGGGAGTGGTGCCGCCCCTCGGACGCCCGCCGCTGAGGCGCCGCCCACCCACACCGGCACCGCCGAGTCGGCTAGTGCCTTCACGACGAGGGTGGCGGACGCGGCGTCCGCGGGGGAGTACACCCCCAGCACGACCGCCCTCGCCCGCTGGCCGCGCGCCGTCATCGCCCAATCCTCCGTGGGGAGGTCTGCACCCAGGTAGAGCGCGTTCGACCCGAGCCGGCGCAGGCAGGTGGCGAACGCCAAGATGGCCAGTTGGTGGCGTGCCCCGGCCGGCAGCCCGACAAGGACGGTCGGTCCACGGGACTGCCCGGACGCGTTGCGGTAGGCGGCCGCCAGGGCGGCCATCAGCCCTGCGGAGGCGAAGTGTTCCTGCGCCACCGTCAACCGGCCGGATTGCCACGCCTCCCCGAGCAGGCGCAGTTGCGGGAGGAGCCAGGTCGTGACGACGTCCTCGAACCGTTCTGCGCCGAACGCCTCGTCGATCGTCTCGCGCAGCGCGGTGGGGTCGAGGGACGCCGCGGCCGCGACGAGGTCGGGGGTGCCGGCGTCCAGCGAAGTCGCGCGCGTGCGTGTGGGTGGCTGCTGGTCCATCAGGCTCGCGGCGGCCTGGGCCGGCCGCATCCCGCCCTGGACGCGGGCGGCCATCTCGCGGAGCATCGCGATCTGGGCGGCATCGTAGAGTCTGTAGCCGCCCTCGGTGCGCCGCGGCGCGATTATGCCGTACCTGCGCTCCCAGGCGCGCAGTGTGGTGCTGGGGATACCGGTGAGGCCTTCCGCCTGGCTGACCGTGTACAACCGCTCCCCCCTTTAGGACGAGGTGTGGGGATAGTTTATACAAACATTGGACACATTGTCTTGCGCGGGATCGCTCGTCCCGGCTACCGTTGCTCACAGACCTTAGACAAACGTTGGACGGATTTCATGTCGAGCCATGCCAGCCCCCCTCGCTACGACGTATCCGCTTCACCGGACGGCGACGACGTCGTCCTGCTCGACGAGCCGGGTCGCCCGGTGGGCCGCGCAGACCGCCTGCGCGTTCACACGGACGCCACGCCGCTCCACCTCGCCTTCTCCACCTACCTGTTCAACGCCCGGGGGGAGGTGCTCGTGACCCGGCGCGCGCTCGGCAAGACGACGTGGCCCGGCGTGTGGACGAACTCGGCGTGCGGCCACCCGCGCCCCGGTGAGGACATCGAGGACGCCGCCCGGCGCCGGATCCGTGAGGAGTTGGGTCTCATGGTGGGCCCGCTCATGCCGGTGCTGCCCGACTTCCGCTATCGGGCCACAGACGCCTCGGGCATCGTCGAGAACGAGGTGTGCCCCGTGTACGCCGGGTTCGTCGCCGACGAGGATCCCCGCCCTGACCCGGCCGAGGTGGCCGATTGGGCCTGGGTGACCTGGGAGAGCCTCGCCGCCGCCATCACCGCGACGCCGCACGTGTACAGCCCGTGGGCGGCCAGTCAGGTGCCGCTCATGGTCGCCGCGATGGCGGCGGGAGCCTCGTTCGGGCACCACCCGAGCCCCGACCCGGACGCCGTCCGTCGCGACGTGGACTCCCTGCTGGAGGAGGAACTCTTGGCCCTCGCCGAGGATTGGCAGGAGTTCTCAGCAGGCCTGGGGGTCGACGTGTTGCGCCAGGACCTGCCGGAGTGGCTGCGCGGCTTGCTGATCGGACGGGGCAAGCGCATCCGCACCACGATGGCCTACTGGGGATTCATTTCCGCCGGCGGCGTCCACGGGGATAGTGGCTACCGGCACATGGTCCGGGCGGCTGCCGCCGTGGAATTGCTCCACGTGTTCGCTCTGCTCCACGACGACGTCATGGACGGGTCCGACCGGCGCCGGGGGCGTCCATCGGCCCACGTCGAGGCGAAGGCTTGGCATGAGGACGCCTCGGCTCGGGGGAACGGCTCGGTGTTCGGCCGCAACCTGGCGATCCTGCTGGGGGACCTTGCCCACGCCCTGGCCGACCGAATCGTCGATGGGCTGCCCACCGCGATGCGTTCCGTCTGGTACGACCTGTCGGTGGAGCTGATCGCCGGCCAGCGTGCCGACCTGACGGGCGCGGCGGCCGGACGTCGCGACCGTCGGCACGCCGAGCACGTGGCCCGCACGAAGTCGGGCCGCTACACGGTCACCAGGCCGCTGCAGCTGGGGGCCACGGCCGCACGGGCATCCCAAGAGGTTCTGGACGCGCTGATGACCTGCGGCGACCACCTGGGCTCGGCCTTCGCGCTGCGCGACGACCACCTGGGCGTGTGGGGAGACCCGGAGCTTACCGGCAAGCCGGCAAGCGACGACCTCTACGAGGGCAAGCCGACCGTGCTGCTGTCGCTAGCCCGTGAGCACCTGGCCGGCGATGCGGCTGACTTGCTGAACCGGGTGGGCGCACCTGGCTTCACCCGGGAGGACGTCCCCGCACTGGCGGACGCGCTGCGGGCGGCCGGCATCGACGTGATGCTGGAACGCCTGATCGCCGAAGAGGTCCAGGCGGGGCTCGCGTGCCTGGATCGGGCGCCCCTCGCCAGGCCTGGCGTGGTCGGCCTCACGGAGGCCGCGCGCATGATCGCCTGGCGGTCGGCGTGATGGCGCCGGACGGTTCGACCGCGCGGACGGGCGCGGCCCGTGGGCACATCGTCGTGGTCGGTGCGGGGTTGTCCGGTCTGGCCGCCGCCCTGCACCTCGCGGGCCGGGGGTGCCGGGTCACGATCGTGGAGCGCGAGTCGTTCCCGGGCGGGCGTAATGGCATCCTCGAGCGTGACGGGTTCCGTTTCGACACCGGCCCCGTCGTGTTCACGATGGTCCCGCTGTTGGAGGAGGCGTTCCGGGCCGTGGGACGCAGCGTGAGCGACTACGTCACCCTGCAGTTGCTCGACCCGGCTTACCACGCCTTCTTCGCCGACGGATCGCGCCTGCTCGTCCGCCCCGGGTACGAGAAGATGCGCGAGGTAATCGAGGCCGAGAGTGGCGCCAAGGACGCCCGCGCGTTCGACGACTTCGTGGTCTGGCTGCGTCGGCTGAACGACGTGGAGCTGCCCCACTTCATCGACGCCAACTTCAACTCGCCGCTGGGCCTGTTCCGCTCGCCCCGCGCAGTAGCGGAGTTGCTCCGGCTGGGGGGATTTAAGCGTCTCGGGCCCGAGGTCGCACGCCGGTTCTCCGACGAGCGCCTGCACCGGGTGTTCACCTTCCAGTCCATGTACGCAGGTCTGGCGCCCGACCAGGCGCTGGCGCTGTACGCGGTAATCACCTACATGGACTCGATCGAGGGCGTCTGGTTCCCCGAGGGCGGCATGCACGCGGTGCCCGCGGCGATGGCCCGGGCGGCGCAGGACGCAGGGGTGGAGATCCGCTACGAGGTGACGGTGGACCAGGTGTCCCGGGTACCCGGCGGTGCGGTGTCCGGTGTGGTGCTGGAGAGCGGGGAGCGCCTGGCGGCGGACGCGGTCGTGGTGACCGCCGACCTGCCGGTGGCCTACGAGCGGTTCCTGCCCGGTTTGACCCCGCCCCGGGTCGCCCGCCGCGGCCAGTACTCGCCGAGTGCACTGGTGTGGCACCTCGGCGTCAAGGGCGAGCTTCCCGAGGCGACCGGCCACCACAACATCCACTTCGGGAAGGAGTGGTCGCAGGCGTTCACCGACCTGATGAAGACCGGCATTCCCATGCGCGACCCCTCCCGGTACGTCGCCGTGCCGTCCGTGAACGCGCCGGCGGTCGCCCCCGAGGGCGCGCACACGCTGTACGCGCTCGAGCCGGTGCCGAACCTCCACGTCGGACGCCTCGAGTGGAACCGCGAGGGCCCCCGGCTGCGCGACCGGATGCTCACGTTTCTCGATTCGTTCGGGTACCCCACCGACATCGTCACCGAGGAGCTCGTGACCCCGGCCGACTGGCAGGCCCAGGGCATGGCGGCCGGCACGCCGTTCGCCCTGGCCCACACGCTGATGCAGTCGGGCCCCTTCCGGCCCCGCAACGTCGACCGGCGGGTGCCCGGCCTGATCTTCGCCGGTTCCGGCACCACTCCGGGCGTGGGCATCCCGATGGTGCTCATCTCGGGCAAGCTCGCGGCCCAGCGCGTCCAGGAGATGCGGCGATGACCGACCTCGAGGCCGGCTACCGGCGCTGCGGGGAACTCACTAAGCAGTACGGCACGACCTACTACTGGGGGGCGCGCCTGTTGCCGCCCGCCCAGCGTCGTGACGTGTTCACCGTGTACGCCCTGTGCCGGCTCGCCGACGACATCGTCGACGAACCCGACCGCGTCGACGCCGTCGTGCCGCCGGGGGGGACGCCCCGGGAGCGGCTGTCCGCCTTCCGCGCCGCCTTCTTCCGGTCGCTGGAGAAGGGCTCGGACGAGCCGGTGATGGCCGCCATCGTCGACAGCATCCGACGTCGCGGAACCGACCCGGAAAGCTTCGAGCGGTTCTTCGCTGCCATGGCGTCCGACCTGGAGCACAACACGTGGGCGACCTGGGAGGAACTGCGGGACGGGTACATGGAGGGTTCCGCGGCCGTGATCGGCGAGATGATGCTGCCGGTCCTCGAGCCGTACTCACCCGACGCGAAGGAGTCCGCGCGGGCGCTGGGCAACGCGTTCCAGCTCACCAACTTCCTGCGTGACGTCGCTGAGGACCTCGACCGGGGTCGCGTCTACTTGCCGCAGGCGGACCTGCAGCGCCACGGCGCCGACCCCTGGTTGCGGACAGTCACCCCGGCGTGGCGGTCGATGATGGCCGAGCAGGTGGCGCGCGCCCGCAGCCTATACGTCCAGGCGGAGGAGGGCATCCCGCTGCTCCCCCCTGCCTCACGGCGTTGCGTGGGGACGGCCCTGGTGCTGTACAGCCGGATCCTCGACCGGATCGAGGCCGCCGGCTACGACGTGTTCGGCGGGCGCATCCGGGTGCCGGACGCCGAGAAGCTGGCCGTGGCGCTGCGGTCGGTCACGGTTGGGGTGCCGCGCCGCTGACCCTTGACACGGTCACCGGGATAGGGAAATCCAACTGGTTGCCCGGCCCGGATAGCCGAGGGGGCCAGCCGGGTCCGGTGCAGACCGTGGAGGGCGGGTGAGGACCCGTCCAGGACACCGGCGGAGGGGGAATCGTGTACCCGGTCGAAGATGCGCACGAACTGACGATCCTGCCGCCCGGAGGTGGTCGCGTGGCGGTCCAGGGATTCCGGCCATCGCTACCTGCACGTCACCGCGGGGCGCAACCGGGCCCCGCCGTGCGGCCAGGACACCGCCGTCCTGGACTGTGAACAGCACCGGGACTTCTGGAGGGCGATCGGTCTGGACGACCTCACCCACAGCGCACGCAGGAACCTGGGCACCGCCGCGCTGTCCGCGGACTGTCACCTGTTGCCCCTCACGCCGCCCGACACCGGGCAGGCGGCCCCGCCCGAGCCTCCGGTTGCCGACCAGGACGCCGACGAGACCCCCGGCGTGCCGGCGGCTGACCGACCGCCTCAGCGAGTGGGAAGGGCCAGGAGGCCCCGCAAGGGCACGGTCCACAGGTCCTCGCCCCGGACGCCCCAGCCGCGGAGCAGCTCGTTGGCGGCAAGGAAGCCCGTCGTCGCGGCACGCTCCATCAGCGCGACGGGGTGGTCGCACCGCACCCAGTCGCCCGCCAGCACCAGGCGGGGCGAGGGAGTCTGGACGCCGGGGCGTGCCTCCCACGGCTCCGGGGTGATGAGGACGCAGTCGTCGCGGACCAGGACCTCCCGGTGGCGAACGGCGATCCCGCGCGTCTCGGGGAACACCCGGTGCAGCTCTTCCTCGAGCGCGGCGGCCACCTGGTCCGCCGCGGACCGGTCGGACGCCACCGCTGGGGCGCAGGCGTAGGCGTGCAGCTCGACCACCGAGCCACCAGTGTCCCGCGCCCAAGTGGCGGCGCCGGCCTCAAAGCGCTCCAGCACCGACACGTTGTCGAGGGGCCCGTAGCCGGTCGTGCCGAGGAAGGCGAGGCGGTCGGCGTCCACGGAGCGCTCGAGCCAGAGCCGGACGACCACGAACGGGGGCGAGTTGCGCGTCGCGGCGACGGCGTCCCGCCAGGCCGGGTCGGCGTCCGGCAGCGCCGCGATCAGCTCCCGGGCGGAGCGCGGGTCGGCCGCGAGGACGCAGGCGTCCGCCTCGATCGGGTAGCCGGAAACCAGCGCGGTCACCCGGTCCGCCCCGATCGCAAGGTCGGTGACGGGGGCGCCCACGCGCACCGTGACACCGAGACCCGCCAGGTGGCGTCCGAGGGGCGCCCACAGGGCGGTGTCGTAGTCGTCCTCCGGCACGTCGAAGAGCAGGCCCTCGGCGGACCCGAGGAAGTAGGTGTGGAACATCGCCACGAGTTCGCCGGCGCCGAACTCCCGCGGGTCGGCGAAGAAGGAGCGGGCGAACACCTCCAAGGCCAGGGCGCGCGCCTCAGGGGGGAAGCGCAACCGATCCAGGAACGCCGCCGCGGACTCGCCGTCGTAGGCGGCGTGGGTGCCGGGAAAACGGGTCCTGAGTAGCTCGAGGGCCGCGGGCACGTTGACCCGGGCCAGCGTCGCGAGGGTGAAGGAGGGGCTGCGCCGCACGAACTCCAGCATCGACCACGGCGGGGTGGTGGGCAGGCCGGTGAAAGAGTCGCGCAGGCCGTCGGGGCGTTGGAGCGGGTAGTCCTCCACGGGGGTGAGGACGGCCAGTTCCGGGTCGACGCGACGTAGCAGGGCGCGCAGGTTGTAGTACTGCCGGAAGAAGGCGTGGAAGCCCCGGCTCATCGTCCGCCCGTCGGCCAGCGGCCACGCGGCAACCCGCCCGCCGAGCCGATCGGACGCCTCGGCCAGGGTGACCCGGACGCCGCGTTCGGCCAGGACCGTGGCTGCCGCCAGCCCTGCGATGCCGCCGCCGGCGACGAGGACGTGCCCGGGGTGGCCGGTGCGTGCGGTTCCACCCGGCGCGGGGTGGCGCACCGCTCGCCGGTCGCGGCCGGGGAGGGTGCGTGGAGAGCCGGGCTGGTTCATGATGCCTCCGGGGTGCTCGTGCGACGACCGAGGTGCTCCCACACCAGGATGGTAAGGGTGACCATCACCCAACCGAACCCGAAGTCCTCGACCGGGATGTCCCAGGGGAATCGGACGCCGCTGTGGTGCGCGGGGTTGTACAGGACGATGGGGTCGCTCAGCTTGGTCAGCCAGCCGTCCACCCAGACCTGAAAGAAGAAGACGATCGCGATGGCGAGCCAGTACTGTCCCCGGCGGAATAGGCCGGTTCGGAGCCACAGGAGTTCCATCGCGGCGACGGCGGGGATGGCCGCCAGCGTGAGGACGGTGTACTCAGGCATGCGCGTCCTCCTCCCCGCCGCGGACGCGCCGGAGCACGCTGCCGACAGCCTCGTACGTGAGCAGGCCGCACACCGGAATCACGAGGAAGAACACCAGCTCCTCCAGGGGCATGGGGCCCAGCATGATGCCCGTGGTGAACCGAGGACTGTAGGACCAGTGGTCGCGCGCGATGCCGAGCATGTCCCAGGCCACGAAGACGACCAGCGTCGGCAGCATCGCCAGGGCCAGACGCACCGGGCGCCGGTACACCCGGGCCCGGAGCAGGAACTCCAAGGGAAGGGTGACCAGCACGCAGGCGGCCATTAGGGCCAGGTACTGGTAGCGATCGTCCATCAGGGCTGTCTCCCCGCCGTGGTGGCCGGTGCTTCAAGCCGGAGGCGGAGGCCGCGCAGTGTGTAGCCGGCGATGAGGTCGTCCCAACCCAGCGCCGGCTCGCCGAGCACGACCGGTTCGCGCGCCAGGAGACGGGTGAGCAGCACGTCGGCCTCCAGGATGGCCAGCGGCTGGCCCGGGCAGCGGTGCGCCCCGTCGCCGAAGCTCAGCCCCGCCTGGTTGACCCCGGCCGGAAGCCGGCGGCCGGGGCACAGGGTGAGCGCGTCGGCACCCACGGCGTCCGGGTCGGCGTTGGCCTGGCGGACGGCGACGTCGATCAGGTCCCCGGACGCCACCGCCCACGTCCGGTCACCCTCGGTCAGGGTAAAGGGAGCCGTGGCACGCCGGTAGAGGTGGCCAACCACCGGCTCCAGGCGCAGTATCTCGTTGAAGATCGCCAACCGCTCCGGGCGTTGCGCCGCCCGGTAGCGATCGGCCAGGTCCTGGTCGTCCAGGAGGTGCCAGGCAGCCATCGTGATGAACTCGCGGGTGGTCACCATTCCCGCGGTGCCGTAGGTGAGGCACTCGACGAGGATGTCGGCGTCGGTGTAGCCCTCGGCGATGAGGTGGCTGATGATGTCGTCAGCCGGAAGCCGACGCCGCTTCCGGATGGCCGGGCGCACGTCGGCCAGGTGGAACCGAACGAGGGGCCACAGCCCGTTGGCCGCGGCCGTGGCCCACTGCCGGGGCGTCCGACCCAGGCGCGGCTTGGCCAGGTCGAACGGTGGCTGCCGAAAGAACGAGACCAGCCGGCGGGCCATCGCCGGCACCCGTGACTCGGTCAGGCCCACGACGTGAGCGGTGACCTCGACCGAGTACAGCAGCGCGAGGTCGTCGAGGGCGAACTCGTCGCGGCCTTGGCCGTCCAGCAGCGCGTCAGCCCCGCGCTCCATCAAGTTGAGGTAACGGTCGGCGACAACCGCGGGGGCCAGGAACCGGCCCACCTTGACGCGTTGGGCATCATGCAGCGGGCCGTCCGAGATCAGGATCGGGTGGTGCCGCAACCACCCCTTGGGGATCCACTCGGCCGTGAACCCCGCCTGGGTCGTCTCCCGGCGCGCCCGCAAGACCTGCCGGGCCACCGGGAGAGATCGGATGCGCCATAGGCCGTCCTCCAAGGCCACCCGCGGGACCTCGCGCTCGCCGGCCCGCGACGAGCGGCGACGGGGTGCAGGCGTGGTCACAGGGGCTCCTTCGCGGTGAATCAAGCACGACCCTAGCTTGCGCATCGGTCACTTGTGCAATGTTTGTCCAATCCCTAGGCTGGCTGCATGGGCGCGATCGTCTGGCTCCGGCGCGACCTGCGTCGGGCTGATCTCCCCACCCTGGCAGCAGCCCACGAGCGCGCCGCCGGGGGCGAGGTCACGGTCTGCTTCGTCCTCGACCCCGCCTTCTTCGACACTGCGGGGGCCGCCCGCCGAGCGTGGCTGGCGGCGACCCTGCTCGCGCTGCGGGAGGCCTATGACGGACACCTCACGCTGCTCCAGGGAGAGCCGGCCGAGGTGCTGCCTGCTCTCGCCCGGGCGCGCGGGGCGGGGTCGGTCCATGTCTCCACCGAGACAGAGCCCGCCGGCGCAGCCCGGGACGCACGCGTCCGGGACGCGCTCGCCGAGGTCGGCGTCGCCTGGGTCGAGACGGGCAGTCCGTACATGGTCACGCCCGGACGGGTCCGCACCCGGGAGGGCAAGCCGTTCGAGGTCTTCACCCCGTTCGCCAGGGCGTGGCGCGAGCACGGCTGGCGGGCCCCGGCACAGGAGCCCCCCAGCCTCGTCCTCGCTCCCGCCGCTCCTGCGGGCGAGTCGTGGTCCCGCCTCGAGGCTGCGTTGGACGCCCCCGGCGTCCCGGACCTGCCCCCGGCAGGGGAGGGGGCGGCGCTAGACCGGTGGCGCGCCTTCCTCGCGGACGGTCTGGCGGGGTACGCGACCCGTCGCGAGCGCCCCGACCTCGACGCCACCTCCCGGCTCTCCCCGTACCTCAAGTTCGGCGTCCTGCACCCACGCTCGCTGCTGGCCGACCTCGAGGCGTCCGGAGGGCCGGACGCCGAGCGCTTCGTCACCGAACTGGCCTGGCGTGAGTTCTACGCCGACGTTCTGCACCATCACCCCGAGAGCCTGGAGGCCGACCTGCGCCCCGCACTGGCGGGCATCCGGTACGAGGACTCCGCCGACCTGGTGGAGGCGTGGCAGCAGGGTCGCACGGGCTTCCCGCTCGTCGACGCCGGCATGCGCCAGCTGCTGGCGACCGGCTGGATGCACAACCGAGTGCGCATGGTCGCGGCCAGCTTCCTGACCAAGGACCTCCACGTGTGGTGGCCGGCCGGTGCGCGGTGGTTCCTCGACCACCTCATCGACGGCGACCTCGCCTCGAACACCCACGGCTGGCAGTGGATCGCCGGCACCGGCACCGATGCCGCCCCCTATTTTCGGGTGTTCAACCCCGTCCTGCAGGGGCTGCGCTTCGACCCTGATGGTCACTACGTCCGCCGTTGGGTCCCCGAGTTGGCGCACCTGTCGGGGGCGACCGCCCACGAGCCCTGGGCGGTTGAAGAGGGCTACGCACACGGCTACCCCGAGCGCATCGTCGATCACGGCGCCGAACGCCGCGAGGCGCTGGCTCGTTACGCCGAGGTGCGAGGGGCGGTGGGGTCGCGTGCCTGACCTGACGGATGCGCCGGTGGGCCGACGCGGTCCGGTGGCCGAACTGCGGGCCTTCTTCCGCGCGTCCCTGCTCAGCCCGGTGGGCTCTCCCTTGCCGGAGCCCTGCGGGCAGCGTTTGCGCCGGCGTGTCGTGGTCGCCCTCACTGTCCTGGTCGGGGCGCTCGCCCTGGGCGGGGCGCTGGCCATCCGTCCGGGCGACCCCCTGTTCTACGGGGCCGCCGCGGGCGTCGCCGGGCTGTGGGGGGCCGGGGCGCTGGCGTCCGGACCCCTGCGGCTGGGTCGGGGGCGCACCCGTTCGGGAGCCGCGAGCCGGGGCGTCCTACAGGGGTTGATCCTGGGCGCGATGCTGTTGACGCTGTTCCTCGCGGGCGCGTTCGTCATCGCGCGGATCCCGGTCCTGCGGGCTCCGGTCGACGAAATCCTGGACCACGCGCGGTTGGGGTCGGTGTGGGTCGTCGCCGTGATCACCGTGGTCAACGGCATCGCCGAGGAGCTGTTCTTCCGGGGCGCCGTCTACGCCGCGTTCGGGCCGCGGTGGGATCTGGTGGGCTCCACGGCGCTCTACACAGCGTCCACGCTGTTCTCTGGGGTGCCGCTGCTGACGTTCGCGGCGGCGTGCCTTGGCCTGCTCACCGCGGCGCAGCGCCGCGTGACCGGCGGCGTCGCTGGACCCATCGCCGCCCACCTCACCTGGTCGCTCGGGATGCTCTTCCTGCTCGGCCCCGTCCTCACCCTGGGAGGTTGATCATGGCCAGAACAGCACTCGTGACCGGCGCCACCGGCACCATCGGCGGAGCCTTGGTGCCCGCCCTGCTCGACGCCGGCTGGGAGGTGCGCGTGCTGACCCGCCACCCGGACTCACTGGACCGCGCCTGGGTCGACCGCGTCCAAGTGGCCGAGGGGGATGCCGCCGACGCCGCCGTCCTGGGCCGTGCGCTGCACGGGGCCGACGTGGCGTACTACCTCCTGCACTCCATGGACGACGAAGGCGACTTCGTTGCGCGTGACCGGGCGCTGGCCACGGGGTTCGCCGACGCGGCCGGTGAGGCGGGAACGAGGCGCATCGTGTACCTCAGCGGGCTGCACCCCGACGGCGACCTGTCCCCGCACTTGGCCTCCCGCGTAGAGGTGGGGGACATCCTGCTGGCGTCCGGCGTCCCGACCGCGGTGCTGCAGGCGGGCGTGGTGCTGGGGGAGGGATCGGCGTCGTTCGCGATGCTGCGCCACCTCACCGAGCGTCTCCCAGTCATGATCGGGCCCCGGTGGCTGACCAACCGCAGTCAGCCGATCGCGTTGGCCGACGTCGTCCACTACCTCGTGGGCGCAGCCGACCTGCCACCGGAGGTGAACCGCACGATCGACATCGGGATGGACGAGGTGCTCACCTACGCGGACATGATGCGGCGTTACGCACGGGTCACGGGCCTGCGGCCCCGCCTGGTGGCGACGGTGCCGGTGCTCACGCCGTGGCTGGCTTCCCACTGGGTCGGCCTGATCACCCCCGTGCCCGCCGCGATCGCCAAACCCTTGGTGGGGAGCCTGATCCACGACGCCGTCCGGCGCGAGACGGACGCCGCCGCCCTGCTCGGCGACCCCGCCGGCGGCCTGCTCGGGTACGACGAGGCCGTCCGTCGCGCACTCGCGGGCGCGGATCCGAAGCGGTGGGGACGACGGTCCGCCCTGGTCGGCGCCGCGCTCGCTTCCGTCGCCGTGGCCGGCGCGCTGTCGGCCCTCGCGCTCGCCCGTCCGCGGCACACCCTGACACCAGGAATCGAAAGGAAGGCGAACGCATGAACACCTGGATGAGGCGACTCCTCGACACCGCCGCGCTCCTGCTCATGGGTCTAGGCACGCTCTGGGGATTCGGGTTGCTGGGCACCCCGTCGAACAGACCGCGGGCGGCGCCTTTTCCGCCGACGCGACCCTGCTCGCCCCCGCCACCCCCGCCTTCTCGATCTGGTCGGTGATCTACCTGCTGCTGGTGGCATACGTCGTGTGGTTGTGGACGCCGGCCGGCGGGGCGTCCGAGCGGGCACGCTCGCTGGGGTGGCTGCCCGCGGCGTCCATCTTGCTCAACGGCGCCTGGCTGGGCATCACGCAGGCGGGCTGGTTGTGGCTGAGCGTGCTCGACATCGCCCTCCTCGCCGTCGTCCTGGGCCTGGTGATGAAGCGGCTCGCCGGGCGGGCGGCGTCCGGCCCCGCTGAGGCGATCATGCTCGATGGGACGTTCGGGCTCTACCTCGGCTGGGTTGCCGTGGCGACGTGCGCGAACATCACCGCCGCCGCGGTGGCGCAGGGCGTCGACCTGGGCGCGACCGGGAACCAGGCCGCTGCGGTCGCAGTGCTGGTCGTGGCAACCCTGCTCGGGGTCGTGTTCGCCCGGGTCCTGCGGGCGCCCTGGGGCGTGGCGGCCGCGATGGCCTGGGGGCTGGGCTGGATCGCTGCCGGCCGCTTGGCCGGCGCGCCGTCCTCCCCGGTGGTGGGTGCGGGGGCGGCCGTGGCCGCTGCGACGGTCGTCGCAGTCGCTGCACTGGCGCGGCATAGTCCGCTGAGGTAGCGGCCGGCTGCTTCATGGATGCGGGCAGAGTCGAACCGTCCACGGCGGATGGTGACCTCCCGGCGGGTGAGGTGTGTGGCCACCGTGCGGCGGTTCACTCCGAAGATGGGACGCCAGCTCGACGGGCGTCGCGCCCTCGCGGTACTGCGCCACCAGATCGTCGACCTGCTCCGGGCGAAGGAGGGTTTGAGCCATCCCAAGTGATCGCACCACTCGCCCCCTGGAGTCGGAAACGGTAGGCTCGGAGGAGCGCTGGTCGTGGTTGTAGAAGCCCCGTGACCTGCGCAAAGACAGGGTTTTCAGGTGTGGGCAGGGGTTCTCAAACTCTCTACGGAGGTCCACCACCCGCGACATCCCGGTGAGCGCGCAAGTGCGACGTGCAAACGCCTGACCTGTGTTAATAACGTTCCCTCGGATGTGGTCGGGCGGCTGGAAACCGGCACGCATACTTAACTGGTGCAAAGGGTTCTGTTGTGAACGTTCGGGAGCAGCGGGTCGCGGTGCCGGGTGGGGATCTGGCGGTCGTGGACTTCGGGGGCGACGGGCCGGACGTGCTGCTCATCCACTCCGTGTCGCACGCCAGCGTCGTCTGGGAGCAGGTCGCCGCCGCTCTGACGCCGAGCGCCCATGTCGTGGCGTTCGACCTTCGGGGGCACGGCCAGAGCAGCGCCGAGGCGCAGTCCGTCGACCAGATTCCCGACGACATCGTCAGCCTCATCGGTGAGCTAGGGCTGGGGCGTCCCGTGCTGGTCGGGCACGACGTCGCCGGCGGTTTCGCGGCCGCGGTGGCGGCCGAACATCCGGAGCTGGTGGGCGGGGTCGTCGTCATCGACTCATCCGTCGTCGAGAGCCAGGCCGACGTGCTGGAGATGGTGCAGGCCGTCGGCGCCGACGTCATCGTCGACATGCTCACCCAACGGTTCCGGCTCGGGGCCACCGGCGCCGACGAGGACTCCCTGGAGACCTTCCTCGACGAACAGAGCGGCCCGGCGGCGCAGGACTGGTTGGCCGCCGCCCCCGACGCGGCCAGCATCCGCGCCCTGCTGCGCCGCTGCATCGTCGTCGCGCCGGACGGCTCGTGGGTCTACCGGCCCACTCCCGACACCCTGCGCGCGCTGACCAGGCAACCGGAGGCCGCGCGCTTTCGGCCGGGTCGGGAGTTGCTCGCCGCCATCGACGCGCCCGTGACCGTGGTGACCCTCAGCGAAGGCCGCAACGGCTCCGGCGGGGATGGCCTGCACGAGTTGGCCGCCGGCCGACCGGCCCTGCGTATCGCCCGACGAGCGGGAGGGCCGCACTGCCTCTACCTCGAGCCCAGCTGGATCGCCGCGGAGATTCGGACCACCCTCTCCGACCGGGCCTGAGGGCGCGCGAGTGTTCGGCCTCCTAAGGTGGGGGCCACAGACGCTCGCGACGAAGGGACCGATTCATGCGTATCGCCACGTCCGCCGGCCGGGCCGTGCTCCTGGTGGGAGAGCACGCTGACCACGCCGTCGACCTCGCCGAGGTCAGCGACGGCCGGTTCGGGCCAGACCCCGAGGCGGTGTACGAGCAGTGGCAGGCGTTCGTGCAGTGGGGCGCGCAGGCCACCTTGCCCGAGGGCGCGCCGGTCGAGGTGAGCCGGCTCGGCCCGCCGGTCCCCGCGCCGCGGCAGATCTTCGGCATCGGCCTGAACTACCGCGACCATGCGCAGGAGGCGGGGCTCGACATCCCCACCGAGCTCCTGGTCTTCACCAAGTTCCCCTCCTGCCTCACGGGTCCCGACGCGCAGGTCCGCCTGCCCAGCGATCGCGTCGACTGGGAGGTCGAGCTCGTTGTCGTCATCGGCCGCGAGGCCCTGGCGGTCTCGCCGGAACAGGCGTGGGAGCACGTCGCCGGACTGACCATCGGCCAGGACCTCTCGGAGCGGCGCGTTCAGTTCGCCGTCAAACCCCCGCAGTTCTCCCTCGGCAAGTCCTATCCGGGCTTCGGGCCCACCGGGCCGGCCGTCGTCACCGCCGACGAGCTGCCCGACAAGAACGCGCTGGCGATCGGCTGCACCATCGACGGCGAGGTCATGCAGGACGGCACAACCGCGGACTTCATCTTCGATGTGGCCGCGGTCGTCTCGGGGCTCTCGCAGGTGGTGCGGCTGCTGCCCGGTGACCTCATCTTCACCGGTACCCCGGCCGGTGTCGGCTCCGTCCGGCAGCCGCGCCGCTACCTGGCTCCCGGCGAAACGATCGTCAGCACTATCAAGGGCCTGGGCAGCATCACGACCCGCCTGGTCTAGGCACCCGACGCACGACGGCCCGCCTCCGGAATCGTCCGGGGCGGGCCGTCGTGGTGCGTGCGGGCTGCAACGCTCAGGTGTTGCGGCTCTCGCCTTCGGCGGTCGTCGGCTCGGTGGTGAGGTCGACGACCTCGACCTCGGCGGCGTCGACCGGCGGGGTGTCGGCAAGGTCGGACTGCGCGACCTCCTCACCCTTGGCGGTCGTCGACGGGGCCGGAGCGCTGGAGACGTCGGCGGTCTTGGTCGCCGGGGCGATATAGGGGTCGGTCAGCGGGCGCGCCCACGGGTCGTCCTTGGGCTCCTGCTGACGGCTACGCAGGTAGGCGACGACACCGGCGGCCGCGGCGGCGGTGACCAGGGCGGAGAAGAGTGACCGCAGAATGCCCTTCTTGCGGCGCTCCTTCTTCTTCTTCTCGCCGGTGACGATCTCCTTGCCCTTCTTGGCCTCGTCCGCGACGAGCTTCTGGCCCTTCCTGGCCTCGCTCGCGACGCGCTCGGCCACGTCGTGGCTCGCGGCGCTGCCGGCGGCCAGCAGCCGCTCGACGGAGTCGGTGATCTTGGGGACCGTCTCGTCGACCTTGTCGTGGGTCGCCTTGCGGACGGCCTGGGCGGAGGCGGAGGCCTCCTTGGCGGCGGAATCGGCCGCGGCGTGGGCCCGTTCGTCGGCCTTGTGCGCGGCCACCTCGACGGTCTTGGCGGCGTCGGCGGCGACCTCGGCCACCTGCTTCTTCAGACCGGCCAGCGTCGGGACGCTCACCCGCTTGGTGGTCACCGAGGGAACGGTGACCTTCTTGGTCTTGCGCTGGAACACGTGCTCCTCCTAGACGGGGATGTCTTTCGCTCCTGCCCCATCCTGCCTTGCCGCATGCGTCCCTGCCCAACCGACGCCCGGTTGAGTGGCGCTATCGGTGCCGTCGGCGGCGAAGGATTGAGGTCGTCATGACAAGATGCGGCCATGAATGCCACGCTGCACACCAACCATGGCGACATCGAGATCGTGCTCTTCCCCGAGCACGCTCCCAAGACCGTAGAGAACTTCACGGGACTGGCCACCGGCTCCAAGGAATACCGCGACGACGCGGGGCGCACCAACCCGGAGCCGTTCTTCGACGGCCTGAGCTTTCACCGCATCATCCCGAACTTCATGATCCAGGGCGGCTGCCCGCTCGGTGAGGGCATCGGGGGCCCGGGATTCACGTTCGACGACGAGATCAGCCCCGACAAGGACTTCACCAAGCCCTACATCCTGGCGATGGCCAACGCCGGCAAGCGCATGGGCCGCGGCACCAACGGGTCGCAGTTCTTCATCACCGTCGCCCCGACGACGTGGCTGCAGGGCAAGCACACGATCTTCGGCGAGGTCGCCGACCAGAAGAGCCGCGACGTTGTCGACGCCATCGCGGGCGTCGCCACCGGCCGCAACGACAAGCCCGTGGAGCCGGTCGTCATCGAGAGCGTGACGATCAGCGAATGATCCTTCGGCGCGCATGACATCACCTCCGCAGCCACCGTCGCCGCCTGATCCGCAGGCACAGCCACCGGGTCCGCCGACGTGCCCCCGCCATCCGGATCGGGTCTCGCATCTGCGCTGCCAACGGTGTGGCCGGCCCACGTGCCCGGAGTGTCAGCACCCGGCACCGGTCGGCTTCCACTGTGTCGACTGTCGTCGCGCCGATGCCGCCGCGACCCCGACGCCCCGCACGGCGTTCGGCGGTCGCGGCGGCCAGCAACGTCCGACCGCCACATACACGCTCATCGCGATCTGCGTTGCGGTGTTCTTCCTGCAGCAGGCCGACCGCTCGATCATCCTGTTGGGTCAGTTCTCCCCCCTGACCGGTGACGAACAGCCGTGGCGCTTCCTGACGTCCGCGTTCTTGCACTCCCCGACGATGTTCGCGCACATCCTGTTCAACATGCTGTGCCTGTGGTCCATCGGTCAGTGGTTGGAGCCGATGCTCGGCTGGGCGCGCTTCCTTACCCTCTATCTCGTCAGTGCCCTCGGCGGCTCCGTCGGGTACCTGCTGCTGGCGTCCCCGCCCCAGAACTGGGCGGAGATGGGCGGCGCCTGGGTCACGCCGATGGTCGGGGCCTCCGGCGCGGTGTTCGGGCTCTTCGGGGCCACGATGCTGTTTCTGCGCCACAGCGGCTCGTCGGTGCGCGGCCTGTGGGTGCTGCTGGCGATCAATGCGGCCCTGCCGTTCATCTACCGCGAGATCGCCTGGCAGGCCCACCTCGGTGGCTTCGTCACCGGTCTGGCGCTGGCGGGTGTGCTGCTGGCGACCCGCGGTCGCCAGCGTGCCCGGCTGCAGTGGCCGGCGCTGGCCGGGGTACTGCTCGTCGTCGTCGCCCTGGCTGTGGTCAAGTACGCCATCGTGGACACGAGCTTCGCCGACGCGGTCATCCGCTTCTCGTAAATCCGCAGCTCACACGGCTTTTAGCGGACACAGATCTAGTTATCCACAGAGTATTCCACACCTGTGATTACACGAGTGTTATTCATCCCCAGTCGTGGATAAGCCTGTGGATAACCCCCGTCGACTGTCCCCAACGACGAAGCGGTGGCCCCCGGTCGGGGACCACCGCTTCGTTGCTCGTGAGCGTGACTAGCGCCAGCGGGTCGTCATCATGAAGCCGCTGATGATGAATGCGAACCCGGCCAGCAGGTTCCAGTTGCCCATGGCCCGCACGGGCCACTGGCCGGCGGACAGGTAGTAGATGACGACCCAGAAGAGGCCGATGATCATCAGGCCGCACATCACGGGGACGAACCACGTGGGGTTCGGCGCCGGCGCCCGAGCGATGTCGTCGTGCAGGCCGCCGCGCTGCGACCGCGGCACCCTCTTCTTCTTCTCCTTGTGTTTGCGGGCCTTCGGCGGCACGGCCGCGACCTTCTCCGGCCCGGCAGGCTCGGCCCCGGTGGCCGCAGCGCCGGCCAGTTCGGTGCTGTCGTTGGTGACCTTCCCGTCCGTCAGCTCGACATCGGGGGTCTCGCCGTTGGGCGAAGAGTCGGGACGTGCCACGGTGGATCTCCTGCGTCGATCTCGGGGTGCGCCCACGGATGCTCCGGGGCCCGTTGAACTCCCAGTTTACGTGGGCATACTGGGCGCATCGTCCAGGCGGCCGCGGGTGGCGGCGCGCAGGCGACACGAAAAGGCTCGCGGCACAGGCGGTATCGGGCGTGCAGCGGGCAGATACGGGAGGGTGCAGGGGCATGGCTGACCGCAGGTCTGGCTGGTCGATCGGGGTGCCGATCGTGGCGGCCATCGCCGGTTTGATGTTCGCGACCAGCGCCGGCGCCGCCCGCGGCTCGGATCTGCGCGGCAGTGGCGTGGAGGATCTGCCCGACGTCATCCGCACCCAGACCCGGCTCGTGGAGACCAAGGCACTACGCACCGAGCAGCTGCGCGCCGACGTGGAGGCGCAGACTGCAGCGTTGGCGTCGGCGGACCCGCAGATCGCCCAACAGACCGCTCGGGCCGCTACGTGGGGGGCCGCTGCCGGTACCGAGCCGGTCTCCGGCCCGGCGGTCACGGTGGCCCTGACCGATGCGAACACCGGCGGGCGCATCCCGCCGGGGTACACGGTCGACGACGTCGTCGTGCATCAGCAGGACGTGCAGGCGGTCGTCAACGCGTTGTGGGCCGCCGGTGCGGAGGCGATGACCATCCAGGACCAGCGGGTCGTCGCCACGAGCGCGGTGCGGTGCGTGGGCAACACGCTGATCCTGCAGGGCCGGGTCTACTCCCCGCCGTACGTCATCACCGCGATCGGCGATCCGCAGCGGCTGCTGGCGGGGCTGGAGGCCGATCCGACCGTGGCGAACTACCGCCGATACGTCGATCTCGTCGGCCTCGGTTATCGGGTCACGCAGCCGGGCACCGTGTCGATGCCGGGCTTCACCGCCGGCGTCAGCCCCCGCTTCGCCCGCGCCGACGGCTGAGCCGGTCGGCTCCGGGCCGCTGGGCCGGTCGGCTCCGGGCCGCTGGGCCGTACCCTGGGAGGCAGCCTCGCCCGACCGGGCCCCACAGCGCAGAAGGACCCCTCGTGACCGCCATCCTCGTCGTCGACAACTACGACAGCTTCGTCTACACGATCGTCGGCTACCTGCAGCAGCTCGGCGCGGAGTGCACCGTGGTGCGCAACGACGAGGTCGACCTCGAGGCCGTCGGCGACTACGACGGGGTGCTGATCTCCCCCGGGCCGGGCACCCCCGCCGAGGCGGGCGCGTCGATCGAGGTGATCCGGCGCTGCGGCGAGTTGCGCGTCCCGATGCTCGGAGTGTGCCTCGGGCACCAGGCGCTGGCCGTGGTCACCGGGGCCGTCGTGGGCCGCGCCGCCGAGTTGCTGCACGGCAAGACGTCGTTGGTCGAGCACGACGGCACGGGGGTGCTGGCCGGGCTGCCCAGCCCGTTCACCGCGACCCGCTATCACTCGCTGGCGATCGAGGCCGACACGGTCGGGCCTGCGCTCGTCGTCAACGGCCACACCCCGTCCGGGGTCATCATGGCCGCCCGGCACGCCCACCTGCCCCTGCACGGCGTGCAGTTTCACCCCGAGAGCGTGCTCACCGAAGGCGGCCATCGGCTGCTGGCCAACTGGCTCGTGCTGTGCGGGCACACCGACGCCGTCGAGCGGTCGGCCGGCCTGGGGCCGCTGGTCAGCGTTACCGCCTGAGAGGTCGTGCCGGCTCTACGCCGCCGCTCCACGCCGGCTCTACCCCTGGCGCGGCCGCGCGGCGCGAGCCGCTACTGCTGGCCACCGCCGTCGGCGGGCGGGTCGTCGGTCGAGGTGGGTGTCGGCGACGGCGAGTCGGGGTCGGTGGGCGTCGCGGGCGGTGCCGGGGCGGTGGGGGTGACGGTCTCGGTGCGGGTGACCGTCTGCGTTTGCGGCCGGGAGCGCACGACGTCGAGCACGACCTCCGTGCCGACGGGTACCCGCGTCTTGGCCTGATACGACTGCGCGATGACGCTGCCGACGGACCGGGTGCTCGTCACATCCTCCCGGCGGTAGCGCAGACCCACCTTGCTCAACGCCTCCTGCGCCTTGGCTTCGCTCATGCCGACGACCTCGGGCACGACCGTCTGCCCGTTGCTGATCTTCAGCGTCACGGCGCTGCCGGCGGCCACGTTCTCTTCGGCCTTGGGCTCGGTGGCCACGACGCTGCCCTGGGCCACCTCGTAGCTGTCGACCTGGTCGATGCCCTGCACCTCCAGGCCCAGGTCCGAGAGCTTCTGGATGGCGGTGTCCTGCTGGAAGTTGCGCAGGTTGGGCACGACGACCTGCCCCGGCCCGGTGGAGACCCGCAACTGGATCGTGCTGTTCGGCGGGCGTTCGCCCTCGCGCGGGTCTTGTTCGACGACCGTGCCGGGCGCCGCGGCGTTGGCCACAGGTTGGGAGACCGGCATGAGGCCCGCATCGGTGATCTGCTGATTGGCGTTGGCCTCGGGCTGCCCGATGACGTAAGGGACGGCCACGGGCGCGGGATCGCCGCCGAGGTGGTCGCGGCCCAGCCACAACCCCAGGGTGACGGCCAGCGCGGCCAGCACGCCGACCACCCAGGGCAGCGCGCGGTTGCGCTGGCTCTTGTCGTGGTCGGCGCGTCGGGTGGTGATCGACGTGGTCGCGGGGGCCACGGGCGCCGAGACCTTCTCCGGCAGCGGTGCGGGCGCCAACTCTCCGGCGTCGACCGCGGCCGCGGCGGCGATGGTCGGCTCGCGACGCAGCACCGACTCCAGGTCGGCGGCGAACTCGTCTCCGGACTGGTAGCGCCGGTCCGGGTCCTTGTTGAGGGCGTGCAGGATGACGACGTCGAGGTTGGCCGGCACCTCGGAGTTGTGCACCGACGGCGGTTGCGGCGGCTCGCCGACGTGCTGGTAGGCGATGGCCACCGGAGAATCCCCGACAAACGGGGGGCGGCCCGTGACGAGCTCGTAGAGCAGGCAGCCGGCGGAGTAGAGGTCGGAGCGGGCGTCGATGTCGCGGCCCTGGGCCTGCTCCGGGGACAGGTACTGGGCGGTGCCGACGACGATGCTGGTGTTGGTCATGGTCGCCGCGGTGTCGGCGATGGCGCGGGCGATGCCGAAGTCCATGACCTTGGCCCGGTCCGCGGAATCGAGCATGACGTTCGCGGGTTTGATGTCGCGGTGGATGATGCCGTGCTGGTGGCTGTAGTTCAGCGCCTGCAGCACCTGCGCCATGATGCGGGTGGCCCGCATCGGCTCCACGGGTCCGTCCTCGTGCAGGATCTCGCGCAGGGTGCGGCCACGCACGTACTCCATGACGATGAACGGCACGGGCATCTCGGCACCGCCGGCCTCGTGCATCACGTCTTCGCCGGAGTCGAAGACGGCGACGATCGAGGGGTGGTTGAGGCTGGCCGCGGCCTTGGCCTCGCGGCGGAACCGCAGGAGGAAGGTCGAGTCACGGGCCAGTTCGGAGCGCAGGATCTTGACGGCGACGTCGCGGCCGAGGCGGGCGTCGTAGCCGCCGTGCACCTCCGCCATTCCGCCGCGGCCGATGAGCTCACCGACCTCGTAGCGGCCGGCGAGCAGTCGGATCGCCTCCGTCACTCCTGACTCACCGCCCTTCGGCTTCTCGGTCCACTGCCTTCTGATCGGCTGAATTGCCCTGTCCTTGAGACTGATTCGAGGATAGGCCGGTGTCGTCCCCGGAGCCGCCACCAGGGTTTGCGCCCGCGTTCGCGCCGGCGACACCGCCCGCGTCCGACCCCCTGGCGCCACCCTCGGCCTGCGCGTCGCCGGCGCCGGACTGCTCGCCCGGGTCGGCGGCCCCCTGCGTGCCCGGCGACTGCTCGTCGGTGGGCGGGGACTCCTCCTCCTCGTCCGGCGGCGGCGTGGTCTCGGGCGACTCGGCGGGCGGGGGCGTGGTCTGCTCGGGACCGGTGGAGACGTTGAGGGTGATGATCGCTCCCGGCGAGACGTCGCCGGAGGGGTTGATGGAGATGACGCGTTCGGCGGCGACGTCGTTGTTCGACTGCTGATTGATCGTCGTCTGGGAGAAACCGAGGGAGCGCAACTCGCTTTGTGCCTGCTCGACGGTCATCCCCGCGAAGCGGGAGTTGTCGAGGCGCACGCTGTCTTGCGTGGTCGGTGTCGTCGGCGTCGGGGTGGTCACCTCGGTCGTCGGGGTGACCGGGGGTGTCGTCTCCTGGCTGGTGCCGCCGGAGAGTAGCCCGGACTGCGCCAGGAAGAAGCCGCCGAGCACGAGCAGCAGTAGGACCGGGACGATCCACACCCACGGGTTGGACTTCTTCTTCTGCTCCGGCATCGGCCCGGTGGGGTACCCGGGGTAGCCCTGGCCGTACTGGCCGGGGTAGCCGCCCTGCGGGGGGTACCCCGGAGGGGGATAGCCGGTTCGCCCGGTTGGGGCCGGGGGCTGGACCATCGTGGGGGCCGGGCCGTGCATCGCCTGGGTGGGGCCGGCGTCCGACGGAAAGACCTCGGTGGAGTCGAAGGCGGCGGCCTCGGGCCCACCGCGCAGCGCGGAGGCGACGACGGCGGCGCTCGGTGGCCGGTTACCGGGGTCCTTGGCCAGGGAGGCCATGACGACCCCGGCCAGCGGCTGGCCGACGCCATCGGGCAGCGGCGGCGGGTCGTTGTGGATGTGCGCCATGGCGGTGGCCACCGGTGAGCCCTCGTCGAAGGGCCTGGTGCCGCTGAGCATCTCGTGCGCGACGACGCCCAGGCTGTAGATGTCGCTGGCGGGGCCGGCGGGCTTGCCGGTGGCCTGCTCCGGGGAGATGTACTGGGCGGTGCCCATCACCTCGCCGGTGCGGGTGATGGGGGCGGCGTCGACGGCGCGGGCGATGCCGAAGTCGGTGAGCTTCACCTGCCCGTCGGGGCGCACGAGGATGTTCGCGGGCTTGACGTCGCGGTGGATGACTCCGGCGTCGTGCGCGGCCTGCAGTGCGGAGGCCGCCTGGGCGACGATCGAGGCGGCGCGGCGGGGCTCGATGGGCCCCTCCTCGCGGATGATCGTCGACAGCGGTTCGCCTTCGACGAGTTCCATGACCAGCCAGGAGGCGCCGGCGTCTTCGCCGTAGTCGTAGACCGCGGCGATATTGGGGTGCTGCAGCATGGCGGTGTTGCGCGCCTCTTCCCGGAAGCGCCGGATGAAGCCGGGTTGCTCGGCCAACGAGGGCGAGAGCAGTTTCATCGCGACGGTGCGCCCGAGCACGCCGTCGGTCGCGCGCCACACCTCACCCATGCCACCGACGGCGATGCGATCGCCGAGGGTGTAGCGGTTGCCGAAGACGGAGCCCTTGTGGAACTTCATCGCGAAATCACTGCCTCCATGACCTGACGGGCGATCGGGGCGGCGACGCTGCCCCCACCCGCTGACATACCTGCATCCCCGCCGTCTTCGACCACGACCGCCACGGCGATCGCGGGATCGTCCGCCGGGGCGAACCCGGTGAACCACGCGTGCGGCGCCAAACCCTCCCCGTGTTGGGCCGTACCGGTCTTACCGGCGACACGAACGCCCGAGATGCGGGCGCGAGTTCCGGTGCCCGACGTGACGACGGCCTCCATCATCTGCGTGAGCTGGCCGGCCACCTCGGGGGTGGTGGCCTTGCTCAGCTCCCGCGGCGCGGTCTGGTCGATGACCTCGAGGTCGGAGCCGCGGGTCTGCTTGACGAGGAACGGCTGCATGAGGGTCCCCTGGTTGGCGACGGCGGCGGACATCATCGCGACCTGCAGCGGAGTGACGCGCACGTCGTACTGGCCGATGGCCGACTGCGCCTCCTGCGGTGCGTTCATCTGTTCGGGCATCGTGCTGGGAGTCACGCTCATGGGGATGCCGATCTGCTGGCCGAAGCCGAACTTGGCGGCTTCGTCGCGCAGGGCCTGGCCGCCCAGCTGCATGCCGAGCCAGCCGAAGGCCGTGTTGCACGAGTCCTCCATGGCCTGCAGCAGGTTGACGGTGCCGTCGCCGCATTGGCCGCGCCAGTCGTTGACGAGGCCGGCGGTGGTCTGCGGCAGGTCGAGCACCGCGGGGCCGGGCAGCTGGCTGTTGGTGTCGAAGCGGCCGGAGGAGAGCGCGGCGGCGGCGGTGATGATTTTGAAGACCGACCCGGGCGGGTACAGGTCGCCGCCGATGGCCCGGTTGACCAGCGGGCGCTCGCTGTCTTCGTTGAGGGCGGCCCACGCCTGCTGCACGCTGTCCAGGTTGTGGCTGGACAGCGTGTTGGGGTCGTACTGCGGGTGGCTGATCAGCGCGAGGATGGCCCCGGTCTTGGGGTCGAGGGCCACGACGGAGCCCTTCTGGTTGCCCAGGGCGTTCTGGGCTGCCTCTTGGGCGCGCGGGTCGATGGTCAGTTCGAGGCTGACGCCGCTGGGTTGCCGGCCGGTCAGCAGGTCGCCGAGGCGGCGGTAGAAGAGCTGGTCGGCGTCGCCGGCGAGGAGCCCGTTCTCGGCGGACTCCAGGCCCCCGCCGGCGCCGTAGATGAAGGAGAAGTAGCCGGTGAGGTGGCTGTTCAGCTTGCCCTTGGGGTAGGTGCGTTGGTACTTCAGCTCGTCGCTGGTCTCTTCGGAGCGGGCGATGGCCTCGCCGGCGACGAGGATGGCCCCGCGCTCTTGACTGTAGGAGGCCAGCAGCGTGCGCCGGTTGCCCGGCTTGTCGCGCAGCTCGTCGGCCTGCACGTACACGATCCACGTCGAGGCCACGAACAGGGCGCAGAACATGGCGGTGACCACGAGGGCGAGCTTGCGGATCGGTGCGTTCATCGCGGCTCCCCCTTTCCGCCGCCGTTGCGTCGCCCGCGGCCGACGGTTTCGGACAGAGGCACGACGACCTCGTCTTCGACGGGACGCCTGGCGTGGTCGCTGATGCGCAGCAGCAACGCGATGATCGTCCAGTTGGCCAGCAGGGACGAGCCGCCGGCGGACAGGAACGGGCTGGTCAGACCGGTGAGCGGGATGACCCTCGTGACGCCACCGACGACGACGAAGATCTGCAGGGCCACCGAGAAGCTCAGCCCGGCGGCGATGAGCTTGCCGAATCCGTCGCGGGTGCCCAGCGCCGTACGCAGGCCGCGCTCGACGAGCAGCACGTAGAGCATGAGGATCGCGAACAGCCCGACGAGGCCCAACTCCTCGCCGAAGCTGGGGATGATGAAGTCGGACTCGGCGAAGTAGGTCAGCTGCGGGTGGCCGCGCCCCAGCCCGGTGCCGAGCAGGCCGCCGGCGGCCATGCCCATGAGGCCGCGGACGAGCTGGTCGCTCTGGGCCAGCGCCTCGGCCGACCAGGGGTCGAGCCAGAAGAGCACCCGCTGCTGCACGTGCCCGAACAGCAGGTAGGCCACGAAGGCACCGCCGCAGAACATCAGCAGCCCGATCGTGATCCAGCTGATCCGCTCGGTGGCGACGTACAGCATCGCGACGAACAGGCCGAAGTACAGCAGCGAGCTACCCAGGTCGCTCTGGAAGACCAGGACGAGCAGCGAGACGACCCAGACCATGAGGATGGGGCCGAAGTCGCGGCCGCGCGGCAGGGGGAAGCCCAGGACGCGTCGACCGGAGAGGGACAGGGCGTCGCGGGTCTGCACGAGGTAGGCGGCGAAGAAGATCGTCAGGATGATCTTGGCGACCTCGCCCGGCTGGAACGAGAACGGCCCGATGGCGATCCAGATGCGGGCGCCGTTGATGGTCTGCCCGAGCCCGGGCAGCATCGGCAGCAGCAGCAGCACGAGGCCGGCGACCATGAGCGTGAACATGTAACGGCGCAACCGGCGGTGGTCGCGCAGCACCACCAGCACGCCGGCTGCGATGATCATCGCCAGGGCGCTCCACATGATCTGCCGCGGGGCCATGGCCGTCGAGCCGATGCGGTCGTTGGCCAGGTCGAGCCGATGGATCATGACGATCCCCAGCCCGTTGAGCAGGGTCGCGATGGGCAGCAGCAGCGGGTCGGCGTAGCTGGCGCGCCAGCGCAGCACGAGGTGGAAGGCGACGGCGAAGCCGAGCAGCCACGCGCCTTGGGTGATGAGGTCGATCGGCAGCTGGCCCTGCACGGCGAAGCCGACGTTGACGTAGGCCAGCATCACGATGCCGACGGCGAGCAGCAACAGGGCGAGTTCGACGTTGCGGCGGGTGCGCGGCACGAAGTTGGAGACGGTGGTCATGACTGCCCCGATCCGCAGGGCACCCCGGCGTTGCGGCGCTGGACGCACGCGGTCGCCTGGGCCCGCAACTCGTTGATCTGGGCTTCGGCGGCTGCCTCGTCGGTGGCGCGGATGGTGCGTTCGACCCGCTCCCGGTAGAAGTCGGGCAGGTCGGCGACGTCGACGTCGCTGGTGGTGCGTACGGAGGACAGCGTGAAGGGCCCCAGGGTCTGCGGCAGCCCTTGGAAGACCGCGACCTTGCCCCCGGACTCACCGACGAACAGTTGCTGCTGGCTCCAGGCGTAGGCCCCGTACAGCCCGCCGAAGAGGGCGAACAGGACGATCAGCACGAGCGCCACAATGCGGGCGATGCGCCCGCGGCGGCGGGGCTCGTCGGCGGGGTCGGCGTCGGCGTCCAGGTCGGCGACGACGCTGCGGCGCAGGGCGGCGGCCTTCTGCGCGGGGTTGAGCACCAGCGGCTGCGTCGTGTCTTGGCGGCGTTCGGCCACGGCGCCGACGACGATCGGCTGGGTGGCGCCGTCGGCGGAGTCGACGATGTCGCCGACCACGCACGTCACGTTGTCGGGGGCGCCGGCGCGCATCGCGAGGTCGACGAGTCGGCGCGCGGTCTCGCTGGGGTCGTAGCCGGCGCGCACGACCTCTTCGATGGTGGCGCGGCCGACGTAGTCGGACAGGCCGTCGGAGCAGATGAGGTAGCGGTCGCCGATGTGGGCCTGGCGCATGGACAGGTCGGGCTCGTCCTCGGGGGCGCCGGTCAGCACGCGCGTGACGAGGCTGCGCTGCGGGTGGTGCTCGGCCTCCTCATCGCTGATGCGGCCGGCGTCGACGAGGGACTGCACGAACGAGTGGTCGCGGGTGATCTGGCTGAAGATGCCGTTGCGCAGCAGGTAGGCGCGGGAGTCGCCGATGTGCACGAGGGCCAGGCCGTTGGGGCCGCTGCGCAGCAACGCGGTCAGCGTGGTGCCCATGCCGTGCAGGCCCTGATCGGCGGCCATGGCTCGGGCCAGGGAGCGGTTGGCCTCGGCGACGGTGTCGGCGAGCACCTCGAGGGCGTCGTCGGAGCCGTGGCTGTCGCCGTCCAGAGGTGCCAGGCGCGCCAGGACCAGGGAGCTGGCGACGTTGCCGCCCGCGTGCCCGCCCATGCCGTCGGCGACGGCGAGCAGGTGTGGCCCCGCATATCCGGAATCCTCGTTGCGCGAGCGCACCAGACCGACGTCGGTGCGCGCCGCGAAGCGCACGGCAACACTCATGCCCTATCGCCTCAGCTCCAGGACGGTGGTGCCGATCCGCAACTGGCTCCCCGCCTGCAAGGGTGTGGGCGCGGTGATCTTCTCACCGTTGACGTGGGTGCCGTTGGTGGAGCCGAGGTCTTCGACGTACCAGGTCTTGTCGTCGAGGTAGACGCGGGCGTGCCGCCCGGAGGCGTAGTCGTCGTCGAGCACGAGGGTGCACTCGGGGTTACGGCCGAGCAGCACACCGGACTCCTTGAGCGGCACGGTGGTGCCCCGCATGGGGCCCTCCATGACGGCCAGGTTGGTGAACGACTTCTTCGAACGGGCCGGGGTACTGGCGGTCGGCCGCACCCGGCCGCGGCCGCCACCGCCGGGGGCGCGGGTGACGATGCGGGTGCCGTACAGGTCGGAGCGAAGCACCCCGACGATGCTGAAGATGAACAGCCACAGCATGACCAGCAGCCCGAGGCGGACGACGGTGAGGGTGAGTTCGCCCATGGGTTTCAGCGCCTCCGGGTCCGCACGTTGAAGGAGACCCGCCCGACGGTGACCCGGTCGCCGTCGTTGAGTCGTTGTGAGGTGATGCGTTCGCCGTTGACGTAGGTGCCGTTGGTGGACCCGAGGTCGCGCAGCCCGACGATGAGGTGCGGGCCGTCGTGGGTGACGCGCAACTCGGCGTGGCGGCGGCTGACGCCGGGGTCGTCGAGGGTGATGTCGGCGCCGGAGTCGCGGCCCAGGATCGTGATGGCCGCCAGCAGCGGGTAGGTGTCGCCGTCGAGCTCGAGCCACGGGCGGTGGGCCGGGTCGGGCAGTGGTGGGGCGGCCTGCTGGGCCACGGTGGGCTCCGGCTCGGGAGCTCGCGGCGCCGGCGCGGCGGGTCGCTCGACGGGCTGGAAGCTCTCGCTGCGGCGGTACGGCTCGTCGCGGTCGTCGCCGGTGCGGGAGTCGCGCCGGGAGTCGGGACTCGAGTCACGGCTCGGGTCGCGGTCGCCACGCTCGGCGGAGCCTTGGCTCTCGGGAGCGGGCTCGCTCTGCCAGGGCTCGTCCCAGCCTTCGTCGCGCCGCTCGTCGCCGTAGATGCGCATGGGCGGGCGCTCCGGAGAGCGGGAGCGGGCCCCTGGCGCCCCCTGTCGCTCATCACCCGGCGTCTGCTCGCTCTCGTCGTCGCCCCAGGCGTCGCGGTCCCGTTGCCGTTGGGCCTCCCGGGCCTCGTGCTCTTCGGCGGACTCGTGCCGGGCGATGTAGGAGCCGGAGCGTCCGGCGGCGGCCGTGCCGGCGGCTGCTCCAGTAGCGGCGGTGGCGGCGTGGCCGGCGAGCCCGGCAGGTCCCTCGGCGGCGGCGGTCGCCTCCGGCGGGTGGGGCAGATTGCGGGGCTTGTGCTTGGGCTCGGTGGGCTGCTTGGCGCGCTTGGCGCGGCGCTCCTCCTCGAAGCGCCGTTGGGCGCGGCTGGAGTGGCGCGGCTGCGCAGGGACCTCGCGCTGCGCGCGGGGCCGCACCCGAAAGACCCCGGTGTTGAGGTCGTCCTGCTGCACGAAGTCGACGTGCAGGGGTCCTTCGGTGAGGTAGCGCTGCGACTCGACGTGCTCGTCGACGGCGGCCAGCAACTCATCGACCAGCACGTCTTCGTACATGGTGAGGCGCTCGTAGTCGCTGGGGTCGAGCTCGATGGTGAAGGCGTTGGGCACCATCGTGCGGCCCTTGCCGACGACGGCGGCCCGTTCGTCCATCGCGCGGCGCATCGCTGAGGCGATCTCTACGGGCTGGACCTCGGCCCGGAAGGCGCGCGCAAAGGCTCCGTTGATCACCCGGTCGAGCTTGCCTTCCAGACGGTCGAACAACCCCACGAGCATCCCCTCCCTTCGCTTGGTCCCCGATGTGGATCCGCGGTGTCTTCTCGTCAGGGTATCGGCCAGGACTGACATACAGGCCGGACGTGGCCGCTGGGGCCTGACTCCGGGTCAACCCGGGGTCTTGTGAGAGTGAGCTGAGAGCATGTAGTTGACACATCACCGATGCTGCCGCACTATGTACATGACGCATCACCTACTTGTGGTGTTGGCATCGTTAACGACGAAGGGAAGTTCAGTCATGACCACGACCGTCTCCGCCCCCACCACGCTCGCGGCGCTGCAGGGCACCTACACCCTCGACCCGAGCCACACGCGGATCGGCTTCATCGCCCGCCACGCGATGGTCACCAAGGTGCGCGGCAGCTTCAACGAGTTCACCGGTCAGGTGCTCGTGCCCGAGGCGGGCCTGGCCAACGCGCAGGTCGCGGTCTCGATCGAGGTCGCCAGCATCGACACGCGCAACGCGCAAAGGGACGACCACCTGCGCAGCGGCGACTTCTTGGGCGCGCCCGACTTCCCGCAGATCACCTTCACCTCGACGCGGGTGCAGGCGACCGGTGACACCCAGCTCGAGATCACCGGTGACCTGACGATCAAGGGCGTGACGAAGTCGGTCACTGTCCCGTTCGAGTTCGAGGGCGGGGCCGTCGACCCGTTCGGCAACGAGCGCATCGGCTTCGAGGGCTCGGTCGTCATCAACCGCAGCGACTTCGGCATCACCTGGAACGCGGCCCTGGAGACCGGCGGCGTGCTCGTCAGCGAGAAGATCGCGCTGGAGTTCGAGGTCTCGGCGATCAAGGCCGCCTGAGCGGCGCCGGCGCTGTTCGTAGCGGTGAGCCCGTGCCGGGGGCCCGGCACACTGAGCGCATGACTGCGACGAGTGGTGTCGGCTCCCCCGGCGGCCCGACGTATCCGGCCGATGCGTGGGCGCGGGTGGCCTGCGAGGCGCTGGCGACGGTGTACCCCTACGCGCCCGGCCATGTCGTCACGGGGCCGGAGGATGTCGACGTGCGGCCGCAAACGCTGCATCCGGCGTTCTGGGGATGCCTGGATTGGCACAGCAGCGTGCACATGCAGGCGAGCCTGCTGGTGTTGCTGGCGGACGGACCGTTGAGCGAGCCGGTGGCCGCACGTTGCCGGGAGCTGCTGGATGCGCGCCTGACGTGGGCGGCGATCGAGGTGGAGGTGGAGTACCTGCGGGGGCGCCCGTCGTTCGAGCGCCCGTACGGCTGGGGGTGGGCGCTGATGCTCGCGGCGCAAGCCCGCGGCACGCGCTGGGAGGGGCCGGTGGCCCCGTTGGCGGAGCAGATCGTGGAGTTGGTGCCGGCGTGGTTGGCGCAGCCGCTGCCGGTGCGCCACGGGGTGCACTCCAACTCGGCGTTCGCGTTGACCTTGGTGCTGCGGGCCGTCGCCGCACTGGACCGCCCGGAGCTGACGCAGTTGGCGCGGGCGCGGGCTATTGACTGGTTCGGCGCGGACGGCCCAGCGGATACCTCGGCCGAGCCGAGCGGCCACGACTTCCTGTCCCCCGCGCTGACGCAGGCGGCGCTCATGATGCGGGTGCTCCCACAGGCCGGCCGGTCGGGGTGGCTGGCCGGCTACCTGCCCGGCCTGGGCGAAGGGGCCCACGGGCACCTGTTGACGCCGCCGCTGACGCAGGACACGAGCGACGGCCAGCTCGCGCACCTGCTGGGGCTCTCCCTCTCCCGGGCGTGGCAGTTGCGTGAGCTCGCGCCCTACCTGCCAGAGCCGGCCCGAGCTGCGGTGCTGGCGGCGGCGGAGGCGTTGTTCGAGGCGGTGGCCCCGGTCGTCACCGACGGCGACTTCATGTTGACCCACTGGCTCGTGACGTTCGCGCTTTTCGCCCACCTCGCGGGCCGCCCGCAGTAGCCCTCACTCGTCGACCCCCAGGTCAGCCCGCCTCGGGTCGTCACTTTTGGGGCCCAGTTGTCAGCCTTTTCTGACGACTCGGGTGCGAAAGTGACGACTCGTCTGGGTGGAAGTGGCACCTCGAGCGCGAAAGTGACAACTCGGCGCGCGGCTCCGACGGCAGGCTCGGACCGTACCGGCGGCGCGACTCCGGGCGCCCCCCGCAGGGGCTTCCAGCCTGCGTCAACGCCCCGGTTTGGAGTTCTCGCCCCCCTCTGGCAGGCTAGGACGGCGCGCGCGAGTGGCGGAATAGGCAGACGCGCACGGTTCAGGTCCGTGTGCCCGAAAGGGCGTGGGGGTTCAACTCCCCCCTCGCGCACCACGGCGAGTTCAACAAACTCGCCCGGTTCAGCTCACAAACTCTGACGTGGGCTGACCTGCGGTTTTTCGGCGGGCGCGGTACTTCGCGCCCGCCGAACCTCGTTAGACGCCGCGCTAGGGTCCGTCCCTTGGAGTCAGCGCCGCCGAGCTCGTAGCCGGCAAGAGCAGTGATCAAACGGGAGTCACGCAGACGAAGGGGTAGCGCGGCCGGATCATGTCCCGCGGGGAGTTTCGGGGAGCCGAAACGGTGGCGACACAGAAACACCGGGCCCATGGCGTACTCGCCCCGAGGGAGGCGAGCCTGCGCCAGTCGAGGCCATTGCCCGCCCACGGTGATCGCTAGCTGCGGCGTGGGAAGGGTTGCTGGGTGCAGATTTTCGTGGCGTGCGCGGGGAGCGGCAGCGAGTCGCGGGGGCGGCTCCTGGAGGGGATCGAGCGCGTCGAGCGCAGGTATGCCTCCAGGTGGGCGAAGGCGCCGGCGCGCCGCACCGCGTCGTCAGCCTCCTGTGCCATCGCCTTGTGGCAGGGCGGGGCAGGGTCGCGGTGGCCGGCCTGGGTGGGTGACGGTGCTGAGACTGTGGCGTCGTTGTACGCGCCGTTGGGTTTCGAGCGGGTGGTTGAGGCGCAGCCCTTGGAGTCGGCGCCGCTGCGTCTGGCTCGGGCGTTGCGGCGGCGTCCGAGCGCGATGGAACTCATCTCGCCGCCGTTTGTGTGCGCGAGTCTGGACGAGGGTGCGGATCGGCTCACGCTGCTGACGGATTCGGTGGGGGTCGGGCGACTGTTCGAGGTGCGGACTGCGTGGGGTTGGGTGTGGAGTAACCGGCCTGAGGCTGCGCTGTCGTTCGCGGGGCTGCCGGCGCGGGCGGATGAGGTGGGGTGGGCTCATATCGGGGTGGCCGACGAACTGTTCGGTCAGGTCAGCGCGTACGAGGGGGTGCGCGTCATTGATGCCGCGACGTGCCTGGAGTGGGATGGGCGCGCGGGGCGGCTGAGCGTGTCGGCGGTCGACACCGTGTCCTCGTGGGCGGTTCCGGATCGGGCAGCGCGTTCTGGGGAGCTGATCGAGGCTGCTGCACAGGATCTTGCTGGGGTGGCGGCGTCGGTGGCCCGCTTGTTCGATCAGCGTCCGGTGGTGGATCTGACGGGTGGGCGGGACTCTCGGTTGGTCGCAGCGGCTTTTCTGGCGGCTGATGCGGACGTGTGTCTGCATACGCACGATGCGCTTCCGGGTGATTTGCAGGTGGCGCGCGAGCTGGTGGGCTTGCTCACGAGTCCTCCGGAGCATCGTGTGGAGCATGTGGCCACCGGTGGGGCCGGCGAGCCGCCGCCCTGGGAGGCTATGGCCAACGCGCGAGCCTGGCATCGCTTTGCTGAGGGGATGCGCCCGTTCAGTTACCTGCATTACCCGGCGCCGAGATCTCTCGACGTTGCCCACCCTTTGGCGATCGGCGGAGCGGGGGGTGAGGTGGCTCACGGCTATTTCTACCCAGCTGCCCGGGAGGAATTGGAGCGCCTGCCGCTGGAGGAAATGCTGGGCCGCTTCGCAGACAGCATTGTCGCTCGGTACGCGCCGGTCGCGGGCGCTGATCCGCAGGCTCGCGCACTGGTGCGGGAGCAGATTCTGGGTACGTTGCGGAGCATCGCTGATCGCGGTTATCGGGATGCCACGGTTCTGGACGTCTTCTATCTGCGGGAGCGGATCCGGCGGTGGGGGTCGACGGGTGAGCGGACGGGTGTGATTTCTCCGTTGCTGGCGCCGGGGTTCTTGCGGGCGGCTTTGAGTCTGACGCCGCAGGAGCGGTCTGCGAATGTGCTGCATCGTGAGTTGACGCGCCGGCTCGTGCCGCAGTGGGCTGATCCGCCGTACTATCCGGCCGAGTACGAGCGTATGCCGGCTGCGGCTCGTCCTGCGGCGCCTCGGGTGATTCGGGTGGGCGATGCGGCGGACCGAGACGCGGTGAACAGTCTGATCCACGATCGTCAGGCCTGGGCGGCGGCTTTCGACCCGGCGCTGGTGGATTCGCTGTGGGCGGCCTCGGTGGCGGGGCGTACGGACGCACGCCAGGAGCGTGTGTTGAGGGCGGTCGTGTGGCGCGGGGCGTTCGAGGATCACCTTGATGAATGGAACGACCGGCCTACTGATCGCCCGGTCGTGGCGTGGGTCCCGCCACCGCCGCCGCCGTCGCCACCGTCGCCGCCGACCGCGCCGGCCGCTGCTGCGGTCGATGGCGCGCCGCGGCCCCGGCAGGTAGGAGCCGTGAGCACCGAACAGGCACCCCCTCGCAGTGCGGTGCCGTTGGCCCGCAGGCTGTCTCGAGGGTTGGCCGCCACGCGGGTGTGGCGCCGTGTGCGGGGCACATCGATGGGAGCGGTGCTGCGCTCAAGGGGCCCGGGAGGCGCGGCGACGTGGGGTGCGGCTGTAGCCGTCGGCCCCCCGGGGGCCGACGGATCGAGCATCGCGATGAGAACATTCATCGATTGCTGATGGTCGTCAGCTGTTTGGCGTGTGTCGTTATGACGTTCTCTTTGTCTGGCTGCTCTTCACGGTCCGAAAGAGCCAGTTGTGCGCAATACTCGTTAGAGGATTCGGGGGAGTTTGGGGACTGGCTAACTAGGAGCTTTACGGACATCCGGAGCCAGCACTTCGTATCCGATTGTGATAGCGGAGGTGGTCTGGTTGTCTACGCTTTTGTGCCGGAGGCCAAGCGGAGTAGTCTGATCTTGGATCTAGGGCAGCGTGGCTGTAGTGATCCTGTTAAGGATAAGTATGGATCGGTCATCATCGACTGCTCTGCGAATGTCTACAAATATCCGTTCGAAGTGGTACTCTCGGATAACGAGTCAAATATTCAATTCGAGCTCGTGTCGCCGTGATGTGATGAATTAGTGACCTACGGCTACGACGGCGCCGACGCCGCGGGGGAGGTTGGAGACTGGTTAGCCCCAAAGGTGCGTTTCCGAAAGGACTGAGCACATGCTGGGCTGCGTGGGATCGACACCGTTCAGCGAGAAGCCGACTCTGTGCGGCACCCTGGTAACCCTTCGTCCGATTCAGGCTGCGGACGCCGACGCCATCGACGCACTCATTCGTGCGGATGACGAGATCGCCCGGCTGACCGGGTCGGTCCATTCCAGCGCGGAGAAGCCCGACGAGGTTCCGATCGAACGGCTCCGGCAGATCTACGGCGAATGGGCCGTCGCCGACGACCGGCTCGTGCTGGCTGTCATCGACAACTCATCCGGCACCCTCGTCGGCGAGGTCGTGCTCAACGACTGGGACCACGGCAACCGTGCGTGCGGGTTCCGCACCCTTCTCGGTGCGGCCGGTCGTGGGCGAGGCCTCGGCACCGAAGCCACCCGTCTCATCGTCGAGCACGGACTCACCACGATGGGACTGCACCGCATCACCCTCGAGGTGTACGACTTCAACCCTCGCGCCCGACACGTCTATGAAAAGGTCGGCTTCGTCCACGAAGGGATCGGGCGGCAGGCGCTGCGCTTCGACGACGGGTGGGTCGACGTGCACTACATGGCTGTGCTCGGCACGGACGCGCGCCCCTGGAGCCCACCGGCCTGATGCGGGCGTCGTCAGCGGCGCCTGCGGGTGAGGGCCTTCTCCTCGGCCTCCATCTGGGCGACGAACTCGCCCTTGCTCGACTGCCACCGGTCCTCGGTGTGGTCCGTGCGCCAGTAGCCGGAGATCGACACCTGGTTGCGCGGGAGGCCGCGCTCGACGAAGAGGTAGCGGCGCAGGTCTTTGATCATGTCGGCGTTGCCGTGAACGAACGCCTCGACCCGCCCGTGCGGCCAGGGGGTGGCGCGCACGACGCGGGCGAGGCTGTGCCCGTAGCCGAGCCCCTCCTCGTCGCGGTGCACCCAGGTCACCTCGATGCCGGCGCGTTCCGGGAGCGGGATGTGGCCGGCAGCGTCCGCGGTCTCGACAAGGACCATGGCCCGGGCGCCCGGCGGCATTGCCTCGAGGGAGGCCGCGATCGCCGGCGCGGCCGACTCGTCGCCGGCGAAGAGGTGCACGTCGGCCGATGGTGAGGGCGCCCACGCGCCGCCGGGGCCGAAGAAGCCGATCGTGTCACCGGGCTGGGCGGTGGCCGCCCACGGGGCAGCGAGCCCGGAATCGCCGTGGACGACGAAGTCGAGGGCCAGCTCACCGGCCTCCCGGTCGAGCCAGCGGATCGTGTACGTCCGCGTTACCGGCCATGCCTCCCGCGGGTGCGTCCCTTGGATCGCGTCGGGGTCGAACGGCCAGCGATAGTCCGCGCCGGCCGGAGCGAACAGCAGCTTGACGTAGTGATCGGTGAACTCCAGCGGCGCCATCGCCGCGATGTCCTCGCCCCCCAGGATGACCCGGACGTAGTCGGGGGCCACCTGCTCCGTGCGCACGACGGTGGCGGATTTCGGGACACGACGAGTCTTGGCCATACGGGTAAGGCTAGCCTTACCCGCGTGTGGGCCAAGTCGCCCCCTGAGTCCCCCCACCCTCGAACGGTTAGCTGGTCACGCGATCTGGCTCGTGCTACCGCGCGTGCCAAGGGGGCCGAAGGGGTCAGTCGCGCCAGCCTTCGACGGGATGTCACCTGCCGGTGGCGCGCTCACCGGACAGGATGGGGACCAGGCGCGCGGCCACGGCCCCCGGCGAGGCGTTGATCGTCATCGCACTGCCTTCCTGGTGCTGGCTGGCCAGTCGGTAAGCGGTTGACGCACCGGGTAGCCGGGTTCAGCGAGGGCTACCGCCCGGGACACGGAGGTGGGCACTCCCGATTCCTGAAGGAGGCGCGACAGGAGCGCCTCTCCATCGCCGGGAGGTGCGCCGTAGCGTCGCGCGTACGGTGCCAGGGCTTCGACGAGGACGGTGTCGCTGACGTGTTTCACGGTGCGCGCGTCACGAAGCAAACGATTCCGTATGAGAGATATCGGGGTCGGGTGCCGCCGGTGGCGAGGTCAGGCGGTGGGCCAGCCCTGGATGAGGGCGCGCAGGCCGGTTTCGAACTGCTCCTCGGGGGTGAAGGCGTACCCCGCCATGAGGGTGGCCAGCAGGTGGGGGTGGGTCTGGTGCGTCATGCCGGCCACGGCTGATTCGACGGCCTGCGGCACGCTCTCCCCGGAGGTGGAGGGGTCGCTGACCTCGGCCAGCACCTTGCCGATCGTGAAGGCCGACAGGCAGTCGATGAGCGGCATCGCCCGTTGCCCGGGCAGTCCCGCGGCGGCCAGGCGGCCCAAGCTGGCGTCGATGAGGGTGAGCATCGCCGGGGTCGTCGTCGGGCGAGTGCCGATGAGGGCCACCGCGTGCGGATGTTCCAAGAGGCGCGCGCGGAACGTGGTGAACACCGCCTGCAGCACGCCCTGCCACGTCTCGCCCTCGGTCGGCGCCGGCAGCCGCACACCCTGCCACACGTGCTCCACGATGCCGTCGAACAGCGCCGCCTTGTTCGGCACGTAGTGGTAGACCGCCATCGGGTCGACCCCGAGCCGCTGTCCCAGCTTGCGCATTGACAGCGCCTCGACGCCCTGCTCGTCGACCATCGCCAACGCCGCCGCGACGATCCGCTCCCGGCTCAACACCGGCCGCTCGCGCCCCGTCGTCATGGCCTCACTGTGTCACGCGCTCGCCGCCCCGGCTCCGGCCCGGGTCGAGACGCGGCGCGGCGGTGGGGTGAAGAACAACTCCCGCTCCCGCATCACGATCACCGCCGTCAGCACCAGCAGCAAGACCGTCTGGATGAGCTTGGAATCGGGATGGGTCAAGAAGATCTCGTTGACGAAATTGGCGACCAGGTGAAAGACGATCGTCACCGAGATGCTGCGCCCCGTGCGGAAATAGAGCCAGTTCATGAGCAGCACGAACGGGATCATGCTCAGCGGGAAGTTCAGCGCGTGCAGCCACCCTTCCTGCACGACCTCGCTGTGGTAGTAGCCCTCGATGAGGGCCAGCGGCAGGTGCCACACGGTCCAGATCACCGTGAACACCAGCGACGCCGTGATCAGCCGCATCCGCGTCACCAGCGAGTCGGTGCCGTAGCCGTGCCAGGCGATCTCTTCGAGGATCGGCGCCAGCACCAGAATCAGCCACACCGGCAGCAGCCCGGACGTAAAGCTGAAGCCGCCACGCAGCTCGAACTGCTCCGGGCTGTACCCGAACAGCAGCGAGATCGCCTGCGCCACCAGCAGGCTCGCCGGCAACAAACCGACCGCGCAGAGCAGATAGAACCCCGGCACCCCCCGGCGCACAAACAGCCGCCGCCGCAGGTCCGCGCGCAGCTCCGGCTTGTCGCGCACCAACCACCACACGACCCCCACGGGCGCCGCCAGGCCCGTCAACCCCAGTACGACCGTCCCGAGGCGCACCGCCGTGCTCTGGTCGGGGAGGTGACTCAGGTAGGCGGCGCCCAACCACAAGGCCCACGGGATCGCCGTGGCCAGCGTGTAGAAGGCAACCGGCCGGTTGTATCGGTACGTGATCGGCTCGATGACTGGGGTGTGCTGCGTCCCGATCGGGTGGGCGAGGTGCTCGCCGGCGTCTGAGTGACGGGCCATGGTCTTTCCTCTCTACGATGTAGAGAACTCTACGGCGTAGAACGACTCGACCAGGCGCAATCGCCCCGAGGAGGGTGAAAGTCAGGGTCGGCAGCCCGTGAATCAGGGAGTACCCCGGCGGCGGACCGCGGCGACCGGGATGGCGATGAGCGCCTCCAGCGGACCGCGACGATGCCGTGGGCGCCACCAGGCCGCGAACGCGAGCATCGCGGCGAGCAGCATGACGAACTGCAGTCCGGGGCTGTCGTCGAACAGGCCGGTCGCGAGCACGACGATGTGCGCGCAGTAGAGCGTGAGAACCATGCTGCCTGCGGCCGACAAGGGCGAGAGCACCCGCAGCACCGCCGCCGACCGGGCGGCCAGCAGCGTGACACCGAAGATCGCCACCGCCGAACCCATCGCGATGCACAGCGCCAGCGGCGCGTCCGAGTGTGGCGCCCGCAGCGCGTACCACCACCAGGTGTCGAACTCCCCCGGATGGGGCGCCCACAACAGCCGCTCGTCCGACCAGTCCTCCGGGGCCGCACGGCGCAGGTGCCGCAGCCCCCCGAGCGGGTAGAGCAGAATCTGCGAGATCGTCCAGGCGCCGACCGCCACGACGCTCCCGACCCCGACGCACCACGCGGCCAGCCGCGGCGAGCGCAGGTCCAGGCGCCCCAGACCCAGGCCGGCGAGCAGGAAACACACCCACACCAACGCCGGATACGACCCTCCGGTCAGCAGGTAGAGCGGCAGCCCGATCGGGTGCGCGAGGGCGTCACCGAGCGTGGGGTCCGGGTCCGGAGCCGGATCGAGCAGCGGCACCCCGCCGGTCACCCATTCGATGGCGAACGTGGATGTTAACGCCACGACCCCCGCGGCCACGAAGAGCCCCGCCGGCGGCACCCGCAGCCAGGGCAGCACCAGCACGAACATCACCGCGTAGAACGGCAGGATGACGTAGACCTCCAGCCCACCCCAGGCCGTCACGTACCCCAGCATCAGGCCGATCAGGGCGATCAGCGCCGCCCGCACGAGGATTGACGCCCACGACCGCGCCAACTCCGCACCACGCACCGGGGTCGAGCCGCCCGTGACCAGCGCCAGCCCGACGCCCGCCATCATCGCGAACGTCGCCGACGAGCGGCCCGCGGCGACCTGCGTCGCCAGCGAGGCCGACCCGTCGGCGTCGAACGTCGGAAAGACATGCACCGCCAGCATGCCGATCAGCGCCAGCCCCCGGGCCAGGTCGAGGGCCGCGATGCGCGAACTGCTCAACGGCGGTCCACGCTCACGCTCACCGGGGTGTCGTCGCGCGCGATGGGGATGCCGTGCCAGCGGGTGCCGGCGGCCAGCGTCTCCCCCTTCATCACCAGGGACAGCGGCCCGACGCTCACGTCGTCCTCGATCACCGAGTCGTAGAGCAGCACCGTCATGTTGCCCACGGAGACCCGCGACCCGACCTCCAGGTACGAACTCTTGAACACCCGATCCTCGAAGAGGTGGTTCTGCACGACGACGCCGTGGTTGAGGGCCACGTCGTCGCCGAGCCGCACGAGGTCCCACTCCGAGAACAGCGCGGTGGCGATGTAGGCGCGGCGCCCGATCCGGCAGCCCATGAGCCGCAGCAGCGGCGCCACGAACGGCGTGCCGAAGAACGGCGTCAGCGCCGGCGCCACGACCGACTCGAACGCGCCGTTGACCATCTCGTTGAGCCACACGTACCGGCACCACAGCGGCTTGATGACCGGCCGGAACGTGCGCATCACCACGAGCTTGAGCAGCGCGACGACGAAGATCGCGCAGAGCGAGAGGGCGAGCGAGATGACCGGCGCCAGCGCGAACGTCGTCCACATGCCCAGCCGCGTGAACGACAGGTACATCAGCGCCACCCACGCGACGAACGAGGTGAGCCCGATGTAGCCCGGGATGAGGATGCGCAGGGCGTCGATGAAGGCCCGCTGCGCGTAGAGCCCCCGGGTCGGGCGGAACATCACCGAGTCGTCGAAGTTGCCGACCTTGGGCCGGTGCGTGAGCCGGAACGAGGGTGCGCCGAGCCAGTCCGAGCCGTCCGGTGTGGTGGCGGGCTCGCGCGGCGGGATCGACTGCACCCCCAGCAAACTGTTGTCACCGAGGCTGGAGCCGACGGGGAGCACCGCGCCGTTGCCGACGAAGCTGCGGGCTCCGATGCGGTTGCGCGACACCTGGAACGTGCCCCGGTTCACGCGGCGACCGCCGACGATCGACCCGTCGGCGAAGAAGCTCTCCGCGCCGACCTCGATGAGCTCGGGCGCGAACTTCCAGACCGTCGACAGTTCGGCCCGGGGGCCGATCTTGGCGCCCATGAGCCGCAGCCACGGCGGCAGGTAGAGCGTCGTATACACCGGTAGGAGCATCGCGCGGCTCGCCGCCATGATGCCGTCGGAAAGCCACTTGCGCACGTAGATCCAGCTCTCGACCGGGTACCGGCCCGGCTCGATGTGCCACAGCACGAGCCGGCGCGCGGCCGCCACGACCAGGCACGAGACGATCACGCTGAGCGGCACCGACAGCACCAGCGCGACGCCCAGCCCGCCCCAGCCGCCCAGGATCGCCGCGATGACCAGCGCCGCGAGGAAGCCCAGCCCGGGCAGCCCCGTGACGCTCGCCAGCAGCGAGGCGGCGACCAGATGCACCAGTGCGAACCAGAGGCGACGCGCGGTGCGACGGGGACGCCCGCTGCGCGTGCGGCGCGGCGCCATGCGGTGCCGTCCACCGATGATCGCGGGCAGGGGCACCGACGCCGGTGCCGCAGGCGAACCGGCCCACCCCTGACCGGCGGGCACGACTGCGCCGTCGGGCAGCAACGACTGGTCCTCCAGCCGGGCGTCGTCCTCCATCCGCACCCCGAGGCCGAGGGCGGAGTGCAGCCCGACGAAGCACCGGTCGCCGATCTCGACGGTGCCCAGGCGCAGCATGCCGTCCTCGATGCGGTAGCAGAGAAACTGGCTGTCGGCACCGATGCTCACCTCGTCGCCGATCCGCAGCAGGTCCCACGCCGAGCACTGGGCGGTGTCGATCGTGCAGTTGCGCCCGACCTTGGCGCCCATGAGTCGAAAGACGAAGCCCTGCAGCGGGGTGCCGGTCAGGCCGTTCAGGCCGCTGAACGCCTGCAACCGGTTGACGAGCCACCACCGCCAGTAGAAGAAGCCCCACAGCGGATAGTCGCCCGGTTTGTACCGGCCGATCAGCAGCCACTTCGCGCTCAGCGCGATCGTCAGGTTGACCGGCCACGTCAGCAGCAGCACCGCCAGCACGAGCAGCACGGCCCGCAGCGGCGAGTTGACCCCGATGTACCAGTCACGCAATACAACGATGATGATGGCCAGCGGCGTGACGGTCATCGCGGCGAGCAGGTACATCGACAGGCCCTGCAACACGTACGTCAGCGCTCGTCGGGGCCAGGCGATCCGCGTGAACCGGCGCGGGGGCGACCCCAGACCGGAGGCCGTGTCGGCCGCGGTGTCGACCGGCGGCATCTTCTCGATGCGCTCGGCAAGCGCCTCCAGGGTGGGCGACTCGTAGACGTCGCGGACCGCCACCGCGCGACCGACGAGCGGGCGCAGCGCCGTGGCCACGCGTGCCGCCAGCAGCGAGTGGCCGCCGAGGTCGAGGAAGAAGTCGTCGGTGACCGACACGTCGGGCACTCCGAGCACCTCGCGCCACACGCCGGCGACCTGCTGTTCCAACGCGGTGCGCGGGGCCACGACCTCGCGGTCGACCCGCACGAGCGGGTGCTGCGGCGTCGGCAGGGCGTTGCGGTCGACCTTGCCGCTCGTCGTGCGCGGCAGCACCTCGATCACGTCGAGGTAGGCCGGAATCATGTAGGCGGGCATGCGGCCCTCGAGCAGCGACAGCACCCGGTCGCGGTCCAGCGACCCATCGGTCAGCGCGTCGACCAGGGTCACGCAGGCGGCCAACTGCTGCAGCCCGTCGCGCCCGACGAGGCGGACCACGGCCTCCTTGACCTGCGGATCCTCGCGCAGCACCGACTCGATCTCGGCGAGCTCGACACGGTAGCCGCGGATCTTGACCTGCGTGTCGATGCGCCCGAAGAACTCCAGGTCGCCGTCCTCGCCGAGGCGCACGAGGTCGCCCGTGCGGTAGGCGCGGGCCACCCCCTCGATCGGCGGGTCGTCGACGAACTGCTTGGCGGTCAACTCCGGTTGGTTGAGATAGCCGCGAGCCAGGGTGGGGCCGCTGACCAGCAATTCGCCCTTGGTGCCGGGCGGCACGATGCGCAAGTTCTCGTCGACGATGTGCAGGTCGTAGCCGCGCAGCGGGCGCCCGATCGTCACCGGCCGGTCGGGCCGGCACCGGGCGATCGTCGTGTTGACCGTCGCCTCCGTCGGGCCGTACACGTTGAGCAGTGCCAGGTCGTCGCGCGCCCACCGTTTGACGAGTTCGGGCGGGCACACCTCTCCCGACAGCACGATCGTGCGCAGGCTCGGCACCGCGTCGATGGTGGCCAGCATCGTCGGCACCGTCGAGAAGTACGTGACGCCCAACTCGGTGAGGTAGGTGCCCAGATCGGCGCCGAACCGGGGGGCGTCGGCGGTCGGCACGACCAGCGTCGAGCCGTTGGAGAACGCCATCCAGATCTCCTCGACCGAGCCGTCGAAGCTCAGCGAGAACCCTTGGTACACACGGTCGTCGGGCCCCGTGCCGCACGCCTCGTTGAAGGCCGCCACGTAGCGGCTGACGTGCGCGTGCTCGGCCATGACGCCCTTGGGTCGGCCCGTCGTGCCCGAGGTGTAGATGACGTAGGCCAAGTCGTCGGGGGCCGGCCCCTCGTTCGTCCCGGCCTGGCCCGGTGGGCAGAGGGTCCCGTCCCGCTCCCAGCCGTCGTCGAGCAGGATCGTCGGTGTCTGCCCGTAGGCGCCGCCCGCCCGCTCGATGAGACTCGACTCGGTGAGCCGCGCGACCGGAGTCAGCTCGGTGACGATGTGTTCGATGCGCTCGCCCGGGTAGCTGGGATCGATCGGCACATAGGCCGCCCCGGCCTTCAGGCACGCCAGGATCGCGATGATCGGCCGCTCGGAGCGCTCGAAGTGCAGCGCCACGAAGGTGCCGGGCGTGGCTCCGGCGGCGCGCAAGCGCTCCGCCAGTCGGGCGCTGAGCTCGTCGACTTCGCGATAGGTCCAACGTCGTTCACCGCACGCGAGGGCGACCTGGTCGGGGGTCGCCGCCACCTGGGCCGCGAACAACTCCGACAGCGTGAGCGCCGGAGCCCCGAGCTCATCGGTTGCGGTTGCGGGGCTGCCCGCGAGGAGGTGCTGCACGCTGTTCACGACGTCAGGGACTCCAACACTGCGCCGGTGGGGTCGGCGGACTGAGTGCGCCACCACCCCTGGCCCGACTCGGGCAGCGACTGCACCGGGTCGAAGTAGCGGTACGTGCGCTCGGCGCCGTTGTCGGCCTCGATGCTCGTCAGGTAGCGCTTCTGCCACGAGGTGATGCCGCGCTCGCGGTCGTAGTCAACGAGCTGGTGCACCCACTGTTTGCCCAGGTACGGCACGTCGCAGACGATCCGCGGCGTCGCGAAGCCGGGCAGGAAGCCCATGATCGACAACTGCAGATCCTGCGCCTTCGACACCGGCAGCCGCCAGTGCTCGGCGTGCGGGATCATGTCGCACAGGTAGAAGTAGTAGGGCATGATCCCGGCGCCGTCCAGGAGCGCGAAGCACAGGTCGAGCAGCTGCTCCTGGGTGTCGTTGACGCCGGCGAGCAACACCCCCTGGTTGCGCACGTCGCGGATGCCGGTGTGCAGCATCGTGCGCGCCGCCTCCGCCACGAGCGGCGTCACGGACTGTGCCGAGTTCGTGTGGGTGTGGATCGCGATCTGCACCCCACGCTCCCGGGCCGTGCGGGCCAGGCGCTCCATGCCGGCCACGACGGCCGGCTGCAGCCAATGCTGGGGTAGCCCGACCAGCCCCTTGCTGGCCAGCCGGATGTCGCGGATCGAGTCGATGGTCAGCAGCCGGTCGACGAAGTGCTCCAGGGTGGGCCACGGCACGTTGGCCACGTCGCCACCGGACACCACGACATCGCGCACCCCCGGGGTGGCCTGCAGGTACTCCATCATCGCGGCGTACCGGTCGACGGGCTTGCCGATGAACCTCAGCTTGGTGACCTGCGGCGTCCACGTGCCGACGAGGTCCATGCGGGTGCAGTGCCCGCAGTATTGCGGGCACGTCGAGGTCAACTCGGCGAGCACCTTCGTCGGATAGCGGTGGGTCAGCCCCTCCACCTGCCACATCTCGTGCTCGTGCAGCGAATCGCGGGAGGCCAGCGGGTGGCTCGACCACTGCGCGGCCCGATCGGAGGCGAGCGGCAGCATGTAGCGGCGCACCGGGTCGGCGTAGAACGAGTCGGCGTCGGGCGCCTCGTGCGGCACCATCGTGTTGACGATCTGCGGCGTGAGCAGCATCTGCATCGAGGAGTACTGCGCCTGGTCGCGGGCCAGATCGGCGTAGACGAACTCGGGCAGCAGGTCCCCCATGACCGCGCGCAACTGGGCGGCGTTCTTCACGCAGTGCGCCCGCTGCCACTGCGCCGAACGCCAGTCGGCGGAGTTGACGTCGCGCCATCCGGGCAGGCGCCGCCAGTCGGGCTCCACCAACTCGGTGAACGCGTAGTTGTAGGCGGGCGACCGCGGTGCGGCGCGCTCGGTGCCGTTCAGTGCGGTGCCGTTCAGTGCGGTGCCGTTCAGTTCGATGCCCGGCAGCTCTGCGCTGCTCAGCTCCGTGCCGTCCAGCTCCGTGACGTTGGTCTCGCTGCGGTGTCCGTTGCGGCGTTGCGTGGGCACGCCGATCGTCGTGACACTGGCCATGGAAATCCCCTGTGATCTCTGATGCTTCGGCGGATCGGGCGACTGTCCAAGTCGACCGTCCAACTGTTTCGCCGGGACAAACCGTAGCGCTTGTCTGAGAGTTTTCACAGCTTGGTCTTTGCGTTAACTCAGCCCCGCGTGTTAATGCCGCGACGGCCCGGAGAGGATGGCGGTATGACGCGAGTCCGCCCGATCGCGCTGATCTACCGCGGCGCGGCCGCCTGCGCCGAATGTCCGCAAGCGGCAGCCGAACTGCTGACCAGCGCGGACGTCGGTTTCGAGGTGCGCTTCGTCGGTGAGCGCGAAGGGTTCGGCCGCGCGACGCTGGCCGGGGCGGCGCTGTACGTGCAGCCGGGCGGCGGCCGGAGCTTGGAGCGTGCCTACCGGGCAGTCAAGGGCCATGGTCCGCTGATCCGGGAGTTCGTTCGCAGCGGCGGGCGCTACCTCGGCATCTGCATGGGCGGGTACCTGGCGGACAGCTGGCGGGGGTTCGCCCTCTTGCCGCCGGGAGCCGAGGCCGACCCCTACGTCGGCGCTCCGGGGGCGGACGTGACGACCCGCGCCGACACGCTCGTCGCAATCACCCACCGCGGCTCACCGACTCCGTCCCGCATCTTCTTTCAGGACGGACCCTTGTTCCGGCTACCCGCTGCGGTCCCCCCCGGAACGAGCGTCGTGGCGCGGTACGCCGCCACCGGTGACATCGCGGCCCTGGTCTGCCCGTTCGGGCGCGGCTGGGTGGGAGTCTGCGGGCCACACCCGGAGGCGCCGCACGACTGGTATTCGGCCCACGGTCTGCCCGACGAAGGGCGCACCGGCACCGCCCTCGGCCACGACCTCCTCGACGCGCTGCTGAGCGCGGGCGCCCCCGGCGCCACGTCGGCGACCGGCCAGAGGAGTTAGTCGACTCGGCCGGCTCCGTCGCCGGCCCCGAGTACGGCGGCGACGATGGCCTCGATGGCGAACTCACTCGCCTTGCCGAGGTCGACATTGCGCGGATCCAGCAGCCACTGCACCTGCAGGCCGTCCATGACGGCGAGGACGCCCGCCGAACCCTGCGTGATCGCCTCGGGTGACGTCACGCCCCGCTGCGCGCACATGACCTCGAAGGCGTGCTCCGCCTCCGAACGCAGTGCGCGGTAACGCTCGACGAAGTAGTCCCGCGCCGGGTGGTCGTCGGTCACCGACTCGCTGGACAGCACGGTGTAGGCCTGCACGAGGCCGGCCCGCTGGGCGTTGAGGAACGCGGTGGCCACGAGGTGGGCGAAGAACTCCGGGCCGTCGGGGATGTGCTTGGTGTCGAGCTCGGCGACGTCGCTCTCGTCCCGGTACTGCAGCACCTCCAGCAGCAGCTGGTCCTTCGAGCCGAAGTGATGCAGCACCCCCGCGTGGGTCAGGCCCACGTGCTCGGCGATCTCGGCGAGCGTGCCGTTGGCGTACCCCTTGCTGCCGAAGATCTCGACGGCGGCCCGCAGGATCTCCGCGCGCTTGCGCAGGGTCTCGGGGCGCGATCGCGGGCGGCGCTTGGGGGTGGTCATACGGCGAAGGTAGCTGACTTTCTGGTTAGTAACCACCCTCTTGCGCCACTTACTGACAAGTGGGTAACCTTTTCTCGAGACGCCGACGTCCTTGGATCGGCCGGAGTCGTTTCGTCCGCTGCGTGCCGCTGGGCCCGGTGGTTCCACCACGAGAAGGAGAAGCAATGAGGCTCAAGACCTCGCTCGTCGCCGGTGCCGTCGTCGGCGCCGTGATGTTGGCCGGCTGCGGATCGGGCGACTCGAACACCGCCTCCACTCCGACCGGCGACGCTGCCGCGGCGACGCAGGGCACGGCCGCCCTGACGATCGCCAAACCGGACGGCGCCCTGGCCACCGAGTCGAACAACCCCTGGGTGGGTGACTCCTCGGGCCTCAAGCTCGGCTACATCAACGCGATCCTCGAGCCGCTGGGCGTCGTCAACCTCATCGACCCGACGAAGCCGACGCAGCCCTGGCTCGCCTCCGACATTGCGTGGGCCGACGACTACAAGTCCGTCGTCCTGACCGCCCGTGACGGGGTGAAGTGGAACGACGGTCAGGCGTTCTCCGCCGCCGACATCGGCTTCACCTTCGACCTGTTCATGAAGCACAAGGAGCTCGACACCGCGGCCCTGGGCCTGAAGGCGGTCAAGGTCGAGGGCAACAAGGTCACCCTCACGTTCGCGAACTCGATGTACGTCAAGCAGGACAAGGTCCTGCACAAGCAGATCGTGCCCAAGCACGTCTGGGAGAAGGTGGCCGACCCGGCCAAGGAGGTCAACCTCAAGCCGGTCGGCACCGGCCCGTACACGCTGAGCCAGTTCAGCACCCAGAGCGTCGAACTCACCGCGCGCAACGACTACTGGGGCGGCACGCCCGCCGTGCCGAAGCTCTACTACGTCTCCTACAACGACAACACCGCGCTGACGACCGCGCTGGCCAACGGCGACGCCGACTGGGCCCAGGCGTTCATCCCCAACGTCAAGTCGGCCTACGTCGACAAGGACGCCGAGCACAACGTCTACTGGGCCGCCAACGGGCTGGGCATCGACGCGATGTTCGTCAACACGACGACCAAGCCCTTCAACGACGTCGCCTTCCGCAAGGCCATCAACATGGTGGTTGACCGCGAGAAGCACATGGCGATCGCCCGTGAGGGTGGCGTTCCCGCGCTCACCTCCGTGACCGGCTTGCCCACGCCCGTCGGTGACTCCTACATCGCCTCGGCCTACCAGGGCCAGAACTACTCCGTGGATGTCGAGGGCGCCAAGAAGGTGCTGACCGACGCCGGGTACACCTACAGCGGCGACAAGCTACTGGACAAGGAGGGAGCGCCCGTCACCTTCACGCTGCAGGTGCCGCAGGGCTGGAACGACTACGTCACCGGCATCAGCCTCATCGCCGACGAGGTCAAGGCCCTCGGCGTCGAGGCGGCCGTCAAGACCCCGGACGCCGACACGTGGTGGGCGGCCAAGGGCAAGGGCGACTTCCAGGCGATCCTGCACTGGACCGACACCGGCGCCACCCCCTACGACCTGTACAGCGACATCATGGACGGCCGCTTCCTCAAGCCCGCCGGCAAGGAGGCCGACTTCAACTTCGGCCGCTTCGATAGCCCGGAGGCGACGGCCGCGCTGAACGCCTACGCCAACGCCACGAGTGACGACGCCCGCAAGACCGCGCTCGACACGGTCCAGAAGGTCTTCGTCGAGCAGGTCCCCGCGATGCCCGTCGGCACCCGCCCGTTCATCGGCTCGTACAACACGCGCAACTACGTCGGCTGGCCCGGCGAGCAGGACCCGTACGCTCCGGCCGACCCGACCCAGCCGAGCGCCGTCCTGATCCTCACCAAGCTCAAGCCCGCCAGCTGAGCCGCCGCTCCCGCCGTCGGCGGCAGGCGCTGCCAGCCTGCCGCCGGGCGGGAGAACATCCCCTAGTTGCGCCCCGAGTTCGAAGAGGAACCCCATGCCGCACGACAACCTGCTGACCGTTAGCGACTTCAGCGTCGTCTACGACGTCGACCCGCCGGTCGAGGCCGTCACCGACGTCCGCCTCGAGCTGCGGCGCGGCGAGATCCTCGGCCTCGCCGGTGAATCCGGCTGCGGCAAGACGACGCTCGCGTACGGCGTGCAGCGCCTCCTCAAGGACCCGGCGGTCATCACCGGCGGCTCGGCGAGCTTCCACGATGCCGACGGCACGGATGTCGACCTCTTTGGCCTCGACGAGCGCGCGATGCGCCGGTTCCGCTGGGACAAGGTGTCGATGGTCTTCCAAGGTGCGATGAACGCCCTCAACCCCGTCGTCGCCGTCGGTCGGCAGCTCGAGGACGTCTACACGACGCACCGCCCGAAGTTGTCGCGGGCCCAGCGCCGCGAGGAGTGCGGGCAGCTGCTCGACATGGTCGGCGTCGGCCGCGACCGGTTTCGCTCCTTTCCCCACGAACTGTCCGGCGGCATGCGCCAGCGGGTCATGATCGCGATGGCCCTGGCCCTGCGGCCGCAGCTGATGATCATGGACGAGCCGACCACGGCGCTCGACGTGCTGATGCAGCGCGAGATCCTCCAGCAGATCTCTGACCTGCGCACCGAGTTCGGCTTCTCGGTCATCTTCATCACCCACGACCTGCCGCTGCTGCTGGAGATCTCCGACCGCATCGCCGTCATGCGCGCGGGCCGGATCGTCGAACTCGACACAGCGGCCAACCTCTACCGCGGCGCTCAGCACCCCTACACCCGGCAGCTGCTCGCCTCCTTCCCCAGCCTCACCGGCGAGCGCGGCGACTTCGTCCGCGGCCACGGCGAGCCCACGCCCGCAGGAGCGCAGCGATGAGTGTTCTGGAGTTCCGCAATGTCACCAAGCGCTACCACGTGCGCGGCTCCGGTGAGTTTCTCGCCCTGAACGACGTGAGCTTCACCCTGCGCTCCGGGCAGACGATCGCCCTCGTCGGCCAGAGCGGCAGCGGCAAGTCGACGATCGCCAAGATCCTCACCCAGCTCGAGACCCCGACCAGCGGGCAGATCCTGCTCGACGGGGTGCCGATCCCGCGCTCCGGTCGGGCCCTGCGCCGCTATCGCCAGGCGGTGCGGATGGTGTTCCAGGACCCGTTCGCCTCGCTCAACCCGGCCCACACGATCCGCTATCACGTCGAGCGGCCGCTGCGCCTCGACAAGGTCGTGCCGCGCGACGAGGTGGAGACCGAGGTGCGCCGGCTGCTCGAGCGGGTGCGTCTCGACGCCGACGCGGTCATCGACCGCCGCCCGCACGAGCTGTCCGGCGGGCAGCGGCAGCGCGTCGCCATCGCCCGGGCGCTCGCCTCCCGGCCCGCGCTGCTCATCGCCGACGAGCCCGTCTCGATGCTCGACGTCTCGATCCGGCTCGGGGTGCTCAACCTGCTGGCCGACCTGCAGCGCGAGTCGAACCTCGGCGTCCTTTACATCACCCACGACCTCGCCACGGCCCGCCACTTCAGCGACGAACTCATGGTGCTGCACCACGGCGTCGTCGTCGAACGAGGTCCCGCGGACGACGTCATCCTCGATCCGCAGCACGAGTACACGCGGACCCTGCGCGACGCCTCTCCCGACCCGGACAAACACTTCGCGGCGCTCGGCGCGCCCGCATCCACCCCCTCGACGAGCACGGAAGGAGCGCGGTCGTGAAGTTCTTCCTGCGGCGTTCGGTGTTCTATCTCTTCACCGCCTGGGCCGCCATCACCATCAACTTCCTCCTGCCCCGGATGATGAAGGGCGACCCGGTCAGCGCGTACCTGCTGAAGAACCAGGGTCGCATCAGCCCGGAGGCGGCCGAGTCGCTCAAGACGCTCTTCGGCCTGGACAGCAGCAAGACGATCCTCCAGCAGTACCTCGATTACTGGGCGCTGCTGTTCAGCGGCGACCTCGGCCGCTCGTTCTCCCGCGGGCTCGCGCCCGTCACCGAGGTCATCGACTCGGCGCTGCCGTGGACCATCGGTCTCGTCGGCCTGGCGACCGTCATGTCGTTCCTCATCGGCACCTCGCTCGGCGCCCTCATCGGGTGGCGCCGCGGCAGCAAGGCCGACTTCGCGGTGCCCGTCGCGACGTTCTTCTCGACCGTCCCGTACTTCTGGATGGGGCTCATCGCGATCGCGGTGCTCTCGACCACCCTCGGCTGGTTCCCCGCCTCGCACGCGTACGGCAAAGGCACCGTCCCGAACCTCAGCCTCGACTTCATCGGGCAGGTCATCAAGCACGGCGCCCTGCCGGCCCTGACGATCGTCGTCGCCTCCCTCGGCGGCTGGATCCTGGGGATGCGCAACATGATGCTCACCGTGCTCGACGAGGACTACATCACCGTCGCGCAGGCCAAGGGCCTCACCCCCCGGCGCGTGCTGTGGCACTACGCGGCCCGCAACGCGCTCCTGCCGCAGTTGTCGAGCTTCGCGCTCTCCCTCGGCTTCATCGTCTCGGGGACGCTCGTCATGTAGCTCGTCTTCTCCTACCCCGGCGTCGGCAAGCTGCTGCTCGACGCGACGAACGCCAAGGACTACCCGCTCATGCAGGGGCTCTTCCTCGTCATCACCCTCACCGTGCTGGTCGCCAATATCCTCGCCGACCTCGCCTACGCCGCCCTCGACCCGCGCGCTCGCCAGATGGAGGCCTGAGCCATGAGCACCCCCACGACCAGCGAGCTCGCGGCCGCCGAGACGGACGCCGCGCTCGAGTCGACCCCGCCTCAGAAGGCGGCGGGCAGGTCTGCGAGCACCTCCGGGCTCGCCGCGTCGTTCGCGATGTTCCGCAACGGCAAGTCGCTGACCGGCCTGGCGATCCTCGGCTTCTTTGTGCTCGTCGGGCTCTTCGCCGACGTCCTCGCGCCCTACGGACCGCTCGACAAGGACTTCAGCGCCCTGCGCCAGGCGCCGTCGGCCGCGCACCTGCTCGGCACGACCCACATGGGAGAGGACGTACTGAGCCAGCTCATCTACGGCACCCGCGGCGTGCTGCTCGTCGGCTTCCTCTCCGGCATCATCGCCACCGTCATCGCGGTGATCGTCGGCGTCTGTGCCGGCTACGTCACCGGCTGGCGCAGCGAGTCGCTGTCGGCGCTGACGAACGTCTTCCTCGTGCTGCCCGGGCTGCCGCTCATGATCATCATCGCCTCGCAGTACGACAACCCCAGCCTCTTCCTCATCTCCGCGGTCCTGGCGATCACCGGCTGGGCGTGGGGCGCGCGCGTGCTGCGCGCTCAGACGATGTCGCTGCGCAACCGCGACTTCGTGCAGGCCGCGCGCGCCAACGGCGAGCCGATCCACCGCATCATCACCCGCGAGATGCTGCCGAACCTGCTCGCGATCATCGCCTCCAGCTTCGTCGGCACCGTGACCGCCGCGATCCTCGGCCTGACCACCCTGGCGTTCATCGGGGTCATCCCGATCACCAACCTCAACTGGGGCACGATCCTCTTCTGGGCCCAGCAGAACGGCGCCTTCCCCGACTTCTGGTGGTGGTACATCCCCGCTGGCCTGTGCATCGCCCTCCTGGGCATGGCGCTCTCGCTCATCAACTTCGGCATCGACGAGTACGTCAACCCGCGGCTGCGTTCCGCCGGCGAACGCGCCCGGCAGCTGCGCAAACGCGGCGTCAAGGCCAACCAGGGCGTCACCGCCGTCCGGCGCCCCGGCGCCTCCTGAGCCCCGCTCACCCGAGCCGACTCCATCACCCCCATCACCGCAGGAGACCCGCCGTGAGCGCTGTGCTGCCCCTGACCGACACCCACCGCACCGTCGCGCAGCGCGTCGCCGACCTGCTCGCCCGCATGACCGTGGCGGAGAAGGTCGGGCAGATGATGCAGCTCGACGCCCGCGAAGATCTCGAAGATCAGATCCTGCGAAAGCACGTCGGATCGGTGCTGCACACCTCCCCGGAGCGGGTGCTGCGCGCGCACGACCTGCGCGAGCAGACCCGGCTGCAGATCCCGCTGCTCATCGGTGAGGACTGCATCCACGGCCACTCCTTCTTCGAGGGCGCCACGATCTTTCCGACCCAACTCGGCATGGCGGCCTCCTGGGACGCCGACCTGCTCGAACGGGTCGCCCGGGCCACGGCGGTGGAGGTCGCGGCGACCGGGGTGCACTGGACCTTCTCGCCCGTGCTGTGCATCGCCCGCGACCTGCGCTGGGGCCGGGTCGACGAGACGTTCGGCGAGGACCCGCACCTCATCGGGGAGCTGTCCGCGGCGATGGTCCGCGGCTATCAGGGCGAGGGACTGAGCGACCCGACGGCGATCCTGGCGACGGCCAAGCACTTTGCGGGCTACTCCGAGACCCAGGGCGGCCGGGATGCCAGCGAGGCGGACATCTCGCGGCGCAAGCTGCGCTCGTGGTTCCTGCCGCCGTTCGAGCGGGTCGCCAAGGAGGGCTGCCGCACCTTCATGCTCGGTTACCAGAGCACCGACGGCGTGCCGATCACGACGAACGACTGGCTGCTCAACGAGGTGCTCCGCGGCGAATGGGGCTACACCGGCACGCTCGTCACCGACTGGGACAACGTCGGCCGGATGGTGTGGGAGCAGCGGATCCAGCCCGACTACGCCCACGCCGCCGCCGCCGCGGTCAAGGCCGGCAACGACATGATCATGACGACGCCCCGCTTCTTCGAGGGGGCCCTGGAGGCCGTCGAGACCGGGCTGTTGGCGCCGACCGACTTCGACGCCGCGGTCGCCCGCATCCTCACGCTGAAGTTCGAGCTGGGGCTCTTCGAGGACCCGCGGCGCCCCTCGCGGGAGCGGATCGAGCTGGTCGTCGGCAACGCCGCGCACCGCGAGCTCAACCTCGAGGCGGCGCGAAAGTCGTTGGTGCTGCTGGCGAACGACGGCACGTTGCCGTTGTCGCGGGAGTCGGGGGCGCGGACGGTGGCCGTCGTGGGGCCGTTGGCCGACGACGCGCAGACCCAGCTCGGTGACTGGGCGGGCAACTCCGGGCAGGCCGACTGGCTGCCCGATGGCCACCCGCGGTCGATGATCACGACGGTGCTCGACGGATTGCGCGACGCGGTGCCCGAGCAGTGGGCCGTCACGTCGGCGCGCGGCGCCGACATCCTCACGGTCGAGCCGGACCCCGCGGGTGCGTTCTTCCCCGACGGCCAGCCTCGGTCTCCGATCGTCGTGCCCGCGCCGCCGGATGCCGAGCTCATCGCCGAGGCGGTCGCTGCGGCGCAGTCCGCGGATGTCGTGGTGGCGGTCGTCGGCGACCGGATCGAGCTGGTCGGCGAGGCCAGTTCGACGGCGACCCTCGAACTGGTCGGCGGCCAGGTCGCGCTGCTCGACGCGCTGGCCGCCACGGGGACGCCGATGGTCGTCGTGCTGCTGGCCTCCAAGCCGCTCGTGCTCCCCGCCTCCGCGCGGGATGCGGCCGCGATCGTCTGGGTGGCCAACCCCGGCATGGAAGGCGGTCGGGCGATCGCCGAGCTGATCCTCGGTGACATCGAGCCGGTCGGCCGGCTCCCCATCTCCTTCGCGGTGCACGTCGGGCAGCAGCCGACGTACTACAACCAGATCCGCGGCCAGCACGGCGACCGCTACGCCGACCTCACGCAGCGGCCGGCGTTCGCGTTCGGCGAGGGCCTGTCGTACACGAGCGTGGAGTACGCGGATGCGCGAGTGCTGACCCCGACGGTGGGAGCCGAGGGCGAGGTTCGGGCGGAGCTGACGGTTCGCAACACCGGCGAACGGCCCGCGGTCGAGACCGTGCAGGTGTACGTGCGCGACGACGTCACCTCGGTGAGCTGGGCCGACAAGGAGCTCAAGGCTTTCCGGCAGGTCGCGCTCGCCCCCGGTGAGCGACGCGTCGTGGAGCTGTCGTTGCCGGCGGCCGAGTGCAGCATCGTCGACGCGGCCGGGCGGCGGGTCGTCGAGCCGGGCCGGTTCGAGCTGCTCATCGGTCCGTCGTCGCGGGACGAGGCGCTGCTGGCGGCGCCCTTCACGATCACCGGCTGAGCGTGCTCCGGATGCTCTGCCGCATTCCTTGTCGCGCTTGCGGGGCCTGCGGACCCGCGGATGGGTGAGGATCGGAGGATCACGCAGTGACGCGAGAACAGTGGAGGACGACATGAGCGACCAGCACGGCGAGTCCCAAGACGCCCGACGCCACGAAGAAGACGAGAAGCACCACCCGTTCGAGGAGCACGACCACGGACCGGAGGGCCACTCCCGCGAGGAGTGCGAGCACCCCCACCACAACCACCACGACTGACGCGGCAGCCCACCTGGCTAGTACGTGTCTCCTTGACCGGGTACGCCGCCTTCGACGGCTCGGGTTCATGCTTGCCGGAGTCTTGGCAAGTGGGGCCGGCCGCGATGAGGATTCGGCCAGGGGGCGCCGCTGAGTGACGTCGCTGAGGGATGTCGCTGAGGAGGTGGCGTCGGCAGGCGCTCGCGAGGCGCGGGGCGCCCTGGGTGTTCGCCGCGCTCGCTACTTGGTGGTGATGGTGGGTCGGGCGCTGTTCAGTGTCTTGAGTTCGGGCGGCTGGGCCTGGGTGCGGGCTTCGCCCCCAAGCAGGAGCGACGGCCCGTCCGTCGTTGTCGTCGCAGCCGTTGTCGTCGCAGCCGTTGCCGTGGTCGTCGCTGGCACTGTCGCTGCTCTGGTCGACGTCGCCGCTGTGGTTGTCCCGGCTGCTGTGGTCGGTGTCGCTGCTGTTGTCGCCGTCGTCATGGCAGTCGTCGTCCACTGTGTCGTGGTTGGTGAGGTGTCGTTGTGGCGTGGGTGGTTGCCGATGGGGGTGCCGTCGGCGCGCGTCCATTCGACCCCGTTGGGGGTGACCTTTCCGATGTGACCGTGCCGGTGGATGACGGTGTGGTGGTGCCGGCAGACGCAGGCCATGTTCCACTCGGTGGTCGGTCCGCCGTTGGCCCAGTGGATGAGGTGGTGTTTGTCGGTCCAGGCGGCCGGTATTCGGCAGCCTGGGTAGGTGCAGGTTTTGTCGCGGAGCTCGAGGGCGGTGACCAGCCCGGGCTTGGCGAGCCGGTGCGCGTGCCCCAGGTCGAGGAGCTCTCCGCGGGTCCCGAGCACGGCGGGGACGATCTGGGCGTC
>NZ_BAHD01000020.1 GCF_000298215.1 Kineosphaera limosa NBRC 100340 | reverse complement strand
AACGGCGTCCTTGAGTCGGGCGACATCGGGGGTCGAGCAGGTCCGGGAGACCTCGTCCAGACAGCGGGCCTGCGCCGGAGCCAGCGGCACCCCGGCATCGCGGCAGGACTGCTCGACCCACGCGGCGGTCTTCGGGTTGTCCGACGCGGCGATGACACCACGCTCCCGAGCTTCCATCACGACGGCCGCCTGAAACGCCTTCGCCGCATTCACGATCTTCGCGGCCCCGGCGGCCAGCCCGGCCAGGTCATCGCTACCCAACCGGGTCAGATCCCCGGCGTGCTCCAGCAGCGTCGCGGACCCGGCATCGAGCCAGGTCACGAGGTCTGCTGCGGTGGGTTCCATACGGAAACACTATCGAACAGGATTTGTAACAGCAACACTACTAATACCTGAATCTCATTGCAGTACAAGGAGGTTCGGAACTGTTATTGAGGTGTTGAATTTCGTTGGAGCGCAGGCAATCTCGAGGCGCGTTTTGGCGCTCGCCAGAGTGATGTGCGTCACATTACAGAGGGTCTCGGGTGCGCCCCAAGGCGGCCGTCCGCGCCCGGCGCAGCCCGACGCAGGCGCAGTCCGAAGCAACCCACGGTGCCCACAGCCATCTCCTCACGAGGAGAAGCGCTCAGCCGACCCACCGCAGCGCCACCTACGCGCGGCGGCCGCGCAGGCCCCTGACCGCCGGGCTAAGCGGCCTGACTGACGGACCCGACAACCTGGCCGACGGACCCGACAACCTGACGGACGGCCCCGACGATCTGGCCGGCGATGCAAGAAGGTGCGAGACGCCCCCTAATGCCCGCAGAGCGCGCCAGCGCCCGCCATCCACGTGGCCGGGCGCTCTGGTTGGGGTCAGGCGGACCACTCGCAGCCGGTGGGGAGCGCCAAGCCGCGCCGCTGGGCATGGGTGATGACGTCCAGCAGTCCGGCCGCCGCAGGTGACAAGGGCCGCAGGGGATCCCGGATCACCCAGGTATCGCGCGTGACTACGGGCTCGACCAACTCGATCAGGACGGTGTCGGCGAACGCGGTCAGCGGCCCGACCAGAGCCGGCACCACTGTCACCCCCGCCCCAGCGGCCACCAGCCCGGCGACCGACCACACTGCTCGCTGCGGCCACCGGGCCATACGTCAATCCGACGCGTGCTGCTGTCTGGTCCACGAGTGTCCGCAGGCTGCTCCCAGTCAGCCCGGGTGACCAACTGCCTCAAGCCTGACCATCACCCGGCCTGCGTCAACCTCGGCCTCGGCCTCCGACGGCGCTGGCCACGCCGGCGACGGCCAAGAGGAGGGCGGCGCCGCTCGCGACGGTGCGGGCGAGATTCCAGGCCTGCCAGGTGCCGGAGTAGTCCAGCCAGAGGTCCCGGGCTGCGGCCAGGTCGGTGGGCACGGCCACGGCGGCGAGCGCCTCGTTCATCGGCACGTTGACGAGCAGGGTCGGTGCGAGGGCGCCACCGGCGTAGCTGATTGCCGCCGCCAGAAAGAACCACGCGGCGCGTCGCCGGCCGTGGGCCCGGGCGAGCAGTGCTGTCAGGGTCAGGGCGAAGGGTGTGCCGAAGAACGCCGGCGCGAAGACGACGTTGCGGACGGAGGCGTTCATCGCCTGCATCGCCGGGATCGCGACCCGCGGGTCCGCTGCATCCAGGCCCCACATCGTGGAGCACACCCAGGCGTAGAAGAAGCCGAAGATCGCGGCCGACAACAGGACCGCGAGCAGGCCGATTCCGCAGCTGAACACCCTGCCGGTGGTCGCGCCGCGCACCTGCGACGACTCCGCGTCCACCCTCGATGACTGTGGGAACACCAACGAACCAGACATGACCACCCCTGAAGCGAACCGATGAGTACGTTTAAACCGAACCCTACGGTACGCTTAAGGAATGCCGAATGCCAACCGCCGTGGACGCCTGCCAGCCGACCAGCGCGAGGCGCGGCGCCGGGAGGTTCTGGCGGCAGCCCTCGACGAGCTCATCGAGAGGGGCGCTGCCGGCGTCACCATGGCCGGAGTCGCCCGGCGGGCCGATGCGTCGAAGGAGACGCTCTACTCGTGGTTCGGTAACCGCGACGACCTGCTCGGTGAACTCATCGAGGCCAACGCCGACGACTCCGTGCACCGCGTGCGCCAGGCGCTCGAAGGCGCACCCGACGACCTGCCGGCCGTCCGTGAGGCGCTGATCGCCTACGCTCGAGCCCTGCTGACCCTGCTGACCAGCCCCGCCTCCATCGAACTCAATCGCGCCGCGATGACGACACCGAACCTGGCCGGGCGCCTCCTGACCTCGGGGCGGCATCGCGCGGGCCCGGTCGTCGAGGAGTTCCTGCACCGCCTGAACTCCGCCGGGCTGCTGCACATCGACGACCCCGCACGGGCCTACCGCACCCTCTACGGCCTCGTCGTGCGGGACAGTCAGATTCGCGTCCTGCTCGGCGAGGAGCCCCCGTCGTCTGCGCAGATCGACGCCGACGCCGAGGCGGCGGTCGAGGCATTCCTGGTGTTGCATCCCGGCACCCGCCTGCCCTGACTACATCCTGGGCGCCGCGCTGGTCAGGGGTGGACGCCGCCTGCGGCCGGCCGGTTGCGCGCTCAAGCGCCTCAGTTCGCCTCGGCCAGGTCCTGCGCCGAGATGGCGCCCATGTGCAGCCTGCCGTCGGCGATCATCGACGGGATCGTGACCGTCTGGATGTCGTCGTCGACGACGCGCTTACCCTCGGCGATGACGTCACGCACCCGGTCGGAGGCAGCGAGTTCGGCGATCTGCGCAATGGCGGCCTGGTCATAGCCCGCTCCGGCGAGCCACGCCTGCAGCTGGGCGGTGGCCTCTTGTGGTGAGGCGTCCTCGTTGAACCACGTCTGCCACGCGACCCCGTCGGGGCGCCGCCCGACGAAGATGTTCTCCAGGAGCAGCCAGTCGGTGGGGTTGTTCGCGTGCGTCCCGGCCTGCGCCTCGGTGAGCCGCACGGCGGTCAGGTAACGGGCGATGAGCGGCGAATTCGCGAACCGCGGCAAGAGATCCGAGCCGATCGGGTACACGATGTACGTCACATTGTTCTTCTCCGCGAATCCCGATTCACGAACATTGGCGAACAGCTGCGCACAGAATTGGCAGCCGGGGTCGATGACTTCCAACGCGGTCGGCCGGCCGTCGCGGTAGCCACCTTGGTAGCTGGCCTGCGGCAGGGCGTACTCCGCGGCATCCCACGACCGGAACATCCGCGGCAACGCCGACACCGTGTCACCGACATCGGCCGCCTCATTGCGTACCGCCCCGATCACATCACCGCTGCGCAGCGACTCCCCGAAACCCGGCCGGGCCGAGCCGATCCCGCACCCCTGCGTCGCCGACAGCGAACACGCCGCCGGATCTGCCTTGTCGCACGTGCCGTACACGGCGAGGTTCAGCCCACTGCGGGCCACGATGTACAGGCTGACCACCAGCGACAACACCATGACCCACGCGACGACCTCGATCGCCACCGACGCGGGCGCCACCAGCCGCGGCGCCCGCAACGCCAACGGCGCCAAGAGCGAATCCTTGACGTCTTGCCGAAACGTCGTGTCACACGGGCGAAAAGTCACCCGACGCGTCACGCAACTCCACGCCCGCCGCAGCAGCCGGCGGTACTTGGCCGACACCGCCGCCAGGAACAGCAGCACGATGAACGCGGCGATGCAGAGCATCACAGGCCTTTCATGAGGCGCCCCATTGTTTGCAGCACCCGTTCGATATCCGATTCAGTGTTGTGCGCCCCGAGACTGAAACGCACCAACGGCGGCAGGCCTTCGTTCTCCAACAACCAATGGTGCGCGCAGAAATAGCCGCTGCGCACCATGATCCCGCCCCGCGACAAGAACGCAGCCAACCGATGGCCGTCGACCCGACCCGGCACCACACTCACCAGCGACGAACCCCGACCGCTGAGAATCCGCAGGTTCGGCAACTCCGCGAGCCCGTCGAACAAGGCACTCGCCAGCCGCTCCTCCCGCGCAGACAGGTCTTCCCCGACGGCCCCCCGGTAGCCCGCCAACCACTCCAGCGCTGCTCGCAACGCGATGATCTCGCCCCACGCCTGCAGCCCCGGCTCCAGGCGCGTGTGCGGCTCGGGCAGCAGCTCGTACTCGGCGGCGCTCACCCCACTGACCTGGCCGCCGCCGATGAAAGACACGTCCAGGCTTTCCAGCAGCGCATTCGTGGCCGCCACCACCCCCAACGACGCCCCGTACAGCTTGTGCGCCGAAAAGCACACCGCGTCGGCGTTCAGCCCACGCACCATCGACCACGCGTGCGGCAGCGCCTGCGCCGCATCGACGAGGACGACCCCGCCCCGCTCGTGCGCCCGCCCGATCAGCTCGGCGAGCCCCCGAGTGGGAGCACCGTCGACATTGTTCATCGCGGAGATCACGATCAACGCGTCGTCGAGAATCGCCTCGTCGTACTGCAACTCACCTGTCGCGTCGCGGTCCAGCAACACCCGGTCGATCCCTGCCCGGCGCGCGAAGGTCATCGTCGGCAGAAACACCGAGTTGTGTTCCGTGTGGGTCGTGACGACCCGCGCGAAACGGCCGGCCGGAAGCTGGTGCAGCAGCAGGTTCAGCCCGTACGTCGTGTTCAGCGTGAACGAGGCCGAATACCGCCGCGGAGACAGGTCCAGCGCCTGCAGCACCGCCGCCCGCGCGCCCTCCACCTGATCGTCGACCTTGCGTCCCCACTCGTACTTCACCCGCTCACCGCAGGCGTTGTACGTCAGGTAGTAGTCGTTCATGGCGTCAATCACCGGCTGCGGGCGCAGCGTCTGACACGCCGAATCCAGATACACGCTGTCGGCGGGCAGGTACTCGAAGCCGTACCGCTCGCTCGAGGGCGCCGAGCCCGGGGCCGGCGAGGCGGGGGAGCGGGAGAACAAGCCCCGCAGTCCGGTGCGCTTCTCGCTCATCGACGTCGACTTCGCACAGCCCGCAGTGCCGGGGCGCAGGCACCTGGCGCCAGCCACCCGGGGCACCTAGCGCCTCGCGTCCGGCGGAATCTCAACAGCGTTTGTCCAGCGATACGCCCATATTACGTCCGGCACCGCGTCGCCCCCGAGCACCCGGGAGCGCCTGCAGCGGGTGTTTCGGAGGACCGGATATCGGTCGGTACTGTGCTCGTGTGAGCGCGAATTCGTCGTCTTCGGCGGCCGTCGGTATCAGTCCAGCCGGGCTGCGTGACCTGCCCAGGGTGTCGTGGGTCATGGCGCGGGCCTTCACCCCGAACGAAGGTGCGGCAGTCGCCGTGCTGCCGTTGATCGTGATCGTCAGCTTCTTGCAGGTCGTGCGCCGGGCGGCCTATCTGGATGAGACCCGAACCGGCCTGGTGTGCCTGTCGCGGCACCGCCCGATCGTCGACGCGCTCATCATGGGGGCTGTCTTCGTCGTACTGTTCGCGGGCTTCGTCATGATGGGCTACCTGGGCGCCGCCACGATCCCGGCGTTGGATCTGCTCGCTCTGGCGATGATGGCCTGGCTGCTCGCCGCGACCGTCCTGGGCGTCGTCTACATGTCGGGCAGTCTGACCACGCCCGTCGGGCGCGAGACCCCGCGACACCAGTTGCACACCATCGCCGGGCTGGCGCAGCTTCCCGGCACACGCCTGACCGCCGTACTGCTGGCGCGGCGCCTCGTGGCCGGTCTGCCGCCGGGCACGGTTGTCGCTACCGCCGCCGCCTCCGACACGCTGCACGGCCAGTATCTGCGACTCGGCTTCCGGCCCGGCAAGCATCGCCGGGCCTACCTCGTGGTCTGAGCCCGTCGCGGCGGGCTCAGACCACGCCGTGGGTCAGGACGCCTCGCTGCTGACCGGCTCGCGCTGCTCGGCTATGCGGGCGGCGCGGAAGCGCTGGGCGCGCGAGGTTGCCCGGCGCAGGTCGATCCACGCAAAGACGAAGTACGCCAGAGTGCACCAGATGGAGACGTTGTAGAACAGGTCGCGGTTGACGAAGTAGGTGTACAACTCCGGGCTGTTGAACATGACTCGCCACCCGAGGATGCACGGAATGATGAGCGCGACGATCCAGATCGCGCGAATCACCCAGGTCAGCGGCGAGTTGTCCTTAGGCATCTCTTCGTCGCCGAAGCCTTCTGCGCGGGCCTGCTCGGCCTGCACCTCACGCACCGTCTCGTCGAACTGACGGTCTGCCTCCTGCTCCGCGGCGAAGGGCTCACCCGCACCGACCGACCGGGCCCACAGCGTGTAGACCACGATCGACAACGCCCACGTCGGCAAGAACAGGTAGTAGTACGGCATGACGTGCAGCAGGTTCAGACCGAAGCCGAAGACGAGTGAAATCGCCCACGTGCCGATGGCCGGCACGTTGTGCGCGACCTTTTTGTAGCGCGCCCAGAATCGCGTCAGACCCATTCTCGGGAAGATGTGGTGTTCGGCGAAGACGATGCCGCCGACGGGCACGAGCAGCAGGCCCGCGTAGGTCAGCAGCGGAAGCATGTTCTGGTAGACGAACGGGAACACGCTCAGTGCGACGACGAACAATCCGACGATGAGCGTGACCTTCGTGCGCGACTGGTTCGGCAAGACGGCCTGCGCCGCCAGGCCGGCGCGATACAGGTTGGAGTTCGCGGTCGTCCAGCCCGCCACGATGACGATGACGAAGCCCGAGGCGCCCAGGGCGTAGAACGCGACCTCGCCCGGGTCGACCTCCACGATGCTGCGCATCGTCAGGGCCGCCGTGCCCGCACCCATGAGGCCCGCCGAGATCCACGCCACGTAGTGGCCGAACATCATGCCGGTCGCCGTCGCGATGCCGTAGCGCGCCTTCTTCGCGTACCGCAGCAGCGCCATGTCGATGAGGCCGAAGTGGGAGAAGGTGTTGGCCGCCCACGCGAAGCCCGCAATCTCCAGGATGCCGACGCCCGGCTCACCGGCGGCGTTGAAGCCGGTCCACACCGTGGCACCGGCAATGTCCATGAAGTCGCCGAAGCTGCGCAGCGTCGTGTAACCCGTGATCGACTCCGCCAAGGCCGGAATGAGCACCATGCCGCCGACGGTGAAGAAGACCATGAGCCAGGGGGCGCAGATGTTGGCGAATTCGGTGAGGACGTTGAAGCCGAACACCGCCACGAGCACGACGATCGCGCCGACCGCGCAGGCCACGAAAACGAACGTCATGCTCGTCGGGTAGGCGTCCACCTGTGGCGGAATGTTGAACAGCACCCGCACGGCAGTCGCCGACACCGTGATCATCGCCGCCGCGATCGTGCCGAAGATCAACACGTTCGCGATGTTGTAGATCTTCGACATCGACCCGCCGGCGACCCGGTCGAGGTAGGTGAACAGGCTCAACCGGGACTGCACCGCGATAGGCGCCGTGATGAGCCAGAACGAGAGCACCGCCATCGTGTTACCGATGATGAGCCCGATGAAGACGTCCCATACGCTCGCGCCCAATGCCACGAAGGTGGCGCCGATGACGAACTCGGTGGCCGCGACGTGCTCCGCGGCGTACAGGCCCGCGAAGTGCCGCCAGCCGTGCAACTTGTGTTTGGCGACGGGCAGTTGCTCGTCGTCCATCGTGGCGATACGGGCCCGCAGGTCTTGGGAGTCGTTGCTCATGTCACTTCGCTTTCACGGGCGCGAGCGGCGCAATGGTCGAGAGTTCGAGCGTCATCACGGATCAGTCCTGGGCGATGAACTCGGAGTGCTCCAGCACGCGGCCGGTCACCCATTGGGCGTTGTCCAGGGCCTCCGCCGGGCTGATCTGCCCCGAGACCGCCAGCGCGAACCGCGCTCCCACCGCCGTGCCGATGCCCGGGAACTGCGGGATGCCGACGTACTGGATGCCGCGGTAGGGCACCGGCTGCGCCGTCGGCTCGTCCGGGTTCGCGGCCTGGATCGTCGAGTACACCAGGGGCGCGAACGGCGCGGAGGCCAGGTACCACGGGTTGGCGTACAGCGACGCGCGGGTGCCGGGCGGCACCTGCGCCCAGCCGTAGTGCTGCGCGACCAGCTCGCTGTACTGCGGGGACGTGGCCCACGCCACGAAGCGGGCCGCCGCCTCCGGCTGCTTGGAGCTGCGGGCGATGCCCAACGACCACGACCACAACCAGGTGGCGTTCGGGGTGCCCTCGGGGGCGTCGGCGCTGCGGGGCGGGGGAGCGAAGCCCACGTGCTGGGCGACGCTGGAGGTGTTGGCGTCGGTGACCGCCGACGCGGCGGCCGTCGAGTCGACCCAGATCGCGCAGCCGCCCTGGCGGAACCGGTCGAGGTTCTCCTGGTAGCCCAGTTCGGCCGCGTTCGACGGGCCGTAGTCGCGCAGCAACTGCACGTAGGTGTCCAGCGCGGCGGTCCACTCCGGGCTGGTCAGCTGCGCCTGCCAGTTCTCGTCGAACCACCGTGCTCCGAACGAGTTGGCCATCGCCGTCACCAGCGCCACGTTCTCGCCCCAGCCCGGCTTGCCGCGCAAGCAGATGCCGGAGGTGTCACCGGTGTTCAGCACCCGCGCCGCGCCGGCCAGGTCGGCCCACGTCGGCTGCTCCGGCATCGGGAAACCCGCCTGCTGGAAGAGGTCGGTGCGGTACATCGTGAACGCGGCCTCACCGTAGAAGGGCGCCGCGTACAGCTGGTTGTCGTAACTGACCTCGCCCCGGATCGAGGGGATGAGGTCGTCGACGTTGTAATCGGCCGGCATCTGGTCCAGCGGGCGCAGCCACCCCCGCTCCGCCCAGATCGGCACCTCGTATGCGCCGACCGTCACCACGTCGAACTTGCCGGCGCCCGTCGCCACATCCGTCGACACCTGCTGCCGCAGCAGGTTCTCGGTGTCGGTCACCCACTCGAGGGCGATGTCGGGGTTGGCGTCGGTGAAGGCGTCGGCCAGCGCCCGCAACCGCTCCGTGTCGACGTTGTCGACGACCGCGATGGACAGCGTCGTCGTCGCCTGTCCCCGCGCCGGGGTCGCTCCTGCGAGCCCGGTGGCTCCGAGCGCGAGCGCAGTGGCCACCGTTCCTGCTAGCCACCGGATTCTTCGACGCACCATCATCACCTCGACAACGAGTCGGGACGTCGGCCTACGCGTCGCGCGGGCGGCGTCTCCCCTATTGGTGCTGGCACCCTACCCACGGCCGGGCGCCTTGGTGGCTGTGAGCGATTGCACCTTCACAGCACGGCACTAAACGGGTGTAAGTCAACGAGCGGAAGCCAATCCGGAGTGCATGTCGGCGATGAGGCGCGGGCTCACGCGACAGCAGCCGCCGACCAGCCGGGCGCCGCCGGCGACCCACTCCCGGGCGGCGGCCGCGCCGATCGTCGGGGCGCCGGTCCAGCGCCGCGCCGAGGCGTCCCAGCGCTCGCCACTGTTGGGGTAGACGACAGGAGGGAGCTCGGGTGCGCCGGCGGCGACGGCCGCCAGCACCTGCCCGGTCTGCTCGGGCGCGTAGCAGTTGGCGCCCACCGCGACGACGTTCGCGACGTCGGCGGCCATCGCGTAAGCCTCCCGCAGCGGCTCGCCCAGGCGGGTGCGCTCACCGTCGGCGGTCATCGACAGCCACGCCGGCACGCCCAGCTGCGCGACCTCGGCGAGCAGCGCCTCCGCCTCCGCCAGGCTCGGGATGGTCTCGAGCGCCAACACGTCGGCACCGGCGTCGGCCAGCACCTGCAACCGGGGCCGATGCCAGGCCCGCAACTGCGCCACGCTCAGCCCGTAGTCGCCGCGGTACTCCGAGCCGTCCGCCAGCGCCGCGCCGTAAGGCCCGACACTCGCGGCGACGAACCGGACCGACGGCCCGCCGGCTCCCGCTCCGGTCGCCTGCGCCGCCTCCCGCGCGAGGGTGACGCTGCGGCGCAACGCCACCGCCACCTCCTCGACCGGCCGGCCGGCCGCCGCGAAACCCAGCTCGCTCACCTGGTAGGAGGCCGTGATGGCGACCGCGGCCCCCGCGGCGAAGAAGTCGGCGTGCGCCGCCCGCACCGCCTCCGGCTCGGTCAGCAGTAGCCGCGCCGACCATAGGGTGTCGGACAGGTCGTGCCCGCGCGCCTCCAGCCGGGTGGCCAGCCCGCCGTCGAGCAGCAGCGGCCCGGCGGCGAGAGCCGCAGCGAAGGGAGAAGAACGGCGACTCATCAGGGAGCGGCGGCCCTTTCGGGGAGATGGACAAGGTCGCTATGGGATCGTAGTTGGATCAGTCGGGAGAGAGGCCGCCGTGAAAGACGAACTGCTCGCCACCTTCCAACGCGTGGGTCGTTTCGGCCCCCGAAAGCAGCAACGGCAGGAGCAGGTGAGCCCTGCCGAAGAGCCCGTCACCAAGGCGCCGGACGACCTCGACGCCTCCGACGCGGGCCCCCTGGCGAGCGGCCCCGGTGCGACGACCCTCGTGCGGGCCCCGCTGGACGGCACCATCGTCGACCTGGCGCAGGTCGAAGACCCCGCCTTCGCCCGAGGCATGATCGGTCCGGGCATCGCCATCGCGCCCACGTCCACGACGATCGTCAGCCCCCTCGCCGGCACGGTGGTGCTGCTGTTCGCCACCAAGCACGCGGTGGCGATCATGTCGCCGACCGGCGTGGAGGTGCTTGTGCACGTCGGCATGGATACGGTGCAGCTCAAGGGCGCCGGCTTCGAGGCGCACGTGACCCGGGGGCAGGAAGTGCAGGTCGGCACGCCGCTGATCACCTTCGACCCCGCCGTCATCGCGTCGGCCGGCCACCCCCTCACGACGCCCGTCGTGGTCACCAACGCCAAGAAGTTCGGCGCCCCGGTGGTCGTCGCCGAGGGGCAGATCAGCGCCGGCAACGACCTGTTCACCGTCGCCTAGACCAGTTCACCGTCGCCTACGGCAGTCGGACCGTCGAGGCCTGCGACCTTGCCTAGACCAACGGTGGCTCGCCCCAGCGGCCGCGCAGATAGCTACCTACGACGGCGGCCCCCAAATCGTCGAGCTCGGGGGCCACGACTCGCCCGTCGACGCGGCGGGCCATCGCGTCGACGAACCGCGCCAACCCCGGGTCGCTGCCGAGCCGGAAGAACGTCACCCGCGCCCCCATCCGCGCGACCGCGTCGAGCTCGCGCACCGTCAGGGCCAGGGTGTGGTCCGAGGGCGGATAGTCGAAGACCGCCTGGCCATCGGGCTGCAGATGCGCGGTCGGCTCCCCGTCGGTGACGACGAGCAGCACCGGCTGCGCCTGCGGATGCCGCCGAAAATGCCGAGCGGCCAGCAGCAGCCCGTGGTGCAGGTTCGTGCCCTGCTCCCACACGCCGTCCAGGCCGATGAGCTCCTCGACCGGCATCGTCCGGGCGTGCCGACCGAAGCCGATGAGCTGCAGGTGGTCGCCGCGAAAGCGCGTCGAGACGAGGTGATGCAGCGCCACGGCCGTGCGCTTCATCGGCACCCAACGCCCCTCCATGACCATCGAGAACGACGTGTCGACGAGCAGCGCGACGGCCGCCCGGGTGCGCGCCTCCGTCTGCGTCACCTCGACGTCGCGCAGCTGCAGGCGTACCCCGCCCGCAGTGGCCGGGTCGGCTCCCTCGCTGGCCTCCCGCAGCACGGCGTTGGTGACTGTGCGCGTCACGTCCCACGGCTCGGTGTCGCCGTACTGCCACCCTCGGCTCGCCCCGGAGAAGTCGCCCGCGGGCCCGGCGCGGCGGGCGTCTCGGGCGCCCGCCCGCGTCGAGAGCCGGTCCGTGGCGTCCTGCAGCAGGGTTTTGCCGAGTCGGCGCATCGCCTTGGGCGAGAGTCGCAGCGACCCGTCCGGCGCCTTGGTCAGCAGGCCCGCCTCCCGCAGCGCCTTCTCCAATTCGGCCAGCGATCGCAGGTCGGTGGCCGCGCCCTCACCGAGTTGCCGCCGCAGGGCGTCGAGGTCGATGTCGCCGAGCTCGGCCCCAGGGTGCTGTTGAGCGAGCTGTTCGGCGAGGGCCTCGAGGTCGGCGATGTCCTGCAGGGCGCCCGTGCCGTCGCCCAGGCCCATCGGCTGATCGCCGCTGAAGTGCTCCCCGCGGCTCCACTGCAGGTCCGGTCGCAGGGCCCGCAGGTTGGCGTCCATCTGCGCGAGCGACTCCATGAGCTGCGGCGACCCGAACGCCGCTTGCGCCAGTGCGTCCAACTCCGCCCGCTGCTGGGGTGACAGCGAGTTGCGCAGTCGTGCGGCCGCCGCCGCGCGCTGGGCCAGGGAGTCGATGAGTTCGTCGATGTTGCCGGGGTTCTCGGGAAAGAAGTCACCGTGCTCGCTCATGAACTTCGCGAAGTCCTCGGGGGTGTCCTCACCGCGTTGGCGCTTGGCCAGCAACGCGTTGAGGTCGTCGACCATCTCCTGCACGGCACGCCGGTCCTGCTCGCCCGCACCCTGCAGGGCCTCCTTCATCCCGCGGAAGCGCTGGTCGAGCACCTCCCGACCGAGCAGATCCTTGATCTGGTCGTACAGCTCCCGCGCCTCGCTGGAGCGCCACGGATACTCGGCGAGGTCGCGGACCGCGCCGGCGGTCGAGGGCGGCAGGTTGTCCAGCCGCATCTCGGCGAACCGGGCGTGATCGTCCAGATCGCGGGCCAGTTGCTTGCGTTCGGCCAGGACCGCCCGGTCGAGCAGCTCACGCGCCTCCTGCAGCGTGCCGTCGAGCCGGTGCTGACCCAGCAGTTCGCGCCGCTTGGCAGCCACCCGCCGGGCCAGGTCGTCGAGCCCCGGCCGCTCCTGCGACCCGCGCCGCAGGTACTCCTGCAAGGCGCGCTGCGGGGAGGTGCCGGCCATGACGTCCTCGCTGATGGCGGTGAGCGCCTCACTGAGATCGACCGGCGGCGCCAGCGGGTCCGGCCCCTCGACGTACCGCTCGTACCGCGTGCCTGACCGACTCATCGTCCCCTCACCTCCTGGGGCGCCGGCGCACCGGCGTCATCCGTAGACCGTCTGCGCGCCGTCGGTGCCCTTGCTGATGCGCCGGGCCAGGTACAGCCCCTCCAGCGCCAGTTCGACGGCGCTCGCGCGATGCCCGTCGTCGGTCGCCTCGAGCCGGTCCCAGATCTCCACGTAGGTGGGCCGGGCGATCCGCGGCAGCCCGTCGAGAAACTCGCGGGCGCTCACCTGCTCGCCGGTGGAGATGAGGGCGCCGTCCTCGATCGCCGTGACGATCGCCGCCAGGTCGACCCCGCCCAGCACCTCGCGGACAGTCGCGGCGGTCGCGGTGCGCAGCAGGTAACCGAGCACCTCCGCCTCGCGGCCCTCCTCGCCGGACTCGAACTCCAGCTTGCCGCGCAGCACAGCCACGGCCGCCTCGAGGTCGACGACGCGCGCCACCGCCTGCGGTTCGCCCTGGCGGGCGGCGCGATGCGCAGCGGCCGCCGCGACCGTCTCCGCCCCGGCAATCGCGAAGCGGGCCGAGACGCCGGAGCGCTGGTCGATCGACGGGGACTCGCGCAGCGCCCGAGTCAGCCGGGCCAGCACCTGCACGAGCGGCTGCGGCACCTGCGCGACCAGATTCGCCTCCTGCTCGATGACCGCCACCTCGTCGGCCAGGTCGGTGGGGTAGTGGGTGCGGATCTGCGCGCCGAACCGGTCTTTGAGCGGCGTGATGATGCGGCCGCGGTTGGTGTAGTCCTCGGGGTTGGCGCTGGCGACGACGAGCACGTCCAGCGGCAGCCGCAGCACGTAGCCGCGGATCTGGATGTCGCGCTCCTCCATGACGTTGAGCATCGACACCTGGATGCGTTCGGCCAGGTCGGGCAGCTCGTTGATCGCGACGATGCCGCGATGGGCGCGGGGGATCAGCCCGTAGTGAATGGTCTCGGGGTCGCCCAGCGAACGGCCCTGCGCGACCTTGATGGGGTCGACGTCGCCGACGAGGTCGGCCACGGAGGTGTCGGGCGTGGCCAGCTTCTCGGCGTACCGATCGTCTCGATGCCGCCAACTGATCGGCAGGTCGTCGCCCAACTCGTCGGCGAGCCGACGGGAGGCGGCGGTGATGGGCTCGTAGGGGTGCTCGCCCAGTTCGGAGCCGGCGATGACCGGGGTCCACTCGTCGAGCAGGCCGACGAGGGTGCGCAGCAGCCGCGTCTTGCCCTGCCCGCGCTCGCCGAGCAGCACGACGTCGTGCCCGGCGATGAGGGCGCGTTCGAGCTGCGGCAGCACGGTGTCGTCGAAGCCGTGCAACCCGGGCCACGGATCAGCGCCGGCAGCCACGGCGGCGAGCAGATTGTCGCGGATCTCTGCGCGTAGACCCTTGGCCTCGTGGCCCGCGGCCCGCAGTTGACCGACAGTTGCGATGGTGGGGGCGTCGCTCACCCGTGCAGGCTAGACCGCGCTCCTGGGATCGCGGAATGGGCACCCAGTCCGTGGGGGCGTGGCATCCTGGCTCGGTGAACCTCGAAAAGGTGGTCTTCGGGTTCTTCGTGCTGCTGGCGGCGACGTTGAACTTCGGATTCTTCATCGGCGATATCTCCGATGTCGTCGTACACAACATTTACGAACTGTTCGCGGCCACCGTCGTCAGCCTCATCGCGACCGTCCTGAAGTTCGGCGACCGCACCCAGATCGGCGCCGTGCACCTGGCCACCAGCCTGGTCGCCGACATTCAGCTCATCGCCGCCGCGGTCGTGTGGATCTACGCCGAGCAGGTCTCGCCGGCCGGGGTGACGCCGCAGGCCATGGCCGGGGTCGTCTCCCTCTCCGGTGGTGCGCTGTTCGCCAACATCGTCTCTGTCGTACTACTCGTCATCGAGACGGTCTCCTTCCGTCGCCAGTAATTCCGCCCCACGGCGGGAAGGGGGTGCTCGGCATGGTGAATCCGCTCCTCATGCTGCTGGTGCGCCGGCCCGCGCAGGGCGCCTCCAAATTGCGGCGCGTGCGGGTGGACACCCCGACGGACATTCCGACGACCGACGCGATCTTCCTCGTGCTGCGCCGGATGCGCGGCCCGCTCATCGTCCTCATTACGACGTTCTCGGTCTCGGTTCTCGGGCTGAGTCTCATTCCCGGGCGCGACGCCGCGGGCAATCCGCACCAACTCACCCTCTTCGACGCTTTCTACGTCATTTCATATACGGCGACGACGATCGGTTTCGGTGAGCTGCCGTATCCGTTCACGAGCCTGCAGCGCATGTGGGTCACGGTCGCGATCTACGCCTCGGTGCTCGGCTGGGCCTATGCGATCGGTGTGCTGCTCTCGCTCGTGCAGGAGCCGGCGTTTCGGGAGGCGCTGCACAATCAGCAGTTCCGCCGCCGGGTCCGGCGCCTGGACGAGCCGTTCGTCATCCTCGCGGGCTACGGTCAGGCCGGGCGGCGGATCGGGCTGGCGCTCGACGCCCTGCACCGCCGCTTCGTGGTGGTCGACAGCGACCCGCGGCGCATCTCTGCGCTGGTCACCGACGCCCTGACCGTCGACACTCCGGGCCTGGACGGGTCGGCGGCCAATCCCGCGGTGCTCGGCATGGCGGGGCTGTCGCAGCGGCACTGCCGTGGGGTGATCGCCGTGACCGACGACGACGAGACGAATCTCGCCGTGGTGATGGCCGTCAATCTGCTGCGCCCCGAGGTGCCGGTCATCGCCCGCTGCTCGGACCGGGCGGTGGCCGAACGGATGCTCGACTTCGACCCGGGCGCGGTCATCAACCCGTACGACCGCTACGGGGCCTACCTCACCCTCGCCCTGCTCAAACCGGTGACCCATCAACTGGTCAGCTGGCTGATGAACGAGCCGGGCACCCCCATGCCGCCGCGCCGCGAGGGTTTGGGGTGTGGGCGCTGGGTCGTGGTCGCCGACGACCGATTCGGCCAGGAGGTCGCCCACGACCTGCGCCGGGCGGGCATGCAGGTCACGGTCGTGGACCCCGCAGACGGGCATCCCGACGTGCAGGGGGCCGTAGGCTTCGTGGCCGGGGCGGTGCGCGACGCGACGAACCTGGCCGTGGCGGCGCACGCGCGGCACGACAACAGCGACCTGTTCATCTGCGTGCGGCAGAGCACCATCCGCAACGAGGCCCTGCTGGCCGCCTTCGACCCGGATTCGGTGTTCATCCCCACCCAGCTCGTCGCCAAGGAGATGATGGCCCGGATCGTCGACCCACACCTGTGGGAGTTTCTCGAGGCCGCCATCGAGCAACCGCAGGAGTGGGCCAAGGAGGTCTTCACGGCCCTGCGCAGCCGGGTCGGGTCGGCGACCCCTTCGACGACGCTGCTCACCCTCGACACTCGGCAGGCTCCGGCGGTGGCCCGCTGGTTGCGCACCGGCGAACTCACCCTGTCGCAACTGCTGGCCGACCCCGACGACCGCGCGCAACGCCTGCCGGTCGCGCCGCTGGGCATCATCCGCGACGAGCACGCCATGTACGCGCCCGACCCTGACGAGCCGCTGCAGGCCGGTGACCGGCTGTTTCTCTGCGGCCGCGATGTCGGCCTCGACGCGCTCACCGGATCGCTGTACTCCGATTCGGCGGTCGAGTACCTGGCCACCGGTCAGCGGGTCCCCGCCACCTGGGTGTTTCGACTACTGACCGGGCACCACCGGCGGCACTGAGTTCTTGGGCGCCGAGTTCTCGGACACCGAGTTCTCCGGCACCGAGTCGGCGGGCTCGATGCGGATGGTGCCGGCCGCGCCGTCGACCCGCAGGCGATCACCGGTGTGCAGCCGGGTGCAGGCGTGCGGCACGCCGACGACCGCTGGGATGCCGTATTCACGCGCGACGACGGCGCCGTGGCTGTTCGAGCCGCCCATCTCCATGACCAGGCCCCCGGCGGTGAGGAACAACGGGGTCCACCCCGGGTCGGTCGAGGGGGCGACGAGAATCTCTCCGGGCTCCAGGTGGGCGCCGACCGGATCGGTGACGACCCGGGCCGTGGCCGTGACGACGCCGCTGGAGGCGGGGGTGCCGGTCAGCGTGTTCTTGTCCGTCTCGGCGGCGGGCCCGGCCAGAGCCTCCAGCTCGGTGCCGTCGGAGAGCAGCAGCCGGGGAATGTGACGGCGGCGCAACTCGGCGTCGTAGTCGGCGCGGACGGCGGCCACCCGGGCGCGCAGATCGGCCCCCTCGATGGCCTGACGCAACTCGATGACGTCGAGAAAGGCCACATCCTGCGGCGCGTCCAACAGGCCGTCGGCGGCCAACTCCGCCCCGATGAGCAACGTTTGCTCGCGGGCGCGGGCCAGCAGCGTGATGAGCCCGAGTTTCGGGGACTCCCGCAGCCCGATGAGCCGGCGGGCGCGGTCGAGTGCGAACCCCAGGGCGGCCCGCCGCGCCGGGTTCGGCACTCGCGCCAGCAGGTCCTCGACCGCCTGCTGCGCCGACACCGCTGCGGCCTCGAATTGCGCCGCCGGATCCACGGCGGTCTGGGCGGCCTGCGCCGGGCCGAGACGCGCGTAGTTGCGCAGCACGCCGAGGAGGTGGTCGGGCTCCTCGCGCCAGCGAGGCATGCCCAGGTCGATCTCGGCGACGGCCCGATCGCCCCAGCGGTCCAGAAACCCTGCCAGGTCCGGGGTCGACGGCTCCACCTCGCCGGCCCGCAACCGCCCGGAGAGGGCCCACAGCTCCAGGTCCATCTGCGTCGTCACGTTGTGCGGCAGTCCGCGCAGCACCGTCTCGAGGTCGCCCGGGCGCAGGTCGACGGCCAGCGCCCGGGCCGCGGCCAGCACCGCGAAGCCCGGTATGGCGTAGCCCGCCAGGCCCGGCATCGTCACCGGTGCGCGCGTCGCGAGCAGCTGCTCCACGGCATCCAGACGCATCAGCGCGGTGGGGCTCGGCGGCAGTTGCGGCAGCGCCCGTAGGTCGGCGATGGCCTGAGTCGTGCGCGCTACCGCCTGCGCCGGATCGACGAGCGAGATCGCCGCATGGATCGGCAGCCGGGAGGCCACGAACATCCGGCCGATCCGCAGCGCCGCCCGCGCGCCGCCGACGACCGCGGCGACCCGACCGCTGGGCGGGCGGAAGTCCGGCTCGTCGTGCAGGCGGCCCAGCGCGATCGCCGAGCGCGTCTCCATGTACCGCATGGCGAAGAGGGCGATGTGGCGTCCGACGGGGTTGCGCATGGGCGCCGTGATGTCGCCGAAGATGCGCTGCCCGCCCTCGGCGTACGCCGGACCGCCCCGACGCACGTCCGGCACGTCGAAGCCGACGATGCGCGCTCCGCCTCCGGTGATGAGCTTGAACGCCGAGCGCCCCAACGGCGTGATGGGCCGGGTCAGCCCCTGCGCCAGGGAGGCGCACAAGAACAGCCGCCGCTGACCGGCGTTGGGTGCCGGCTGGGCCCGGTGGACCAGCGGATACAGGGTCGTCACCGGCCGGGCCTGCGTCAGCCACGGCGTGCCGCCGCCGTCGATCGCCCACTCCGTGTCTTGCGGGGCGCCGAACAGCTCCTGCGCGCGGTGCCCCAGCGCCGCCAGTTGACCGAGTTCGGCGGGCGTCAGCAGGGGAGTCGATCCGCTGGTCGCCTCCCGCAGCACCCCACCGCCCGCGCGCGCTCGCACCGCGACGCCACGGTCGCCGATGCGCTGCTCCAACACCGCCCCGGTGGCCGTCTCGACGACATACCGGTCGGGATTGACCTCGCCGGAGACCACCGACTCCCCGAGGCCGGCGTTCGCGTCGATGACCGTGTGGGTGCGACACCCGGTGACTGGGTCCGCGGTGAACATCACCCCCGCACTGGCCGCCTCGACCATGCGCTGCACGACCACCGCCAGGGCCACGTCGGCCGGGTCGATGCCGCGTTCGCGTCGGTAGGCCACCGCGCGGGTGGTCCACAGGCTGGCCCAGCAGGCGTGCACGGCCGCCGCGACCGCGTCGCCCCCGATGACGTTGAGGTAGGTGTCCTGCTGCCCGGCGAAGCTGGCGTCGCGCAGGTCTTCGGCCGTCGCCGACGAGCGGACCGCGACCGGTTCGGCGCGCCCCAGGTGGGTGTAGGCGCTGCTCAGAGCCCGACGCAGGGCGGTGGGCAGGTCGATGAGACTGACGAACTCCCGGATGCGGGCCGCAACGTCGGGCAGTTCGGCGGCGGTCAGCTGCGGGTCGCGCAGCCGCTCGAACAGCGGCTCCAGCGCCTCCTGCAGGCAGGCCGTTGCCTCCCGGTAGGCCCGGGTCGAGACGACGAACCCCTCCGGCACGGGCAACCCCGCGGCCAGCAGGGCGTGCAGGTTGACGGCCTTGCCACCCACCGCCGCCACATCGCGACATTCCGAATCTCGCAGGTGCACCAACAGATCCACCCCCGTGACGCTACCGGCGACGCTCCCGATCGGGGTCGGCCGACACGAAAGCGGGGTCCGCCGTGATCGGCGGACCCCGCTGGTCTCGGAGACATCCCTGTCTCCTCGTCTCGTCGCCTGCTCGTCGTCCCCACGACTGCGGCGGCCCCAACATGTCGGCCTTCGCTCGTCCCCACGAACTGCGGCCAGTTCCTCCTGCGACGCCCCCAGCGTCGTACGAGGCTCCCCTGGTTTCCCTAGTTCCCCCTTCGTGCCGTTGACCCCATCCCCGGTGTGGTCGGCGGCACAACTAGAAGGTACGGCCGTCCAGGTCGCCTGTTCAAGTCTCGTGGAACCCGGTGGGATACATGACTCGTCATGTGGCTCCGGGCCCAAGGTCCCGACCGGAGCAGGTCGCCGCGCCTAAACTTCCGCCCGCACGTTCGGATCAAGGGTCGGTCACGATCCAGAGACTCCCGCACCACCTAAGGTCACTTGACAGGTGTTATTGGGCAAAGATGGCCAACACCTCCACCGGGTCGGATGTTGAAGCGCTTGACTGTCCAGGTGCGCCCGCCCGGGGTGTCGAGACGAAGGAGTCGTGGTGCCCAGACGAAAGAGAGCGCGCGCGATCGTGGGGATGTGCGCCCTGGCCATGACGGCGGCCGTGGGGCTGTCCGCCTGTGGCGGGTCGGACACTGGTGCCGGCAACCAGTTGAACTGGTACATCAACCCCGACTCGGGCGGCAACGATCCGAATGCCAGCGGACAGGCGCACCTGGCCAAGGTGTGCACCGATGCCTCCAACGGCGCCTACTCGATCCGCACCCAGGTGCTGCCCAACAGCGCCAGCGACCAGCGTCAACAGTTGCTGCGGCGGCTGGCGGCCGGCGATCGAGGCGTCGACATGATGAGCCTGGACCCGGTCTTCGTGGCCGAGTTCGCGCAGGCCGGCTTCCTGGCGGGCGTGCCGCAGGACAAGCAGGCGGCGCTGACGGAAGACGCGGTTCAGCCGATCATCGACTCGGCGCAGTGGGCCGGGTCGATGTACGCGGCGCCGATGTGGGCCAACACGCAGGTGCTCTGGTACCGCAAATCGGTCGCGGAGGCGGCGGGCCTCGACATGAGCCAGCCGGTGACCTGGGACCAGATCATCGAGGCCGCGAAGGCGCAGAACAAGACGGTCGGCGTGCAGGCCCGCCGGTACGAGGGCTACGCGGTGTGGATCAACGCGCTCGTCGAGGGCGCCGGCGGCCACATCATCAACAACATGGGTGAGCAGGACGTCGACAAGATCGAGTGGGGTCTTGACTCCGACGCCGGGCGCGAGGCCGCGCGGGTCATCGCGGAGGTGTCGAGCACCGGAGTCGGTGGGCCCGCGATGGGTGGCTCCGACGAGACCGCGGCGCTCGACCTGTTCCTCGGCAACAGCAGCGGCTTCTTGCTCAACTGGCCGTACGTGTGGGCGGCGCTCGACGACCGCGCGCCGCAGCTGAAGGACGACGTGGCCTGGGCCCGCTACCCGCAGACCGTGCAGGGGCAGGAGTCCAAGCCTCCGCTCGGTGGCATCGAGCTCGGTGTGGCCGCCGCCAGCCAGAAGCAGGAGTTGGCCTGGCAGGCGATCCAGTGCGTCACCAGCCAGGAGAACCAGAAGAAGTACATGCTCGGCACCGGTAACCCGGCCGCTCGCAAGGCCGTCTACGACGACCCGGAGATCCGCGAGGTCTTCCCGATGGCCGACCTGATCCGGGAGTCGCTGGACTCGGGCGCCCCGCGCCCCGTCTCGCAGTTCTACGGCGACATCTCCGGCGCGCTGCAGCGGTCCTTCAGCCCGCCCAATGAGGTCAACGAGAACACTCCAGCTGAGGCCCAGGGCCTCATCGAACGGGTGCTGAAGGGAGAGTCGCTGCTGTGACCACCACTGCCAAACACGCCAAGCAGAAGCAGGTCATCTCGGAGCGCGCGCGCGGCGAGCGGTCCCTGGGTTGGAAGCTCGCTGGGCCGGCCTTCGCGATCATGGTGCTCGTCACCGCTTATCCGATCGCTCAGGCCGTCTGGTTCTCGTTCTTCAACTACCGGCTCACCGATCCGCAGGCGCGTAGCTTCGTCTTCCTGCAGAACTACATGACGGTGCTCTCGGACTGGCAGTTCTGGCTCGCCACCCTCAACACGATCTTCATCACGGTCGTGACCGTCGGTGTGGAGCTCGTCATCGGTTTCGCGCTGGCGCTGCTCATGCACCGCGTGGTGTGGCCGCGCAAGGCGCTGCGCACGATCGTGCTCATTCCGTACTCGATCATCACGGTCGTCTCGGCCTTCGCCTGGTTCTACGCCTTCCAGGTCAGCACGAACTTCGTGAACCACTGGCTGAACGCCATCACGTTCGGCGCCTGGGCCACCGACTTCGACTGGTTCGGCCAGTGGTGGAGCGCCATGGCGATCATCTGCCTGTCGGAGATCTGGAAGACCACGCCGTTCATGTCGCTGTTGCTGCTGGCCGGTCTGGCGCAGATCGACGGCGCGATGGAGGAGGCGGCCAAGGTCGACGGCGCCACCGCGTGGCAGCGGCTGTACAAGGTCGTGCTGCCGAACATGAAGGCCTCGATCATGGTGGCCCTGCTGTTCCGTTCGCTCGACGCCTTCCGTATCTTCGACAACATCTTCATCATGACCGCCGGATCGAACAACACAAGTTCGCTATCGATATTGGCGTACAACCAGACGATCAACCGGGTGGAGATAGGCATGGGATCCACGATCTCCGTGCTCTTGTTCATCTTCGTCCTGCTCATAGCGGCGGCCTTCGTCCGCGGGTTCAAGGTCGACCTCGCCGGCGGAAGGGGCTGAGTGATGAATTCCGACAAGCGCATGACCACGTGGCTTGGCGTCGGCTCACTGGTCGTCATCTTCGTGACGATCATCCCGATCCTGTGGATCTTCTCCCTCTCGGTGAAGTCCACGGCAGCCCAGTCGAACCCCGACCTCAACATTCTCGGCAACTTCTGGCCGAAGCCCTCGGAGTTCACCTGGGACAACTACCAGTTGATCCTCACCGGCGGGGCCAGCGAACTGTTCATCCCCGCGCTCATCAACTCGATGATCGTCTGCCTGAGCGCCACCGTCATCTCGGTGGTCCTGGCGATGTTCTGTGCCTATGCGATCGCGCGGCTGGAGTTTCCCGGCAAGCGGGTCATCCTCACGACCGCCCTGGCGGTGTCGTTCTTCCCGGTGATCTCGCTGGTCACTCCGCTGTTCGACGTGTGGAGCAGGATCGGGCTGTTCGACACCCGCGTCGGTCTGGTCATTCCTTACCTCGCGCTGACGCTGCCGCTGGCGATCTGGGTGCTCTCGGCCTTCTTCCAGCAGATCCCGTGGGAGATGGAGCAGGCGGCCCAGGTCGACGGGGCCACCAGCTGGCAGGCCTTCATCAAGGTCATCGTGCCGCTGGCCTCTCCGGGTGTGTTCACCACGGCGATCATCGTCTTCTTCACCGCGTGGAACGACTTTGTCTTCGCGATCTCGCTGACCAGTGAGAACGCGCGGACCGTGCCTGCTGCTCTGGCGTTCTTCACCGGCGCCTCGCAGTTCGAGCAGCCGTTCGGGGCCATCTCGGCGGCCGCCGTCATCGTGACGATTCCCGTCGTCATCCTGGTGCTGCTCTTCCAGCAGCGCATCGTGTCCGGCCTGACCTCGGGCGCGGTCAAGGGCTGAGGCCCTTTCGACCGCGAGCAATCAAGGAGTTTCGCCACTCATGTCACAGATCGAACTCAAGAACATCGTCAAGAAGTACGGCGACGGCTTCCCCGCCGTCAACGACGTCTCCCTCGACATCGCGGACGGGGAGTTCATGATCCTCGTGGGCCCCTCGGGCTGCGGAAAGTCGACGCTGCTGCGCATGGTCGTCGGCCTGGAGGACATCACCTCCGGCGACATGCTCATCGGCGGCAAACGCGTCAACGAGAAGGCACCGCGCGACCGCAACCTCGCGATGGTGTTTCAGAACTACGCGCTGTACCCGCACCTGACCGTCTTCGAGAACATCGCCTTCCCGCTCCGGTTGGACAAGGGCAAGTACAGCGACGACGAGATTCGCTCGAAGGTGCGTAACGCCTCCTCGATGCTGGAGCTCGACGAGCACCTGGAGCGCAAGCCGGGCAACCTCTCCGGTGGTCAGCGCCAGCGGGTCGCCATGGGGCGCGCGATCGTGCGTAGCGCCGACGCGTTCCTCTTCGATGAGCCGCTGTCGAACCTCGACGCCAAGCTGCGCGGGCAGATGCGGACGGAGATCGCGCGGATGCAGCGCCGCATGGGCATCACGACGATCTACGTCACCCACGACCAGACCGAGGCGATGACCCTCGGTGACCGCGTGGCCGTGCTGAAGAAGGGCGTGTTGCAGCAGGTCGCGTCACCGCGCGAGCTGTACGAACAGCCCGTCAACCTGTTCGTCGCGGGCTTCATCGGTTCGCCGCCGATGAACTTCCTGCCGGCGCGGGTCAAGGACGGGGCCCTGGGGCTGCCGTTCGTCGACGTGCCGATCGGCCCGGAGCTGCAGGAGCAGCTCAAGGGCAAGGAGCTGGTCGTGGTCGGCATCCGCCCGGAGTACATCAAGGACGGCCGCCTGGGCGACAACCGCAGCGACCACGCGGTGGAGTTCACCGCCGACGTCGACCAGACGGAGTGGCTGGGCAACGAGCAGTACGCCTACATCCCGTACAGCGCGGAGTCCGAGGTGCAGGCCAAGCTCGACGAGCTCGACCGCGAACTCGACGGTGAGGGCATGCGCCCGCAGATGGTCGTCAACCTCGACGGTCGCTCGCGCATCCGCGAAGGCGACGAGGCGACCCTGTACTTCGACCCGGCCCTCATGCACGTGTTCGACCCCGAGAGCGGCAAGAACTACACGCGCAACGAGGAGAAGGCCCAGCAGATCGCACAGGAGAGCGAAGAGGACCGCAAGCGGGCCCTCAAGCGCGCCCGGGACCGCGACGAGGCCGCCGCCGCGAAGGGCTGACCCACCCGCTCAATGCGAAAGGGCCGCACCGAGTTGATTCGGTGCGGCCCCTTCGTCTGTGCGCGGCAGTCTCTAGGCTGGCCGTCCTCAGCTGAAAATGAACGAGTTGAGGATCTGGCGGCCCCAGAGAAGGTCGCGTTCCACCTGCGTCAGGTGCGCTGCTTCGGCCGCTTCGTTCCAGCTCATGCGGATGCCTTCCACCTGACTGTTGACGATGTCTTGAGCCGACCCTTCGTCAAGGTGATAAACGTGGGCTGCCGAGACAAGTTGACCAAGGCGGCTTGCGCGCTCGCCGGCCGGGGAGTAAGCCATTGCTTGGGCCGCTTCGGAGCCGCTGCGAGGCTGGGGGCACAGGTCGTAGGCGGGAGTCAGCGTGAGTGCCTGCCCGTCCCAGAATGCAGCGTGGTTGCGAGCGTGGTCGTCTGTGTTGCCGATGCAGATGTTGAACGCTATGCGGGAGAACAGCTCCCGCAGCGTGGGGTCTGGGCGCGTGAAGCGAGATCGAACGAGATCCGCGAGGTCGACGTACGTCGCGTAGCGTCCGAACATCTCATCGAGTCCGAGCATCGTGAGGGCGGACACGAGAAGCCTGCGCCCACCTGCCGGCGTGCGATCGAACCGCTGCAGCAGTAGGACGTCGCGGCCGAGTGAGCGACTCAATTCGCCAGCTGGGACGTTCACGCCAACGCGCCGGGCAAGGGCCAAAGCGAGTGCCTCAGACTTCACCACTGGATAGTGATCCGTGGTCGATGAGAACTTGGCAACCCAGTGCTGGCCCGCTTGCGTGACGAGTGCCTTGGGACGCGCACCGCCAATCGAGGTCCCGCGCACAAGCGCGGCAGCCAGGGTGGGCGACAAGGGCTCTCCGGAGTCAAGGAGGCCCGCCGCCTTCTGCAACTCATCGAGTGACGCATCGGTGTGGCGTGGCTGGTAGTCGTCGGCCGCGTCCGTGAAGTCTAGGGCGCCGATGCGGTTAGACCCGGATTCGAGCAAATAGGTGAGGATTGACAGGTCTCCGGTGTCGCTCGAGCGGGTGAGGCGACCGTGATGCTCAGCAAGAATCACCCGCTGCCCCCAGGCATCAGGGGCAGCGTCCCTCAGGCAACCGGCGAGCGCCAGACCGTTTGCTGGCCCCTGCGGCCCGCGTTGGAGGGGAAGTTCCGGCACATACAGTGAGATGGCGTCGCTTCTGGCCAGGTAGCTGCGGGCGTACGTGAAGAAGTGTCGATCACCGACGACGTCGATGCGGCCCGTCAGCACTGGCTCGGTTGCGTTGGGGAGCCAGGCCCACGCGAAAGCGCGCACGGGGCGGTCTTCGGCGGCGGTTGCCTCAGAAGTCGTCATCGAACGCCACGGTCGTGCGCACGCGGGCCGGCAACAGCGCGAGGCGGTTGCGTTGGTTCTCCACGTGCTCGCTCAGGGAGTCGGGTGGGACGTCGAACAGGTCGACGCCGACCAGGACGGCTGCCTCGAAGGCAGTGCCGATGGCGACGCCAGGGTCGCCATTCTCGATCTTGGCGATGGTGGGCGGTGACACTCCCGCCCGCTCTGCTAGCTCCACTTGGGTCCACGCGCGACGCCGACGCCCCTGGGCGACGAGGACGCCGAGGAGCTGCAGGGCGTCATCGGTTGCTGGGTGACGACGCTTCATGACCAAAGAATACAACAGATTAAGCGTTCAACTAGAAAAATAAGTGCTAGTCCCAACTCGGCTAGACGTTTCGGTGGCCTCGGAGCGCCCGCGCGCCCGCGCCGCGACGGCAAGCTCTCTAGGCTGGGCGTCATGTTCTCGCGAGGTCGCACCACGCCAGTCGAGCGGCCGCGGGTTGTAGCGACGGATCTGGATGGAACGCTGCTCGATTCGCGCGGGGCGGTGAGTGCGCGGACGCAGTCGGCGCTGCAGCGGATGTGGGACCTGGGGATCGAGACGGTGTTCGTCACGGCCCGGCCGCCGCGCTGGATCGATCCGTTGGCCGAGCATGTCGGCGGGCACGGTGTTGCGATCTGCGCGAACGGGGCGTTCGTGTACGACGTGGAGGCGCGTCGAGTCGTGGAGGCGGTGGGGTTGCCTTCGGGGTCGCTGAGCGGGATCGTCGCGGATGTGCGCGCGGCCTATCCCGGCGTGGGGTTCGCGGCGGAGCGACCGGAGGGCATGCACCTGGACCCTGCCTATCGCTCGCCGATGGTCGACCTGCATGCCCACGACGATCCGCCGGCCGCCCGCGGCCCGATCGAGTCGGTGCGCGGCGTCGTCGGCAAGTTGTTGGCCCGCTGCCCGGAGGTGCCCGACGTCGAGTTCGTCGAGAGCGTCGCGACGATCGTCGCGGACCGGGGGATCGTCGCCTACTCCGGCGCCGGTGGCCTCGCCGAGATCGGCCCCCCGGGTGTCACGAAAGCCACCGCCTTAGAACGTTGGTGCCGGGAACGCAGCATCGACGCCGCGCAAGTGTGGGCGTTCGGTGACATGCCCAACGACCTCCCGATGCTCGCCTGGGCCGGCCGCTCCTTCGCGATGCGCAGCGGCCACGAGGAAGTCCGCGACCTCGCCGACGCCGTGTGCGCCGGCAACGACGACGATGGCGTAGCGCGGGTCCTGGAGGCGATCCGCTGACTCCCTGAGCAGGTGGCCATGAGCATGACGAGGACGACCATCGAGATCGACGACGCTGCGCTGGCTGCAGCGGCCGAAGTGCTGGGCACCCACACGAAGAAGGACACGGTCAACGCGGCCCTCCGGGAAGTCAGCCAGCGGCTGCGTCGGCTACAAGCTCTAGACCAACTCGGCGCCATGTCGGACCGCGGTGACTTCGAAGAGTTCATCGGCAATCGTGCCGCGTACCGCCGGTGAGCCCGACCCGACTTCTCATCGCCCGAGCGAGAGCGACTCACGATCTTGGCCGACGACAACGACTTCGCAGCGATCGCGCGGGTGACCGGGCAACCAGTGGTCCCGGTGATTCGCAAAGCCTGAGAGCGGCCTCGTTCGGCGGCTTTGGAGGCGAGTCCAGCGTGGTGCTGGGAGGCGATGTGATGATGACGGGATGGAGTTGTCCGCGGCGGTCGAGGACCTGTACGGCGGCGCGCTCGACGACTTCATCGCCACCCGCAAGGAGTTGGCGGCCCAGGCGCGGTCCGCGGGCAATCGTGTGCTCGCCACCCAGATCACCGCGCTGCGAAAGCCGAGCCTGGCGGCCTGGGCGATCAACGTCGTCGCTCGGGGCGCCGCCGACGCGCTGGGCGAGTTCGCCCAACTCGCGGCCGAACTGCGCGACGCGCAGGCCAGGCTCGACGGCGCAGAGATGCGCCGCCTCAGCCGGTCCCGCGAGCCGATGCTCGACCGACTCGAAGCGCACGTCGTCGACGTCGCTGCTGACGAGGGGGTCGTGTTGACACCTGCCGTCATCGGCCAGGTGCGCGCCTCTTTCGTGGCCGCCATCGCCGACGCTCGAGCCCAGGAGGCGGTGCTCTCCGGCAATCTGACCCGCGCCTTGAGCTACGCCGGCCTCGGTGAAGTCGACCTCACCCAGGCCACCGCAGCGCCCGTGCCGACCGGCCGCGCGGACTCCCGGCCAGCGGACTCCCGACCCGCCGCCTCCGGAAGCCTCGCGGCGTCGGACACCGGATCGTCGGACGCTGAATCGTTGGAAAGCACAGCCCCGTCGGACGCCGCCGAGCGGGACGAGGCGCAGCGGGCGCGGGCGGCGCGCCGTCGGGTGGTGCAGCGCGCGCAGGACCGCCTCGCTGACGCCGAACGCGAGCTCACCGCCGCGAGCCTCAAGCACGCCCAGGCTGAACAGGAGGCGCGGCGGACGGCCGCGCGGCTGCGCGAGATCGAACGGCTCCTCGAGCGCGCGGGCGCCGAAGCCGACGCCGCCCGTGCGACCGAAGCCACCGCCGCGGTCGCCCTCGACGACGCCCACAGTGCCTGCGACGAAGCCCGCGAAGAACTCGACGCGCTCACCGCCGCCGACCCTACGACGTAGCAGCCCTAGCCAGCCGCGACGAACGTGACGGCCGTGGCGCACAGCAGTAACCCGAGCGCCTGCACGCGGTCGATGCGTTCGCCGAGGACCGCGGCGGCCAGCAGGATCGTGACCGCCGGATACAGCGTCGTGAGGATCGCGGCGACCGTCATCGGGCCCGAATGGGTTGCCCACAGGTACGTCAGGTTCGCCGCCCCGCTGAGAACTCCGGCGACTGCGCCGCCCGCCACGGCCCGCCGCGAGGGCCGCCACCGGGCCCGCACCAGCGTCGCGGCCCCGATGAGCAGTCCGAGCGCGATCAGCTGACTCAGCACCACCGGCTGCAGGCCCGCCTCGCGCGGGATCTGCCCGAGCCCCACGAACAGCACGCCGAACCCGAAACCGGCGATCACGGCATCCCGGACCGCCGCCGCGTGGCCCGACGGGGTGATCGTCCCCTCCCGGCTCGTGTCCGCGACCCGCGAGACGAACCAGATGCCCGGCAGCGCCGCCACGATGCCCGCCCACACGAGCACGCTCGGTCGCTCGCCGAGCAGCACGCCGGTCGCCACCGGCACCACCGCCGCGCCGACCGCCGAGATCGGCGCGACCACCGACATCCGGCCCGTCGCGAACCCGCGGTAGATGAAGGCGGTGCCCATCGCGTTGCCGACCGCAGCCAGCAAGCCCCAGGCGACGTCGCTCAGGTCGGGTGCGCCCCGCAGCGCCGGCTGAACCAGGGCCGCGGCGATGATGAGCAGCGACGCCGCCTGCGTGCAGATCGCCACCGACCACACCGACACCCGGCGCGCGGTGATGCCCGCGGCGAAGTCCGAGAAGCCGTAGGCGAGCGCCGAGCAGAGCGCCAGGATCACGGTGGTCACGACCGGCCAGTATCGAGCACCGACCGGCGCCACACCCCGGCGGCTCACCCAACGGACTGCGCGTGTGCTCAGAAATTCCAGTAGGCGGCGGCGAGGTGATCCGGCAGCGGGCGGGTCGCGCCCTGGTCCCAGGGCCGGTCGATGCCGGCCAGAGCGAAGACGTTGGCGAGCAGGTTGGCGGTGAAGCCCCACACGACCAGCCCGTCGGTCTCGAAGGCCGCCGTGCGAAATCCCATCGGCGCCACGACCGTGAACCGGTTGGCCGGCGCCAGCAGGTGGCCCAGGTCGGCCCGCACCACATGCGCTACTTCGGCCCGGTCGACCGCCGACACCGGATGTGGCTGTCGCCACCAGCCGAGCACCGGCGTGATCGCCGTGCCGCTCGGATGCAGATACAGCGACGGCAGCTCGCCGACGACGTCGACCGTGGCCGGGTCCAGCCCGACCTCCTCACTGGCCTCCCGCAGCGCCGCGTGTACGGGTCCGTCGTCGCCGGGGTCGATGTGCCCGCCGGGGCAGACCACCTGCGCGGCGTGCGAGCGCAGCGTGTGCGCCCGTTCGGTGAGCAACACGTCGTAGCCGGAGAGGTCCGGGGCTGTCGGGGGGTCGGCCGCGGACTGGTGGAGCTGAGCGCCGCGCGGGCCGAACAGCACGAGCACGGCGGACCGGCGCTCCGGACGGGCGGGCGGAGAGAAGGTGCGGAACCAGTCGACCGCCTCGCCGACCGGCCCGGGGGGCGGGTTGCGCCAGGAGCGGTCCAGCGTGGGATTCACGCCGAGCAGCCACTCCGGTGCGGCGGCGGAGAACCCCTCGCCACCGACTCCGGGCTTAGGGCCGGACGTCGTAGACACCGAGACGGATGCCGTTGCCGAAGGTCGCGTGCTCGACCAGCTGCAGGCGCTGCCGGGGCGTGTCGTCGCCGGCGAACAGGCGTCGCCCCTGGCCGAGCAGCACGGGGAAGGTCAGCAGGTGGTAGCGGTCGACGAGCCCCGCGAACGCCAACGATTGGGCCAGTTCGGCGCTCCCGTGCACGAGGATCGGTCCGCCGTCGGTCTCTTTGAGCGCCGCCACCTCATCGAGCGAGCGCAGGATCTGCGTGTGCGGCCACTCCGGGTTGAGGTCGGGCTCCTCGATCGTCGTCGACACCACGTACTTCGGCAGCCCGTTGTAGCGGGCGAACTGCTCGTCCATCGAGGGCCACACGGGCGCGAACTCGAAGTAGGTGACGCGCCCCAGCAGCAGCGCCCCCGCCTCCTCCTGCTCCCGGCCCTTGATCTCGTAGGCGGTCGGGTCGAACTCGATGCCCTTGAACGTCCACCCGGCGTGCGGGTGCTCGCCGGCGCCGGGGGAGTCGATGACCCCGTCGAGGCTGATGAACTCGGTGACGACGATCGAGCGCATGGGGGATCCTCCCGGTGGGCGATGCAGCCGACGCCACCTTGCCACAGGCCGCCCCCGCGCGGAGCCGCGCCTGACGACCTACGACGAGTCGGCGTGGCGAGGTGCCTGAGGCGCGCCTGAG
>NZ_BAHD01000021.1 GCF_000298215.1 Kineosphaera limosa NBRC 100340 | reverse complement strand
GCCGGCGCACGCGGCGCCGGCGCACGCGGCGCCGGCGCACGCGGCTGGCGTGTCGTTATCCGGGCAGTTCGCGCCCGCTCTTCCCGAGTCGTCACTTCGAGGGTCGAGTCGTCACCCCGAACTGACCGATGGGGCACCAAAAGGACGACTCGGCACGGGGGAACTGACGACTCGGGCGACACATCGACGACTCGGCACCACCGCCTCCACGGCGAGCGGCCCCGACATCCGGCTGCCTGTGCAGAAGCCCTGCGTCGTCAACGCGGCCGGCGTCACCACGGGCGGTGCGCTGACGGAACTGCTCGTGACCCGCAGCCCATCCGGTGCCGCCAGAGCGACGCTGACCAAGCGCTATCCAGGCGCCGACCCCACACGCACCCTCCGGGCGTTGGGCCCGCTGACCTTCACCTGGGACGACGGCGCGGGCGGCACAACGCCCGACGGTGGCCTGGACGAGTGGAGCGGCCTCGCGCTGCGGGGCAACGCCCTGACCACCATGCGCTGGCAGATCACGCGCGGCGGCACCTCGCCGTCGATCAGCACCGAGCCGCACGGCACAGGGTGGGGCGCGATCACCCAACTCGTCGACTCCCCGCTGTACGACCCGGTCACGAAGGGCTGGTACGTCTACGGCCTGGCGCCGCGGCTGCGTGGCGGCGCCCTCGTGCGCTACCGCGTGGAGTTCGTCCCCACGCCGACGGCCCTGGAGATGCGAGTGCGCCCGGCGGGGTCAGTCTCCGGATTCGGCGCGGTGAAAGGCCTCACCCTCGTCGCCAGCGGCGTGAAGCGCGACGTGCTGCTGGCCAACACCTCGACCGGGCACCTCATCACGATCACCGTGCCTCGCACCAAGACCATGACCACCCGAACGACCCGGTTGCGCGACCGCACCTGGCAGGCGTTCGAGAGGCTCGTCGCCACCTCGTGCGGCGACCGGACGGTGCTCCTCGGCGTCGACGACGACACCGGCCGCGGCACCGTCTACGACCTCAGCCACATCTCCGGCTCCCGCGTCGCGATCACCCGCTGGCGCGGCTCGGTGCCCACTCGGGACCTGCGCCTCATCGCGCCGCTGCGGGGAATGGACTACGAGCCCGCGCGCGGTGCCTGAGCCGCCAACCGCCCCATCGACTCGCTGTACTGGGCCCCGCGAACGGGTGGACGAGGTCCACACTCTCCCGACGTCGGCGCTCGGCGAGCAGATTGGCGAGCTGCGTAACTGGCAGAAGCCGGCGTTGGCAGCCGCCGTGTCGCACGCCTTCGATCTCAGCTGGTGACGGCTGACCCGACGCCGGGCGACGCCGGGCGCCCCGGCTCGCGCTCGCGATCCGGCGGGGCTCAACGGCTGACTGCGGTCGCGTAGCCTGAGACGCGATTCCGGCCGCTCCCCAGGAGACACCACGCCATGTCAGCGCACGAGTTCACCTCGACCGTCGTCCCTGGCGGCAACGCCCTCTCCGACTTTCGCGCCGCCGCGTTGCTGCGCCGCCTCCAGCAGGCCGCGCCGCAGGTCAGCGCGGTGCAGGCGCGCTACGTGCACTGGGTCGCCTCGCAGCAGCCGCTGTCGGAGGAGGTCGCGGCGGCGTTGACCCGCATCCTCACCTACGGCGAACCGTACGAAGGAGGGGAGGCGGACGCGCTCGTCGTCGTCGCCCCCCGGCTCGGCACGATCAGCCCGTGGGCCAGCAAGGCCACCGACATCGTGCACAACTGCGGCATCGACATCCACCGCGTCGAGCGAGTCACCGAATACCGTTTGACCGCAAGTGAACTCACCGACGAGCAGTGGGCGGCCTGCGCCGCGATCCTGCACGACCGGATGACCCAGACGGTGCTGCCCACCCGCGAGGCCGCCGCCGCCCTCTTCGCCGAGCGCGAGGCCGAGCCGATGGAGCACGTCAACGTGCTGGCCCGCGGCCGCGAGGCGCTTCTCGAGGCCGACACCGCGTACGGCCTGGCCCTCTCACCCGACGAGATCGATTACCTCGTCGAGGCGTTCACCGGCCTGGGCCGCAACCCCACCGACGTCGAGCTGATGATGTTCGCGCAGGCCAACTCCGAGCACTGCCGCCACAAGATCTTCAACGCCGACTTCGTCATCGACGGCGACGTGCAGCCCGCGAGCCTCTTCGGCATGATCCGGCACACCGAGGCCGTGGCCGGCGGCCCGGAGAACGGCACGGTCGTGGCATACAAGGACAACGCCTCGATCATGGCCGGCGGCCGCATCGACCGCTGGCTGCCGCAGGGCGGGGAGCACGGCCACGCCGGGCCCAGCCGGTACGCGCTGCGCTCCGACGACGTGCACGTGCTCATGAAGGTCGAGACGCACAACCACCCGACGGCGATCAGCCCGTTCCCCGGAGCGGCGACCGGCGCCGGCGGCGAGATCCGCGACGAGGGTGCCACCGGCCGCGGTTCGGCACCTAAGGCGGGCCTGACCGGCTTCGTCGTCTCCAACCTGCACCTGCCCGGCACCGCCGAGCCGTGGGAGACCGACCCCTACGGCGCCCCCGAGCACATCGCCTCCCCGCTCGACATCATGCTCGAGGCCCCCATCGGTGCCGCCGCGTTCAACAACGAGTTCGGCCGCCCCGGGCTCGGCGGGTTCTTCCGCGTGTACGAGCAGACCGTCGACGGCGTGCGCCGCGGCTACCACAAGCCGATCATGAGCGCCGGCGGGCTCGGCTCGATCAGCGCCTCCCAGACCGAGAAGGTGCTGTTCGGAGAGGGGTCGCTGCTCATCCAGCTCGGCGGCCCCGGCATGCGCATCGGCATGGGTGGCGGCGCGGCCAGCTCGATGGCCGCGGGCGTCAACGCGGCCGAGCTCGACTTCGACTCCGTGCAACGCGGCAACCCCGAGATGCAGCGGCGCGCGCAGGAGGTCATCAACCACTGCGTGGCGCTCGGCTCGGCGAACCCGATCCTGTCGATCCACGACGTCGGCGCCGGGGGCCTGTCCAACGCCTTCCCCGAGCTCGTCGACGGGGCCGAGCTGGGCGCCCGGTTCGCGCTGTCGGCGGTGCCGCTGGAGGAGTCCGGTCTGGCGCCCAAGGAGGCCTGGTGCAACGAGAGCCAGGAGCGGTACGTGCTGGCCATCGCGCCGGAGTCGCTCGCGGAATTCACCGCCCTGTGTGAGCGCGAACGCTGCCCGTTCGCCGTCGTCGGGGTCGCCCGCGCCGACGGCCAGTTGGTGCTGACGCCCGAGCCGTTGGCTGAGGACGCCGCCGACCTGCCGATCGACATGCCGATGGAGGTGCTGCTCGGCAAGCCGCCGCGGATGACCCGCGACGTGCACCGCATCGCCCGCTCCAGCTCCGACCTCGACGTGGACGGGATTGACGACGCGGGCCTGCGCGACGCGGCCTACGCGGTGCTGCGCCACCCGAGCGTCGCCTCCAAGCGGTTCCTCGTGACGATCGCCGACCGCACGGTCGGCGGGCTCAGCCACCGCGACCAGATGGTCGGCCCGTGGCAGGTGCCGGTCGCGGATGTCGCGGTGACGCTCAGCGACCACGTCGGCCTCGCCGGTCAGGCGATGGCCAGCGGCGAGCGGATGCCGTTGGCGGCCATCGACGCTCCGGCGTCCGGGCGCATGGCGGTGGGGGAGGCGCTGACGAACCTGCTCGCCGCCCCGGTCACCCTGGGCGGGGTCAAGCTCTCGTGCAACTGGATGGCCGCCTGCGGTGAGCCGGGTGAGGACGCCGCGCTCTACGACACCGTGCACGCCGTCGCGATGGAGCTGTGCCCGGCGCTGGGCATCTCGGTGCCGGTCGGCAAGGACTCCCTGTCGATGCGCACCCGCTGGAGCGACCCCGACTCGGGGGAGGCCAAGCAGGTGACGTCGCCGGTGTCGCTGGTCGTCTCGGCGTTCGCGTCGCTGCCGGACGTGCGCGGCACGTGGACCCCGCAGCTGCGGCCGGATTCCGCGCTGCTGCTCGTCGACCTCGGCGCGGGCCGCGACCGTCTCGGCGGGTCGATCCTGGCCCAGACGCGCGGTGAGTTCGGTGGTGCGACACCGGATCTGGACGACGTCTCCCGCCTGGTGCAGCTCGCGGACGCGCTGACGGTGCTGCGCGACCACGACCTGGTGACCGCCTACCACGACCGCTCCGACGGGGGCCTGTGGGCGACCCTGTGCGAGCTGGCCTTCGCGGGTTCGGTGGGCCTGAACGCGCAGGTCGACTCGGTCTCCGCGCTGTTCGCCGAGGAGCTGGGCGTCGTGCTCGGGGTGCCGGCCGACCGGGCCGCCGAGGCGCAGCAGGTGCTAGCCGACCACGGGCTGGGCGAGGTGACGCGGCGCATCGGTGGGACCAGCGACGAGCGGCGGGTGCGGGTGCGGGTCGGCGAGCTGACCCTGCAGGAGCCGGTGCGTGACCTGGCGCAGGCGTGGGACGAGGTCTCGTGGCGCATCGCGACGCTGCGCGACAACCCGGAGTGCGCGCAGCAGGAGCACGACGGCGTCGGCGCCGACGACGACCCGGGGCTGGAGGTGTACACGACCTTCGACCCGGTCGACGACATCGCGGCGCCGTACCTGTGGAGCGGGGCACGGCCGAAGGTGGCCATCCTGCGCGAACAGGGCGTCAACTCCCACGTCGAGACGGCGTTCGCGTTCGACCGCGCGGGCTTCGAGGCGATCGACGTGCACATGACCGACCTGCAGTCCGGGCGCTTCGACCTCTCCCAGGCGGCCGGGCTCGTGGCGTGCGGCGGCTTCTCCTATGGCGACACCCTCGGCGCCGGAGAGGGTTGGGCCCGCTCGGTGCTCTTCAATCCGGCTCTCACGGAGGCGTTCTCGGAGTTCTTCGCGCGGCCCGACACGTTCGGGCTGGGCATCTGCAACGGCTGCCAGATGTTCGCGGCGCTGGCCGACCTCATCCCGGGCGCGCAGGCGTGGCCGCGTTTCACGCGAAACCTTTCCGAGCAGTACGAGGCGCGGCTCAGCCTGGTCGAGGTGCTGGAGAGCCCGTCGATCTTCTTCACCGGCATGGCGGGCTCGCGCATCCCGATCGCCGTGGCCCACGGCGAGGGCCGCGCCGACTTCGCGGCCCGCGGCGACGAGCAGACGGTGCTGCGGGCGGCGCGCTACCTCGACAACCACGGCCGGGTCGCCACCACGTACCCGGCCAACCCGAACGGCTCCCCCGACGGGCTGACCGCCGTGACGACCCCCGACGGCCGGTTCACCGCGATGATGCCGCACCCCGAGCGCGTGCAACGCAACGCCCAACTGTCGTGGACCAGCGGGCCGGTCGACGCCGAAAGCCCCTGGCTGCGGATGTTCCGCAACGCCCGAGTCTGGGTGGGCTGACACTGCGGCGGCTACGCGATGAGCCGCAGACTGAGGAGGCAGTGTTGGACCGAATCGAACGTAGCGAGCAGGTGTACGCGCGACTGTTCGGCGCGCGCGATCCGGGCGCGCACGAGGACGACCCGGAGCTCATGGAGATGCTCCGCGGACTGATCTTCGGGGACGTCTTCGCGTTGGGTGACCTCGACGATGCGACGCGGGAGCTGCTGACCATCGTGCTGCTGGCGACGCAGCAGACGCTGCCGCAGCTGCGGGCACATACGGGGGCGGCGCTGAACGTCGGCCTCCCCCCGGTGCGGGTGCGCGAGGCCATCTACCAGTGCGCGCCGTTCATCGGGTTTCCCAAGACGCTCAACGCGCTCGCTGTCGTCAACGAGGTGTTCCGCGACCGCGGCATCGAGCTGCCGCTGCCCCCGCAAGCGACGGTGTCGCCGGCGGAGCGCTACGAGGCCGGGCGCGCCCAGCAGGAGCCGCTCTACGGCACGGCGATGCGCGACAACCTGGCCGACCTGCCCGGCGAGTTCGCCGAGGCCGTGCCGCGGCTGCTCACCGAGTTCGGCTTCGGTGACCTCTACACGCGGACGGGTCTGGCCGTCGCAACGCGGGAACTGCTCGTGCTCGGCGTCCTCGTCGCCCTGGGTGACACACCCGCGCAGTTGCGCTCCCACGCTCTCGGCAACCTGCGCGTCGGCACGAGCAAGGAGACTCTCGTCGCCGCTATCGTCCACGCCTTTCCCTACGTCGGGTTTCCCCGCGCCGTCAACGCCCTACGCATCGTCAAAGACCTCTGAACCGGGCTGCGCTCCCTCGCCGACGAATCCCCGAACGGTTCGGGCAGACGTAGCGGATTCTTGACGTACTCGCGCTGACCGGCCCACGGCGTGCACGACGCTGACCTGCAGGGAAGCGACGAGCGTAGTTGGCGCGGCGCTCCGGAGTACGTCGAGAATCCGCTACGTCCGCCGTGAAAGGCTGGATGACGCCGGCCAGTGGGGCGGGCGGCGGGAGAGGAAGGCGTCGACGCCTTCGCGCGCGTCGGCGGAGGCTCGGGCGGCGGTCTTGGCGCGGTGGGTGGCTGCCCAGTCGGTGTCGTCGTGGCGGGCGGTGACGGCGCGCATGGCACTCATCGACTCGGCGGTCGCGACGGGGGAGCGCGCCGCGATCTCGTGGGCCAGCCGCAGGCCGACCGGGAGCGCCTCGCCGTCGGGGGCCAGCCGATTGACCAGCCCGAGCGCGTAGGCACGTTCCGCGCTCAGCGAAGCGCCGGTCAGCAGCAACTCGGTACCGACGTTGCGCGGCAGCGCGGTCAGCGCCCGGAACAGCCCGCCGCATTCGGCGACCAGCCCGAGTCCCGTTTCTGGCAAGGAGAATGTCGCCGACTGCCCGGCGACGACGAGCGTGCATGCCAACACGATCTCCATCCCGCCGCCGGCCGCCACACCCTCGACCGCCGCGATGACCGGCTTGGTCAGCGTGCGCCCCGCGATGCCGTACGGGCCGCCCCGCGGCGTCGGGTCGCCGGCCCACTGAGCCAGGTCCGTGCCCGCGCAGAACCCCTGGCCAGCGCCAGTCAGCACCGCGCAGCGCAGCGAGGCCTCGTCCTCCAACAGGTTCAGCGCTGCGTCGAGGCCCGCGGTCATCTGGGCGTTCATCGCGTTGCGCTTATCCGGCCGGTCCAGCGTCACCACCAGGATCGGGCCGTCTCGCCGTGTCGTCACCGGCATCGTGTCCTCCTGACTCGCTGGCCGCGCAACCGCGGTCTCGCAGCGCCAGGTTGGCGCTGCCGGGGCCACGACGGCCGCCTCGCGAACTGCAAGCCTGACCACCGGGAGCCGAGCGCGACGCCATCTGGGCCAAAGATAGTGTTCGCTTTTGCTCACCGGACCGCGCAAAAGCGAACACTATCTTTTCCAGGTAGCCCGCTCTCCACGCTGACCCCCGGGTCCGGCACCGGCAGCAACCCACGGGGCCCCGAGAGCCGCAGCGGAAACCAGCCGGGACCCACGGCAGAGCGCGTTACCGATGCGGGGCCAGGAGCACTCCGGTCAGGGCGTCGACGAGTGCCTCACCCACCGGCTCCCAATCCACGGGCCGGCCCAAGGCGTCCGCGTCGGCCTCCTGCTCGGCGCACGTGTGCACGACGAGCAGCCGCATCATCTGCAGCCGGAGCGTGACGACCGGTCCGGGTAGCGGCGGAGCGAACGACCACATGGCCGTGCCGCCCTCCGCGTGGGCCGCAACGATTCCTTCATGCCAGCCGACGGTCGGGCCGTGCACCGGGTCTGCCAGTACTTGCGCGATGAACCGGGCCGCCCAACACGGGCTGCCCAGTGCGGCCAGGTGGCGCGTGTAGGGCAGCACGAGCGCCGCCACGTGGTCGCGCGCGTGCCGCGAGTCGCGTGCGGCCGCGACGAGCTCGACCGTGCCGGCGGACACCGCCTCGGCGTGCCCACGGCAGATCGTGCGCACAAGGTCGTCCTTGCTGCCGACGTGATAGGCCACCGCCGAGTTGTTCGCCTGCCCCGCCTCCTGGGCGACCAGCCGGTTCGACACGTGCGCCAAACCGCGCTGGGCGTAGAGCCGTTCGGCCGTCGTCAACAGCAACTCGCGCGTCGACTCCGCGCGCGCGGCCCCCGACCGCGCCGGCCTCACCACGGCACCGGCCTCAGCATCGCACCGGCCTCACCATCGCACCGGCACCGACTCCAGTCCGCCGACCAGCAGCCCCTCGCGCCGACGCAACTCGTCGGCGGGCACCGCGAGCGCCAGCGTCGGCAGCCGCTCCAGCAGCACCGACAGGACGGTCTGCAACTCCACGCGCGCCAGCGTTTGCCCCAGGCACGAGTGCGCGCCGACCCCGAACGAGATGTGCGGATTGGGAGAGCGGTCGAGCACCATCTCGTCGGCCCGCTCGAAGACCTGCTCGTCGCGGTTGGCCGACGCCATGACGGACCACACGATCGTGTCGGCCGGGACGGGCGTGCCCGCCACGTCGATCGGCTCGTCGACCTGCCGCGACAAGGCGAACCCCAGGTTGGCGTCGAACCGCAGCGACTCCTCTACCGCGGTGCGCACCAGGCTCGGGTCGGCCACCAGGGCCTCCCACCGGGAGCGGTCCGCCAGCAGCATCGAGACCATCTTGCCGATCATGTTGGCCGTCGTCTCGTGCCCCGCGATGAGCAACGCCATGCCGGTCATGACCAGCTCGAACTCGGTCATCTCCCCCTCCGGGCTGTCGGCGCCCTGCACCAATGCGGTCAGCAGGTCGTCGCCGGGGTTCTCTCGCCGGTCCCGCACGTGCCCCTCGATGTAGGCGTACAGCTCCATGCCCGCGCCGAGCATCTCGTCGCGGCTGTACAGCGAGACGTTCAGGATGCGGTCGCTCCAGCCCGAGAACCGGTCCCGATCCGCCGCCGGCACCCCGAGCAGGTCGCAGATGACGAACACCGGCAGCGGAAACCCCAGCGCCGGGGTCAGATTCGCGGTTTCACCGGCGGGTGTCGTGGCCACCATGGCGTCGATGAGTTCGTGGGTCGTGCGCTCGATGCCCGGCTGCAATGCCCGCACTCGCTTGACCGTGAACGTGCGCCCCAGAATGCGTCGCCAGTGCAGGTGCCGCTCGCCACCGGCGAACATGTCGCTCCCGGCCGCGAGCAGGGTGTCGTCCCCGCCCGCGCCGGCCGGGTCGCCGGTCATCGAGCCTCGTTCGAACCGCGGATCCGCGAGCATCGCCTTGACGTCCGCATAGCGGGTCAGCGCCACGCCCTCCGCTCCGTTGGCGGCCCGCACATGCGCCACCGGGCAGCCGGACCGCAACTGCGCCCACTGCTGCGGGGCCCCCAGCGCGCTCGGCGGCTCGAACGGAAAGTCCAGGGGTGTGTCGGAGCGAGTGTCTGGGCTGGTCGTCGGTGCGTCGGTCATGCGGATCGTTCCTCCCGTTGCCGATGGCTGGCTTGGGAGTAACGTTAAGTCACGTGACTGAAGATGCAACCGGAGGCAGTGTCGTGCGTATCGAAGCGAACCCAGCTGTGTGCATCGGGGCCGGTCAGTGCGTGATGACCGCCCCTGACGTCTTCGATCAGCGCGACGAGGACGCGGTCGTCGTCGTCCGGCAGCCCCGGCCCGGGCCCGCGGACGAAGCAGCGGCCAGGGAGGCCGTCGGCCTCTGCCCATCGGGTGCGCTCAGCCTGCGGGAGGAGTGAGCCGGTGAGATGAGGTCGCCGTCGCGCCGGCGTGGTGACGGACGCTCCGACCTGGGCTGCCGCGCCTCCCCTCGATTCGCCCGGCCCGATCAGGCAGGATTGCCGACATGTCACTAGCGCCAGACCGTGTGATGCGCTCCCGGCAGATCTTCGTGACGATCGCCGCGGTCTTCTGCGCCGTCGGCACTCTCGTCGGCTTCGGCGTCATCGGCACGCGGGTCGAGGAGTCGGCCGGCGGCAACCTCGCCGCCGACGCCACGCTCATCGCCCCCGCTGGCACCGCCTTCTCCATCTGGAGCGTCATCTACCTCGGGCTGCTCGCCTACACGCTGCGGCAATGGTGGACGCCCGCGGCCGACACCCCCCGGCATCGCGTGACCGCCGGGCTCGCGGCCATCTCGATGGTGCTCAACGCGCTCTGGCTGCTGGTCACCCAGGCCGGCTGGCTCGAAGTCAGCGTCGTCGTCATCGTCGCGCTGCTGCTCGTGCTCGGGCTCCTGCTCGGGCGGCTGCACGACCGTCCCGGAGACGGGTGGGTCGAGTGGGTCGTCGTCGACGGCACCTTCGGTCTGTACCTGGGTTGGGTGTGCGTCGCCGTGTGCGCCAATATCGCCGCTGCTCTCGTGGCGCGTGGCGTGCCCGCGACCGGCTGGCCGTCGGTGGCCGCGACCCTCATCGTGCTGCTCGTGGTCATCGGCGTCGGGGCGCTGGTCACGGACGCCTACCCCGGCAACTACTTCGTCGGAGTCGGCATCACCTGGGGTCTGGTCTGGGTGGGCGTCGGCCGAATGACCGACGAGCCGCGCTCCCTCATCGTCGGCGTCGTTGCCCTCTTCGCGGCCGCCACCGTGCTCGCCATGACCTGGCGCTCGGCCCGGCCGGCCAAGCGACCCATCCCGGTACCCGAGTGAGTGTCCGCGAGTAATACGAGCGCGACGCCCGCGAACCGTGGGGCGCCCGGGACTGAGGCCAGCGCGCGCGCGATGGCGGCGGTCGAGTCGTCAGTTTGGGGTGCCAGTGGTCAGTTCCTGCCAGCCGAGTCGTCACTTTGGGGCCCGAGTCGTCAGTTCACCGTGACGTTTCGCCCGCGCAAGTGACGACTGGTCCGCGCGGGCGGTGCGCGTGGGCAGGAAACCAGCAAGTGGCGCACCGACGGGAGACACGCACCGCGGGCGCGGGGAGGCTAGGCGCCGAACAGGGTGCGCAGGGCCAGCACGATCATGGCACCCAGGGCGGAGTAGATGGTGGCCCAGATCAGGGACCCGACGATGACGCCCGGAACATAGCGCCGCAGCGGCATGCGCATGGCCCCGGCGGTCGCGTTGATCGCGGTCTGCAACCCGATCGTGGCGAACGACAGCGCGACCGCACCGGCTCCCCAGCGGGCGACGAGTCGCTCCGCGCGGGCCATCAGCTGCCCGTCCAGCCGCAACCGCGCGCTGCCCGACCGGGCGGCTCCGGCGCGCAACCCGCGACCGATCCAGAACGTGGCGTTGCCGCGGATCATCGCGATGACGAACAGGGTCGCGAAGGCGGCAGCCAGCGGCAGCTGGTTGATCCGCTCCATCACCGCTGCTGCGGCGCGGACGTCGACACCCTCCCGCTCACCGATTCACCTCCCCACGTCTGGTTAGGCAAGCCTAAAGCGCCGATCTGAGTGTCACCTGGCGCGCGCGGTGCGGCAGACTCGGGGCCATGCGAGCCGTAGAGATCGACCGCTTCGGCGGCGTCGAAGAACTGCACATCGTCGAGGATCGGCAGCAGCCGAGCCCAGCAGAGGGCGAGGTTCTGGTCGAGGTGACCGGCGCGGGGGTCAATCCCATCGACTACAAGATCCGCGACGGCTCCTCGGGGGTCGCCCAGAAGCTCACCGAGGCCGACTTCCCGCTGGTGCTCGGCCGCGAGGGAGCTGGTGTGGTGGCCGAACTGGGTCCCGGCGTCACCGACCTGGAGGTCGGCCAGCGGGTGTTCGGGATGGCGCCGATGGGGCACCCGGGCGGCTGGTACGCGCAGTACGTGGTGCAGCCCGCGAGCGCGCTGGCCCCCTCGCCCGAGGGTGTCGCCGACGAGATCCTCGCCGGCAGCGCTCTCGCCGGCATCACCGCCTGGACCGCCGTGCACGATCTGGGCCAGGTGCGCGCCGACGACATCGTGCTCGTCCACGGCGCCGGAGGCGGAGTCGGCCAGTTCGTCGTGCAGCTGTGCCTGGCCGCCGGCGCAGGCGTGTACGCCGTCGCCTCCCCGCGCCACCGCGAGCGTCTCGAGAGCTACGGCGCCCACTACGTCGACTACACCAGTGAGGACTTCACGCAGGTCACGCCCTCGCCGACGCTGATCGTCGACGGCGTCTACTTCGGCACCTACGAGCCGTCGATGGACCATCTGGCGCCGGGTGGGCGCATCGTCATGCTGCCGACCCTGGCCGACCTGACCCCGGCCAAGGAGCGCGGCATCGAGATCAGCGTCCCCGCCATCGCGCCGGACCGCGAGCGGCTCTGCGCCCTGGCCCAGCAGATCGCCGACGGTGCCCTGCATGTGCTCATCTCCGAGGTCGTTCCGCTGGCGCAGGTGGCCCGCGCCCACGAGATCGTCGAGACCGGGCACACCCAGGGCAAGGTCGTGCTCGACGTGGATCTGGAGTCCTGAGGCGCCCCGACCCGTACGCCTCGCCCGCCGGCCGGGCGCGGCGTGCGTTCGAGCAACCTTGTCGTGCAGGTCGACTCGCGAATCAGCGGCACTCGATCGAGACTGGAGGCGCAGCCCGGATGGCACCCCCTGATGACACCCCGACTGAAAGCAGGAACCTCGTGAAGCGCGTTCTGACGACCCTGGCCGCATGCACGTTCGCCGTGGCGACGCTCGCCGGCTGCGGCAGCGACGACGGGCAGGAGGCGGCGGCCAGCCCCACGACACCGGCCGCCACGGCCACGACACCCGCGCAGACCGACGGCGCGCACACCGACGACGCGCAGACCGAAGGGTCCCAGAGCTTCACGATGGCCCAGGTCGCCGAGCACAACACCGCCTCATCGTGCTGGACGGCGATCGAGGGCGAGGTCTACGACGTCACCAACTGGATCTCGCAGCATCCGGGCGGACCCGACAAGATCCAGGGCCTGTGTGGCACCGACGGCACAGCCACCTTCCAGGGCCAGCACAGCGACGCGCCCAACCCCAACGAGCGGCTGGCCACCTTCAAGATCGGCACGCTGGAAGGCTGACGCCCCGCGCCGACCCCCACCGTTGCGCCTGCTGCCGACGGGCGCGGTTGCAACCTCACCCGTCGGCAGCAAGCGCGACCGTCGTCGGCCCGGGAGGGGGCGGCAGCCAGGGCTGTCGGCCGGGAGGGGGCGGCAGCCAGGGGCGCCGCGCTCAGCCCAGGCGCCCCTTGAGCCGCGCCCGCCACTCGTGCAGCAGCGGCTCGGTGTACCCCGACGGCTGGTTGGTGCCGTCGAAGGCCAGCGCCCGGGCGGCGGTGAAGGCCTCCCCGTCGAAGCCGGGCGCCATCGGCAAATATGAGGGGTCGCCGGCGTTCTGCTCGTCGACCTTGAGCGCCATTGCGCGGAAGGCGTCCTCGACCAGGTAGGGGCTGACGACCCCGTGGTGCAGCCAGTTGGCGATGTGCTGGCTGGAGATGCGGCAGGTCGCGCGGTCTTCCATGAGCGCAGTGCCGTGGATGTCGGGCACCTTGGAGCAGCCGACGCCGGCGTTGACCCAGCGCACGACGTAGCCGAGGATGCCCTGCGCGTTGTTCTCGACCTCGTCGCGGCGGTCCGCCTCGCTGCAGCCGGCGGGGTCGCCGACGGGGATCGTCAGTAGTTGCCGCAGCGTCGAGCGCCGCACCCCGCCGCCGGCCTGCAACGCCCGCTGCACCTCGAAGACGTCGACCTGGTGGTAGTGCAGCGCGTGCAGGGTCGCGGCGGTCGGAGAGGGCACCCACGCCGTGTTGGCCCCGGACTTCGGATGGCCGATCTTCGTCTTGAGCATCGCCGCCATCTCGTCCGGAGCCGCCCACATGCCCTTGCCGATCTGCGCCTTGCCGGGCAGGCCGCACTCCAGGCCGATGTCGACGTTCTGGTCCTCGTAGGCGGTGATCCAGTCCGAGCTCTTCATGTCGCCCTTGCGGACCATCGGGCCGGCGAGCATCGAGGTGTGCATCTCGTCGCCGGTGCGGTCCAGAAAGCCGGTGTTGATGAAGACCAGTCGCCGCGCCGCCTCCGCGATGCACGCCTTGAGGTTGGCCGACGTGCGCCGCTCCTCGTCCATGATGCCGACCTTGATGGTGTCCGGCTCCAGGCCCAGCACCTGCTCGACCCGGCCGAACAGCTGGACCGTCAGCGCGACCTCCTGCGGGCCGTGCTGTTTGGGCTTGACGACGTAGATGGAGCCGGTGCGCGAGTTGCCGCCGGCGCGCTCGCCGCGCACGTCGTGCACGCTGCCCAGGCCCGCGACCAGCGCGTCGAGGAAGCCCTCGGAGACGGGGTTGCCGTCGGCGTCGAGCACCGCGTCGGTGTCCATGAGGTGGCCCACCTGGCGGATGAAGAGCATCGCCCGACCCGGCAGCGTCAGGGTCGAGCCGTCGGGCGCGGTGTACGTGCGGTCCTGGTTGAGCGCCCGCGTGAACGTCGTGCCGCCCTTGCTGACCTGCGTCGACAGGGTGCCTTGCATGAGTTGCAGCCAGTTGCGGTAACCGGCGGTCTTGTCGGCGGCGTCGACCGCGGCCACCGAATCCTCCATGTCCATGATCGTCGTCGTGGCCGACTCCAGCACGATGTCTTGCACCCCGGCGTTGTCGCCGCGCCCGGTCGCGCCCTCGCGGTCGATGACCAGCTCGACGTGCAGGCCGTGGTGCACGAGCAGGATCGCGGTGGGCGCGTCGGGCGCACCGGTGTACCCGGCGAACAGTGACGGGTCGGCCAGGCGCGCGACATCCGATCCGTGCGCGATCACCAGCCCGTCGCCGTCGACCGCGTACCCGGTGGCCTCGGCATGCGTCCCGGAGGTGAGAGGGAAGTGCGCGTCGAGCAGCTCGCGGCCGCGCCGGATCACCTCGGCCCCGCGAGCCTTGTTGTAGCCCTCACCGAGAGTCAACTCGCCCTCCATGCTGATGGCGTCGGTGCCGTAGAGCGCGTCGTAGAGCGAGCCCCAGCGGGCGTTAGCGGCGTTGGTGGCGAAGCGCGCGTTGCTGATCGGCACGACGAGCTGCGGCCCCGGCTGGGCGGCGATCTCGGTGTCGACGTTCTGCGTGGTGACGGTCACCGACTCCGGCTCGGGCACCAGGTAGCCGATCTCGCGCAGGAAGCCCTCGTAGGCGGCCTGGTCCCAGCCCTGATCGGCCGGGCCGCCGTTGGTGCGGTGGTAGTCGTCGATGCGCTCCTGCAGCTCGTCGCGGTGGGCCAGCAGGTCGCGGCGGCGCGGGCCGAGGTCGGCGAAGATCGACTGGGCGCCGGCCCAGAAGGCCTCCTCCTCGACGCCGCTGCCGGGCAGCGCCTCGTCGCGGACAAAGTCGTATAGCTCCTGGGCGACACTGAGGTCGCCGACCTGCACCCGTGACGTCATGGACTCGCATCTCCCATCCGGCGCCGACACAGCACCTCAACTTCCACATTACGGAAGTAAAAGTCTACCCTACGGAAGCGGTTGCTGTCGCGGGGGCGACGGTCGATCGCGAGAAGCCCCGGCGTGGCGGAGACGGTGGTCTCGGTTGGGTAACAGGCACGTCCCTTTCGTCGGGTCCGGGTAGTTGTCGGTGGCAGTCTCCGGGCACACGCACCGGAGCGAGCCGATCCGTTCGGCGGTTCCGGGGTGGTCGACGTCCGGGCCCTGACCGGAGGACTCGTCGGCTGCCGCGCAACACCTAAGGGGATCCGGTGGTGAGTCGATGGCGAACGAACCCACGCGCTCCTGACCCGCTCGCGTCGAGTGGCTGGGGCGGCGGGCGCAGGGCGCAGGGCCCGGACCTGAGCTGGGCCAACCCCGACCTGACCCGACGGCAGGCGCTGCGCCTCGGCGCGGTGGGCGTGGCGGGCCTGGCTGGGCTCACAGCCATGAGCGGCTGCGCGGCGGTGCCCGCTCCGGCTCCGGTCGACGCTCCGAAGGTGCGGGGCGGCGTCTACAGCCACGGCGCCACGGGCGGCGGTCTGCGCGACACCCTCGACCCGCACTTTCCGGTGACCAACCCCGACATCGCCCGCGTCTTCCAGCTTTACGAGCCGCTGCTGCGCTGGAACAACGAGTACGTCGTCGAGCCGTCGCTGGCCGAGAGCGTCGAGCACAGCGACGACGCGCTGACCTGGACCGTGCGGCTGCGCCAGGGCGTGGAGTTCCACAACGGCAAGACGGTGACCGCGCAGGACGTGCTGCACACCCTCGCGGTCGTCACCGATCCGGAGAAGACCTCCCCGGGTGGCACGCAGCTGGCCGAGGTGCTCGACCTGGGCAACTCCGCGATCGTGGATCCGCGCACCATCCGGCTCCAGCTCAAGACGCCCTACGCGATCCTCGATCAGCTGCTCGCCGAGTACACCGTCGGAGTGATCCCCACCGACTTCGACCTGGCCCATCCGGTCGGCACCGGCCCCTTCCGCGTACAGCGGTTCGTGCCGGGGCAGCTCTCGCACTTCGAGCGCTTCGACAACTACTGGGAGCAGCCCGCCTACGTCGACGAGCTGTTCATCTACAACTTCGCCGACGACGCCGCGAAGGTCAACGCGCTGCTCGCGGGGCAGGTGCAGAGCATCGACAACCTGCCGACCTACCTGGCCGAAGGCATCGGGCAGCAGGGCGCGACCGCGTTGATCGCCGAGTCGGGAGCCTGGACGCCGTTCACGATGCGGGTCGACGTCGCTCCGTTCAACGACGTGCGGGTGCGTCAGGCCATGCGCCTCATCGTCGACCGCCAGCAGATGATCGACCAGGCCCTCAACGGCTACGGCACCCTCGGCAACGACCTCTACGCGCCGTTCGACCCCGGCTACGCCCACGACCTGCCGCAGCGAACCCGCGACGTCGACCAGGCCCGCTCCCTGCTGCGCGCCGCCGGCCACGAGAACCTGCAGGTCGAGCTCACGACTTCCAGCGGCATCGGTGGCGGCGCCGTCGAATCGGCCAACCTGTTCGTCGAGCAGGCCCGCGGTGCCGGGGTGCAGGTGCGGCTGAGCCGGGTCGACCCCAACACCTTCTACGGCGACCAGTACCTGTCGTGGGTCTTCGCTCAGGACTTCTGGAACACCCGCAACTACCTGCCGCAGACCGCCAACTCCTCCTTGCCCACGGCGCCGTACAACGAGACCCACTTCGACGATCCGGAGTTCAACGACCTCATCCGGCGCGCGGGCGCGGAGACCGACGAGACCCGCCGCAACGAGCTGCAACGCCAGGCGCAGCAGATCGAGTTCGACCGCGGCGGCTTCATCATCTGGGGCTTCCGCAACCAGGTCGACGCCTACTCCAACCTGACCACCGGCCTGAAGCCGCACCGCTACATGGCGTGCGACGCGTTCGGCTTCAAACACGTCTCCTTCGTCTCGTGAGGCAGCGATGAGCGACACCTCGACCGCCGCGATGGCGACCCTGCCCGACCCGAACGAGCGGCGCCGGCCCACTGCCGCCAACTGGGCCCTGTGGCTCGCGCGGCGCCTGGTGCTGGCGCTGGGCACCCTGTGGCTGTGCTCCCTCGTCGTCTACCTGGCCACCGCGGCCCTCGGCGACCCGGTGCGCGCCATCCTCGGCCGCGACTACGAGACGAGCCCGGAGCGGGTGGCGGCGATCGAGGCCCAGCTGCGCCTCGATGAGCCGGTCCTGACGCGCTACTTCGCCTGGCTCGGTGACCTGCTCACCGGCAACCTCGGGCTTTCCGTCGTCAACCAGACCCCCGTCGGCGAGCTCATCGGCGACCGGGTGCTCAACTCCGCCGTGCTGGTGCTGCTGGCCGCCGCCGTCATGATTCCGCTGGCCATCATCATCGCGATGATCTCCGCCAACTACCGCGGCCGCCGCGCGGACAGCGTCATCCAGATCATCCTGCTCACCCTGGCCGGGCTGCCCGAGTTCGTCGTCGGCATCCTGCTCGTCGCGTTGTTCTCCACGACCGTGCTGCACGTGCTGCCCGCGGTGACGATCGCCGGAGGCGGTGCGCCCCCCTGGAGCAATCCGGCCTCGATGATCCTGCCGGTGCTCACCCTGGTCATCGCCGTCGCGCCGTACGTCTCGCGGATCGTGCGCGCCTCCCTGCTCGAGGTGCTCGACTCCGACTACGTCGAGTTGGCCAGGCTCAAGGGCGTGCCGGAGGCGATCGTCATGCGCCGGCATGCGCTGCGCAACGCGATCGTGCCCGGCATCCAGGTCATCGCGTTGCAGTTCGCGTGGCTGGCCGGCGGCATCGTCATCGTGGAGTACCTGTTTGCCTATCCGGGCATCGGCGCCAGCCTCGTCGACGCGGTGCGCAACAGCGACTTCCCGGTCGTCCAGGCGCTGGCGATGGTCATCGCCGCCGTCTACGTCGGGGTGAACCTCATCGCCGACGTGCTCTCGATCCTGTTCAACCCGCGCGCGAGGACGGCGATCTCCGGATGAGTGCATACCTTCGCTCCGGCCGGCTCGTCGTCGGGCTGGCGATCACGCTGGCGGTCACGCTGCTGGCGATCGTCGGGCCGTGGCTCGCGCCGCACGGCGAATACGACATCGTCGGGCGGCCGTTCACCGACCCGACCCTCTTCGGCACCGACTACCTCGGGCAGGACGTGCTCTCCCGGGTGCTCGCCGGGGGCCGATCGATTCTGCTCATCTCGCTGCTGGCGACCGTGCTCGGGATGGGGATCGGCATCCTCATCGGCGTCGTCTGCGCCTACGCCGGCGGCTGGCTCGACGAGGTGCTCATGCGCCTCAACGACGTGGCGCTGGCGTTCCCGCAGATCCTGCTGGCGCTGCTCGTGCTCTCGGCCGTCGACCAACCGGCGGCCTGGATGATCGTGTTGATCGTCGGCCTGAGCCACGCCCCGCGCGTGGCCCGGGTGGCCCGCGGGGTCGCCTTGAGCATCGTGCCGCGCGACTTCGTGACCTCGGCCGAGGCGCTGGGGGAGTCGCGGCTGCGGGTCGTCCTTTTCGAGGTGCTGCCGAACATGGGCGCGCCGTTGCTCGCGGAGGCCGGCCTGCGCCTGACGTACTCCATCGGGATGGTCGCCGGCATCGGCTTCCTCGGTTTCTCCACCAACCCCGGTGCTGCCGACTGGGGGCAGATGATCAACGAGAACCGGCTGGCGCTGCTCGTGCAGCCGTGGGCCGTGCTGCTGCCGGTCATCATCATCGGCATCTTCACGATCGGCACCAACCTGCTCGCCGACGGCGTCACGCAGGTCGCCGCGAAGGGAGGCCAGTGATGGCCGCAGAGGCAGTCCCGCAGACTCCGGACGGCTCGGACAGCCCGGACGGCGGTGTCGTCGTCACCGGCCTGCGGGTCGCGCTGACCGGCCGCGAGACGCGCGGCATCGACGTGGTCGACAACATCGATCTGGTGTTACGCCCCGGCGAGATCGTCGGGCTGGTCGGCGAATCCGGCTCCGGTAAGACGACCATCGGCACGGCGCTGCTGGCCTACGCGCGGGCCGGGGCCGTCATCGACGGCGGCACGGTCGTGCTCGGGGGCCGCGACATCCTGGCCTTGGATGTGCGCGGGGTGCGGGCGATGCGCGGGCACGAGGTCGCCTACATGCCGCAGGATCCGGCGTCGGCGCTGAATCCGGCGATCCGCATCGGCCGTCAGCTCGTGGAGTACCTGGAGTTGCGCGGCGAGGGGACGGCTGCGGAGCGGCTCGACCGCGCGCGGGCCGGGCTGCGGGAGGTCGGGCTGCCCGACGACGACGAGTTTCTCGCCCGCTATCCCCACCAACTCTCCGGCGGTCAGGTGCAGCGGGTGGCGCTGGCCATGGCGTTCCTGCCCCGCCCCAAGGTGCTCGTGCTGGACGAGCCGACGACCGGCCTCGACGTCACGACTCAGGGCTTGGTGCTGCGCACCGTCAAAGACTTGTGTGCGACCTACGGGGTGGCGGCGCTGTACGTGACGCACGACCTCGCAGTGGTCGCCAACCTCGCCGACCGCGTGGCCGTCATGTACGCCGGGCAGATCGCCGAGATCGGCACGGGCGACGAGATCTTCCGGGACCCCCGGCATCCGTACACGCGGGCGCTGCTCGACGCGATCCCGCACCTCAGCTCGGCGCGGGCGCTGCGGGGCATTCCCGGCAGCACCCCGGGGCCGGGCCGCCGCCCCGCGGGCTGCCGCTTTCACACGCGCTGCGCGTTCGCCGACGCCACATGTGAAGAGCGGGACTGGGGTTCGGTCGAGGTGGCGCCGGGGCACTGGGTGCGCTGCATCCACCTGGACCGCATGCCGAGCTGGAGCATCGATTCCGGCGACATCGCCGACACCGACCCGGAGCACGCCCGCGAGATCATCCTGTCCGTCGAACACCTCGACGTGTTCTACGGGCGCAAGCAGGTGGTTTTCGACGTCAACTTCGACCTCGCCCGCAGTGAGGTGCTGGCGTTCGTCGGTGAGTCCGGCTCCGGCAAGACGACCTCGTCGCGGGCAATCGCCGGGCTGACCAAGGAGTGGAAGGGCACCGTGCTGCTCGACGGTGAGCGGTTGAAGCGGGGGGCCCGGCAGCGCAGCGCGACAGACCGCAAGCGGATCCAGTACATCTTCCAGAACCCGTACCTGTCGCTGAACCCGCGGTTGACGATCGAGCAGATCGTCAAACGCCCGATGGAGCTGTTCGGCCTGGCCAAGGGCCGCGCGGCGACGGACCGGGTCGTAGAACTCCTGGAGGCGGTCGCGCTCGGCCCGACCGTGCTGCAGTACCGCACGAGCCGCCTTTCCGGAGGCGAGCGCCAACGTGTCGCCATCGCCCGCGCCCTGGCCGCTGAGCCCGAGGTGCTGGTGTGCGACGAGATCACCTCGGCGCTGGACGTCTCGGTGCAGGGCTCGATCGTCGACATGCTGGGCCGCCTCAAGAACGAACGCGGCATCTCCATGCTGTTCGTCACCCACAACCTGGCGCTCGTGCGCTCCATCGCCGACCGCGTTCAGGTGCTGCAACGCGGCCGAGTCGTCGAACAGGGCTTCGTCGTCGATGTCATGGAGAACCCCCAGCAGGAGTACACCCGCACCCTCCTGACCAACACCCCGACTCTGCGCTGACCGACACGCCGCCCCACCCCACCTCCACCCGCCGATAGTCATTCTTTGCGGCCAGCTGCAGAGATATGGCTCTGCCTGTCGCCCCGTTCCGTGCATGTCGGGAGCGTAAGTCGCGGGATCAGCGGCCCGCAGGACGCTCCGGTCGAATCTCCGGAAGCAGCGTGAATGCATCGATGTGGCGTGGCCGCACGACCGTGAAGTGACGCCGGTCGAGAGTAGCGACTTCGCGCAGTCCGAGACGCTCCGCTAAGGCGATGATCGAGGCGTCGGTGGTTCCCAGAGGAAGGTCCGCGTACTGGTCCACCAGCTCGGCGATTCGCTCATAGTCCTCGTCGTCAAATTGACCTCCGACGAAGTCGCGACGTGCCAGGGCACGGATGAACGCGGATTCGGCGCGAACTCCGCCGTTCTTCTCCAGCAGGAAGCCAGTCTCCGCGACCACGGTGGGTGGCACGATCATGGTGCGACCGGCCAGGCGAAGGCTGGTGAAGAGGTCGACACACTCTCGGTGTTCCGGCTGGTTCGTTATTGCGGCCGCGACGAGCGCGCCCGTGTCGACCAAGATCACCGCGAGTCGCGGCCGAACCCGTAGGCGGCGAGGTGCTGATCTGGATCCTGAGCTAGATCTTCGGGGAGGTCGTCATTCTGGATGACGCCGAAGAACTCCGGAGGCCAGCGGTCGGAGGCGGCGGGAGTGACCAGCCGTCGTCGCACGTCAGCGATGACCAGTGCCACCTGTTCATCGGGCAACTCGTCAACCAGATCGTGCAACGTGTGCCGGTCGGCGCTCATGAAGTCGATGTTAACGTCCCCGCCTCACCCCGCCGATAGTCATAGGTTGCGGCGAGCTGCAGAGAAATTGCTCTGCATGTCGCCTCGGTTCTGTGCCTGTCGGCGGGGCAAGAGGGGCCGGCGTCAGTGGCTGTGGCCGGCGTGGTCGTCGGCGCCTTCAGCGGCACCGGTAACGACAGCCATCTCGACGGCGGGTGAGTCGAGGGTGTGCCGGGCGACGACCTCGCGCTTCTCCAGGTCGACGACGACAAGTTGCTTGTGCTGCGCGTCTGTGACATAGGCGCGGTCGCCGGCGACCTTGAGGATCGGGCCGGGCTCCTGCCACTTGTCCTTCTCCTGCCATTCGCCGATCGCCGGGATGCGGGCCGCCACGGTGGCCTTGTCCTGGTCGAGGACCGTGAGGTTGCCGTCGTAGGTCAGCACCAGCCCCTCGCCGTGCGGGCCGCGGCCCAGCGACCGGAACCAGTACGACGATCCGAGCTCCACGGTCCGCAAAGAATCCTTGTGGGTGTCGACGAGCGCGACTCGGGTCGGCCGCTCGGGCTTGGCCTCCTTGTCGGTTTTGTAGTCGGTGAGGACGACCGGGGAGGTTGGTGAGCCGGCGGCGTTACCGGTGCGCGCGTACGCCTCCTTGACCGCGATCTTGTGGAATGCCATGTCGCGGAAGACGACCGGCCCGTCCTCGCAGCCGAAGAAGACGACCGGAGCGCCGTTCGCAGGCTTGGCGGTCGCCTCCCCGTGCACTCCGGCGCAGTCGTCGGTCTTGGCGGCGACCCGGTCGCCGGCCTTGAGCTCGATGGTCTTGCGTGCATCGGCTGCGCCCTGGGTCGTCAGCAGCCCCTGGCCGCCGAGCCACACCGCAACTCCGTGGTGCGGGGCATCGGCCGTCCGTCGCTCCACGTTGGCGCCGGGCTTGGCGATCTCGTCGGTGGCGACCAGCTGGATCGACCCGTCACCGTCGCCGAACAGCGCGGTCTGGCCGGAGTGAGGCACGACGTGGCCGGCCTTCTTCGCCGCATACGTCACCTCCGTCAGACCCGGGTTGTAGGTGTACGCCTGGTCGTGATCCCCGTGCGCCTTGAGTTCGATTCCGGCGTCGTACACCCGGAACACGTCCCCGTCCGCGACCACGACGTGGCGCCCGTCGCCGGCGTCGGACAGTCGCAGGAAATCGGTCGAGGCGTGGGTGTGCACGGTGTCGCCGCTCTCCGCGTCGAGCAGGCGCAGGCCGGAGGCGTCCGCGAGCAGCACCCGCGGGGTGACGCTGGGCACCTCCTTCTCCCCGGAGCCCGCCGGCGGCGTGCTCGTGGCCGGCGCCTCCGGACTGGAGGCCGAGGAGTCGGGCGCCTGGCCGCAGGCGGCGATCAGGGACAGGGAGGCGAGCGAGATCGCGGGAAGCAGGAGTGGGGATCGCAGGCGTGAGGTGTTCATGGCCGTCATCTAATCATAATGATTCTGATTCTCACTCGCAGGTTGATCGACGCGAAGCCGCCACCAGCGCGCCGGCCCTCGGCTGACATCCCCTCGCCGACCTGCAGAGAACGCGGCGACCTGCCGAGCGGCAACTCTGAAGGTCCCCAGAGAGTGCGACTTTCGGCGGGAGGGAGAGGGGCTAGCCTTCGCGAATGAGCGCAGAGCCAGGTCACCACCACGGGCACGCACACGGGTGCTCGGCCGACCATCACACTGGCGAGTACACGGCCCAGCAGCGAGCGGACCTCGACCTGGTGCTTGCGTTCAACCACCGCCTGGCCGACGCGATCAACGCGTGCATCGACACCGCGCCGACGGTGGCCAGCCTCGACCCGGATCCCTTGCGGTACATGTGGGTCGACGAGGGTGCCGGGCTCATCCCGGCCCAGATCGCGCTCGCCGAGCGGGTTCTGGAGCAGGCGCAACCGCTGCCCGGCCACACCCGCACGGCCGCGGCCCCCGTGCCGAGCGGCCACGCAGCCCGACCGAGCATCGCCACCGGCCGCAGCCGGACGGTCTTGGCCTGGATCGAATGGGTGGAGGGCGAGGGAGACCGGCTCGTCGCCCGACTCGACGACCAGGCCCCGGAGCCGGTGATCCCGGACATCGCGGACGTCTTCCGCCCCACGGCTGCCGTCGCCGGTGACGGCACCGCATGGGTCTTCTTCGGCCGCCGCGACGGCCTGGAGGTCGCCGTCTGGGCGTCCGCGCACGACGGCGCGGCGTGGGGCCGGCCGCAACAGATCAGCACCAGCGACGGGCCGTCGTTCAACCAGGAGGTCGTCACCCACCCCGACGGCTCCCTGGAGGTCGTGTGGCAGGGGCGGCAGCCCGGCGCGGCCGACGGCCGGTTCGGCATCTTTTCCCGGCGGCTCGGCGAGTCCGGCTGGAGTGAAACCGTGCTGGTCAGCGAGGGCGCCGAGGGCAACGTGTGGGATCCGGCCGTCACGCCGACCGCCGACGGGTCGGCCTACGCCTGGGCCCAATACGTGCAGGGTCGCTACGCCGTTTCGCTGCGCCGCCGCAGTGGTTCAGGTGCCGGCCGGCTCGGCCCCGTGCACGTTTTGACCGGCGGCACCGACTACGCGCTGCACCCCAGCCTGGCCGCGACCGCCGACGGTCGGCTGTGGTGCGCATTTGACGTCATCACGGTCACGGGTCACGGAGCCAGCGGCCCCACTCGACTCAAGCGGCGACCCGACGCGGCCGCCGACCCCACCGCATCCCAAGACGGCATGCGCGCACCGGGCGCCTCCGTCCCGCCGGAGCTGTTGCCCGAGGTCAGCGCCACCTTCCGTGTCGTCGCGGTGGACGAGACCGAACACGGGGTGCAGTTGCGAGAGGCGCCGGGCGAGCTCGCTCCGAGCGTGAATGTCGTGCCCTCGGCGATGCCGCGGCTGGTCGCGACCCCCGACGGCGGACTCGTCGTCGGCTATCGCGTGCACCGGCAACTGCCGCTCATGACCTACTACTGGGAGGCCGCGGCGCAAGTGCTCGGCCCGGCCGGCTGGGAGCCGCCGGTCACGATCGGCGGCACCGACGCGACGCTGGAGGAGCCCTCGCTGGCCGTGGCCGCGGACGGCTCGGTACTGCTGGCCACCCAGGGCGACGGCCGCCTCGACCGGGCGCTGCACTGGACCGAGGGCTTCGGCGGGCGCGAGTGCCCCTACCTGGCCGATCACCACGGCTCCGTCATCTGGCACGGAGTGCACGGGGCCGGGCAGGTCATGCTCGCCCAGGTCTCGACCAGCGGTCCCGCGTGCGACGTCGCCAGCACCGTCGTCACCGGCGGGGAGGTCGTCTCGGCCGGCCGCGTCGAGTCGCGCCGCTGGTTTGGCGCCGACCGCTCCGTCGAGCGCTACACGGCAGGTGATTACACACTGTTCTGGGGAGATCTGCATCGGCATTCGCTGGTCAGCCGCTGCACGTCCGGCGACGAGCCGTCGCTCGAGGACTTCTACCGGTACGCCTGGGACGTCTGCGAATACGACTTCTGGGCGGTCACCGACCACGCCGAGAACTCGACGGCCTACCAGTGGTGGAGCATCCAGAAGATCGCCGACCTGTTGCACGTGCCGGGCCGGTTCGTGCCGCTCTACGGCTTCGAGTGGACCTCGGCCGCGCGCGGGCACCAGAACGTCATCTACGGCGACGTCGCCCGCGGCGCCCCGATCTTCTCTGCGTTCGCCGACGGCACCGACGACCCGGCGGGCCTGTGGGCGGGACTGGCCGAACATCCGAACTTCCCGGCCATCACCATCCCGCACCACCCCGGCTCCGCGATGGTGCACAACGACTGGGACTTCCACGACCCCCGCTTCAGCCGGCTCGTCGAGGTCTTCCAGGCGTGCCGCGGCAACTACGAGTCGATCAACTGCTTCCGCCAGTACAGCGACGGCACCGCCGCCGGCACCTTCACCCTCGACGGGCTGATGCGGGGCCACCGCTTCGGCCTCATCGCCTCCTCCGACCACGGCCACGGCGCCAGCTACGTCGGCGTCTTCGCCCGGAGCCTGAGCCGCGCCGACATCTTCGACGCCCTCTGGCAGCGGCGAACGTTCGCCGCGACGACGCGCGACGTGGTGCTCGACCTACGTCTGACCGGTCGGGGGGAGCGGCCGGCGCAGCTCATGGGCTCGGAGGTGCGGCTCGCCGCGGGTGAGCCGCGCACCTACGCCGCGCACGGGCAGGCCTACGCGCCGATAGCCCGCGTCGACCTCATCCGCGACGGCGTTGTCGTGCACAGCGTGCGCGCGCCCCGCGACCTGCCGCCGGGTTGGGTGCGCGCGGACTTCCGCATCGAGTGGGGCGAGGCGGACGTGACGACGACCTGGGACGGCTCGCTGACGGTGACCGCCGACGCGGGGATCGTCGTGCCGGAGTTCGTCGGCCCGGAGGTCACCCATATCTCACGGAACAGTGTGCGATGGGAGCATCAGACGTTCAGCTTCGGGGAGCCGTACGGTGCCCAGCGCGGCTGCGTCGAGGTCAGCATCGTCGGCCCACGATCGGGGGGAGTGCGAGTGCGCACGAACGGCCGCGACGTGCGCCTGACCCTGGGTGCCATCGTCGACAGCCTCGCCGCCGGCGGCCAGAGCCTTGACCCGGCCGACGCCGACCACGAGACCCTTGGCACCCTGCGCCTGCAGCCCAGCATCGGCGCGCTGGAGTCCCTCGAGCGCACCGAGCTAGACCTCACCTGGACCGACGAGACTCCCCTCGACCGCCCGTCCTTCACCTACGCCCGACTCATCCTCGAAGACGGCGAGATGGCCTGGACCTCCCCCATCTGGGTCGACCCCGCCGGCATAGACCCCGACCTGCCACCCGCCCCGCCCGACCAGCCCACCGACGCCGTCGGCGACGCCATCACCTACGACATCTAGCGCCCACATTCATCGCTCGGCAACGCCCTCACCGGCCATCCGCGGCATCCAGGAGCCGCCGACTGACGGCCCGGAGGGTGTCGGCGAAGGCGGCGGGGGTGACCTCGGTCAGGTCGGCGTCGAAGGTGACGAAGAGCCCGGCGACGCCGGCCCACGACCAGCCGCCGATGGTCAGCCGACAGTGTTCGCGGTCCAGCGGCGCGACGACGGATCCGCCCGGGGCCCAGCGGGCGACGACGTCGGCGGGCAGGTTGATGATGGCGGTGCCCACGCAGGGCCACTGGCCGGCCGTGTCCCCACGGTCGGGGTTCTGGATGACGAGCCGCGTGAGGTCGTCCTCGGTGAGGGGTTGCGCGGTGAAGGCGACCCCGGGACTCGACTTGGGGCGGATGCGATCGACGCGGTACGTGGCCCACGTGCGCTGCTGGCGGTCGCGGGCGATGAGGTACCAGCGGCCCGCCCACACGACGAGGTGGTGCGGTTCGACATCCTGCGGCGGGTGAAAGCCGGGCTCGCCGGGCGTCGGGACGTACCCCTCCGGCGTGGCGTGGTCGAACCTCAGGGTGTGGCTCGTGCGGATCGCGGAGCCGACGATTTGGAGGGTGGTGACGTCGACCGGCGGGGCGGAGAGCTCCCAGTAATTGCGCAGGCTGGTCACCTCGAACGCGTCGCTGGCGGCGCGCAGCCTGGCGGGCATCACGTGGCGCAGGGTGGTCAGTGCCCGGGCGACGGCGTCGTCGATGCCGGTGACGGTCGCCGGCGCCGTCTGCAGGGCCAGCGCGATCGCGATGGCCTGGGCATCGTCGAGCACAAGCGGCGGCAACTTCCCACCGGCTCCGAGGCGGTAACACCCGCCCGGCCCCTTGGTCGCGTGCACCGGATACCCCAGCTCGCGCAGCGTCTGCACATCTCGACGCAACGTGCGGGCCGACACCTCCAGCCGCTGCGCCAACTCGCCCCCGGGCCATTCGACCCGGGCGCTCAGCAGGGACAGCAGCCGCAGGATCCGCTCCGAGGTATCCGCCATGGCCCCACCATCACACCAATAGCGGTCATTCGATGTCCGCCACATCGGTCACGGTGACGCCATGAGCTCACACACTCCGGCCGCCGCGCCGCTCGAGACATCCGCAGAACCCCAGGTCGCGGGCCGTGCCGCAACCCTGTCGCTCCTCGTCGTGCTGTTTGCCTCCTTCATGGACCTGCTCGACGTCACGATCATCACCGTCGCGGCTCCCGACATCGCCGCCACCCTGGGCGCCTCGCAGGCGCAGCTGCAATGGATGCTCGCCGCGTACGTCCTCGCGCTCGGGTCCGGTCTCATCACCGGAGGTCGGATGGGCGACGCGTTCGGTCGCCGCCGCATCTTCCTGCTGTCGCTGACCGGGTTCGCCCTGGCGTCGGCGGCCTGCGCCCTGGCGCCGTCGGCCGGGATGCTCATCGCGCTTCGGGCCGTGCAGGGCCTGGCCGGCGGGTTCATGGTGCCGCAGGTGTTCGGCATCATCCGCTCGTCCTTCGCCCCCGCCGCGATGGCCGCGGCCTTCGGCGCCTACGGCGCAGTCCAGGGGTTGGCGTCGGTGGCCGGGCCGCTGCTCGGCGGGGCGCTCGTCGATGCCGACCTGTGGGGTCTGGGGTGGCGCGCCATCTTCTGGATCAACGTCCCCGTCGCCGCGGTGGCGCTCGCGCTCGGACTGCGGTTCCTACCCGAGTCCCGCGCCCCGGGCACCACCCGCCTCGACGTCACCGGCGCGCTGCTGGCCGCCGGGGGTGTCTTCCTCCTGCTGCTGCCGCTGGTCCAGGGCCGCGACTGGGGCTGGCCGCTGTGGGGCTGGGCCCTCCTGGCGCTGGGCCTGCTCGTGCTCGTCCTTTTCCTCGCCTACGAGCGGCACGTCGCGCGCCGCGGTGGCCACCCCGTTCTCGACCCCGCCTTGCTTGCGATTCGCCCGTTCAGCGCGGGCCTGGTCGCCGCGGTGTTCTTCTTCGGTGGGCTCGGGTCGTTCTTCCTCGTCCTGTCCCTCTACCTCCAACTCGGCACCGGCCGCACCGCCTGGGAGACCGGGCTGGTGATCCTGCCCTACGCGATCGGCTCGATCATCACCTCCGGAGCCGGAGTGGCCCTGGCCGCGAAGGCAGGTCGCACCCTGCTGGTCACCGGATCGCTGACGCTGGCCGCGTCCCAAGGCCTGCTGTGGTGGCTGGTGCGCGATGGCGCCACCCCCGGCTACTGGTCGCTGGCGGGCGTCATGTTCCTCGGCGGGCTCGGCCTTGGGCTGGGCGCCCCCATCCTGGTCAACGTCGTGCTGGCCGGCGTCCCCGCACGGCAAGCCGGTGCGGCGGGCGGAGTCCTGTCCACGGTCAACCAGATCGGGGGCGCGATCGGGATCGCGATCCTGGCCACCGTCTTCTTCAACGCCCTGCCTGTCGCGCCGGCCGACGCCGCCGGATCGCAGGCCCAGGTGTTCGGGCGGGCGTTGGCGCACGTCATGCCGTGGCAGGTGGCCGCCTACCTGCTGGCGGCCGTGGCCATGCTCGCCTTGCCCAAGACTGCCGCTCCCCACCAGGGCTGAGCCGGGCCGAAGCGCGTCAGCGAACGACAGCGACCTGGAGCGATTCCTTCCGACGATGGCCATGCCGGGTCCATGGGCCCGGGAGAGCCGCCCGCGGCGGCCTGCCGGTGGCGAACGAAGTACATGTCGCCACCCGCCGCGTGGGCCCAACGCTGTGACCTGCGGCGATGAAAAGGGCTAGAGCCCCTGGAAGGGGACATGTACTTCGTTCGCCACCAGAGTCCTCTCTCGGGCCGTCGCAGCCGCCGGAACCGGGCGGCTGCGGCGCCGCCCACACCCGCGCGGCTAGTGGGTCAGCAGGTCGTCGGCGTCGGGCTGGTCCGGGGGCTCGGCGGGCAGCGCGCGATCGACGCCGGCCAGCGAGGCGATGTGCACCAGGGCGTCGCCGCGGTTGACCAGGGGCGCGTTGCTCTGGCCGATGACGATGCCGTCGCGGTCTGCGCGCACGAGGTGCACGCGGCGGCCGAAGGAGTCCGAGAGGCTGCCCAGCCGGTCGCCCTCCGCAACGGCCGCGCCGAGAGCGACGTCCAGGTGCACGATGCCGGTGTGCCGGGCGCGCACCCACCCGCTGGCCCGCGACTCGACCGGCGGCGACGCCATCGGCTCAGCGGCCGACTCCTCGATCATCCCCAGGGCCGCCATGACCCGGCGTACCCCGGCCACGCCGGCCTCGATGGCCCACTCGTCGAAGCGCCACGCCTCGCCGCCCTCGTAGAGCAGCACGGTGGAGCCGCGCTCGCGGGCGGCCTGCCGCAGCGAGCCGTCTCGCAGTCGGGCGTGCAGCATGACGGGTGCGCCGAACGCCTGCGCCAGCGCTCGGGTGCGTTCGTCGTCGAGGTCCGCGCGGATCTGCGGCAGGTTGGTGCGCGCGTACGCCCCGGTGTGCAGGTCGATGCCGACCTCGCAGGGCTCCACCACCTGGCTCATCAGCAGGTGCGCCAGGCGCGATCCGAGGGAGCCGCGGGCCGACCCGGGAAAGCAACGGTTGAGGTCGCGGCGGTCCGGCAGGTAGCGATCCCCGGCCATGAAGCCCAGCACGTTGACGATCGGCACCGCTACCAGCGTGCCCCGCAGGGTCCTGGCGTTCAGTGTCGCCAGCACCCGGCGGATCACCTCGACCCCGACGACCTCGTCGCCGTGCGTCGCCGCCACCACCCACATCCGGGGGCCGTCGAACTTGCCGTGCACCACCCGCACCGGCAGCGCGACATCCGCGCCGGTGACCAGGCGGGTGATCGGCAACTCGACCTCCCGGGAAGCCCCCGCCCGCACCCGAAACGACCCGATCGGAAACGACTCGCGCACCATCACACCCCCCGATTACGACGCCGGGTCGTCCGCCGCGGCCGCCCCCCCAGATACGAGCGGGACGGGTCGACGAGAAAACCCTGCCGCAGCGCCTCCCGGCCGATCAGCATCCGAAAACCCATCTCGTCGCGCCGACTCAGGGTCACCTCCGCGCGCACCGTGCGCCCCGCCAGCCGAATGTCCATCGGGACGACCGGTCGCTCGTCCACGTGCCCGGTCGAGGAGCGCACGAGCCGCCGCTCGACGACCGGCAACTCCACCTGCACGGAGTCCGCGACGCTGCGCTGCCACGGGTGCACCCAGAACCGCACCCACTCCGCGCCGTCCTGCACGAACCCCTCGGGGTCGAACGCGTGCAGCGCCGACGTGCGGGCGCCGGTGTCGAGTTTCGCCTTCACCCAGGGCACGCCCAGAGCTGGCAGACTCACCCACTCTCGCCACCCCGCCGTGGTCGCAGGCGGGGTGCTTGAATGGCTCACTGTTGGCACCGGCACATCCTCGCAGGTGCCCACCCGGCACGGACCTAGGCGATGGAAATGAAACTCGCGATCCTCTCGCGCGCCCCGCGCGCCTACAGCACCCGACGGCTGCGGGCGGCCGCCGTCGACCGCGGTCACACCGTCAAGGTGCTCGACACCCTGCGTTTCGGTATCGACCTCTCCGGTGATGCTCCCGATCTGTTGTTCCGCGGCAAGCAGTTGAGCGAATACGACGCGATCTTGCCGCGCATCGGCAACTCGATCACGTACTTCGGCACCGCGGTCGTGCGGCAGTTCGAGCAGATGGACGTCTACACCCCGAACACCTCGTACGGCATCACCAACGCCCGCGACAAGCTGCGCGCCACCCAGATCCTGTCCCGCCACGAGATCGCCATGCCCGCAACGACCTTCGTGCGGGACCGCGCCGATGTGCTGCCCGCCATCGAACGCGTCGGCGGCGCCCCGGTCGTCATCAAGTTGCTGGAGGGGACGCAGGGCATCGGCGTCATCCTCGCCCCGGAGCTCAAGGTCGCCGAGGCCATTATCGAGACCCTGCACTCCACGCGGCAGAACGTACTTATCCAGCGGTTCGTCGCCGAATCCAAGGGGCGCGACATCCGCGCCCTCGTCGTCGGAGACCGAGTGATCGCCGCGATGCGTCGCGTCGCCCAGGGTGATGAGTTCCGCTCCAATGTGCACCGCGGCGGCTCGGTCGAGCCGGTGGCGCTCGAGCCGGCGTACGAGGAGGCCGCGGTCCGCTCCGCGCAGATCATGGGCCTGCGGGTCGCGGGCGTCGACATGCTGGAGGGTGAGCACGGGCCGCTGGTGATGGAGGTCAACTCCTCGCCGGGGCTGGAGGGCATCGAGCGCGCCACCCGCCTGGACGTCGCCGGCGCGATCGTCGACTACATCGACAACCAGGTGGCCTTCCCCGAGATCGACGTGCGCCAGCGACTGACCGTCTCGACCGGATACGGCGTGGCCGAGCTCGTCGTGCACCGCGGCGCCGAGATGGTCGGCAAGCGCCTGGGCGACTCCGGCCTGCGGGAGCGCGACATCACGGTGCTGACGCTGCATCGCGGCACGCACGTCGTGCCCAACCCCCGGTCCAGCCAGGTGCTGGAGGCCGAGGACCGCCTCCTGTGCTTCGGCAAGCTGGAGGAGATGCGCTCGATGATCCCCACGCGCCGCCGCCGCACCCGAATCCGCAAGCTCCCCAAGAAGACCTGGGACCAGCCAGTCTGAGGCGCTGGCCGCGCCAGTCCGCCGAGCCCGCCGCCCCATCCGCCGACCGTTGCGCTGGCTGCCTGCCCCACCCGCCGACAGTTGCGCTGGCTGCCGAGGGCTGCGGTTGCAACAGCGACCCTCGGCAGGGACCGCAACCGTCGGCGGCGGGGGGCGGCCAACCCTGGACTGGGCGCGGTGGGGCCGGCGCTCTAGGGTGCGGGGGCCTGCCCCAACTCCTCTGGCCGACCGTTGCGCTGGCTGCCGAGGGCTGCGGTCGCAACCGCGCCCGTCGGCAGGGACCGCAACCCTCGGCTGGGGGTGGGGCAGGGACCACGACCGTCGGCGAGGGGGAGTGAGTGGCGGCCAGCGGCGGCCAGCCTCAGGCCTCGCCGCGGACGGTGAAGGAGCGGAGGCGGTCGCCGGCCCACCAGAGGCCGCCGACGGTGACGACGAGCGCGGCACCGAAGGCGTAGGCCAGCGGCAGGTCGGGCGCGACGATGAAGCGGTCGACGTTCTCGGCGATGCGAGCACCCCACTGCCGCACCGAAACCCAGGCGATGCCGCCGAGCAGCCCGCCGAGGGCGCCCTCCCACAGCAGCACGAACAGCAGCCCGAAGACCACCGCGTACCGGGTCACCGCGGCCAGCGCCAGGAAGAGCGCGCAGTAGGCGGTGGCCGCCACGACCCCGCCGATGGCCCACGCCTGGGTGCCGCGAGTCAGCATCCCGTCGACGATGTACCCGGCGATCGGCAGCGGCAGCACCCCGGCCAGCAGGGTCGCCACCCACGCGACGACGAACTTGCTGAACGCCACGACATAGCGGTTCACCGGCTTGGCCAGCAGGTACACGATGGAGCCGTCGTCGACCTCCGGGCCGAGCACCGACGAGGTGGCCAGCAGCGCAACGAGCGGCAGCAGCACCGGATAGGCGAGCCCGGAGATGAGCTCGGCGCTCGTGCTGCCCTGCGCGAACGTGCGCATGGCGAAGGCGATGACCAGCAGAAAGACCGGGAAGGCCAGCAACGCCCACACCCGTTTGGCTCCGAGCAGGGCGTACACGGCGAGCCGCGCGATCGTCGGATTCATCGCTCCTCCAGCGTGACTTCGAACAGCGGCGGGACGGCCAGCGGCGCGACGGCTACGGGCGTGGCGGCCAGCAGTGCGTGCCTCACGACGCCACCAGGTAGGCGAAGACCGACTCCAGCGACTCGTCGGTGGGGATGAGTTCGCGGATCGTGATGCCCTCGGCGCGGGTCCACGCGGGCAGCCCGGCGGCGAACGCGCCCAGGTCGCTGACCTGCACTTCCAGCGCTCCGACGGGCGTCACCTGCACCCCGGTCACGCTCTCGCGGGTCATCAGCAGCCCCGCCAGGCGCCGGTTGTCGCTGGACTCCAGCCGGTAGTGCACCGGCCGGTCGGTCATGAGCCGCCGGATGGCGGTGTAGTCCCCGGAGGCGGCGTGCCGCCCGGCGACGAGCACCTCGATGTGCCGCGCGACCTGCTCCACCTCCTCCAGGATGTGCGAGCTGAAGAGCACGATCCGCCCGTCCTCGCCCATCCGGCGCAGCAGCCGCATGAGGTGGGCGCGTTGGCGCGGGTCGACGCCGTTGAACGGCTCGTCGAGCAGCAGCACCTGCGGGTCGTGGACCAGCGCGGCGGCCAGTTTGATGCGTTGGCGCATGCCCTTGGAGTAGGTGCTGATGCGTCGGCCGGCGGGCTCGGTCATCTCCACGGTTTCGAGCACCTTGTCGGTGGCGCCGCGCGGATCGGGCAGCTTCTGCAGCTCGGCGTTGGCCTGCACGAACTGCCGCCCGGTGAGGTAGCCGAAGCTGATCTCGCGTTCGGGCACGAGGCCGATGCGCTGGTAGATGCCGGTGTTGCGCCACACCGGCTCCCCGTCGAGGCGCACGGTGCCCGAGCTGGGTGGCAAGAAGCCGGACATCATCGCCAGCAGCGTCGTCTTGCCGGCCCCGTTGGGGCCGAGCAGGCCGGTGACGCCCGGGCCGATCGTCATCGACACGTCGTTGACGGCGACGACATTGCCGAACCAGCGGGAGGTCTTCTCCAGGACCAGGGCGCTCATCGCGATCCCACCTTCGCGAAGCGGCGCATGAGAAACAGCAGCCCGAGGGCGGGGAGGCCGAGGGCGACGAGCACGTAGAGCACCCCGAGGCCGGTCGACAGGTCGCCGGGGGCGATACCCACCGTGTTGTCGAGCAGGTGCGCGATGCCGCTGTAGACGGTGAACGGTGAGGCGAGTCCCACGTAGGCGGCGATATCGGCTCCGTCGCGGGCGATCGCCAGCTCTTGGGCGATGGCGACGACGCCGGAACCGACGATGAGCAGCGCGATCGAGATGACGACCGGCAGGCCGCGGCGGGTGGACAGCGAGGAGACGATGCCGGTGATCGTGGCGAGCATGGCCGACAGCAGCAGGATCGCCAGCACCGCCTTGCCGAATGCTGCGCTCTGGTCGGCCACGTCGTGGTCGGTGAGCAGGGCCCCGAGGTACAGCACCAGCACGGGCGCGAGGGTGAACATCGCGATGGCCGTGGTCAGCGAGAGCCAGCGGACGGTGGCGAACAGGGCGGACCCCAGCGGCCGCGCCAGATACAGCACGATCGAGCCGAACTGCAGGTCCCGCGAGAACAGCACCGGAGCCTGCGCGGCCGCGTACACGGCGATGAGTACCTGCACGTTGCCCGGGTAGCCGGCGTAGTTCACGGGTATGTCGAACTGCGGCACCATCGCCATGATCCCGACCATCACGGCCGCCGGCACCATCGCGGCGCCGAGCAGCAGGAACGGCAGCACCCGGGAGCGCCCGGAGCGCCCCAACCCCCAGGCGTGCCGCAGACCCGTGACGAACAGGGCGCGGGCCATGCCCGGCAAACCCAGCCGCGGGCCGTCGTACCCGCGATAGCCCAGGTCATGGATGACGCTCTCGGGCGGGCGCGTACTCACGGCTGCTCCTGGTGGCGGGGTGCGGGCTGATCGCGTGCATCGGAGGGATCGGAGCCGGTGTCCGGCCGGTCGGCGAAGACGTCCTCCAGGCGGCGGTGGTCGGCCTGTATCCGCACCAGGCCCAGATCGAGGGAGGCGGCGGTGTCGCGGATCAGGTCGTGCACCGGGAATCCCTGCGGTGCCGGGTCCAGGCCGATCATGGCGCCGCGCGGCTGGCAGGTCAGGCCGGCGGCGCTGAGCGCGCCGACCATGGCGTCGCGGTCCTCGAGGCCGCCGAGCACCTCGATGAGCAGCCCCCCGGTGCCTTCGAGGAACTCGCTGGTGGCGCTGGCCCGCAGCAGCCGCCCGCCGTCGAGCACGATGACGTGATCGCTGACGCGCTCCAGCTCGCCGAGCAGGTGCGAGGTGACGACGACGGCGATGCCGAAGTCGTGGCCGATGCGGCGCACCAGCCGCAGCATGTCGTCGCGGGCGGCGGGGTCGAGGCCGTTGGTCGGCTCGTCGAGAAACACCAACCGCGGATCATGCACGAGGGCTTGAGCGAGTTTGGCCCGCTGCTTCATGCCGGTCGAGTAGCCGCCCATCGGTCGGTAGCGCTCCTCGGCCAGCCCGACGTGCCGCAGCACATCCGCGGCCCGCTCGCGGGCTACCGCCGCCGGCAGCCCCGACATCCGGCCCAGGTGCACGACGAAGTCGCTGGCGCTGACATCCGGTGGGAGGCAGTCGTGTTCGGGCATGTACCCGACGAGCCGGCGGATCTGCGCGGACTCTGAGGCGATGTCGAAGCCGAGCACCGTCGCGGTGCCGGAGGTGGGTTTGAGCAGCCCGAGCAGGATCTTGATGAGGGTCGATTTTCCGGCGCCGTTGGCGCCGACGAGGCCGGTCACCCCGCCGCCGATGCGCACGTCGAGATCGAGCAACGCGACGACGCGCCCGAAGTCCATGGTCAATGACTGTGTCTGCACGATCGGCGAGCCGGCGGAGATGACGTGATGCGCCTCCGAAGCGGGCTCGCCGCCCATGTGCTGTCCCCTTGGCACTCGGCCAGGGTAACCCCGTCCCTCAGCCGTTCGTCGGCACGACCTCCAAGCGGATGTCGCGCACGGCGTAGCCGCTGATCAGCTCGTCCCACTCGAGCCGGGGCGTCGAGGTCAGGCGGAGCGGCAGCGCGAGCAGCCGGGTCAGGAAGATGTCGCTCTCCTGGATGGCGATGGCGTTGCCGGGGCAGCGGTGGGCGCCGTCGCCGAACGACAATGCCTCCCCGCGAACTCCGGGGCCCAGCTCGCGTTGCGGGCACAGGGTCAACGGCTGCGACCCCACGGCACTCTCGTCGGCGTTGGCGGCGCGCAGGTACAGGTCGACGAGCGCGCCGGCGGGCAGGTGCGTGCCGTCGGAGAGGTCGAGGGCCTCGGTAGTGCGGCGGTAGAGGTGCCCGACGACCGGCTCCAGGCGCAGGATCTCGTGCAGGATGCGGAAGCGACCCGGCTCGTCGGCGCTCAGATACTGCGTGCGCAGGGCCTCGTCGCCGAGCAGGTGCCAGGTGGCCATGGAGATGAACTCGCGGGTGGTGACCATGCCGGCCGCGCCGTAGGTGAGGCACTCCATGAGGATTTCCTCGTCCGTGTAACCGGACTCGATGAGGTGGGAGATGACGTCGGCCTGCGGGTTCGCGCGGCGGGCGGCGATGGCGGGCGCGACGTCGCGGCGGTTGAAGCGCATCATCGGGGCCATCAGGCGGGTGCCGCGCAGCATCGTGATCAGCCGCGCGAAGCGGCTCTGGTCGCCGGTGTCGACGGCCATCGGTGGGGTGCCCTCGAAGAAGGCCGACAGCCGCTTGGCCATGGCGTCGGTGTCGGAGTTGGTGAGCCCCACGACCTGTGCGGCGACCTCTACGGCGTAGCGCATCGTCACTGCGGCCAGGTCGGCCCGGCCCTGCGCAGCGATCTGGGCCACCATCGCGTCGGCCCGCGTCTGCATCAGCTCGCGGTACCGCTTGTCGACGGTCGCGGGCGCGAAAAAGCGCGCGATCTTGCGGCGTTGAGTGCGATGTTCCTCACCATCGGCAAAGAGCACCGGCTTGCGGGCGTTCGGGCGGTTCTTCTGCACGGTCTCCGAGGCGAAGCCGGCCTGCAGCGCGCCGGTGCGCAGCACCTCGCGCACCTGGTCGTGACCGCGCACATGCCATGTGGTGCCGACGAGTTCAACTGCGGGAGTAGCGTCGTCGTCGCCACGAGAGGTCTTGCGGGTGCCGTGCGGCACGGGGCAGCGCGTCGGCTGGGTCATCACCGTCTCCTTCATCGGCTTCTTGCACGATAAACGCCCTGCTCGGCTGCGTTCGGGCCGTGGGTGCCGGTCACCTGCGGGGTCGCGCGGCACACATCCCCCCGGCCTTCGCCCACCAACGTTTCATGATGTGTCACTCACACACCTAGAATGGAGAGCATGACGCAGGTGCCCTGGCTCGATGATCACCAGCAGCGCGTCTGGCGAGCCTGGTTGCAGGTCAACGGGCGCCTGACCGCCCAGATGCAGCGCAACATGCAGGCCGACGCGGGCCTGTCCCTGCCGGATTTCGAGGTGCTGGTCATGCTCACCGACGTGGAGTCGGGGTCGGTGCGGGTCAGCGATCTGGCGCGCGGTCTGCAGTGGGAGCGCAGCCGGCTCTCGCATCACCTGACGCGGATGGAGAAGCGGGGGCTGGTCGCCCGCGCGGAGTGCGTCGAGGACGGGCGTGGCGCGATCGTGCTGCTCACCCCGCAGGGACGGACCGCCATAGAGGCCGCGGCACCCGCTCATGTGCGCACCGTTCGGCAGCTGTTCATCGACCGGCTCGACGAGGCCGATCTGGCGGCCCTGAATCGCATCACCGACAAGCTGCTCGAAGGGTTGCCGCCGCAGGGTTGATCGACCGGAGGTTGACCGGCCACAGGTTGACCGGCCGGCGGACCGAGAAGAGCGCCCGCCTCAGGCGGGGCGCACCTCGAAGACCGGATACCGGTCGGCGACCGCCGCGAACTCCGCCAGGGGCGCGTCGGGCTCGACCGGAATGTGCGGACGCCCGCCGGGCACCGTGTTCAGGTAGCGCTGCAGGATCGGGGCGCGTTGGGCGACCGGCACCTCGACGAGGCGCACGGGGCGTCGCCGCTTGCGAATCAGCGTGGCCGCCCCGTCGGCCGCGCGCACGTTACGCACCCAGGCGCACTCACCGAGCATCGACACCAGGTACCAGCGACCGTGCAGGTCGGCCATGCCGAGCGGAAACAGCCGCGGCTGCCCGGAGCGCCGCCCAGTCACCTCCAAGGTGACCCAGCGGCGCCCCGCCCAGCCGCGGGCGAACGTCCACGACCACAGGTGCGACAGCCGCCGGGCCAGGGGGGTGCCGCGGCCGCCGGGGTACATCGCCCGCAGCGTGCGCGCCGTGCGACTGTCGAGCCGGGACTTGGTGGCCATGGCGACTCCTGACACGAATGATTGAGACACGATGTCTCACCTGAGACACTACGTCTCATGTCGACCTCACGTCAACGGTCCACCACTGCGACGGCGAGCACGCCCCGGCAACGGCTGGTCGACGTCGCGGTCGCTCGGATCCTGCGCGAGGGGATGAGCGTGAGCCTGGAGCACCTGAGCCTGGAGAAGGTCATCGCGGAGTCGGGCGTCAGCCGGGCGACCGCCTACCGGCAGTGGCCGAACAAGGCGGACTTTCTGCGTGAGGTGCTCGTCAGTGCGGTCCGCGGTACCCGCCTGGTCGCCGAATCCCCCCGCGAACTCGGTCAACTCGCCGACCTGCTGCGCGTCAGCGGCGAAGCCCTGAGCACCCCGCAGGGGCGACGCGACCTCGTCGTCGAGGCGCTGCGGGTGAGCGCCCAGGCCGACTTCGAGCGCATCCACGCCTCGCCGCACTGGCAGACCTACCTGGCGATCACCGCCACCTGTCGCGGCTTGCCAGCCGGGACGCTGCGCGACGACGTGCAGGCCGCGCTCGCGCAGACCGAGGCGAGCTTTCTGGACCATCGCGCCGCCGTCTACGCCCGGCTGCCGGCGCTGCTCGGCTACCGGCTCGTGCCCCCGCTGGCCGAGCCCGAGGGCTTCCGCGTCATGGCCGGTGCGGCGGGCGCCATGATGACCGGGCTCATCGTCAACGCGACGGCCGCGGCGCCGAAAGGGCGAGGTGGCGGCGGAACGATCCGGCTGGCGCCGTTCGGTTCGACCAAAGAGGCGCACTGGTCGCTGCCGGCGTTGCACCTGGTCACCGTGTTCTTCGCCTACCTCGAGCCCGATCCCGACGCGGTCTGGAGCCGGGAGCGCATCCGCGCCGCCGCGGCGCAGCTCGACGAGCTCATCTTGGCGCTTGCGGTCCCGGCGAAAAGATAGTGTTCGTTTTTGCACCGTCAGCCGTGCAAAAGCGAACACTATCTTTTCGGTGCACGCAGGCCCGGGGAGGCGCCGGAAGGGTGCTAAGCGGTGATGTTCTCCTGGTGCGGCCCCGACAGGGTCAGGATGCACTTCTCGATGAGGTCGTACCTGTTGATCTGCGCCTCCAAGGCTTCGAGCCTTGCCGCCAGCACCGACTCCCGGTCGTCGTCGGAGAGGTCGACGGCGGCGACCATGAACAGCTTGGAGGGTCCGACCCACTCCAGGTGCAGGAAGGTCACGCGATCGACCTCGGGGTGCTCCAGCAGGGCCCGCAGCGCTTCGGCGCGCAGCGACGGGCGTGCCGCCTGCCCGATGAGAAACTGCCCGTTGCGCACGATGAGCAGGATCGCGACGACACCCAGCAGCACCCCGACGAGGATCGAGCCGATCGCGTCGTAGATCGGGTCGCCGGTGATCTCGTGGGCCAGGATGCCGCCGGCGGCCAGGAGGATGCCCAGCAGCGCGGCGGCGTCCTCGAAGAAGACCGACCGCAGCGTGGTCTGCGAGGTCGTCAGCACGAACCGCATCGGCCGCAACCCGAAGCGTCGCGCCTGAGTGCGGGTCTGGCGCACGGCCTGGCTGAAGGAGATGCCCTCGAGCACGAAGGCGATGGCCAGCACGATGTATGCCAGCAGGTAGTTCGTTTCCTCCTCCGGTGCGCCCAGCTGCCCGATGCCGTGACTGATCGACAGGATCGAGCCCGCGGTGAACAGTCCGAACGCGGCCACCATCGCCCACACATAGGCCGCGCGACCGTAGCCGAACGGATGCGCGGCGTCGCTGGGTTGTTCGCTGCGCCGCTCGGCGATGAGCAAGAAGACCTCGTTGCCGGTGTCCGCCCAGGAGTGCGCCGCCTCCGCCACCATCGACGCGGAGCCGGTGATGACCGCCGCGACGGTCTTCGCCCCGGCGATGAGGGCGTTGGCCGCAAGGGCGACGAGTACGGTCAGGAGGCTCTCGCTGCCCTTGTCTGGTGGCGCGGTGGTCGTCAGCGGGCCCTGGGTGTCGGTCTGGCGGCGTGTCGAACTGCCGCCGTGGTCATCGCTCACGAGTCGGGATCGTAGTGCGATGGGCGCAGCGGTGAGAAGGGCCCGGGTGGTCGGGTCCGGTCGGGCTCAGGGCTTGCGCTGGCGGGCGTCCACGGCGTTCAGCAGGCCGACCGCATGCCGCATGACCTGCCCGGCGGTGGCCTCGTCGTAGTCCGGCAGGCTGTCGTCGGCGAACAGGTGCCGGGCGCCGGGGTAGAGAAACAGCTTGGCATCGGTCGAGTCGGCCACCAGCGTGCGGGCCGCCTGCAGGTCGGCGTCGATGAACCAGGGGTCCTCCTCCATCGCATGCACCTGGACCGGCACGCTGCCCGGCCAGGCACCGCCGAATGCGTCGATCGGGAGGCAGGAGTGCAGCAGCAGCGCGGCCGTCGCGCTCTTGTGGTTCTGCGCCAGGTGCTGCGCCGGGACGACGCCGAGCGAGAAGCCAGCGAACACCAGTTGCGGGCCGAGCGACTCGACGGCCGCAGCGCCGCGCTCGACGATCGTGGCCATGCCCAGGCTCTGGGCGTACTCCACACCCTCGGCCAAGTCGTCGAACACTCGGCCGTCGTACAGATCGGGCGTGTGCACGGTGTGCCCGGCCTGGCGCAGCGTGTCGGCGAACCTGTGGACACCCTCCGTCAGCCCATGCGCGTGATGGAACAGCACTACTTCTGCCATGAGAGGGTCCCTTCCCCGTCGGCTTGTTGCGACAGGCATGCTCGTCTACTCTCTCGCGCAAAAGCCCACAGGGCCAGGCCCTAGACCGATTCTGCGGCGGTTAAACGCTCACAGTCGCCCAACGGTCATTGCAAAGAACTGTTTGCGGAGTGTCCGGACGGTTCAGGCAGAGACGAGGGCGGCCAGGGTCCCGCCCAACTCGTAGGCGGCTTCCCGGTGTTCGCCGGTGAGGTCACCGAGCACCTCCAAGACGTCGAAGCCCTGTCGCCAGGGCAGTGCCGCCGTGATGGCCTGCACTGAGCGCACCGCCCCGGTGGTGTCGTAGCGGCCGTGCACGTACAGGCCGAACGGCATCTGCTGCCGACCCCCGCCGGAGTCAGCGGCGACAGAGCCCCCGGGGGCGTCCCCCGACGACCCACCGGCCGAGCCGTCGTCGGCCAGAGCCCCACCGATCCGCAGAAACGTGGAGTCGAAGAAGTGTTTGAGCGCTCCGGACATGTAGCCGAAGTTGGCCGGGGTGCCCAGCACGATGGCGTCGGCGGCGAGTACGTCGTCGGCGTCGGCCGCCAACGCCGGCCGCAACACGACCTCCACTCCCTCGATGAGGTCGTCGCGAGCCCCCGCCTCGACCCGCTCGGTGAGCGCCCGCATCGACGCGGTCGGCGAGTGGTGCACTATCAGCAACCGGCTCATCGACACAGGCTAGGGGAGCCGCGGGCGCCTCGCACCGTGGAACGGGCCGTCGCGAGTCGACGGCTTGGGCGAGGATTGGGCTCGTGAGGACGTGGCTTGCGGGGGTTCTGGCGATCGCGCTCGCCGTGGCGATCGCTGCTGGGGGCTGGTGGGTCTCAGGCAGATTCGCCGAACGGGTGGCGCAGGCTGTCGGTGCCGGGGAGCAGGTCGCGACGGCCCTGGCCGCCGGATCGGTGCCGCCCGGCGCCCGTGCCGGAGTGGCCGACCCGCCAGCCGATCTGGCCGCGGTGCTCGGCAACCTGGCCGGCCTCCCGCACGAGGTGAGCGTCGCGGGAGTGGACCTGAGCGACGGCGGCGACGGCGCGCAGGTCGATCTGCGACACTCCTGGCGCATCCAGCCCGATGCCGAGCCGTGGGTCTACACGACGAATGCGACGCTGCGCTGGGGCGAGCAGGGCTGGCACCTGGCGTGGGACCCGGCGGTGCTGGCCCCGGGTCTGCGACCGGAGGAACGGTTGGAGACCAAGCGGATGCTGCCCGAGCGCGGCAGTCTCGTCGGCACCCAGGGCACCGCGTTCGATCCCCAGGAGTCGTTGGCCCGACCGGTGCTGGGCATCGTCGGCGCCGCCGGGCAGGAGCAGGCCGATGCCTCCGGAGGGCGCGTCGAGGTCGGCGACCCGGTCGGCCTCAGCGGGGTGCAGGCCGCCCAGGAGGCCACCCTGGCCGGGACTCCCGGCTATGTCGTGCACCGCGTCGACATCTCCCCGGGCAGCACCGAGAGGCATGAGTTGACCAGCGTGGAGCCGGTCGCGGGCAACGACGTGCGCGTGAGCCTGGACGCCGCGGTGCAGCGCGCCGCCGAGCAGACCTTGGCCGCCGTGGGTCCACCGTCGGCGATCGTGGCGGTCCGGCCCAGCGACGGACATCTGCTCGCTGTAGCGAGCGGCCCCGGCTCCCAGGGCTATTCGACGGCGACGTTGGGTCGGTACGCGCCGGGGTCGACGTTCAAGGTGGTGACCGCGGAGGCGCTGCTGTCGGCGGGCCTGACTCCCGATTCTGTGGTGCAGTGCACGGCGACGACGAGTGCGGGCGGCTGGCCGTTCCGCAACTACAGCGATTACCCCGCCGCCGCCCTGGGCGACATCCCCCTACGCACGGCCATCGCGCAGTCGTGCAACACGGCCCTCATCAACGCGCGCGACCTGGCGACGCCGCAGGCTCTGCATGACGCGGCCGGCGCCCTCGGCCTGCTGGCCGAACCGAGGATCGGCGCGCCTGCCTACCTGGGGCAGGTGCCGACCGACGGCAACGAGACGCAGCACGGGGCCGGACTGATCGGCCAAGGCCTGGTGCTGGCCTCTCCGCTGGGTATGGCCACAGTCGCCGCGTCCATCGGCGGCGGGCACACCGTGGCGCCGCAGCTTGTGCTCCCGGAGCAGACGCCGGACGCTGCCGAGCCGGAGCAGCCCTCGGGCGCCCCTACGGCCGGGGCCGACGCAACCTCCCAGGTCGACGCCGCGACGGGCCCGCCGGCCTGGCCTCCCGTGCCGCACGCACAGGCGTTGCAGCAAATGATGCGGGGCGTGGTCGACGGCGGTACCGCGGCGTTCCTGGCGGACGTGCCGGGTGAGCCGGTGCTGGCCAAGACCGGGACGGCCGAGTACGGCACCCAGACCCCGCCGCGCACCCACGCCTGGATGATCGCGGTGCAGGGCGACTTGGCCGTCGCCGTCTTCGTGGAGGACGGCGTCAGCGGCTCCAGCACCGCCGGCCCCTTGCTCGAGACCTTCCTGCGCGCCGTCCCCTGAAACGAAGGGTTGGTCAGGCGGCGAGGAAGGCCGAGAGGGCGGCGGTGTCGACGTCGCCGAGGGGGTCGACGCGGCCGCGGCTGACGAGTTGGGTCACCGTTCCGTCGACGGCCGCCTGCGCCCATGCCGCCCGGTGGTCGAGCCCCAGGTGCGGTAGGCCGGGCAGGAAGACGCAGCCGGAGGCGGTGGCGAACTCCGGATCGGAGGGGATCGTGTGCGACGGCGGGTGCAGCACGACCACGCCGTGCGGCCGCGGCTCGGCCAGGGAGCCCGGTCGCAGGGCGTCCTTGCCGACGACGTGACCGGCGACCGTGATGATGCCGACGGCCTGCGGGTGCGGCTTCTCGGTCATGTCGTCGTGCACGGCGTAGACAGTGCTCGCCGGCAGCAGCCCGGGGACCGCCGCCATGCGCACCGCCAGCACCAGAAACTTGGCCCACTCGACCGTGTTGGTCGGCCATCGCCCGAGCAACAGAAAGCCGCAGAGCGTGCCGCCGGACTCCAGCGGCGCGATCTCGACGTCGTGACGGGGGGATTCTTCGTTCATGACCGCCTCCTTCACCAAGCTGCCTGTTAGTGCTTGCCGTGCTGCTGCCTATTGCTGCCTTCCGTGCCTACGTCTTGCGTGCTGTTCCCAGTGAACCGCCAGCATCGCCCCCTGCGGCGTTGCCGACAAGGCGAGTAACCGATCTGTGATGTCGCTCTTATCGTCCGCGGCGGCGGCGCGACCTGCGGTTCAACAGTTACGAGCTGGTCTCGACGCGGTCGCGTGCGGGGCGCCGATTAGCCGCCGCGAGCGCTGTGCCGACACCACAGGTGGTTACGGGCGGTGCCGTGGATGTCGTAGTTTGCGCGTCATGAGACGTCCAGTTGTCCTGCTCTCCGCGCTCGCCCTGGCCGCCGCCGTCGCCGGATGTGGCGGCGGGAACGATGCGCCGGCGGAGTCGCCCAGCCCCGCCGTCACCATGAGCCCGCAGCAGTCTCCCGAGCAGACGGCGGCGCAGTCGCCTGCGCAGAGCCCGGCCGCGAGTCCGACGAAGAGCCCGGCCGCACCGACCGGCGGCACGTTCACCGGCGGCAACTGCACGATGACGGTCGGCGCCGCGCAGGTCGACAAGGACGTCGTCGTGCCCGACGGCGCGCAGTGCACGCTCGAGGGCACCCGCATCGACGGCAACATCAAGATCGGCTCGGGCGCCCACCTCATGGCGACGAACGCGCGCATCGACGGCAACATCGAGGCGCAGTGGTACGGCTCGCTGACGCTCTATGGCGGCGAGGTCGACGGCAACATCCAGCTGACCAATGGCGGCGAGGCCACGATCGACGGGGTGCGCCTCGACGGCAATCTGGAGGCGACGAACAACACCGGCGCGCTCACCATCACAGGCAACACCGTCGACGGCAACATCAAGTGCACGGGCAACACCCCGGCGCCCAGCGGCTCCGGAAACCGCGTCGACGGCAACAAGGAAGGCCAGTGCGCCGGCCTGTGATCCCGCCCCTCTGACCCGGCCACCCGATCCGGGCCATCTGTTGGCAGCCTGTCCACAGCCAGAAGTTGGACACTCGACCCACATCGGCAAGCGAGCGCTGTTCAGATGACCTACTTTGTGGCGCAACGTGATCGGAGGTGTGCTGTGAACAAGACGGATCTTGTGGATGAGCTGGCACTACGCCTGGGCAGTAAGCGGCAGGCGGAGTTGGCGGTGGAGACGGTCACGGACCTGATCATCCGCTGGGTGGCCGACGGCAAGGATGTTCGTGTCCACGGCTTCGGGGTGTTCGAGCGGGCGAACCGTTCGGCGCGCCGCGGCCGCAATCCGCGAACCAATGCGGACGTGCCGATCCCCCCGGTAGTCGTTCCACGATTCCGGCCGAGCGACACGTTCCGTCACTACGTGGCGGAGCCGGAGTCGCTGCCGCGGGGGCGCCCCGCGGCGCGCCGTAAGCCGTCGGGTGCCATGACGGAGAGCGCCTGACAAAAGAATCGCCCCGGTCTGACGAATTTCTTAGTGGTTCAAGCAATCCCACTAATAGAAAGGACGTCGAGACCGGGGCGTTGTCAGGTCCGGATGCGGCGCGGTCGCAGGTTGTCGGTGCCCGGTGCTCCCGGGTCGTTGCGGGGGCGGGTCGGGTGGGCGCTGTCGGCGAAAGGGCTTGGGGCCCTCGCGCCGGTGGCGGCCCGGCGGCGGTGACGCAGGGGCGGCCGGCCGGGCGTCCGGCGGCCGGCCGCTGACTTCGAACCGGAGGCGGGTGACCCGTCGGCCGGTTGTTGGGCCGGCCGTCCGGGGCCGGCCTGGACTCTTGCCGGCAAGCATCCGAGGGTCTGGTCGCGGTGGCGACATGGCCGCGGGAGGCGCGCAGTGGGTGCTGCGATGTCGCCTTCGGGTTCGGGCGCAGGGCTCCGGAAGTGAGCTGAGGCGCATCGACTTTCGGAAAATCTTGCATGTTGGACGCCCGTCTTGGACGAATATGGTCACAATTCGGTAACGGCCCGCTGGCGACTGACTCCGGGTAGACTCCGCGGTGTCGAGTGACGTGTCACCATCTGAGGAGTTGACGAGTAGTGAAGATCGGCATCATCGAAGGTTCGATCCGCGAAGGCCGCAGCGGCGCCTCCGTGGCCAAGTGGGTGGCGCAGCAGGCGCAGGGCCGCGACGCGGAGTACGTCCTCCTGGTGTTGGCGGACTTCGACGTGCCGCTGCTGACCTCGCCGGTCGTTCCCGGAGCCGCGAAGAAGCAGTACGACTCGCCGCAGGTGCAGGCGTGGAGCGATGCGATCGACTCCTGTGACGGCTTCGTCTTTGTGACCCCCGAGTACAACCACAGCGTGCCCGGCGCCTTCAAGAACGCGTTCGACTCCCTCGGCAACGAGTGGTCGAACAAGTCCGTCGGATTCGTCTCCTACGGTGCCGAGTGCGGAGTGCGGGCCGTCGAGCACTGGCGCCAGATCGTCGCGAACTTCAACATGATCGGCGTGCGCACGCAGGTTTCGCTGAGCACCTTCGCCGAGTTCGACGATGCCCAGTGCACGCCGAACGAGCGCCGCCCAAAGGAGCTGAGCAACCTCTTCAAGGCCGTCGAGGGTCGCGCCGGTCTGCTGGCGCAGGCCCGTCGTCCCAACGGGTGATGTCGCCTGTGTGCAGGCCGAAGGAGCCGCGGCGGTAGTCCGCGACCCACGCCGCCAAGGCGGCGCGCACGGTGCGGAAAGCCAGCTCGTCCCACGGAATCTCGTCGATCGTCACGAGCTGGTTCTCGACGGTCTCCGGGCCCGGCGCCAGGTCGAGATCGAGCAGCCGCGCCCGGTAGAACAGGTGAAGCTGGCCGGCGTGGACGACATCGAACGCCGCGAACAGGTCGCCGATCTCGACGCGCGCCCCCGCCTCCTCCAAGGTCTCGCGGGCGGCGCCGTCGGCCGTCGTCTCGCCGTACTCCAAGAACCCCGCCGGCAGCGTCCAGTAGCCCTTGCGCGGCTCGATATTGCGCAGGCACAACAGGATTCGCGGCTCACCGTCCTCGTGCGCCCAGATCGGGACGGTGCCCACGACGTTGACCGGGTTGATGTAGTCGACGTAGCCGCAGGCCGGGCACACCGCGCGTAGCCGATCCTCCATCGGGGGGATCTGCTGCTGCGTCGCGGTGCCGCACAGACGGCAGAAGCGGATGTCGGGGTACGGCATGGTTCCACTGTGTCACCCAGGCTCGCGTGCGGGTGCGCAGCCCTACGCTGGGCCGATGGCGCACCCCGTGATGTTCGACGATGCCGACCCCGTGCTGGAGCGGGTGCGGCGGCTCGCCCTGGCGCTGCCCGGAGCCGGCGAGAAGGTCAGCCACGGGCGGCCCGCGTTCTTCACGACCAAGGTCTTCGCCTACTACGGCGGATCCGTCAAGGTCGACGGCGAGTACGTGCAGCACCCGCACTGCGTCGTCGTGAAGCCCGAACCCAGCGAGCGCGAGGCCCTGACGCAGGACGATCGCTGCTATGTCCCCGCCTACCTGGGGGCCTCGGGCTGGATCGGTGTCGACCTGACCGACGACACCGACTGGTCGGAGGTCGCCGAGCTGCTCGACGACTCCTACCGGCAGACCGCCCCCGCCCGCCTCGTCGCCGAACTCGACCGCCGCTGATCCCGGTCGAGGCAGGGCGCCGGTCAGCGGTGACGCAGCAGGGCGCGAACACCGAGCCCCGCGGCGATGACGGCCAGGCCGGCGACGACCGAGGCCGCCGGCAGGGTCGCCACGAGCACGACGCAGGCGATCAGCCCGATCGCCTGCACGAGGCGCGGCCAACGACGGTGCGCGTCGTCCTGGGTCCACGCGGCGGCGTTGGCGACCGCGTAGTAGAGCAGCACCCCGACCGAGGAGAACCCGATGGCGTGCCGCAGGTCCGCGACGAGCGTGAGGGCTATGGCCGCCACGGCCACCGCGAGCTGGGCCGTCGCGGGCACGTCGTGCCGCGGGTCGAGCCGCGACAGTCGCGACGGCAGATCGTGGCGGCGGGCCATCGCCAGCATCGTCCGCGAGACCCCGGCGAGCAGCCCGAGCAGGGCCCCCAGGCACGCCACGACGGCGCCGACCCGCACGAGCACCGCCACCGGGCCCAGCCCATGCGCGGTCGCAGCATCTGCCAGCGGCAGCGCGGAGGTCGCCAGCGCCGTCGGCCCGACCGCGACCAGCAGCCCGACGGCCAACACCGCGTACAGCAACACGACCAGTGCCAACGCCCGCGTGATGGCCGCCGGGATGACCCGAGCCGGGTCGCGCACCTCCTCTCCGAGCGTCGCCAACCGCGCGTACCCGGCGAATGCGAAGAACAGCAGCCCCGCCGCCTGCAACACCCCGTAGACCGGTCCGCCGACCAAGCCGCCTGCCGGGTCCACACCAGCGCCCAGGGGGTCGGTCGCCAGCGGCGAGGCGACCAGCACCGCCGCCAACCCGCCGAGCAGGATCGTCAGGGTCACCGCCAGCAGCACCCGGGTCAGCTGCGCGGTCTTGGTGATGCCGCGCAGCAGCACCCAGGTGAGCCCGAGCAGCGCGATCGCCGAGACCACCCGCAGCCACGGGCTCCCCTCCCCGAGCGCGTACACGGCCGCCGTCGTGGCCATCGCCGCGCACGAGGCCGTCTTACCGACGATGAAGCACCATCCGGCCGCGAATCCCCAGCGCTCGCCCAGGCGCTCCCGGCCGTACACGTAGGCGCCGCCGGAGTCGGGGTACTGCGCCGCCAGTTGCGCCGAACTCGTCGCATTGCACCAGGCGACGAGCGCTGCGATGGACAGGGCCGCGAGCAAGCCCGCACCCGACCCGGCGGCCGCCGCGGCCGGGCCGAAGGCGGCGAACACCCCCGCGCCGACCATCGAGCCGAGGCCGAGCACGATCGCATCGCGCAGGCCCAGCCGACGCTGCATCCGTTCGGTCGAGGGGGTATCCATGCTGTCCATCCTTCAAGGAGGAGTGCGGCGAGGCGGCGCCGGCTCAGGCGATCGCGCCCTCGTTCACCGCGTCTTCGGCTACCGTTCCCGGGCCGTTCGTCACCGGCCACGGGCCGGCCACGGCCCGGCTGCGGCCCGGCTGCGGCCCGGCTGCTGTCCGGCGTGGGTCGACCGGCGGGGGCGCTCTCGGCGATGATGCCGAGCATGCTGCCCCGTACGAGCCCCGCGGCCGCCGGTCTGGAGGCCGACCGCTTCGCTGCCGGCCTCGCCGCCCTCGTCGATGCCGCCGCGGCGACCCGCCTCGAACTACACAGCCTCATGGTCGTGCGGCGCGGCCATGTCGTGGCGCAGGGCTGGTGGGAGCCCTACCGGCCGGACGGCATCGCCCTGGTCTACTCCCTCTCCAAGGCGTTGACGACGACCGGCGTCGGCATCGCCGTCGGCGAAGGCCTGCTCGACGTCGACGCCCCGCTGAGCGAGGTGCTGGGCGACCTCATGCCGACGCGCGCCGCGGCCTGGGCGCGCACCGCCCGCGTGCGCGATCTCCTGACGATGGCCTCGGGCCACGCCGTCGATGCGATCGAGGTCATGGCGCGCGCCGCCGACGCGGGCCGCGATCCGCTGCGGGCCTTTCTCGAACTGCCCGCCGAGCACTCGCCCGGCACGCTTTTCACGTACAACCAGGGCTGCACACTGACGCTCGCCGCGGCGCTCGCCCGCGTCACGGGGCAGCGGCTCGTCGACTGGCTGCGTCCGCGCCTGCTGGAACCCCTGGGCATCGAGCACATCGACTGGACCCTGATGGGCGGCGTGCCCGGACCCACGGGTGCTGGGCTGGAGATGGGGTACTCCGGAGCCCATCTGGGCACCGAGGCGATCGCCGCGCTGGGCGAACTGTGGCGCTGCGAGGGCCGCTGGGGTGGGCGGCAGCTGCTGCCCGCCGAGTACGTCGCCGCGGCGAGCGGCGTGCGCATCGCAACCGCGGGGGAGATCGGGGTCGGGATGGACGGGGCCGCGGATTGGGAGCGCGGCTACGGCTACCAGCTGTGGGCCAGCCGCCACGGCTACCGCGGCGACGGCGCCTTCGGGCAGTTCTGCCTCGTGCTGCCGCAGCAGGAGGCGGTCGTGGTGCTCACCGCCCAAACCACCCGCATGCAGGACGAGATCGACCTGGTCTGGCGCCACCTCATCCCCGTCCTCGCCGACCGCCCCCACGACGCCTCCGCGGCCGCCGACGGGGCAACCGTGGCCGACGGGGCAGCGGTGGAGTTGACCGGGTTGCGGTTGCCGCCGCCCGCCGGCGGGTTCACCCCGGGAGCGGGGCTGCTCGACACCGCGCATCCCGTGGGCACCCCGGAGCAGCTGCGGCACGTGCACTCGGTACGACTGACGCGCGGCGGCGGGGTGCTGCTGATGACGTGGCGCGCCGACGGGGCCGACCACAGCACCCGCGTCGGCGTGGGGGAGTGGGTGCGCGGCGAGCTGCCGCACCCGCCCTCGCTGCGCCCGGCGGTGGCGACCGCGGCCGTCGCCGACGCCGACTCCGTGACCGTGAGTGTGATCTACGTCGAGTCCCCGCACTCGCTGACCTTGACGATCACCCGCGACGGCGCGCGAATGCGCTGGCGCACGGCGCCGCTGCGGTGGATTGGCGCGGGCAACCCCGGCGCTGAGCACGGATGCGCGCCGATCACCGATCGGATGCGCCGACCGATCCGCGTAGTCGCCGCCTCCGCCTCCGGGCCGGCTCGGCTGCCATGATGACGCCATGAGCGACGCGTCCAACGAGGCGAACAGCAGCCCGGGCGGCACCGACGAGCAGCGGGTGGTGTTCGCGGAGCGGGTGGTGGCGGCCCCGGCAGCAGCGGTGTTCGAGTTGATCGCCGACCCGGCCCGCCAGCCCGAGTGGGACGGTAACGACAACCTCGCGATCGCGGACGCCGGCCAGCGGGTGCGGGCGGTCGGCGACGTGTTCACGGTGACGCTGACCCACGACGCCGGGCCGCGCGAGAACCACGTCGCGGAGTTCGCCGAGGGCCGGCTCATCGCTTGGCGCCCCAGCCCGGTGGGGGCACCCAAGCCGGGCCACCTGTGGCGTTGGGAGCTCGACCCCGTCGACGAGGGCCACACCCGAGTGCGGCACACCTACGACTGGACCGAGCTCACCGACGAGACCCGGCTGCCCCGGGCCCGCCGCACCGGCGCCGACCAGCTGCTGGCCTCCATCGACCGGCTCGCCGCGCTCGCCGAGGGGACACCCGCTCCGTAGCCCTGCCGACGGGGCTCACCCGCGGGTAGGTTGGCGCCATGACGGGGCAGCGCAACGTGATTGGTGGCCCGCTGGAGCAGTGCGGCACCGATCCGGTGACCGGCTTCTACCGCGACGGCTCCTGCACCTGGGGTCCGGAGGACTACGGCCTGCACACGATCTGCGTCGTGGCGACCGCGGACTTTCTCGAGCATCAGTACGCCCTCGGCAACGACCTGGTGACCCCGCGCCCCCAATGGCACTTTCCCGGCCTGCAGCCCGGGGATCGGTGGTGCGTCGTCGCGGCCCGGTGGCTGCAGTCCCACGAGGCCGGGCGCGCGGCGCCGGTCGTATTGAGTGCCACCAACGAGGCCAGCCTGCAGCTCGTCCCGCTCGAGGTGCTGCGGCACTACGCGGTCGACGTCGCGGATGACGTGAGCGGCCTGGCCCCCTGACGGCCACGACGGCCCGGCTCGGGGCAGGATGGGGCGATGGACTGGGCCGAACACGCGATCTGCTGGCACGTTTATCCGCTGGGCTTTCTCGGCGCGCCGATCCACGACATCCCCGCCGACTTCGCGCCGCAGCGACGGTTGCGCGACCTCGTTCCCTGGCTGGACGACGCGATCGAACTGGGCGCCAGCGCGCTGCTCCTGGGCCCGATCTTCGCCTCGGCGAGCCACGGCTACGACACCGTCGACTACTTCCGCATCGACCCGCGCCTGGGTGACGAGCAGGACTTCGACATTCTCGTCCGCGAGTGCCACCAACGGGGGCTGCGGGTGATCCTCGACGGCGTCTTCAACCACGTCGGTTCGGACCACCCGCGGTACCGGCAGGCGCTCGAGCAGGGCCCGCACAGCGACGCGGCGAGCTGGTTTCGCATCGACTTCAACGCCCCGGGCGGCCCGGCGGCGGAGGTGTTCGAGGGGCATGGCGCGCTGATCAATCTCGACCACGACTCCCCGGCGGTCGTCGAGCTGGTCGCCGACGTGATGAACCACTGGTGCGAGCGCGGCGCCGACGGCTGGCGGCTCGACGCGGCCTATGCGGTGCGGCCGGAGTTCTGGGCGCAGGTGCTGCCGGGCGTTCGCGAGGCGCACCCCGAGATCTTCGTCTTCGGTGAGGTGATCCACGGCGACTACGTCGAGCTCGTGGAGCGCAGCGGGTGGGATTCGCTGACCCAGTACGAGCTGTGGAAGGCGATCTGGTCGAGTCTCAAGGACGTCAACTTCTTCGAGCTGGCGCACGCGCTGCGCCGCCACCAGGAGTTCTGCGCGCAGTTCGCGCCGGTCACCTTCATCGGCAATCACGACGTGACGCGCATCGCGGCGCAGGTGGGGCCGGAGCGGGCCGTGCTGGCCGCGGTGATCCTCATGACGGTGCCGGGCACCCCGTGCGTGTACTACGGCGACGAGTACGCGGCGACGGCGGTCAAGGAGGAGCGGGCCGGGGGTGACGACGCCGTGCGCCCGGAGTTCCCGTCTACGCCAGGGGAACTCGACAACGTGACGTGGCTGGCCGACGGACGCTGGATGCTCGACGTGCACCGCGCCTTGATCTCCGTTCGCCGTCGGCACCCGTGGCTGCACCGCGGGGTCGTGCAGATCGGTGACCTGACCAACGAGGGGCTCAGCTACGAGGTGAGCCCGCCGGAAGGCTCCGACGCCGACGGGGCGCGGCTGCGCGTCACCCTCGACAACGAGGCACCGAGCGCGCGGATCGTTGCGGTCACCGGCGACGGCGACGAGTTGCTCTTCGAGTACCACGGCTGAACGGGGCGACGTGAGGCGCGACGATATTTTGGCGAGCGAGATGGGCCAGACGAGATGACCGAGGTGGAGGCCGCGCCCGCCCTGGCGGCGGTGCGGGCCGTACTCGAGCGGCACGGGTTGGTGGACCGGGTGCGGGTGTTCGACGTCGAATTGCCGACGGCGGCGGCCGCGGCGCAGCACCTGGGCTGTGAGGTGGGTGCGATCGCCAACAGCCTCGTCTTTCGCGCCGGGGACGAGCCGGTGCTCGTGCTGGCCAGCGGCGCGCATCGCGTCGACGTGGCGCGCGCCGGCGCCCTGTTCGGGGTGGAGCGGCTGCGGCGGGCGGACGCCGACCTCGTGCTGGCGGCCACCGGCCAGCAGGTCGGTGGCTGCGCCCCGGTGGGTCACCCGGCGCCGCTGCGGACCGTCATCGACGCGGATCTGGCCGGCCACGAGCGGCTGTGGGCCGGCGCCGGCATCAAGCCGGCCATGTTCTGGGCCACGTTCGACGAGTTGGTGGCCCTCACCGGGGCTCCCGTCGCCGCCATCGCCTGAGCTGGCGAAACCTGAGCCCGGATTACAGTGTTCGCTTTTGCACGGTCAGGGATGCAAAAGCGAACACTGTAATCAGCAGACCGTGTCACACGAGGGTCAGATGAGCATCAGATGAGGGCCGTGGGGCCGCGGGCGTCGAGGTAGCCGCGGTACATCTGCTCGGAGTTGTAGGCCAGCACGACGTCGCCGGCGGGGGTCACGCTGATCGCGCCGCCGTCGGCCCCGCGGGCGGCGATGAGCTCGGTCAGCGCGGCCGCGAGGGCCTCGTCCAGGGGCCACCCGCCGTAGCGCATCCGGGCGAAGACGTCGTGCGCGAAGGCGCCCCGCACGAAGAACTCACCGGTGCCCGTGGCGGAGATGGCGAGCGTCGCGTCGTCGGCGAAGGTCCCCGCGCCGGGCAGCGGGCTGTCGCCGATGCGCCCGACCAGCTGGCCGGTCAGGCCGCCCGTCGAGGTGGCCGCCGCGACCCGCCCATCCCGATCGCGGGCGACCGCGCCGACGGTCCCGTGCGCCTCGCTCTCCGATCCCCTGGGTTCCCGCGATCCCGCGCGGTCGGCCAACGCGGTGAGCGCCCGCTGCGTGACGAACTCAGCCGGGTCGGCCACGGCGCAGCCCCACTCACGCAGCCGCCGCGGGTCGGGGTCGGCGAGCAGCACGTGCCGGGTGTGCGCCATGACGGCGCGGGCCGCCAGGATCGGGTTGCGCGCGTACCTGGCGACGGCGACAGCGCCGGCGCAGCCGTCTCCGGTCATGAGGCAGGCGTCGAGTTCGGCGGTGCCGGCCTGGGTCAGCGCGGCTCCGACTCCGGCGTTGAACAGCTCGCAGTCCTCGAGCTGCACGACGGCGGCGCACACGGCGTCGGCCGCGCTCCCGCCGGCCTGCAGCACCTCTTCTCCGGCGGACAGCGACCGCTTCAGCCCGGCTTCGTGTTCGCTGCGGTCCGGCTCGTCCGTGTGTCGGCCCCGCGGCCCGGCGCCGCCGTGCACGGCCAGCGCATACGGTCCCCATGCGGGCACCCGCAGCAACACCGGCTCCCGCCCGCGTCGGCCCCCGTCTCGCCCCAGCGGTGTCGGATCGGTCATGCGCCACTCCTCCTCATGTCGCTGTTGCCTTCACCCCACCACATCGCCGGGACGGCGGCACGCCGGTGAGCCCCTGGCGGACCGGTGCCACGCGTTGGCCGGGACGCCGCGTCGCTCGGGCGAGTCGGCTGTCGGGCAGAGGGTCAGGCTTCGACGGCCGGCTCCCACGGGCGCGGCCCGGCATGGTCGAAGCGGGCCAGCGCGTCTTCGGTGAAGACCGAGAGCCCGAGATTCGGCCGGTAACCGTGGATCTCGTGCACGTCGAGGCCGATGAGAAAGTCGACGATCTCGGCGGAGAGCACCTGCCCGGGGACGAGCACCGGGAAGCCCGGCGGGTATGGAACGACGAAGGTGGCCGACACGAGCCGGCGCCCGTCGCGGATCCGCAGGGCGGCCTCGGACAGCGGCACGTACTCGCGGTCGGTCTCGGAGTAGCCGGCGTAGAACGCGCGGCGGATGTCGCCGTCGCGGGCACCCTTGCGGGGCTGGAACGCGGGGTCGAAGGCGCTGAAGTCGGGCAGGGCGGGCAGATTGTGGGTGAGCCGTTCGACGCGGCGCTCCATGAGCACGAGTTCGGCGCGGCTGGCGGCCTGCTGGTCGCGTTCGAGCTCCTCGCAGATGCGACGCAGCGCGTCGAGCAGGAAGTGCACGCTGGACCAGGTGACCCCGATCGTGAAGATCAGCAGCACGGAGTTGATCGAGGTTTTGTTGATCTGGATGCCGAACCGGCCCATCAGTACCGACTCGCGGAAGTCGTAGCCGTTGAGGCCGGTGCGCCCGATGTCGAGGGTCACGCGGGTGGGGTCGAGCACGAACTCGTCGTGTTGCAGCGCCTCGTTCCAGCGGCCGATCTGGTTGGCGTGGCGTTGCCGGCCGCCCTGCATCGAGGCGCGAAACTCGCTCGGCACGAGCGAGCTTTCGGTGACGATGCCGAACCACTTGCTGATGAGCGGGTCGGCGGTGACTCGCTGGCGGAACGCCAGCGCCATCTTGTAGGCGCGGCGCACCATGAGGAAGCCCTCGATGTCGACCTGCCGGCGGGCCAGGTCGAGGGAGGCGAGCAGCTGCTGGTTGGGCGAGGTCGAGGTGTGCGTCAGGAAGGCCTCGCCGAACGGCTCGGCGGCCAGCCGGTTGTAGTCCTCGTCGCGGATGTGGATCATCGACGCCTGCCGCAGCGCCGACAAAGACTTGTGTGTGGAATGGGTGGCGTACACCCGCACCCGGGCGGCGTCGGGGTCGGGCAGCAGCCGGTGATTCACCCACTCCTCGCGGGGGATGTCGGCCATCGCCTCCCGCCACAGCCGGTACTCCCGCCGGTAGCCAGCGGAATGGAGTCGTTCGGAGAGCTTCTGGGCGGCGACCATGGCGGTGCGCTGCCGCATCCACGGCACGGCGACGGCGTAGGCGAACCAGGCCTCGTCCCACAGGAAGCAGATGTCCGGCTTGATCGCCAACACCTCCTCCATGACGCGCAGGGGGTTGTAGACGACCCCGTCGAAGGTGCAGTTGGTCAGCAGCACCATCCGCACCTTGTCGAGGCGACCCTCGGCCTCCAGGTCGAGCAGGGCCTGTTTGATCTTGGCCAGCGGCACCGCGCCGTAGATGGCGTAGTCGGGCAGCGGGTAGGCGTCGAGGTAGACCGGTTGGGCGCCGGCGAGCACGAGCCCGTAGTGGTGGCTCTTGTGGCAGTTGCGGTCGATGAGCACGATGTCGCCGGGCCGGGTCAGGGACTGCACGACGATCTTGTTGGCGGTCGAGGTGCCGTTGGTCACGAAGAACGTGGCGTCGGAGTTCCACGTTTCGGAGGCCTTGTCCATCGCCTCCTTGAGGGTGCCGTGCGGGGCGAGCAGCGAATCCAGGCCCCCGGAGGTCGAGGAGGTCTCGGCCATGAAGATGTTGCGGCCGTAGAACTGGCCCATGTCGCGCAGGGTGCGGGAGTTGAAGATGCTCGCGCCGCGCGCCACGGGCAGGGCGTGGAACTGGCCGACGGGGGATTTGGCGTAGGCGCGCAGGGCGTCGAAGAACGGTGCTCGGTAGCGCTCGAGGATGCCGGCGAGCACGGTGGAGTTCAGGTCGGTGACGTCGTTGAGCCGGTAGAAGGTGCGGTCGTAGAGGTCGGTGGCCTCCTGGTCGCTGACGACGAACGACTCGTCGGTCAGCAGGTACAGGTCGATGCGGGGCCGCAGCTCGCGGATCCACTGGCCGCACTCGATCCAGTCGTAGGTGCGGTCGGTGCGGACCTTCATCGACTCGACGCCGAGCAGGGTGGTCATGATCGGCAGGCGGTCGCGAGAGCGCAGCGGCAGGTCGTGCCGGATGATCGCGGCCTGAATCTCCCCGTTGAGGGCAACGGCGGTGATCGCGTCTTCGACGCTGGGCACGACGAGGATCTCGTACAGCGTGGCGTCCTCGGGGCGGCGCAGCTTGCGCAGCGCCCCGGCCAGACCCTCGGGGGCGGTGACGGGGGAGTCGTCGGCGAGCAGCACGGTGAAGAACTGCTGGTTGGCGGCGCGGGCGACGAGCTCCTGCTCCTCGAGGTTGCCGTCGGTGTCGAACAGGGCTGCGCGGTCACCGTATTCGGCGAGGAGGCGCACGGCCAGGGAGGTCTTGGCCGACAGCCAGGCGGTGTCCATGGTGCGCAGCAGGGCGCGCAACTCGGACAGGCCCTTGGTGCCGGGGTAGAGCCAAAAGCGTTCGTAGGCGGCGAGGCGGTCCATGAGCCGCGTGACGCGGGCCTTCTCCGTGGTGACGTCGAGCCCGGCGCGGTGCACGGCGGCGAGCTGCTGGGTGGCGTCGTCGAGCAGGTGCCAGTTGTCGAGGCGCTGGGAGGAGGGGTTGGCCATGGCAGCCAGTGCGGAGACCCGCATTCGGCGCGGACGGTCGGGGTGGATGGCAATCGTTTGGTCCTCTCGCCGGGGTCCGCATGCGGTGGTTGTCCGACCTTAGCGACCACATCGCGCCTGGCCGTGGGTGCGCGATGGTCCAGAAACCCAGGTTTTACACGCACGGGCGTGGCGGCAAACCGTTCGAAGCGGGGACGCCGAGGGTGTGAGGATGGGGGCATGAGCCTCAAGGAGACGATCCAAGCCGACCTGCACACCTCCATGCGCGAGCGCGAGCAGGTACGTTCGGCGACCCTGCGGATGGTGCTGGCGGCGATCCAGACGGCGCAGGTGGCGGGCAAGACGGCGCACGAGCTCAGCGACGAGGAGGTGCTCAAGGTGCTGGCCAAAGAGGCCAAGAAGCGCAAGGAGTCGGCGGCCACCTACACCGATGCCGGCCGCCAAGAGCTGGCCGACCGGGAGAATGCGGAGCTGGTGTTCATCGAGGCCTACCTGCCGGCGCAGCTCACCGACGAGGAGCTGGCGCAGATCGTCGCCGACGCCGTCGCCGAGACCGGCGCGACCAGCATGAAGCAGATGGGTCAGGTCGTGAAGGCCGCCCAGGTCACCGTGGCCGGCCGAGCCGAGGGGGGCCGCGTAGCCGCGGCGGTCAAGGCGGCCCTGACGAACTGAGCGGGTACAGCCGCGCATGGCATCTAGGCGCTTGTCCATCAGCCGGACCCGTCGGTCCTCATCGTGTTCGCGCTGCTCTGTTCACGGCGACCGGATGCCCAGCGGGGTCACCCACGTCCGCCGGGTGTGGGTGGTGCCGTCGCCGGTGTTCCGTCCCCGACAGGCGAGGGCTCCGCTGTCCAGAACGACGCAGCCGTCCGAGGTGGCCACCACGCGACCGGGCCCCGCGGCACGGCGATGCTCGAGCGCTCCAACCATGTCTAGACAGGTTTGCGTGCCGTCCGGATGAAGGGCGCATCCCTCGCCCTCGGTGAGTCCTTCGGCGTTCGTGGCCCAGGGCGCCGACGCCGGTCGGGACGTCGCGAAGGGGGACTCGGCGACACTGAGGACCTCACCGGCGGAGGTGCGCACAGTGAGTCGGTCGTCCCCGCCGAGACTGATGTCGGTAACGTCCGCGGGCAGGCCGGCGATCGTGGTCGGCGCGTGCACGGTGAGCCCGGCGCCGGGATCCGGGGGGAGCTCAGCGCCCCAACACGTGACGACTCCGGCGCGACTGAGGGCGCACGCCGCGCGCAGGCTCATCGTGATCTTCACGGCGTCGCCCACCGCGGGGACGAGGGTGGGCGCTTGCTTGCGGCCGTCATTCGGCTCCCTGGTGCCGGTGCCGAGCTGACCGGCCCCGTTGCTGCCCCAGCACCACACGCGACCGTGAGCAGTGACCGCACAGGCGGTGTCGAAGGCGATGGCCACATCGACAACATCGGCGAGGCCTGGGACGGGTGTGAAGGCGCCTGGTCGATCGTTGACGGGCGCCGGGAGGCACTCCAGAGCGCGTGCGTGCGTGATCCCGCAGACTGACATGGTTGAGGACGTCGACCTGCCTGTGCTTGTCAGCGACACGAACCGCCCGCGCACGGAGGGCACGTCGCGGGGGGCCAGGATCAGCCGGTTGGCGCCGGGTACGCCCTCGCCCCAGCACAGGACTGCGCCGTCGTCCGCGAGCGCACACGAGGTGAAGGCCGACGTTGCGATGTCCGATACCGCCACCGTCGGCCGTGTCGTCGTGCCGGCGCGTGCCTGCTGCAGTATCTGGTCGCAGACGAGCCGATCGGAGCCGAGCGCGACGATGCGGTCCGGTTGCAGGCGAGTGATCTCCGTTGCGACTTCGCGGGGCAGCGCGCAGGGCGGAACCAGCAGGACCGGTCCGTCGGTCAGTCCGGTGGCGGCCGCTGCGTCCGGCCCGGCGTCGCCGCCGGCGAGGTAGACGGTGGCGGCCCCGTCGGAGAACGCCCGGCGGGACAGGAGCGCGGATGTGGCGTACCGATCGGCCCCGGCGATCCGATCGGGCTGCGCGGCGACCGGCGCGCCCAGGAGTCGGGCGAAGGAGGCGACTCGTGCATCGGATAGTGCACCCGGCCCACCGATGACGGCTGGGGCCGTGTGGAATCGGTAGCGCTGGCACGCGTCGGAGGACGTGGGGCGGGGCATTCGTCCGGTCGGCGGGAGCAGCACGGCCGGGGCCACCATGGGAGCGGCCGTGGCGGCCTGAAGCGCGACGGCCGCCGCGGTTACCGGGGTCGACGGGGTGACGGTCAGCCCATGGACCTCGTAGCCGGTGCAGTCGTCGCCAGTGCCGGAGGATGCCGCCATGGCGGCGCGATCGAAACTGAGCTGCACCGGGTCGTCGACGCCCTCTCGCGAGAAGCTGCCGCTGCCGATGAGTTGGCGCACGCGGGCGGTCGGCAGCGCGCGGGTCGAGCCGACGACCTTGGCGTACGGCATCGACAGACTCTGGAAGGCCGCACGGACATCCTCGGGCACGGGGCCGCTCGGCGGCAGGTAGAGCACCGGCGTCGCGTCCCCGGCGGTCGCGACGGCGTCCAGCGGCCGGTCGCCCCGGACGATGCGCACTTGCGTCGGCGCCATTCGCCCCGCCCGCGTCGCGATGGCCGCCGCGGTCTCGTACCGCGACGCGCCGGCGAGGCGTTCCGTGGCCGGTCGATTGTCGGCAGCAGCCGGCTCTGCTCTGCCCTCGGCAGGCGCGAGCACCGCCAGCGAGCCCACCAGCAGAGCAGTGACGAGTGTCGCGAATCCCTTGCGTCCCATTGTTCTTCCCTCTGCGCATCCCCACCTCCAGTGGATCACGGAGGTTGCCGGGAAGCGATCATTGACGCCTTCGCTCACACCCCGTACCTGTCAGTTATCGACAGAACGTCTCGCCCGAGTGGCTCACGGGATTCGTTCCGAGTCGGGTGCCGCGTGGGCGGGCAACTAGCATGTGGCGCGCTGCGAGGTGAATGTCGCCAGCGGCACCCGTGCGGCCGAACCCACTCACGTGCCTTGCGGCGCGGTCCGACTTTAGGAGAAGCCCGTGATCCTCATCATCGTCAAGTTCCCGATCCGCTCCGACCGCATGGAGCAGTGGCGCGAACTGTCCGACTACTACGCGACGTCCGTCAACGCCGAGCCCGGATGTGAGTTCTTCGAGTTCTCCGAGAGTGTCCTGGAGCCCGGCACGTTCGTGTGCATCGAAGGCTTCCGCGACGACGCTGCCGGCAAGGAGCACATGGCCCAGCAGCACGTCGAGCGCTTCATGAGCGAGATGCCTGACATCGTCGCGGCCCAGCCGCAGATCATCTACGTCGACGCCGAGGAGGTCACCGGCTTCGCCCCGATGGGCGAGATCCAGCCGCGGACCAGCTAGTACGTGTCTCCTTGTTCCTGCTTGCCGGAGTCTTGGCAGGTGGGGCCGGCCGCGGTGAGGATGCGGCCGGGGACGCCGCTGAGGGATGTCGCTGAGGGATGTCGCTGAGGGGCGTCGCTGTGGAGGATGCCGTCGGCAGGCGCTCGCGAGGCGCGGGGCGCCCTGGGTGTTCGCCGCGCTCGCTACTGGGTGGTGATGGTGCGTCGGGCGCTGTTCAGCCTCTTGCGTTCGGGCGGCTGGGCCTGGGTGCGGCCTTCGCCCCCAAGCTGGAGGGACGGCCCGTCCGTCGTCGTGGCCGTGGCAGCCGTCGTCGACCCTGTCGTGGTTGGCGAGGTGTCGTTGTGGCGTGGGTGGTTGCCGATGGGGGTGCCGTCGGCGCGCGTCCAGACGACCCCGTTGGGGGTGACCTTTCCGATGTGGCCGTGGCGATGGATGACGGTGTGGTGTGAACGGCAAACGCAGGCCATGTTCCAGTCCGTCGTCGGTCCGCCGTTGGCCCAGTGGATGAGGTGGTGTTTGTCGGTCCAGGCCGCCGGTATTCGACACCCCGGGTATGTGCAGGTTTTGTCGCGCAGCTCAAGTGCGGTCACGAGCCCCGGTTTGGCGAGCCGGTGGGCGTGGCCGAGGTCGAGGAGTTCGCTGCGGGTGCCGAGGACGGCCGGGATGATCTGTGCGTCGCAGGCCAGCATCCGTACGTCGGCGGGCGAGAGGACCTGCCCGAACCGGGTGGTGCCACAGCCGGCGACGCTGGAGCGGATGGTGTGGTGCCCGATTGCGCCGGCGTCGAGCACGCCGTCGCTGGAGCGGATGGCGTGGTGTCCGAGGTCGCCGGAGCTGAGCACGCCGACGCTGCGGGCGGCCCGCGTGCCTTGGTCGCAGCACTGATCGTGGCCGTTAGTACCGGCGTGACCGCTAGTACCGGCGGGGCCGTTGCCTCTGTCGCAGGTGGCGGGCGTGTCGCTGTCGGTGGCTGTCGCGGCGAAGGCGCCGGCGTGGGGGCCGGCCGTGGCCTCCGCCTCGGCCGGGAACAACCCGAGCTGTTCGGCCAGACTCGTCCTGCGCAGGCCCCCGACCAGGTCGGCAAGGGGGATGGTCACGATGATGCGGGCGGCGGAGCCGGACCCGCGGACGGTCTTGTCCGGGTTCGTGGCGTGCGTGGCCATCGTCACCAGCGCATCCAGGCGCCGAGTGCCGGGCGTGCGGGGGTCGTGCTCGCCGGTGTCCGGATCGACGTGCGGCTTGGACAGGGCGTGGAGGGCGGCGCTGAACACGGCCTCGTTGACGGGGTCCATGACGATCTTGGACTCGTACATCCCGGTCTTGGAGTTCAAGCTCAGCGCGGACATGGTCCGGTTGGCGCGTTTCTGTTCGTGCTCGTCCTCGAGGGTGGTTTGGGTGCCGTATTGGGAGAGCAGCACGTCCTCGAACTCCGCAATGTTCTTCCGGGTGGCGCCCTCGCCGAGCCAGCCGATGAGCTGGTCAAGGACGGTG
>NZ_BAHD01000022.1 GCF_000298215.1 Kineosphaera limosa NBRC 100340 | reverse complement strand
GCGAGCGCGGCGGCGCCGGCGGCGGGGTCGATGCGGCGGCGTGCAGGCATGTCCCCGATTCTCCCCGCCGTGCCCGCGCCCGGCGCCAGCCCCTCCCCTGGCGCCGGGCGATACCTCCGTCTCAACTGGTGGCTATTGCGGTACCTGCCGAGGGTTGCGGTCGCAACGGCAACCCTCGGCAGCGACCGCAACCGTCGACTGGTGGGAAGGCTGCGGCAGCGGGCGCACCCCTCGGGCACGGCAGCGGCCCGGATCCCCCTGAAGACCCGGGCCGCTGCGGTTTGAGGGGTTCGGCTACTTGACTTCCTTGCGAGAGACGCGCCAGAAGCCGATGGCCAGCGGCAGCAGCACCCACAGGGCGGTGGTCGAGCCGACGTGCGCCCACTGCTGGGCGGTCAGCGCGTTGTCGCCGAGCAGCGGCAGGTTGGCCGCGCTCATGTCGAACCAGACCGCGCGCTCGGTGAGCCAGGAGCTGAGCATCGTGACGATGCTCGTGACGACCGGCACGAGGAAGAAGGCGACGATGCCGAGCGGCACGCTGAGCACCAGGGCACCGAAGGCGATGCCCATGAGCACGCCCTGCACCTGCAGGAAGGTGAGGTTGGCCAGGAACGCCCAACCCATCGCCAGGTCGACCTGGCCACCGTCGACCAGCGCCATCGAGAGCGTGTGGCCGAGCATCGCGACGCCCACGGTGATGACCAGCACGCCGAGGCCCAGCAGCACCGCCGAGACGGCCTTGGCGAGCATGACCCGCAGCCGGCGCGGCTCCTGGCTGAAGGTGACGAGCGCGGTGCGCTGGCTCCATTCGTTGGCGGCGGTCATGACGCCGAGTACCGGCAAGAGCAGGGCCTGCGGCATGTTGGCGGCGATGAGCAGCGGCACCAGCTCGGCGCCGGTCTCACGGCTGACCCACAGCACCGCGGCCATCGCGATGACCGTGACCCCCAGGATCGCCAGCAGCACGCCGCGGCCGGCGCGGGTGTCGACGAGTTTGCGCAGTTCGACGCGCACGAGCCGGGTGAACGGCACGGGCCCGACGTCGGCGAGTTCGGGGTGAAAGCCCTGGTCCAACGACGCCGACTCACGACCCCGCGGAGGCGTCGAGGCGGCCCCGGTTGGGGCGTTCACATCGGAGGTGGCGGTGCTGCTGTTCATCGAGGTCCCCTCGTCAATGGTCTGCGTGCTGCTGGTGGCGGTGTTCATGCGGCGTTCCCGACGCCCTCGCGGGCGTCGTCGGCCGTCAGCTGCAGGAACATGTCCTCCAGCCCGCCGCCGCCCGCGCTGCGGAGCTCGGTGATGAGCAGCTGCTCGGTCAGGCCCAGGCGCGCGACATCCTGCGCGTCGGCCGCGACGACGAAGCCACCTTCGGGGCGGGCGCTCGGCCCCCACCCGGCGACCTCCAGAGCCGCCCCCAGCCGCGCTCGATCCGGGGAGTCCACGATCGTGCCGCCCGCGCGCAGCAGCTCGTCCTTGGCGCCGTGGGCGACGATCCGGCCGCGGCCGATCATCACCAGGTCCTGGGCGATCTGCTCGACCTCGTGCAGCAGGTGTGAGCTGAGCAGCACCGTGCCGCCCTGCGCGGCGTACTCCCGCAACAGGCCACGCATCCAGCGGATGCCGGCGGGGTCCAGCCCGTTGGCGGGCTCGTCGAGGATCAGCACTCGCGGGTCGCCGATGAGCGCGCCCGCCAGGCCGAGCCGCTGCCGCATTCCGAGGGAGTAGTTGCCGACGCGTCGGCCGGCCTCCTTGGTGGTCAGGCCCACCCGCTCGATGGCGGCGTCGACCGCCGGGCGCCCCAGCCCGGCCATCGTTGCCGCCAGGAAGAGCGTCTCGCGGCCGGTACGGCCCGGGTGCTGGGCGGTGGCGTCGAGCATGACGCCGACGTGCCGGGACGGGGTCGGCAGGCTGCGGTACGGGCGGCCCAGCACCGTCGCGGTGCCGGAGGTCGGGGTCGTGAGCCCCACCATCATCCGCATCGCCGTCGACTTGCCGGCGCCATTGGGGCCGAGGAAGCCGGTGACGCGACCGGCGCGGGCCGTGAAGGTGATGTCGTCGACCGCGGTGAAGGCGCCGTAGCGCTTGGTGAGGTTCTCGATCTGGATCATGCTTCCAGCATCGGCCGCGCGGGTCGGGGCGCACATCCCCCGGCGGGAGGATTCGGCCGCGACCAAGGTCTACGCCTGGTCGCGGCACCCCCTACCAAAGGATGAGGTGCCCGTACCCGCTGGTCGGTGGGGTGCGCGGCCGGCGGCCCCTAGTGTTGACAGGTATGCCGCCCGCATCGTCGACCGCCGCCGAGGTGAACCATCCGGACCTCGACCGACTGCCTGCGTGGGGGCACGCCTGGCGGCTGGTCTTCGTGTGGTGCGCGGGTGCACTGGTGTGGCTGTTCTCCGCGGCGATCGTCGCGAACGCGTGGGGGCTGGCGGAGGGCGCGCAGCCGTCGCCGAGCGCGCCGGCGCTGCTCTTCGTCGACTTCGTCGTCGGCCAGATCGCTGTCGTTGCCGTCGCCTTCCGGCGCCGCTGGCCGATGACGATCGCCCTCGTGACCGCGCTGCTCTCCGGGATTTCGATGTTCGCGTCGGCCGCCGCTCTGCTGGCGCTGACCTCGGTGGCGACCCGACGGCATCTGCCCTCGATTCTGCTGGTCAGTGGCGTCGGCTGCGCGGTTTCCCTGTTCTACGAGACCGTGATGACCCCGGTGCTGGGCCTGCGCGGCACTGCACCCGACTCGGGGTTGCTCGTCGACCTCGCGATCAGCTTCGGCTTCATCGGGTTGGTCTACCTCGTGGCCGTGCTCCTGGGGTGGAACACCGGCTCGCGGCGAGAGCTCGTCCGCAGCTGGCGCACGCAGGCGCGCACGGCGACCAGTGAGCAGGCCGCCCGCGTCGCCCAGGCCCGGCTCGCCGAGCGCGCCCGCATCGCCCGCGAGATGCACGACGTGCTCGCCCACCGCCTGTCCCTCGTCGCCATGCACGCCGGCGTGCTCGCGCACCGCGCCGATCTACCGGAGGAGGATCGGCGCGCCGCCGCCGAGGTCGTGCGCAGCGGCGCGCATCAGGCCTTGGAGGAGCTGCGCGAGGTGCTCGGCGTGCTCCGCGAGGACGGCGACCCCGAACGGACCGTCGAGGCCCCGCAACCCGGCCTGTCCGCCATCCCCTCCCTCGTCGCCGAGCTGACCAGCAGCGGCCAGGACGTGACGCTGACCGCCGACCCCGCGCTGTGGGCCCGCTCGGTGAGCCTGCCCGCGAGCACCGGCCGGCACGCCTACCGGGTGGTGCAGGAGTCGCTGACCAACGCCCGCAAGCATGCGCCCGGCGTGACCTGCGCGGTGACCCTGGGCGGGGGCCCCGGGCACGGGCTGACCCTGGAGATCTCGAATCCCCTGACCCGGGTGCGGGATGCGCTGCCCTCCGGCGGGCGCGGCCTGCCCGGCATGGCCGAGCGGGTGGCCCTGGCCGGCGGGCGCTTCGATGCGCGGGTGCGCGGGGCGGCCTTCATCGTGCGGGTCTGGTTGCCCTGGCCGAGTCGCCAGCACGACGCACCGGAGGATGCCCCGGTACCGGCGCGGGAGAACGGTCCGGCGGGCGGGCACGGTGCGCAGCAGCCCGACGCAGGGCCGGTAGTCTCCACGACGACATCCGAGGCGGAGACGACGAGTCGGGCAGACCGGGCGGAGGGCGGACGATGACTGGGCGGCCGAGCGTGGTGCTCATCGACGACGACCCGCTGGTGCGGGCGGGCCTGCGGATGATGCTCGGCGGGCCCGACGGCGTGGCTGTCGTCGCGGAGGGCGAGGACGGCGACCAGGTCGTCGAGCTGTACGGCCGACACCGCCCCGACGTCGTCCTCATGGACATCCGGATGGCCCGCCTGGACGGGCTGGGTGCGACCCGCGCGCTGCTGGCCGCCTATCCCGACGCCAAGGTGCTCGTGCTGACGACGTTCGACGCCGACGACTACGTGCTGGAGGCCCTGCGGGTCGGCGCCCGCGGGTTCGTGCTCAAGGACACCCCGCCGGACCGGCTCGTCGCCGCCGTGCACGAGATCGTCGCCGGTGAGCACGCGCTCTCCCCCTCGGTGACGGCGCTGCTGGTGCGGCAGGTCTCCCAGGAGCCGACCCCCGGCGACGACCGCGCCGCGCGCGCCCGAGCGCAACTGGATCGGCTCACCGAGCGCGAACTCGACGTGGCCCGCGCCGTCGCCCGGGGCGGCTCGAACGCCGACATCTCCCGTGAGCTGTACCTCGGGGTGCCGACCGTCAAGGCGCACATCTCCAGCATCCTGGCCAAGCTCGACCTCACCAACCGCGTGCAGATCGCCCTTCTGGTGCAAGACGGCGCCGACCTCTGACGACGCCTGCGGCCATGCGGTGACCCGGCGCGTTCAGCGGAGGGTGGGCAGGAGGGCGGCGACGGCCTCCAGGGTGTCGCGGCGGCCCTCGTACGGGGAGTCCGCGCGGGGCCAGTGGGCGATGACGTCGGTGAACCCCAGGTCGGCGGCGCGCCCGACGGCGTCGGTGAAGGCGGCCACGCTGGTGAGGCTGTAGCGGTCGTAGTCGAGGTTGAGGTAACGGTCGAGAGGCTGCTCGCGGCCGGTCTCCTGCGCCAGCTCGTCGAGGCGGGCGCAGAGCTGCGCGAGCCCCTGCCACCACGTCTCTCCCGTGGCACCGTCGCGGCCGATGGTGACCCAGCCCTGGCCGTGCTCGAGCGCGACGCGCATGGCGCGCGGACCGTTGGCGGCGATGACGAACGGCATCCGCGCGGCGTCGGGGCGCGGCACCGGGCCCGGTAGCGAGCGCGCGTCCCGCGCCTGGAACCACTCGCCGTCGAAGTCCACGTGGTCGCTGGTCAGCGTGCGGTCGAGCAGGTCGGTGAACTCCGCCATCCGGTCGACCTTCTGCCGGGGGGTCAGCGGCGGCGTGCCGAGGATCGTGGCGTCGGGCTCTCCCCCGGAGCCGATACCGACGATGACGCGCCCGCCGCTGATGTCGTCCAGCGCCAGCAGGTCGCGCATCAGCGTCACCGGATGCCGGTAGTTCGGGGAGGTGACGAACGTGCCGAGCTGGATCCGCTCGGTGACGAGGGCGGCGGCGGTGAGCGTGGGCGTCGTTCCGTACCAAGGCGATTCGCGCAGACCACCCCACACGAGGTGGTCGTAGGTCCACGCGTGGTCGAAGCCCATCTCCTCGGCCGCGCGCCACATCGGCGCCGCGTCGGACCAGCGGTGTTCAGGCAGGATGCAGAGACCGAAGCGCATTCCGCCACGCTAGGGGACAGCGAGCGGCATGCCACGATGAAGCGCATGACGGATGCCGCGCAGGCCGCGCCGAAGGAGTCCGCGGGGGCGCTCGCGTCGGCGGCGCACTGGGGATTGTTCACCGCCCTGGCGCGCGACGGCGAGGTCGCCGCAGTCACGCCGTGGGCCGGTGACCAGGCCCCCTCCCCGCTGCTGGGCAATATCCCCGGGTCGGTGCGCCACCGCAGCCGGGTCGCGCGCCCGGCGGTGCGCCGCGGCTGGCTGGAGCGCGGCCCCGGACCGACCGACCGTCGCGGCCGCGACGACTTCGTCGAGCCCGGCTGGGACGAGGTGCTCGACGTGCTGGCCGCCGAGTACACCCGGGTGATCCGCGAGCACGGCAACGCCGCGATCTACGGAGGCTCGTACGGCTGGGCCAGCGCCGGCCGCTTCCACCACGCGCAGTCGCAGCTGCACCGCTTTCTCAACTGCCTCGGTGGCTACACCCGCTCGGTGAACTCCTACTCGACCGGATGCAGCGAGGTGTTCCTGCCGCACGTCGTGGCACCCGAGTCCGTCGTCACGGCGTTCGCCACGACGTGGGACGTCATCGCCGAGCACACCGACGTGCTGCTGTGCTTCGGCGGAATCCCGCTGAAGAACACGGGCACCGACAGCGGCGGCACCGCCGACCATCCGGTGCCCGCCGCGGTCGACCAGGCGCGCCGCCGCGGAGTGCGGATCGTCTCCGTGAGCCCGCTGCGCGACGACCTGCGCGACGCCGCACCCGCCGACGCCCCGTGGCTGCGCGCCGCCACGCAGCAGCTCGCGGACCCCGCCGGCCGAGGCGACGGTGCGGCGGAGGCCGGGTGGATCTCCATCCGCCCCGGCACCGACGCGGCGTTCCTGCTCGCGCTCATCGGGGAGCTGGACGCCTTGGGCGCGGTGGATCACGGCTTTCTCGCGCGCTGGTGCGTGGGCGGGCCGGAGTTGCTCGCTGCCGTCCGCGGTGAGATCGACGGGCAACCCAAGACGGCGGCCTGGGCGGCACAGATCTGCGGCATCGATCCGTTGGTCGTGCTCGAGTGCGCTCGCCTGCTGGCCGCGGCCCGGCGCACGCTGGTGACCGTCGGCTGGTCACTGCAACGCATCCAGCACGGCGAGCAGCCGCTGTGGGCCGCCCTGGCGCTGGCGGCCTGCCTGGGGCACATCGGACTGCCCGGAGGCGGCTTCGGCAGCGGCTACGGCTCGATGAACAAATCGGGCCTATCTCCGGCCGTGTGCCGGCTGCCGTCGCTGCCGCAGGGCACCAACCCGGTCGCCGAGTTCATCCCGGTCGCGCTGGTCAGCGACATGCTGCTGCACCCGGGCCAGGAGTACGACTACAACGGGCACACGCGGCGCTACCCGCGGATCCGGCTCATGCACTGGGCGGGCGGCAACCCGTTTCACCATCATCAGGATCTGCTGCGGCTGCGCCGGGCCCTGGGGCGCCTGGACACTCTCGTCGTCGCCGACCCGTACTGGACGCCGATGGCCCGGCACGCCGACATCGTGCTGGCCGCCACCACCGCGCTGGAGCGTGACGACCTCTCCGGCACCCGGGCCGGCGCTCGGCTGTCGGCCATGCGGACGGTCGTGCCGCGGCACGGGCAGGCCCGCGACGACTACGACAGCCTCACCGGGCTGGCGCGCCGCCTCGGCGTGGCGCAGCGCTTCACCCAGGGCCGCGACGCCGCCGCCTGGATCGAGCACCTCTACGAGACGTGGCGCGCCGACCTCACGGCCGGGCGCACGCTGCCCCCTGGTCCGGTGACCGCGGCGGACCTGGACCAGGTGCTGCCGGGCTTCGCGGGCTTCTGGGCGGCGGGCCACGTCGATCTGCCGCGCCAGGGCCCGCTGACCCTGCTCGAGGCCTTCCGCACGGACCCGGCCGGCGCGCCGCTGCCCACGCCGTCGCGGCGCATCGAGCTGTTCAGCGACGCGATCAAGGGCTTCGGCTACGCAGACTGCCCGCCGCAGCCCACCTGGCTGGAGCCGCAGGAGTGGCTCGGCGGGCCGCGCGCGGGGCGCTATCCGCTGCACTTGCTGGCCAACCAGCCGCGCACGCGGCTGCACAGCCAGCTCGACCAGGGCGCCACCTCGCAGGCCAGCAAGGTCGCCGGGCGCGAGCCGATCCGGCTGCACCCCGCCGACGCGGCGGCCCGGGGCGTCGCTGACGGAGATGTCGTGCTCGTCAGCAACGATCGCGGGGCGTGCTTGGCCGGCGTGGTGCTGAGCCAGGAGCTGCGACCCGGCGTCGTGCAGTTGTCGACCGGCGCCTGGTACGACCCGTACGACCCCGCGCGGCACGGCCCGCAGGCCGGCGAGCACGGCCTGCCGGAGGGCGCGTGCGTGCACGGCAACCCCAACGTGCTGACCGCCGACCGCGGCACCTCGGCCCTGGCGCAGGGGTGCACGGGTGCGCACGTGCTCGTGCAGGTGAGCCGGTGGCAGGGTCCGCTGCCGCCGGTGCTGGCCTTCGAACCACCCACAGCGATCGCGAATGCCACCCATATCGAAGGTGTCGCTCGCCAGGCGCACAAGATCTCGCTAGTTTCGTCGTATTGCAGACAATCCTGCGAAGCACCGTCCGCGTCCGACGACAGGCAATGACATGCGACAGCTACTGCAGAACGCCCACGACCGCCTGGGATTACGCACAAATCCCACACGCTTCTTTGGCGCAGCCTTCATCGCGATCGCTTTCAGCGTCGTGACGATCGTGTTCACCAGTCGGGTGAACAGCACCTTCAGCGTCGCCAGCGAGTGGATCTTGACCAACCTCGGCTGGTTCTACATCTCCGGCGTCACGATCTTCCTCCTCTTCCTCATCGTCATCGCGCTCGGCCGCTTCGGCCGGGTGCGCCTGAGCCCCAACGACGAGGGCCCGGATCATTCGACGCTGTCCTGGTTCGCGATGCTCTTCGCCGCGGGCATCGGCACGATCCTGCTGTTCTGGGCCGTGGCCGAGCCCACGTACCACTTCGCGCAACCACCGCGGGAGGCCATGGGAGTGGCGCCCGAGAGCATTCAGGCCGCCCGCGAGGCGATGGCCTTCACGCTTTATCACTTCGGTCTGCACACGTGGACGATCTTCGCGTTGCCCGCCCTGGCCTTCGCCTACTTCATCTACCGGCGCAACCTGCCGCCGCGCGTCAGCTCGCTGTTCCAGCCGCTGCTGGGTAACCGCATCCACGGCCCGATCGGCGCGCTCATCGACATCCTGGCCATCGTCGGCACGATGCTCGGCATCGCGACCTCCATCGGCCTGGGCACGTTGCAGATCAACAGTGGTCTCGAGCGGCTCTTCGGGGTGCCCAACACGGTCGGCATGCAGATCGTCATCATCAGCGTCGTCTCGGTCATCGCGAGCGTTTCGGCCGCCCTGGGCATCGAGCGCGGCATCAAGCGGCTGTCGAATTTCAACATCATCACCGCGGTGCTCTTGCTGGTCTTCGTGCTGTTCACGGGGCCCACGCTGCTGCTGCTCAAGGGCACGGTGGAAAGCGTCGGCACGTATGCGGCGATGCTGCCCGAACTCATGTTGTGGAACGACACGTTCGACAACACCGGCTGGCAGAACTATTGGACCGCGTTCTACTGGGCCTGGACGATCACGTGGTCGCCGTTCGTCGGAATCTTCATCGCGAGCATCAGCCGCGGCCGCACCATCCGCCAATTCGTGTTCGGCGTGCTCGGGCTGCCGACGCTGTTCAGCGTCATCTGGTACGGCATCTTCGGCATGGCGACGTTCGACCGTGAGCTCAACGGTCCGGGCGGCCTCGTCGAGGAGGTCGTGGGGCAAGGCGATATACCGGGAGCGCTGTTCATCTTTCTCGAGGGATTCCCGCTGGCGACCTTCACCTCGGCCGTCGCGATCGCCCTCGTGGGCGTCTTCTTCATCACCTCGATGGACTCCGCGGCGCTGGTCATGGACATGATGGCCAAGGGATATGAGGAAGAAGGTCCGGTCGTCCAACGGGTCTTCTTCGGCCTCGGGGTCGGCCTCATCACCATCGCGCTCATCGTCACGACCGCCGACGACGGCCTGCGGGCGTTGCAAGAGGTCATCACGGTCATCGGGCTACCGTTCTTCGCGCTCGGCTACTTCCTCATGTACAGCCTGTGGCGCGGGCTGAAGGAAGACGCCGGCGAGCTCGAGCCGCTGCCGGCCCGACGGTGGCGCCGCACGCTGCCTCCGGAGGAGTACGTGCGGCGGCGGGGCGACGGCGTCGACGGCGACTGGCACGAGGAGGTCGGCTACTACGACGACCCGGACTGCACCGAGCCGACCCGCTACACCTCGCCGAACGGCGCGGACCCGCTCGGCGAGGTCCCCGCCGGGGGCGTGACCGCCGGGATTCAGGGCGCGTCACTGCCCGACGGCGACGCCTCGACCGCGAAGGGCCGGGACGCCTCGCAGCCACGAGCCGACTGAGGCGGGCCCACGGCGACACCGTCAGACTGGCCGGTCAGTGGCGCTCCGCGGCCTCGCGCTGCGCCCCGGCGAGTTTGCGGTCCTCCACGTCCTGCATCTTGCCCCGGGTCCACGGGACGAGCGCGAAGAGGACGCCGGAGATGACGATCGTGATCCCGCCGACCACCAGGTAGAACGTGCTGTCGGGCAGTCCGGCCATCGCCTTGATGCTCTGGGCGCCGACCGCCTGCCCCGCCGAGGACGCCAAGAACCACAGAGCGAGCGCCTGACTGGCGAAGGCCCGGGGTGCCAGCAGCGTCGTGGCGGCCAGACCGACTGGGGACAGGCACAGTTCGGCGACGGTCTGCACGACGAAGACGGTCCCGAGTACCCAGAACGGGGCCCGGTTGGCGCCGCCCTCGACGGAGTACACGGCGAACGCCGCCGCCATCATCAGCGCCGAAAGGCCGATGATGAGCACCGCCGCCGCGAACTTCAGCGGCGTGGAGGGAAACCTCCCCGCGCGTTTGGTCCACAGCCAGCCGAACAGCGGCGCGAGCACGACGATCGTGATCGGGTTGATCGCCTGGTACCACTCCGGGGAGACCCAGCCGCCCAAGTCGGTGTTCTGCTCCGCGAAGGTCGCCATCTTGCCGGCCGCCTGCTCGAAGATCATGAAGAACATCGCCGCCCCGACCCACAACGGCACGTAGGCCGCCAGGTGCGAGCGCTCGACTTCGGTGACCTTCGGGCTGCGGAACATCACGATGAAGTAGATGAGCGGCGTGATGATGCAGACGATGGAGATCGCGTCGATGGCCGCGGTCACCGGGCCGGTGTTCCACGTCATCGCCAGCAGAAGCACGACGACGAAGGCGGCGATCCCGGCGATCGAGCCGAGAATCAGCCGCGTGCGCTCCTGCGGAGCCAGCGGATTCGGCACGTCGTCGCCGGCGCCGCGCAGCCGGGCCCGCCCGAGCACGAACAACACGAGAGCCAAACCCATGCCGACCGCCGCGGCCGAGAAGCCGGCGTGGTATCCCCAGCGCTCCCGCAGGAAGGCGACGACGAACGGCGCGAAGAAGGCGCCGATGTTGATCGACATGTAGAAGATCTGGAAGCCGCCGTCGCGCCGGGGGTCGTCGACGTCGTAGAGGCTGCCGACCATGGCCGAGATGTTCGGCTTGAGCAGACCGGTGCCGAGCGCGACGAGCGCGATGCCTATCCAGCTGAACGCGGCTCCGGGGATGGCCAGGCTGATGTGCCCGGCCATGATGACGATGCCGCCGTAGAGCACCGACAGTCGGGCCCCGACGATCCGGTCCGCCGCCAGGCCCCCGACGATCGAGAGCAGGTAGACGCTCGCGCCGTAGACCGCGACGACCGACTGCGCGGTCTCCTGCTCAAGACCCAGGCCGCCGTTGGCGACCCCGTCGTACAGGTAGTAGACGAGGATCGCACGCATGCCGTAGTAGGAGAACCGCTCCCACAGTTCGACGAAGAACAGCGTCGACAGGCCGCCGGGGTGGCCGAGAAAGCCGCGATCCTGACGGGAGTCGAACTCGGCCGCGGCGGACCCGTTCGGGGTGGACATGGAATCTCCTTTGTGGGAGTCGTCAGGTGGCGCAGGGCCAGCCGAATGCCGGCGTGAAACGCCCCGGATGCTACGGCCGCTACCGAAGTGCCAGCTGAGCGAATCTGCTACCGATGTCAGCGGGCTCGCCAGCGGCCCGGGTCCGGCGGCGCGGGCGAGCCCGCTGGGTCGGCGTCGGTCGCCGGGCGGGCACCGAGCCGGTGGCGCGCGCTCTGCGCCTCGTCGGCGACCCCGGTGGGAAACGGGCTGCGGGCCAAGGCTCGCTGCAGCGCCGCCAACGGCAGGGGTGCAGCGGAGGCGACGAGCACGGTGTTGCCGAAGCGTCGGCCCTTGTGCACGTCGAGCGTGGCGACGTACAGCTGTCGGCTCAGTCCCGCGTGCTGCGCCGCCGCGGCGACCCGTGCGACGTAGCGGCGGCCGGGCTCGTCGGGCAGGTTCGCCAACCACACCCCGGTGGGGTGCAGGATCCGGGCGCACTGCGCGAGCGCCTCCTGCGTCGTCAGATCTGCCGGTACGCGGCCGGCGGCGAAGGCATCGAGCACCACGGCGTCGGCGCTGCCGTCGGCCAGCTCGGCCAATCCTGCCCGGCCGGCCTGCGGACGCACCCGGATGCGGTGGCCCCGCGGCAGCGGCAGCCGCTCGCGCACCGCGGCGGTGAGATCGGCGTCGGGCTCCAGCACGATCTGGGGCGACCGTGGGCGGGTCTGTTCGACGTAGCGGGGCAGGGTCAGCGCGGCCCCGCCGACGTGAGTGACCGCGAGTCGCTGCGGGGCGCCGGGTTCCAGTACGTCGAGGCACGCCGCCAGGTGCTGGACGTACTCGAACGCCAACAGTTCGGGATCGGCGAGGTCGACGTAGGACTGCGGATGCCCGTCGAGGTGCACGGTGACCCCGCCGCGTTCGTCGACCTCGAACCGAATCCGGGCCTGCGGCGGGCCACCGGAGCGCCTCGACCCTGCGCGTGCCACCGGCGAGCCGCTACTCGAAGCGCCGGCCGGTGATCGACTCGTAGGCGGCGACGTACGTGGCGCGGGTCTGCTCGACGACGCTGCTAGGCAGGGCGGGCGGCGGCTGCTCGCCGTGGCGGTCCCAGCCGGATTCGGCGCTGGTCAGCCAGTCGCGCACGAACTGCTTGTCGTACGAGCGCTGCGGGCGCCCCGGCACCCACTCCGACGCGGGCCAGAACCGGCTGGAGTCGGGCGTGAGCACCTCGTCGGCGAGCACCAGGGATCCGTCGGGCTCGATGCCGAACTCCACCTTCGTGTCCGCGATGAGCACGCCCCGCTGCGCCGCGATCTCGTTGCCCCGCGCGAGGATCGCCGTCGTCAGCCGGCGCAATTGCGCCGCGGTCGCCGCACCGACCTGCGCCACGACCTCCTCGTAGGTGATCGCCTCGTCGTGGCTGCCGATGGGGGCCTTGGTCGTCGGCGTGAAGATCGGCTCTGGCAGCCGACTGGCCTCGGTCAACCCCTGCGGCAGTGACACGCCGCAGACGGAGCCGCGCTCGCGGTACTCCACGAGTCCGCTGCCGGTCAGATACGCCCGACCGATCGCCTCGACCGGCACCATCTGCAGCCGCCGCACCAGCACCGCGCGACCCGCCACCTGCGCCGGCACGTCGGTCGAGACCACGTGGTTGGGCACCAGGTCGGCCAACCGCTCGAACCACCACAGCGACAACTGCGTGAGGATCGCGCCCTTGTCGGGAATCAGGCTGTCGAGCACCCAGTCGTACGCCGAGACTCGGTCCGAGGCCACGAGCAGCAGCCGGGTCTGGTCGGTCTCGCCGGTGACCGGGTCCACGGGCGCGTACAGGTCACGCACCTTGCCCGAGTACACGTGCACGTAGCCGGGTAGCGGCGGCCCAGCGGCGTCGCCCTCGGCTCGGGCCGTGGTGTCGGAGGTCGTGGTGTCGGAGGTCGTTGCCCCGCTGCGCTCGTCGGTCATCAGTCACGCCCTGCGGCCGGCGCGGCGACTCGGCCCTGGGCCGCGGCCAGCGCGATGTCGTGTCGGTACTGGCTGCCGCGCAACTCGATGCCGGCGATGGCGGCGTAGACCCGCTCGCGCGCCTGATCCAGATCGTCGCCGGAAGCCACGACGCTGAGCACCCGCCCGCCATGGGAGAGCAGCTCGCTGCCCGACGGCTTGCGGGTGCCGGCATGCAGCACGTACGCCGGCTCGTGCACCGTCTCCAACCCGGTGATCGGGTCGCCCCGCCGGGGCCCGTCGGGATAGCCGTTGGCGGCCAGCACCACCGTGACGCTCGTGTGCGGATGCCAGGCGAGTTCGTCGAGGTCGCCCAGGGTGCCGGTGGCCGCCGCGTAGAGCAGCCCCCCGAGGGGGGTGCGTAGACGATCAAGCACGACCTGGGTCTCGGGGTCGCCGAACCGGGCGTTGAACTCCACGACTCGCAGCCCGCGGGAGGTCAGGGCCAGGCCGACGTACAGGATGCCCGCGAACGGGGTGCCCCGTTCGCGCATCGCCCTGATCGTCGGCTCGGCGATGCGCTCCACGACCTGCGCGGTGAGCCCCGCCGGAGCCCACGGCAGCGGCGAATAGGCGCCCATGCCACCGGTGTTGGGGCCCTGGTCGTCGTCCAGCAGGCGCTTGAAGTCTTGCGCGGGGGTCAGCGGCGCGACGCTGACCCCGTCGGTGACGCAGAACAGCGACACCTCGGGCCCGTCGAGAAACTCCTCGATGACCACCTGCGGGGGCGCCTCGCCCGGCCCCGTCTCCCGCTCCAGGCATTGCGCGGCGTGCGCGAGCGCCTGCCCTCGGTTCGGCGTGACGACGACGCCCTTGCCGGCGGCCAGGCCGTCGTCCTTGACGACGTAGGGCGGCCCGAACGCGTCCAGGGCGTCCATCACCTGCTCCAGGCCGGTGCACACGTGCGCGAGGGCCGTCGGCACGTCGGCGGCGGCCATGATGTCCTTCGCGAAGGCCTTGCTGCCCTCCAGCCGCGCCGCCTGCGCCGAGGGACCGAAGCAGGCCACTCCGGCAGCGCGCACCGCGTCGGCTACGCCGGCGACGAGCGGCGCCTCCGGCCCGATGACGACGAGATCGGCGCCGATGCGCACGGCGAGCTTGGCGACCGCGTCGCCGTCCTCGATCCCCTCCGGCAGCTCATGGCATTTGGCCTGCGCCCACATGCCCGGATTGCCCGGGACCGCATGGACATGCGTGACCTGCGGGTCGCGCCGCAGCGCGGTGACGATGGCGTGCTCGCGAGCACCAGAACCTACGACGAGGACCTTCACGGGCTCCAGCCTAGTGGGAGGGACGCGAGGCCCCCGGGAGACAGGGGGGACCCTCCCGGGGGCGTCGCCTTCCGTACCGAGAGTCACAGGGGACCGAACTCCCGGCCGGGCGCCACAACCCGCGTTGGGACTACGCGGATGCGGCCTGGACACACTCTGGCAAACCACACCCCCCGCGGTAAAGAGGGGTGATCCCAGTGTGCTCTGCAACACATCCCCGGGCAACAGCGTGACCTGGGCAACGACCCGCGATAGGCCGACAAGAGGGGCGAAAACCCGGATATCGGGCGGCGGGTGGGCGCCTCGAGCCGGCGCGGCGATCGGTCGGATCGAAGGCCCGCAGAACTGAATCCCCGCTGAACCGCCTGATCTTTCGCGCGAATCGTGGTGCCGGCGGGAGGGCACCGGGAAGTCCCGGAGCCGCTACTGTTCGGGCAGCAGAACGCCGGGTGGCACCCGGGTCCCAGCGATCGGCACCGGGGGGCGTCGTGACCAGACCAGTGCAGATCGTCGACCCCGGCCTGCTGACGTTGAGCGCCACCGGCGTCGACGAGCCCGCCAACCGCCTGTACCTGCTGGCCGTTCACCGACCCGGCATCACCCGCGCGGCGCTGCTCGCCGAAGGCTTCGACGAGGCCACGATCGAGAAGGTCACCGCCGACCTGCAGCGCATCGGTCTGCTGCGGCGCACCGCGGACGACGAATGGGAGGCGCTGCCGCCGGACCTGACGCTGCCCGCCCTGGCCGGGGAGTTCGAGCTGCGCGCCGCGACAGCGCGGGCGCTGTCCATCGAGCTGTCCACGATCTACCGCAACGCCCGAGCGCACCCGCGGGTCGAAGGCGGCGGCATCGTGGCGCTGAGCAATCAGCAGGAGCTGGCTGAGGCTTCCGCGCACCTCGTCGCGGTCGCCGAGCACGAAGTGATCGGATTTCGCGACAACTCCCCGCGCACCGCGCACCTCTTCGGCGGCGACCCCGATCAACACCGCGGCCGCTGGGTCAACGCCTCCGGTCGGCCGCTGCGCCTGCGCACGACCTTCGACTCGGCCGTGCTCGACCTGCCGCGCGCCGCCGAGATCCTGCAGGCCCGCACGGCCTCCGGGGAGAGCTGCCGCTTTGCCCGCGGGTTGCCGTTCTCGGTCATCGTCGCCGACACCACCAGTGCCGTCGTCGACCTGACCAGCTATGACTCGTCGGCTCAGGGATGTCTGCTCGTGGGCGACCGACGGCTCGTGCTGGCGCTGGCGGGCCTGGTCGAGATGGTGTGGCGCACCGCGGCGCCGATGGCCTCCGACAAGGAGGGCCCGATCGACGGGCAGTCCCGGCTGATCCTCAGCCTGCTGGCCGCCGGCGCCACCGACACCCTCATCGCCAGCCGCACGGGCATCAGTCAGCGAACCGTCGAGCGCAAAGTGCGGACCCTCATGGAGCGCTTGGGCGCCGCCACCCGCTTTCAGGCCGGCGTTCAAGCCGCACGCCGCGGCTGGCTCTGAGCCCCGCTCCGCACTTACGCCGCACCTGCTGGGCAGGGCTGGGGCGGCCAGGCCGTAAACTCGATGGTTCGGCCCGAGCGCGGGTGCGTGACGAGCGCACCCCGGCGGGTGGGGACATCTGGACGACATCAGGGCGAGCTGGCGCGGGGCAGGCGAGTAGTGACGAGCAGCGACACGCAGCAGGCAGGCAAGCAGGCAACCGACCCCGGGCAGGCGCAGACCGGCGAGGGCGCACCCGAAGGCGCCGCCGACGCACAGGCCATCCTGGCGCGCGAGTTGGCCGACGAGCAGGCCCACGTGGACCGGGTGTACGCCGAGTTGGAGAAGGCCCGGCGGCGCGCCGACCTCATCGAGGCCGACGGTCTCTCGCGCGGCCGCACCGACCGCACCGGCGACGTGCGCGACGAGGAGATCACCGGCCTCTTCGAGCGGGACGCGCTGGTCTACACCGCCGGTCGCCGCCAGCACGTGCTCGACCGGCAGCACGAGGGGCTCGTCTTCGGGCGGCTGGACTTCGCCGTGGACGGCGAATTCGACGAGCTCGGCGAGGCCGACGGCGGCGACAGCAGCAGCCGCGACGGGGGCGGCCGCGACGGAGGCGGCGCTGCCGAGGTCGAGAACCCCGAGTCGCCGAACCGGGAGGTGCGCTACGTCGGCCGCCTCGGGGTGCGCGACGACGATTACGAGCCGCTGGTCATCGACTGGCGGGCACCGGCCGCGGCGCCGTTCTACCGGGCGACACCGGTGCAACCGCACGGGGTGGTGCGGCGCCGAGTGCTGCGCAGCCGCGGCGAGCAGGTCATCGGCGTGGAAGACGACATGTTGGCCCCGCAGGCCCCCGACGACCTGGTGATTCTCGGCGATGGGGCGCTGCTGGCGGCGTTGACCCGCAGCCGCACGGGCCGCATGCGCGACATCGTGGCGACGATCCAGGCCCACCAGGACGAGGCGATCCGGGCCCCCGCGCGCGGCGTCACCCTCATCACCGGCGGCCCCGGCACCGGCAAGACCGTCGTGGCCCTGCATCGCGCCGCCTATCTGCTGTACGCCGACCGGCGCCGCTACGAGACCGGCGGCATCCTCGTCGTCGGACCGTCGGCGGCCTACACCGCCTACATCGAGCGGGTGCTCCCCTCCCTCGGTGAGGAGTCGGTGACCCTGCGCAGCCTGGGTGACCTGCTGGACGTCGCGACGGCTGGGCGGCTCGACACCCCGCAGGTCGCGCAGATCAAGGGGTCGCCGACCATTCGGCGGGTGCTCGCGCGGGCGGCGCGTGACGTCATCCCGGGTGCCCCGACCGAGCTGCGGGCCATGGTGCAGGGCGCTCCGGTGCACCTGCGCGCCCGCGAACTGGACCGGGCGCGGGCGCAGGTACTGCGCCACCACACCCGCAACACCTCGCGGTCGGCGATGCTCGCGGCCCTGGCCAAGCTCGCCTGGCAGCAGGTGCGCCCGGAGCGCCCCGGAGCCGGAGACGCCGAAGACTTCATCGCGACCTTCGAGGAGCACCGCGACGTCGAGGACTTTCTCGACCGCTGGTGGCGGCCCGTCGACCCACGCGAGGTGCTGCTGTGGCTGGCCGACGCCGAACGCACCCACCGCTACGCCGCCGGGGTGCTGGGCGAGGCGGCCGCCGAGGCGCTGGCCGCCTCGATGCGCGAGGCCCTGCGCACCGGCACCTGGTCGGTTGCCGACACGGCGCTCATCGACGATCTCTCCCCGCGCGTCGGGCTCGTGCCGGAGGTCAAGCGTGAGCGCGGCTTCTATCAGGTCGAGGAGCTGGACGACGTGCTGGAGTCAGCCGTGGCCGCCGGCCAGCTGCGCGCGCAGGAGGAGCGGCCGGGGCACGCGGCCCTGCGGCTGCGGGGCACTCGCGCGCCGGTCGACGAGCGCGAGGCGCGGGAGCTGCTGTTGCACGGTCGGATCGAGGCGCCGGCCGAATACGCCCACGTGCTGGTCGACGAGGCGCAGGATCTGTCTCCGATGCAGTGGCGGATGGTCGGGCGCCGCGGCCGGTGGGCGTCGTGGACCGTGGTCGGTGACGCCGCGCAGGCGTCCTGGCCGTTGGAGCAGGAGGCGATCGCGGCCCGCGACCAGGCCTTCGGTCGGCACCCACGGCAGGCCTTTCACATGGACACCAACTACCGCAACGCCCGGGAGATCTTCGAGCACGCCGCCGACGTCATCCGGGTCACGATGCCCGACGCCGACATCCCCCAGGCCGTGCGGGAGACCGGCGTTCGGCCGGTGGACCGGCAGGTGGCGGCCGCGCAGCTGCCCCAGGAGTTGGGCGCTGCGATCGCGCAGGTGCTGGGCGAGGTCGACGGCAACGTCGCGGTCGTCGCCCCCGCTCGCTGGGCCGAGTCGGCAGCGCAGGTGGTCGGCGCGCTGACCGGCGAGGCTCGCGGTCGGGTCGAGGTCGTCGATCCCCTGTCCACCAAGGGCCTGGAGTACGACGCCACCATCGTGCTGGACCCCGACGAGATCGTCGCCGAATCCCCCGGCGGCCCCCGGGTGCTCTACGTGGTGCTCACCCGCGCCGCCCACCGCATGCACGTCCTACGCCCCGTCTAGGGCGGCCCAACCCCTGCGCCGCCCCGCCCCTGCGGCGGCGGCGCGGGGGGTCAGTGGCCGATGAGGTGGCGGACTCGGTCGGGGCCGACGCACAGCAGCAGGGTCGGCAGGCGGGGGCCCGTCTCCTTGTCGATGAGCAGCAGGTAGAGCAGCCGGAACAGCTCACGCTGGGCCTTTTTGACCTCCGGCGGCAGCTTCTTCTCGCCGACGTCCAAGCCGGCCTGGGCCTTGGGGATGCCGTAGGTCAGGGTCGTCAGGCCGTCCAGTGACCAGTCGTCGGTCAGGCGCTGAGCGAGCAGTCCGAGCGCATCGCGCTGCTGCGGACCGAGCTCGGCGAGCAACCCGCGGTTGGGTTCGGTGCGCAGGCGGGTGCGGTCGCCCGGATCGAGTTGGGTGTGCACCCAACTGCTGGCGCAGTCCAGCCGGGGACGCACGTCGTCCAGGCTCGTGATCGAGCCGGCGACGTCGAAGCCCTCGAGGATCCGTAGCGTCTGCTCCGGGTGCCCGCCGGTGATGTCGATGATCGAGGCGAGCGCTCGGTAGGGCACCGATCGCGGCGTCAGCGTCAACTCCCGCTCCGTGGTGCGCACGCTGCGCTCGTAGGCGGCCAGGTCGCCGGGCTGCGCCGAGCCGCCGACCACCTTGCGCGTCAACGCATCCCACTCGTCGTACAGCCGCAGCAGCTCGGTGTCGAAGGAGACGGTGAACGACTGGTTCGGGCGGCGCCGCACGTACAGCCAGCGCAGCAGCGGCGCCTCCATGATGACCAGGGCGTCGGCCGGGGTGGGCACGCCGCCGCGCGACGAGCTCATCTTGGCCATGCCCGCGATGCCGACGAAGGCGTACATCGGGCCGATCGGCTGGTGCCCGCCGAAGATCTCCTCGACGAGTTGACCGCCGACGACGAACGACGATCCGGGGCTCTGGTGGTCGACCCCGGAGGGCTCGAAGTCGACACCTTCGTAGGCCCACCGCATGGGCCAGTCGACCTTCCACACGAGCTTGCCGTGGGTGTCGCGGTCCAGGTGCATGGTCTCGGTGACCTGCTCCCCCTGCGGGCCGTTCGCCACGTACGTCAACTCGGTGCTCGCCTCGTCGTAGGCGATGACGCGGGTGTCGTCGGTGCCGAACGCCTTGCTGTACGGCCGGAACGGAAAGTAACCGCCGGTGCCGCTGCCGTCGTCCTCACCGGCGGCACCGGAGCCGACGGCTGCCAGATCGGCCGCCTCCTGGGCGTCCTCGTCCAGCGGTGCCTGGCCGCCTGCGGTCTTGGCGGGTGCCGCCGCCTTGGTGCGGTACCGGTCGAGCACCTTGTCGATGCGCTCCCGGTCGCGCATCGCGTGCAGCACCTGCTCGCGGTAGGCGCCGGAGGTGTACTGCTCGCTCTGGCTGATGCCGCGGTAGGCGACCCCCATCATCTGCAGCGCGGCCTTCATCGGCGCCTTGAAGTGCGCGGCCCAGTTGTCGTACCCCGAGCCGTGGGGGGCGGGAACGCTGGTCAGCGGCTTGCCGATGTGCGCCTTCCACGAGTCGTCAACGCCTTCGACGGAGGCGGGCACCTTGCGGAAACGGTCGTAGTCGTCCCAACTGATGATGTGCTCGACGGCGATGCCCCGTCGGGCGATCTCGTCCGCCACGAAGTGCGGAACCATCACCTCCCGCAGGTTGCCCAGGTGGATCGGACCGCTCGGGCTCAGCCCGGAGGCGCACACGATGGGGCGGGTCAGGGTGCCCCCCTGACGTCGGGTGGCCTCCTCGATGACCTCGTCGGCGAGCCGGGTGACCCAATCCTGCTGTGCCTGCTGCGCTGCCTGCGACACGCTCACTCCCCTGTCAGCGGATACCGCTGGATGATCTCGTCGCGGCCCGGGCCGACGCCGATGGCCGAGATGCGGGCGCCGATCTGCCCCTCGACGAACAGCACGTACTCCTGGCAGCGGGCCGGCAACTCCTCGAAGGTGCGGGCACCACTGATGTCCTCGCACCACCCCGGCAGGTACTCGTAGATCGGCGTCGCGTGGTGAAAGTCGCTCTGGTTGGTCGGCATCTCCTCGAACCGCTCGCCACCGACGTCGTAGGCGACGCACACGGGGATCTGCTCGAAGGTGTCGAGGTTGTCGAGCTTGGTCAGCACGTAGTCGGTGACGCCGTTGATGCGGGTGGCGTAACGGCCGATGACGACGTCGAGCCAGCCCACCCGCCGCGGGCGCCCGGTGGTCGTGCCGAATTCGTTGCCGATGACGCGCAGCCGGTCGCCGACCTCGTCGTGCAGTTCGGTGGGGAAGGGCCCCTCACCCACGCGGGTGGTGAAGGCCTTGAGCACGGCGATGACGCGGTCGACGCGGGTCGGCGGCAGCCCGGCGCCGGTGCAGGCGCCACCGGCGGTGGCGTTCGAGCTGGTCACGTAGGGGTAGGTGCCGTGATCGACGTCGAGGAGCGTGGCCTGACCGGCCTCGCAGAGCACGGTCTTGCCGGCATCCAGGGCGCGGCTGATCTCCAGCGACGTGTCGGCGACCATGGGCGCCAACCGGTCGGCGTAGGACAGCAGTTCGGCCACAACGCGGTCGACGTCGATGGCGCGGCGGTTGTAGATCTTGGCGAGCACCTGGTTCTTGAACGCCAGTGCCGCGCCGACCTTCTGCCGCAGGATGGACTCGTCGTACAGGTCTTGCACGCGGATGCCGATGCGCGACATCTTGTCGGCGTAGGTCGGGCCGATGCCGCGACCGGTGGTGCCGATCTTGCGGCTGCCCAGAAAACGCTCAGTGACCCGGTCCAGCACCGTGTTGTAGGGCGGAATGATGTGGGCGTTGGCGCTGACTTTGAGCAGCGACGTGTCGACGCCGCGCGCCTCCAGGGCGTCCAGCTCTTCGAAGAGCACACGCAGGTCGACGACGACGCCGTTGCCGATGATCGGCGTCACGCCGGGGGTCAGGATCCCGCTGGGCAGCAGGTGCAGGGCGTATTTCTCGTCGCCGATCACCACGGTGTGCCCGGCGTTGTTGCCGCCGTTGAACTTCACGACGTAGTCGATGCGGTCGCCGAGCAGGTCCGTCGCCTTGCCCTTGCCTTCATCGCCCCACTGGGCACCGACCAGCACGATCGCGGGCATCGCGGGCCACCCTCTTTCGCTCGAACAGACTCGAACAGACATGGTGCCCTGCCGGGCCCCGCGCAAGACTATCGGGTCGCCATCGCGGGGCAGCTGGCCCGGTAGCGGCCCTCGACCCGTCGTGGCGACGGGTCCACCCGCCGCGCCACGCAACGGCGTTGCGCGCCAACCGGACCCGCCCGACTGTGCGCATACTGGGAGTAGGCAGCGAATTTCGTTGGGGTTACCACGAATTGCTCAGGCCACCGGGGGGTTGCGTCGATGGGGACGCGGCAGAGGCCGCAGCACGCGCTCGCGGCCGCACGTGACCGGCTCGTGCCCAGCAAGCCGGAGGCAGGACGTGGTTGATGACCACCCAGGGGACGACCGACCGACCTTCGACCGGGATCGATCTGCCCACCCAGGGCCCTGACAGTCGCCGTTCGCGCCGGCTCGCCGTGGCCGCCGTGGGCGCGCTCACCGGGGCGCTGCTGCTTGCGGGGTGCGGCTCGAACACGCCCGATACCGCCGCGACCGCGACGGCTCCGGCGACGCAGACCGAACCGGCGACCCAGTCGCCGAGCACGCCGCTCTCGGCGCCGAACTCACCGGCAACGGGTGGTCAGTCGACCGCGCAGGGCACGCCCGCCACCAAGGCGCCGACGTCGGCGGCCACCGCGACCGGGGGCGCCCGGGCTCAGCTGCCGACCGACGCGGGCGAGTACGGCGGCGAGCTGATCTCCGCCTGGCAGGCCGGTGACACCGCTGCGATGGGTGACCTGGTGACCGCCGGGGCGATGTCGTCGCTGCGCGGCGCCACGGCTCCCGACGACCTGCTGCTGACGGCCTGCGAAGACAACCTGTGCAGCTGGAGCAACGAGGCCGGGGCGCGCCTGACCCTGACCTACGACAGCGACAAGGTCGCCGCCGGCGCCAAGCACGCCATCACCGCCGCTCGGGTCTCGGCGGCCTGACCCCACCCAGACGCTCGCCGATGGCCTCGGAGCAGCGGGTTGCGCACATAGCGGCAACCCGCTGCTTTCGCCGTTTCTCCGAGCAGGTGGGCTTATCGAGCGGGAGGGTTACCGGCTCAGAGGCCGAGCGCGTCGGCAGCCTCGGGGCTGGAGTCGCGCAGGAACTGGGCGCACCGGGCCTGCTCGTCGGTCTCGCCGAGCTCGCCGGCGGCGCGGCTGAGGGCGGCCAGGGCGCGCAGGAAGCCGCGGTTGGGCTCATGGGACCACGGGACGGGTCCCTGGCCGCGCCAGCCGGCTTTGCGCAGCTGGTCGAGGGAGCGGTGGTAGCCGGTGCGGGCGTAGGCGTAGGCCTCGACGGTGAAGCCGGTGGCGAGCGCCGCCTCGGCGAGGGTGGCCCAGGCCAGGGCGGAGGCCGGGTTGCGGCCGGCGATGAGGGCTGGGTCGCCGCCGGCCAGCAGCTCTGCCCCGGCGGGGTCTTCGGGGAGCGTGGTCTCGGGGATGCCCAGCAGGTTGTTGGCGTCGGTCATGACTCCACCTTCTCGCGCGCGGGGCCGACAAACCAACAGCGGGGCCCGTGCCGTGTGGCACGGGCCCCGCTGCTGCGCTGCTGTGGTGTTGCTGACGTGCTACCTGGTCACACGTGGGTGCCGGCGGAGCGCAGGTTCTGGCAGGCCTCGACGATGCGGGCGGCCATGCCGGCCTCCGCCTCCTTGCCCCAGGCGCGCGGGTCGTACTTCTTCTTGTTGCCGACCTCGCCGTCGACCTTGAGCACGCCGTCGTAGTTCTGCATCATCCAGCCGGCGACCGGACGCGTGAACGCGTACTGCGTGTCGGTGTCGACGTTCATCTTGATGACGCCGTAGTCGACCGCGTCGGAGATCTCCTGCGGCAGCGAGCCGGAGCCACCGTGGAAGACCAGGGCCAGCGGCTTGTCGCCGGCGGCGTCGCCGTACTTGCCGACGATCGCGTCCTGGCACTCCTTGAGGATCTCCGGGCGCAGCTTGACGTTGCCCGGCTTGTAGACGCCGTGCACGTTGCCGAAGGTCAGCGCGGCCATGTAGCGGCCGTTCTCGCCGAGGCCGAGGGCCTCGACGGTCTTGAGCGCGTCGTCGGTCGTGGTGTACAGCTGGTCGTTGATCTCGTTGGCGACGCCGTCTTCCTCGCCACCGACGACGCCGATTTCGACCTCGAGGATGATGTTGGCGGCCTTGGCCAGGGCCAGCAGGTCCTGGGCGATCTCGAGGTTCTCCTCCAGCGGCACGGCCGAGCCGTCCCACATGTGCGACTGGAAGATCGGCGGACGGCCGTTCTTGACCTCTTCGGCGGAGATGGCCAGCAGCGGCCGCACGAAGCCGTCCAGCTTGTCCTTGGGGCAGTGGTCGGTGTGCAGGGCGATGTTCACCGGGTAGTTCTTGGCGACCTCGCGGGCGTACGCGGCCAGCGCGAGCGAGCCGGTGACCATGTCCTTGATCGTCGAGCCGGAGGCGTACTCGGCGCCACCGGTGGAGACCTGGATGATGCCGTCGGAGTTGGCCTCGGCGAAGCCGCGGATCGCGGCCGTCACCGTCTGACTGGAGGTGATGTTGATGGCCGGGTAGGCGAAGGAACCGGCCTTCGCCCGGTCGAGCATCTCGGCATAGACCTCGGGTGTTGCGATTGGCACTGCGACTCCTCGTGGATAGGGGTTCTCGTGGCGGCCGTTCGCACCGCTGCGACGTCGGGCCCTGGGCGCCTCGCGCACCCGGGCCGCCGCCTGGTGTACCGCGGCAGCGAAGACCTGGACCACGGCCATCCTATGACCCAGCCCGGCGCCGGGGGTCCGGGAGCAACGTCCCGCATCCCAGATCCCGACCTGCCACCGAACGTTATTACAAACTCTTGTTTGTGAATCCCCCTCAAGGGCGCCTCTTGACGCCTCGACGGTCCCGCCAATACGGTTACGGATCATGACCTCAAACGTTCTAGGTCGGCAGCGACGCAGACCGGACCGAAGGAGCACCTGATGGTGGACATCACGCGGCGAACGGTGTTGGGCGGCCTGCTCGGCGTCGGAGCGCTGGGGGCCACGGCGGCCTCCTGGCCCCGGTTGACGGCCCGCGACATCCCCGGTCGCGGGCAGGACGTGCTCAACGTCGCGATCCTGGGCACGAGCCAGGACGCTGCGGCGCGCGCCGACCTGCTGACCGCCTTCCGCGCCAAGCACCCCGACATCCCGGTGCGCCTCCAGGCCATCCAGGGCGCCGACTGGAGCAACTTCTTCGCCAAGATCCTCACGATGGTCGCCGCCGGCACCCCACCGGATGTGTGCATCGTCGCCACCGAGGGCGCCCAGCTGTTCGCCGACCGGCTCGCCGAGCCCCTCGACGCCTACGTGCAGCGCGACCGGGCCGAACTCCAGGACTACTTCGACGACGTGCACCCCAGCCTCATCGAGGCGTTCATGTATCGCGGGCACCTCTATCAGCTGCCCATCGACTTCAACGCCGCGAACATGTACTTCAACACCGACGCGATGACCTCCGCCGGCCTGGACTACCCGCAGGAGCACTGGACCCACGAGGACTTCCTCGCCTACGCCCGCGGCATGCGCACGGCCAACCGTGCCCCGTTCGTGCCCTATTACTGGACCAACCGGCTGTTCGGTGGCGTGGTGCCATGGCTGTACGTCAACGACACGAGCTTCCTCAAAGAGGCCAAGGCGCCCGGAGGCGAGTGGCTGTGGCAGCAGTTCTACTCCGGCGACCCCGCGGCGGCCGGACGCAGCGGCGGCTACCTGTGGGAGGAGCCGAACGCGCAAGACCCGCGGGTGGAAGAGTCCTTCGACTTCCTGCGGGAGGTCGTGCGCGAGGGTTTGGGCACCAGCCCCGCCCAAGGCGGCGGCACCGAACTCGTCGCGCAGTTCGCCGGCGGCTCGATCGGCATGACGCCCGCCGGCGGTTACTGGGTCAACGGCCTGAACGAGGCGGGCATGACCCAGGCCGACTACGACGTGCAGTACTTCCCGCGCTGGCGCAGCCAACGCCATCAGTTCGGCGCCGCCGGCTACGCACTGATGAAGACCTCGCAGCGCAAGGAGCAGGCCTGGGAGTGGATCAAGTTCTGCATCTCGCGCGAGGGAATGAAGCTGGCGCTACCGCGGGCCGACACCACCCCGACGCGGCGCTCGATGTGCAACGACGAGTTGTACGGCACCATCGGTCCGCGGCACTGGCGGGTCTTCTACGACACCTTGGACCGCATGGAGGCCGCGCCGATCCCGGCGCCCCCGCAGCAGGCGGCCGTCGAGACCGCCCTCATCAAGAACGTGACCGGCGCCGTGACCGCCGGCAGCCAGGCCGGCCTGCGCGGCCACCTGGCCAACCTGCAGCGTGACCTCGAACTCGCCCTGAGGAAGTCGACATGAGCGTGCCCGCCCCCGTCTCCGCCACTGCGGCCACCGGCACCGTCGGCGGCCCCACCGATCGCCACGCCGACAGCCCGCAGCAGCGGCGCACCATCCGCTCCCAGCGGCTGCTGGTGTTCCTGTTCCTGCTGCCGACCGTGGGCGGCCTCGCGCTGTTCATGTTCGTCCCGATCGTCGCCTCGATCGTGCTGGCGTTCTTCAGCTGGGACGTCATCAGCCCGCCGCGGTTCGTCGGCCTGCAGAACTTCACCGAGCTGGCCACCGATCCGACCGTGCGGGTGTCCTTTCTCAACACGTTCGGCCTGGTGATCGCCACCGTGATCCTGCAGCTGACGATCGCCCTGGGCCTGGCGGTGCTGGTGCAGTCCAAAATGCCGGACTGGCTGCGCTCGTTCTTCCGCTCCGTGCTGTTCTTCCCGCTCATCCTGTCGGCAGCGAGCGTGTCGATCATGATGAGCTACCTGTTCAACCAGCAGTTCGGCCTCGTCAACTACCTGCTCGGCTTCGTCGGCGTGCCGGCCATCCCGTGGCTGAACTCCGAGACCGGCGCGGTCGTCATGGTGATCCTCGTCTACGTCTGGCAGAACTTCGGCTTCAGCTTCCTGCTCTTTCTCGGTGGCCTGGCGGCCATCCCCAAGGAGGTGTACGAGGCGAGTTCCATCGACGGAGCCACCGGGTGGCGACAGTTCTGGCGGATCACGCTGCCGCTGGTCAGCCCGACCATGCTCGTGGCCTCGGTCATGGCGATCATCGCCGCGCTGCAGATCTTCGACCAGCCGTACGTGCTGACCCGCGGCGGCCCCGGCGACGCGACCCGCACCGCCGTCATGGTCATCTACGAATCCGCCTTCCAGCAGCTGCAATTCGGCCGAGCCAGCGCTATCGGTGTGGTCCTGACGATCGTCATCATGCTCGTCACCGCGCTGCAGTTCCGTTTGTCCCGCCGCTTCGTCTTCTACGGCTGAGGAGGCCGACATGACTGCAACCACCGCCTCCGGGCCCACCGCGTCATCCGGCACCGGGACCGGGCAGCGCCCACCGCAGCAGCTGCGCCGCCCCCGCCTCATCACGGTCAGCTTTCTGGGCAAAGTGCTCGTGCTGTCCATCGCCGCACTACTCACCCTCGGCCCGGTGCTGTGGACCGTCTCCACCTCGCTGCGGCCGGTCACCGAGTCGCTCGGCGCCACCCCGACGATCTGGCCGACGAGCCTGGACTTCGGCTCCTACGCCGACGTCTTCAAACAGGTCGACATGTGGCTGCTCGTGTGGAACTCCGTGCTCGTCACCGCCGCCTGCGCGATCGGGCAGATGATCACCGCGGCGATGGCCGGCTACGTCTTCGCCAAGGTGCCGTTCAAGGGACGCGAGGCGATCTTCGCCCTCGTGCTCGCGACGATGATGGTGCCGATGCAGGTCACGATCGTCCCGGTCTTCATGCTGATCCGCGGCATGGGGCTGGCCGACACGCTGCTCGCGCTCATCCTGCCCGCGATCCCCACCGCGTTCGGCACGTTCCTCATGCGTCAGTACTTCCTCGGGTTGCCCGACGAACTCGGCGAGGCCGCGGCTATCGACGGCGCCGGGCCCTGGCGCACCTTCTTCTCCGTCTACGCGCCGCTGGCGACCCCCGGGCTGGCGATCGTCGGCATCCTCGCGTTCAACTTCCACTGGAACGAGTTCTTCCGACCATTGATCCTCACGATCAGCGAACAGAACTTCACGCTGCCGCTGGGGCTGGTCTCCCTGCAGGGGAACATGGGGACCGGCAGCGTCGCGACCGTGCTGGCCGGCGTCGTGATCTCGATGATCCCCGCGCTCGTCGTCTTCATCTTCGGCCAGCGGACCCTGCGCGAGGGCCTCACCGCCGGCAGCCATCGCTGACACGTCCCTGCCCTGCGATTCGAGAGAGGCTCCATGCCCGCGCAATCCGCCCTGCCCAGCTACCACATCCGCCCCGGCCGCGGTTGGCTCAACGACCCGAACGGGATGACATATCGGGACGGGCGATGGCACGTCTTCTACCAGCACAATCCCGCCGCCGCGGTGCACGGCGACATCCACTGGGGCCACGTCAGCAGCGACGACCTGGCGACGTGGACCCCGCATCCGGTGGCCTTCGGGCCGACGCCGGACGGGCCGGATCGAGCCGGCTGCTGGAGCGGGGTGTTCGTACCCGACTCGTTCCGGGGCGCCAACGAGGTCAGCGATTCGGGCGTGAGCGATTCGGAGGTGAGCGATTCGGGCGCGCAGGCGCTCGTCGCCTACAGCGCGGTGTCCGACGAGACCGCGCACAGCACCACGGTGCTCCGGCGCGCGCTCGACAGCTCCCCCTCCTCGACCCTCGACGAGTGGTCGGAGCCGTGGGTCGTCGCCACGACGCCGGAGGCCGACGAGGTGGCGCAGATGCGGGACCCGTTCCTGTTCACGTTCGGCGGGCGGCGCTGGGCGCTGCACGGCGCCGGGCTGACCGACGGGTCGCCGGCGGTCCTGCTGTTCGGGTGCGACGACCCCGACGCGTGGACCTACGAGGGGCTGTGGTTCACCGGAGCCGGGGCGCTCGGCGCGGAGCTGCTCGGGCGCTTCCCCGCCGACATTTGGGAGTGCCCGCAGCTCGTGCTCGGCGACGACTCGGACGACTCGGACGGGCGCGCCGTCCTGGTGCTCGCGACGCAGCACCACGGGAGCCTCGACGACGTCGTCGCGGTCGTCGGCGACCTGGAGCCGTCGAGCGACGACCCGACGCGGCCGGCCTTCAACGCCGCGGCCTTCGAGCGCCTCGACCTCGGGGACGCCTGCTATGCGCCGCAGTTCGCCGAGGATCCGACCGGTTCGTGGCACCTGGGTTGGGTGCGGCAGAGCGACGTGCCGGCCGATCCGAGCGACCCGGACGCCGACCTCGTCGCCGGCTGCCTCACGCTGCCGCGACGCATCGGCGTGGTCGGCGATCACGTCGTCGTGACCCGCGCGCAGGAGCTCGACGCGCTGCTCAGCGGCGACTCTCGCGCCCTAGCCGCCGGGGGACACGAGCTGCCGTCGGCCTGCGTCGTGCGCACCACCGGTGGAACACTGGGCTGGCCCGGCGGGGTGATCGACCTGCCTCCGGTCCCCGTCGAGGTGTGGGTCGACGGCGAGGTCGTCGAGGTGTACCCCGTGCTCGGGGCGACGCCGCCCGGGTCGGCCTCCGCTCCGGATACTCCGCGGGTCCCGGCGACGTACCGCCGCGTCGGCGCGACGTGGCGCCTCGATGTCCCGACCGACGACACCGCGTGGCTCGAACTCGTCGCCCTCGGCGGGGCCGACTGACCGGCAGCCCCCTGGCCGAAGGTCGACCCACCAGCCGTGCGCATCGGTCGGAGAACGACTACTCGTGCCGGCCCTTCGCCCGGACGAGGGCGCAGGTGCGGGGCGCGAGGTGCAGGCCCTCGACGGCGACTCCGGATCGGACGTCCACGCCGCGCACCTCGTCGAGGCGCACCGCCTGGTCCCCGTGGTTGAACCAGAAGGTGACGCCACCGCGATCCCGCCGCTCGACTCCGGGAGGCAACGACGATCCGGTGATCCCGGCACGGCCGAGGACGAGGTCGAGGAGCCGGTCGCGACCGCGAGCATCGAGGTCGGTCCCGACGTACCAGCCAGCACCCCCCTGCGGCGCGCCCCGCACGGTGACCGCCGGGTCGCCACGCAGATCTGTGCAGTCGAAGGTGGCGATGATCTCGACCGGCGAGCCGTCGGCATCCTCGACGTGCACGACCTCGGACCAGCCGATGCCGCCCCCAGCCCAGGCCGCGCCGTCGGGGCCCCGCAGGGCGATCCCCCGCTCGGCCCCCGGCGCCCCGACGGCGGCGGAGATCCGATCGACGCCCGGGTCGAGCGGCTCGGCCGGTCCGCCCGGCCCGCCCGTCCGGCTCGGCACGAGGGGCTGGACATCGACGGCGCGCGGGGAGAGGTCGACGACCCGCACGCCGAGCAGCTCACTCAACTCCCCCGCGTAGCCGCCGAGCACCGCGTGCCCGTCGGCGTCGACATGCCCCGTGAGGTAGGTGACGACGACCTGCGCCCCGGCGCGGACCGCCTCCGCGAGGCGGGTGACGTGGGCTTCCTCGAGCCGATAGAGCGAGGGCACGACGACGACCCGATACCCGGTGAGGTCCTGACCGGGATGGGCCAGGTCGACGAGGTGACCGCGCTCGAAGAGGCTGGCGTGCCAGGCGCGCACGCCGTCGTGGGCGGCGCGTTGGTCGATCGGGCCGAGCGCGTCCTCCTGGGCCCACGCGCTGCGCCAGTCCCACAGGATCGCGACCTGCGCCTCGACCTCGCTCCCCCGCACATCGGCGAGGGCGCGCAGGGTCGCGCCGAGCGACGTCACCTCCGCCCAGGTGCGGCTCGCCGGGCCGGCGTGCGGCACCATCGCGCCGTGCCAGGTCTCCGCGCCGGCGACCGACTGCCGCCACTGGAAGTTGAGGATGCCGTCGGCACCCCGCGCGACGGCCCCCAGCGACCACAGCTCGTACTGACCCGGCCGCTTCACCGCGTTGCGGCCGCGCCATTGGACCGCCGAGGTGACCTGTTCCATCTGGATCCACGGGCGCCCCTGCCCCAGGGAGCGCATGAGGTCGCACTCGAAGGCGAAGGTGCGGGCACCGCGCGGGTCGGCCGGGTCGGGGTAGGAGTCATTGCTCACGAAGTCGACGTGCCGCGCCCACTCCCAGTAGTCGACCGGCCCGAAGAGCCCCATGAAGTTCGTCGTGATGGGGATGGCCGGGTTGGCGCTGCGCAGGATGTCGCGCTCGAGGAGGTACAGCTCGAGGAGGGCGTCGGAGCAGAACGCCCGCCAGTCGGTGAGCCGGTGCGGGTTCTGGAACGTCGGAGTCGGGCGCGGCGGGATGACCTCCGCCCACGTGGAGAGCCGCTGCGACCAGAACGCCGTGCCCCACACCCGGTTGACCTCGTCCAACGATCCGTAGCGGCGGCGCAGCCACTCCCGGAAGCGCTCGGCCGACTCCTCGTCGGCGCTCTCCCAGACGTGGCAGGCGTACTCGTTGCCGACGTGCCACGCGACGAGCGCGGGGTGATCGGCGAAGTCCTGCGCCATCCGCTCGACGAGCAGGTGGACGCGCTCACGGAAGATCGCGCTGCTCGGGTTGTACTGCTGACGCGACCCCCACCACAGCGTCCGCCCGTCGGGCGTGACCGGCAGCGTGCTCGGGTGCTCCGCCCCGAGCCAGGCAGGCGGCGAGGCCGTCCCCGTCGCGAGGTCGACGCCGATCCCGGCCTCGTGCAGGGCGTCCATGACCCGACGCAGCCAGCCGGTGTCGAACTCCCCCGGCCGCGGCTCGAGGTGGGACCAGGAGAAGACGCCGAGCGTCACGACGCTCACCCCGGCCTCCTGCATGAGGCGGATGTCGTCGGTCAGGACCGCGTCGTCCCACTGCTCGGGGTTGAAGTCCGCCCCGTAGGCGAACCCCGCCCCGAGCATGGCGGGCAGGCGTGGCGGTTCGGGCGCGGGCGCCGCTCTCATGAATACCTCCGGCGAAATCGGTGTCTGGATGTCTCGTGGGTCGCGCGTCGTCACTTGGCGACGGTGAAGCCCTGCTCGGTGCCGTACGTGACGTTCTGCTCCTGCCAGGCCGCCAGGCCGGCGTTGATGTCGGTCTTGGCGAGGTAGGCCTTGCCGACGGTGTCGGCGTAGATGCTGTTGGCCTAGCCCTGCCACGGCAGGTACTGCCAGCCGGTGCCGACCGACTTCGCGGCGTCGACGAGCACCTTGTTGATCTGCTGGCCGCCGAAGTACGCGGACTTGGCCTCGAGGAAGGCCGGCGCGTTGAGCTGCTTGACCGTCGCCGGGAAGCCGCCGCCGGCGAGGAACACGTCGATGGACTCGTCGGAGGAGTTGAGCCAGCGCAGGAAGCCGGCCGCCAGAGCGGGGTTGGCCGACTGCTTGACGACGACCTGGGAGCTGCCGCCGTTCTCGGCCGTCACGGGGGCGCCGCCGTCGTAGGTCGGCATCGGGGCGACCGCCCAGTCACCGGCTCCGCCCTTCGCGCCGGACTCCAGGACGCCGGGCATCCACGCCCCGATAGGCAGCGTGGCGATCTTGCCGTCGGCCAGGCCGGCGAACCACTCGTCGCTCCAGCCGGAGATCTGGCTCATGAGCCCCTCGGAGACGAGCGTGTTCCACGTCGCGGCCCACTTCTTGGTGCCCTCGTCCTGCAGGTTCACCGCGACGTTCTCCCCGTCGACCTTGAACGGGCGACCGCCCGCCTGCCAGATCATCGAGGTGCCGAAGCCCGCGTCGCCGCCGGCGTCGTTGGTGATGTAGATGCTCTTGTCGGCCGCGTGCAGCGTGCGCCCGGCGGCGACGTACTCGTCCCAGGTCTTCGGCACGGCGACCTTGTGCTTGTCGAAGACGCGCTTGTTGTAGAAGAGGGCCATCGGGCCGGAGTCCTGCGGCAGCCCCCAGACGCCGCCCTGGGTCACGGCGCCCCAGGTGGAGGGCGTGTAGAGGTCCTTGAGGTCGCCGAAGCCGTACTCGGTGAGGTCGACGAGGCTCTGCTTGAGCACGAACTGCGGCAGCGACTGGTATTCGAGCTGCACGACGTCGGGTGCGCCCGAGCCGGCGCTGATCGCGTTCTGCAGCTTGAGGTTGTTGTCGCTGGCGGAGGCCGTGTTGACCAGGGTGACCTCGACCTTGGGGTAGGCCTTCTGGAAGGCGGCCACCTGGGCCTTGGCCTGCGGGGTCCACGTCCAATAGGTGAGCTTGCCGCCCTGCGCCAGAGCCGCGTCGATCGCGGCCTGGGAGTCGGGGTTCGCCGCGCCCGCACCGCCCGTCGCGGCAGGGTTCGAGCCGCCGCCACCGCAGGCGGCCGTCGTGCCGAGGACCGCGAGGACGGCCGTCGTGGCCAGGGCGCGCGCGAGGATTCGGTTGTTCATGGTGATTTCCTTTCGTAGCGCCCAGGTGGCTTTGGGCGTCGTGCTCAGGGAGTTCTTGTTCGAGTTGTCTCGTTGGCGCGGTGTGTTGCGCAGCGCGTTGTTCAGCCCTTGACGCCGCCGGCACCGAGGCCGGACTGCCAATAGCGCTGCAATAGGAGAAAGGCGAGCACGATCGGGATGATCGTCAGGACCGATCCGGTGATAACGAGGTGGAAGATCGGGTCGGAGCCGACCCCGGTCGCCTGCGCGCTCCATTGCGTCAGGCCGATCGTCAGGGGAAAGAGGTTCGGATCGTTGAGCATGATGAGCGGCAGAAAGTAGTTGTTCCACACGGCGACGATGGAGAAGAGCGCGACGGTCACCACACCTGGGGCGAGCAGTCGCAGTGAGATCGTGAAGAAGGTCCTCAGTTCGCCCGCACCGTCCACCCGGGCCGCTTCGAGAAGCTCCACGGGCACGGCATCGATCGCGTAAACCCACACGAGATAGAGACCAAAAGGCGAGATGAGCGAGGGGATGATGATCGCCCAGATCGTGTTGGTCAGGCCGAGGTGGCTGAACATGAGGAAGGTCGGCACCGCCAGTGCAGTGCCCGGCACGGCGATGGCACCCAACACCACGGCGAAGACCGCGCGCTTGCCGGGGAAGGAGTACTTCGCCAGGCCGTAGCCGGCCATGGTGGCCAGCAGGGTGGCGCCCCCGGCCCCGGCCAGCACATAGAGCAGGGTGTTGGCGAACCAGCGCAGGAAGATGCCGTCGTTGTAGGTCAGCGTCTGCGCCACGTTGTCGAACAGCGCGAACGGCCCCGAGAACCACAGGCCGAACGAGCCGAGCAACGCCTCCTGGGTCTTCGTCGAGCTGATGAGCAGCCAGACCAACGGTAGAAAGGCGTAGAGCAGGAAGATCGCCATCATCGCGGTGAGGAGCTTGGATGACTTGGGGTTGAAAAGCTGGCTCGGGGTGCTCATCGAAGGTCCTCTCGGCTGCCACGTAGTTGCACGATGTAGGCGATGACGGCGGTGATCACGCCCATGACGATCGCCACCGTCGCCGCGTAGTTGACCTGCTGGCCGAAGAAGCTGAGGTTGTAGGCGTACATGTTCGGCGTGTAGAACGTCGTGATCAGGCTGGGCGCAAAAGAGCGCAAAATGTTCGGCTCGTTGAAGAGCTGGAAACTGCCGATGATCGAGAAGATCGTCGCGATGACGATGGCCCCGCGTAGTGCGGGAAGCTTGATGCTCCAGACGGTGCGCAGCGGTCCGGCGCCGTCGAGCGCGGCCGCCTCATAGCGCTCCAGCGGGATCGAACTGAGCGCGGAGTAGAAGATCAGCATGTTGTAGCCGAGGAACTCCCACGTGACGATATTGCCGATCGCCACGAGAATCCATTGGGCCGAGAACGGGTCGGCCCCCAGCCCGAGCGCCGCATTGAGGTCGGCCAATAACCCCATGCGCGGGGAGTAGATGTAGCCCCACATGAGCACCGCGACGACGCCCGGCACGGCATACGGCAAGAAGAGCCCGATGCGAAAGAGTGCCCGGCCCGCGAGCCTCGGGGAGTCCAGGGCAAGGGCGGCGACGAGCGCGAGGCCGAGCATGATCGGCACCTGGACCACGAGGAAGAGCCCGACCCGCAGCGCTCCTTCGTGCAGCTTGGGGTCGGCCAGCGCTTGCGCGTAGTTCGACAGTCCGACGAACGAGACGCCGCCGATGAGCCGGTCCCGGAAGAGGCTGAGGTAGAGCGCATAGGCCACCGGCGCCAGGAAGGTCAGCGCGAAGACGCCCATGAAGGGGCCGACGAACATCCAGCCCTGCCATCGGCCGCGCCTGCGGCTCGGGCGGCTGAGCCCGCTGGGGCCCCCGCTCTTGCGCTGTGGTGCGACGGTGTCGCGCGCCATCGTTGTCATCGAATCGACCTCACTGTCAGCTCCGTGTGATCGCAAACATGGCAGACTCGACGGGCGATGTCAACGCAAACATGGTAGAAATCTCACATGACATCGCCGTCCGCCGAATCGGCCGAACGCCGTCCCCAGCCCGCCCGAGGGGGCCGCCCCGGTCGCGGGCCCTCGATGACGCAGGTGGCTGAGCTCGCCGGCGTCTCGAGCCAGACGGTGTCCCGGGTCGTCAACGGCCGCACGAACGTCGACCCGGCGACCCGCGACCGGGTCGTCACGGCCATGGAGGACCTCGGATATCGCCCGAATCGCGCGGCCCGCGCCCTGAAGTCGGGGCGCTTCCGCAGCCTCGGCCTCATGGTCCTCGACCTCGAGTCCTACGGAAACACGCGGACCGCCAACGCGATCACCCTCGAAGCGGCCCGCGTCGGCTACCTCGTCACACTGCGACCGCTCGGCGTGCCCACCATCGAGGCGGTGTCCCAGGCCTTCGAGAGCCTCATCGAGGGGACCGACGGCGTCGTCCTCCTTGTCGAGGCCTCGACCCTCGATCGCGCCCGCATCGAGTTTCCGCCAGGGCTTCCCGCCATCCTCGTCGACACCGACCAGGAGTCGAGCTACACCGTCGTCGACAACGATCAGCGGCTCGGGGCCCGCCTCGCGGTCGAGCACCTGCTCGACCTGGGTCACGAGACGGTCTGGCATCTCGCGGGTGCGCAAGACAGCCACCCCGCGGACGCCCGCGAAAACCAGTGGCGCGAGACCCTGAGCCGGCACGGACGGACCATCCCCCCGGTGATCCGCGGCGACTGGAGCGCGCAGTCCGGCTACGAGGCCGCGCGGCGGATCGCCGCCGAGCCGGGGGTCACCGCGGTCTTCGCCGCCAACGACCAGATGGCCCTAGGCCTCCTGCGCGGCCTCGACGAGGCCGGCCGCCGCGTGCCGAACGACATCAGCGTCGTCGGCTACGACGACATGCCGGAATCGGCGAACTTCATCCCTCCCCTGACCACCGTGCACCAGTCCTTCGACCGCGTCGGCGTGGCCTGCGTGACCTCTCTCGTCAGAGAGATCGAACAGGGGGTTCGCACCGAGCGCACCATCATCCCGGTCGAGCTGGTCGTGCGCTCGAGCACCGCGCCACCGCCCGGCTTCACCGCCGCGACCCCCGATCAGGGGCCGCCGCGGGGCTAGCGTTCAGACGAGATCGGTTGGGTGCCAGGGTCAGTCGGCCGGCGCGGTGGTGGAGGCGCGTTCGATGAGCGGGCATTGCAGGAGCCGCAGCAGGTTGGGCTCCGGCGGGGTGCCGCTCAACTGGTCGAGCAGAATGGTGGCGGCCTGCTCCCCCATCGCCCGGTGCGGCAGGGCAAGGGTCGTCAGCGGCGGGGTGAGCCGTTCGGCCAGGTGCTCCTGGTCGTCGAAACCCACGAGGGACAGGTCGTGCGGCACTCGCAGGCCGAGGGTGGCAGCGGCGAAGGCCACCCCGGAGGCAGCGCGGTCGGTGATGGCGAAGATCGCAGTCGGCCGTTCGTTCGGCGGCAGCGGCCGGCCGGAGGCGTCGGCCAGGACGCTCATGGCGCCGCGATATCCATCGTCCATGTCCCACCCGAAGATGCGCACCGCGGCGGCTGGCTCGGGGTGTCCAGCCGACTCCAGAGCGGCCCGAAAACCCTTCTCCCGAAGCGGTCCCGAGATGTTACCGGCGTCGCCCGCCTCGGCTCCCGGGCCCGAGAGCATGACGATGCGGCGATGGCCCAGCCTGAGCAGATGCTCCGCCGCACGGCGTCCTCCGCCGATGTCGTCGGGGATGACGGCCGGAGCCACGGCCTCCGGGATGTAGCAGTTGGCCAGCACAAGCGGCAGCGTCGTACTCGGCAGCGCTGCTAGCTGGATGTGGCCCATCGTGGCGTAGAGCAGCCCGTCGACCTGACGGCGGGTCAGTTCGGCGATGGCCTGTTGCTCGCGCTCGTGCTGGGTGTCCGTGTCGACCAGCAGCAGCACGTAACCATTGGCTGCCGCGACGTCCATGGCCCCCGCGACGATGCGTCCGGCGAACGGGGAGGTCGCGATGTGGTCGGTGACCAGGCCCAGTGCGTGCGAGCGCTGCCGGCGCAGCGACTGCGCCACGGAGTTCGGGCGGTAGTCGAGCTCGCGGGCCGCCGTCAGAATGCGCTCGCGGGTGTCGGCGGCGATATTGCCCGCGTCCTTGCCGTTGATGACCAGCGAGACCGCCGACAGAGAAACGCCGGCCCGCGCCGCGACATCCGCCAGTTTCGTCCGTGGACTCACCAGGTCAGCGTACGGGCCGTAGCCCGACGATCTGCGGCGACAGGTTCAGTCGCCGAGGGTCTGCCCGAAGACGTTCGCGCGGACCCAGGCGTGCATGGCGATGGCGGCCGCGGCGCCGGCGTTCATCGAGCGGGTCGAGCCGAACTGGGCGATCTCCAGCACGTCGCGGCAGGCGGCGAGCGCCTCGGGGGTCAGGCCGGGGCCTTCCTGGCCGAACAGCAGCAGGCAGCGACGCGGCAGGCGATAGGTCTCCAGCGGCACCGAACCCGGCACGTTGTCGACCCCGAGGATCGGCAGCGACTCCCCCGGCCCGTCGCCGGGCTGACCGGCGGCCCAGTCGACCAGCGCGGCGACATCGGGGTGATGGTGCTCGTGCTGGTAGCGGTCGGTGACCATCGCGCCGCGACGATTCCAGCGGCGCTTGCCGACGATGTGGAAGGCGGCCACGTTCATCGCGTTCGCCGTGCGGATCACCGACCCGATGTTGAAGTCGTGGCCCCAGTTCTCGACGCCGATGTGCAGCTCGTGCCGGCGGGTGTCGAGGTCGGCGACGATCGCCTCGTGCCGCCAGTAGCGGTAGCCGTCCACGACGTTGCGGCGGTCGCCCGCGCCCAGCAGCTCGGGGTCGAAGTGGTCGGCGGTGGGCCAGGGCTGCGGGTGGGGACCGACGCCGACCACCTCACTCATCGAGCGCCCCGCGGCAGAGTCGCTGACAGCGCGCTGAGAGAGACCACTGGGTGGGTGTCACGCTCCCGTAGCTTTGGTGGTGTGTTCGTGCCACCCACCATCGACTGGATGGACCCCCAGTTCTTGCTCACCCACTTCGGGGCGAGCTTCTTCTGGGTCAGCACCGCGATCATCTTCATCGAATGCGGCCTCCTCTTCCCGCTGCTGCCGGGTGACTCGCTTCTGTTCGCCGCCGGCATGTTCATCAGCCGCGGCGACATCCCGGTTTCCATCGTCGTCGCCTGCGTCGCGCTCTCGGTAGCGGCCCTCGCCGGCAATGTCGTCGGCTACGAGATCGGTCGTGCCATCGGCGCCCCGCTCTACGAGCGCGACGGCCGCTTTCTCAAGCGCAAGTACTTCGAGCAGACCACGGCGTTCTTCGAGCAGCACGGCAACCGGGCCCTGGTCATCGGCCGATTCGTGCCGGTGGTGCGCACGTTCATCACCGTCGTCGCGGGCGTCGGCCGCATGGACCGCCGCCGGTTCTTCACCTGGAGCGCGGTCGGCGCGATCCTTTGGGCGACCGGCATCACACTGCTCGGCTACTTCCTCGGCGGCATCCAGTTCATCCACGATCACCTCGAGGCCGCGATCCTGACGATCGTGCTCATCTCGCTGCTCCCGATGGCGATCGAGTTCATCGCGCACAAGCGCCGCACCCACGCCATCGTGGAAGAGGCGATCACGGCCGGCCAAGACGTCGTCGCCGCCCATCGCCAGCCCGAGAACCCCTGACGCCCGAACTCATAGACGCCCGAAGTCACACCTGCGGCCGACGGCTCACCCTGAACCCTCACGGACTCCCGCCGCCCCCCTTGGGCAGCGGGAGTCCGTTGCGTTGGGTGAGGCCGATCGGCCGGCTGGCGCCGACGCCCAGCGGTGCCGGCGGCCGGCGTCGACCAATGGGGTGTCGACCAAATGGGGTGTCGACCGAGGGTCAGCGCCCCTGGGCCTCGGGGTCTGCCGGGCGCGCCTGGCCGGGCTGGCGCTCGTCCTGGATGGGGCTCGGCTGGTAGCCCTGCCCCAGGCCGCGGTTGGCGTCGTAACCGCCGGAGAGCTGGCCCGGCTCGTTGCCACCGATGCCCTGGGCCTGCCCCTGCTGGTAGCCCTGGCCGCCCTGGCCCGGACCGGCGACGGTGCCGCCACCCTGGCCGAAGCTGACCTGGGGAACGTTCTGCGCAGCGGGCTCGGCCTCGAAGTACGGCTCCTTGCCGATGCCGCCCATGCGCGCCAGGAAGTTGGTGGGCACCGACTCGACCTTGGTGTTGAGGTCGCGCACGGTGGCGTTGTAGTAGCGCCGCCCGGAGGCGATGCGGTCCTCGGTGGAGGACAGCTCCTGCTGCAGGGCGGTGAAGTTGGCGTTGGCCTTCAGGTCGGGGTAGGCCTCGCTGATCGCCATGAGGCGGCCCAGCGCCTGGCTGAGTTCACCCTCGTTCTGCGAGGCGGCCGTCGGGGAATCCCCACCCTGGATGGCCTGCGAGCGGGCCTTCATGACGGCCTCGAGCGTGCCCGCCTCGTGCGAGGCGTAGCCCTTGACCGTCTCGACGAGGTTGGGGATGAGGTCGTGCCGACGCTTGAGTTCGACGTCGATCTGCCGCCACGCCTCTTGCACGAGGTTGCGGGAAGCGACCAGACCGTTGTAGCCGGAGAAGCCCCAGATGACGCCGCCGACGACGACCAGCAGGACGATGAGCAGAATGATGAGACCGATGGACACGGACAACCCCTTGTAGGTCGGAGGCGGGTTCGTCCCGATCCTACGCGGGCACACCGACAACGGTCAGTGGCGCTGCTGGCGGCCCCGGTGAGGGCAGGGTGTTCCGGCCCCGCGCAGAGGTCGCGGACTCCCTCGTGCGGGCAGCTCAGGCGAGGCCGAGATCGCCCAGACCGTAGGCGAATCGGTAGGGCAGCCCCGCCTCCTCGACGCGCTCTTGGGCGCCGGTGGAGCGGTCGGCGATGACGGCCACCGCAACGACGTCGGCCCCCGCCTCCCGGCACGCTTCGACGGCCGTCAGCGCGGAGCCGCCGGTCGTGGAGGTATCTTCGACCACGAGCACCCGTCGACCCGTGATGTCCGGGCCCTCGATCCTCCGCTGCAGCCCGTGGGCCTTCTCGGCCTTGCGGACGACGAACGCGTCGAGGCGCTCACCGTGAGCCGCGGCGTCGTGCAGCATGGCGGTCGCGACCGGGTCGGCACCCATCGTCAGGCCGCCGACGGCGTCGAACTCCAGGTCGGCGACCAGATCGCGCAGCACCGCTCCGACCAGCGGCGACGCCTCGCCGTCGAGGGTGACGCGGCGCAGGTCGACGTAGTAGTCGGCCTCTTTGCCCGAGGAGAGGGTGACGCGGCCGTGGATGACGGCTTTGTCCTTGATGAGCTGCTGGAGGCGCTCGCGGGCGGCGGGTAGGTCGGCGGAGGTCGTGCTGGAGTCGGTCACGGCCGCTACCTTAGTGCGCCCTTTTGCGGGAGCGGCGGCGACGCCCCAAGGCCAAGGTGGCGCGGGAGGCCAGCCCCGGTGGGGTGGCCTGCAGCAGCGCGGTCAGCGCCTTGTACGGGGCTCCGGGCACGCTGATCGCCCGGCCGCGGGCGAGGTCGCGCAGGGCGACGTCGACGACCTGGTCGGCCTCCAACCAGGCGAACTCCGGCAGCCGCGACATGTTCATCTGGGCCCGCTGATGAAACTCGGTGTGGGTGAAGCCGGGGCACACCGCGCTGACGAGCACCCCGTGGGCGGCGAGGTCGTTGGCCAGGCCTTGGGTGAAGGTCGTGACCCACGCCTTGGCCGCCGAGTAGCTGCCGCCGGGCACGAACGCCGCCACCGAGGCGACGTTGAGGATGCCGCCGTGCCCGCGCTGCGACATGGCGCGCCCGGCCGCGTGCGAAAGCACCAGCACTGCCCGGCACATGACGTCGAGGGCCTTCTCCTCGTCGGCGACATCGGACTGTAGGAACGCCGTGCGCAGCCCGAAGCCAGCGTTGTTGACTAGGAGGTCGACCTGGCCTGCTCCCCCGGGCGGCCCGTCGCCGGCGACGCGATCGGCAACGACCTGCAGCGCTTGCCGGTCCGCCAGGTCGGCGGGCAGCACCTCGACCCGCACCCCGGCGGCCTCGCGCAGCTGCCCCGCCAGTGCCTCCAACGCCTCGACGTTGCGCGCCACGAGCACCAGGTCGTGCCCCCGTGCGGCCAGCGTGTTGGCGAACTGCGCGCCGAGCCCCGCGCTGGCCCCCGTGATCAGTGCAGTGCTCATGCCACGACACGCTACGTCGCCGTCCTCGTAGCCGAGACGTCAGTGGGCCGGGCCGAGCGCGACGGGGCATGCCCCATCGCAACGGGACACGGCCTGACCCGACCGGACACACCTGATGCCCTGTGCTCCGTCGGGTCACCCTGTGTCCCGTTGCTGGGCTGGGCTCCTCAACCCCAGATGTCGGTGCGGCGCGGCGACGGTGGGGCCAGGCCGCGCGCGATCCCGACCCGGAAGACCGCGTACGGGCGCTGGCCCGGCGGCACCGCCCTGGTCAGCACGGCCTGCGTGTCAGGCACGTCGAGCAGTTGGCTCCACGGGTGCACGGACCAGCCGTGGCGGCCTGCGAGCAGCCACAGGCGCAGCAGGTCGGCCCCGAGAGCGCACTCTCGCTCAGGTGACAGGTGGGCGGGTGCGTGCAGCACCAGAAGCGCTCCGGGCCGGGCGGCGCTGGCGAACCGGGCGAGCGTGCGCAGCACCCGCATGCGGCGAGCTGCCGGGTGGAGCCGCGGCCGCAGCACTCGCGCCAGCGCCGCGACCTGCCAGGCGGGCAGCAGCAGCGCCTCGTGTCCGAGCCCGTCGTCGGTCCGCAGCCGCCGACTGCTCGAACGCCACCGCAGCCAGCGAGTCAGCTCCGCGGCTGCCGCCGGATCCTCGAACTGCTCGCGGTCGGCGACGCGAACCAAGTCGGTCGCCAGCGCGGGATCGACTGCCAGCAGGCCGACCCCGAGTCTGCGGCCTGCCTCCGTCAGACCCGCCGCCAACGCCGCGACCGCGTCGATGCCGTCCGGGCCGGCGACGTAATCCCCGCGGTGGGTGCGCCGCGCCGCGACCTCGGCGGCGCTCGGCGCGAACTCACCCACAGCAGGACTGGTCGACACCACGTTCCCCGGCACCTCGGCGGCATCCGGCCGGCCTCGGCCCGACACATCGCCCGATGGGCCGCCGTCAGGCTCCCGGCGCAGCAACCCGGCGACCTGCCCCGGCTCGTCCCACGACCAGGCCAGCGCGAGGTCGTGGCCGCCGTGCAGCGGGTCGGCCAGCACCAGCCGGATCGCTTCGGCGAACGCCCCAAGGCTGAGCCGCAGGTCACGGCCGGTGGCGTCGGTGACGGGTAGGGTCCGCGCCGGGTCCCAGCCCAACTCCACCTGCTCGCCGTCGACGCGCAGCCGCCACGGTTGGGTGTTGTGGGCGCTCGGCGCACGGCTCCACAGCTCCTGGCTGGCGCGCAGGTCGCCGATCCAACCGGCGTCGTCTGTTGCGTCGGTGCTGGCTGCGGTCATGGCGACTCCGACGGCAGGTCGAGGCGGTAGAAGGTCGTGCCGTGCAGCGGGCGTCCGCCCATCCGCTCGTACTGGGCGGCCGACGCGGGGTTGTCGTCACCGACGAACGTCGAGCGCAGCGTCTCGTACCCACCGGCGTGCAGGCCGGCCAGCAGCTCGCGGGACAGCAGCCGGTTGAGCCCGCGGCCCTGAAACTGCGGCCGGGTGCCCTTGACGATGAGCACCGCCTCCCGCCGATAGCGGTGCCGCGTCGCCAGCAGCCGCACCGCCTCCAGGGGACCGAGGCGACCGTCGACCGACATGACGAAACGCGACAGGTCGGGGACCACGAGCACGAACGCCGCCGGCTCCCCGTCGGCCTCGACCCAGATCAGCAACCGCTCGTCGAGCAGGTGCGCCAACCCGTCGGTCGCCTCCGCCATCTCCTGCGCCGTGATCTGGGTGTAGTACGGCAGCTGCGCGAAGCTGTCGTTGAGCAGGTCGCGCAGCATCGGCACCTGGGTGCCCAGGTCGCTCCGCGACCCGTACCGGAGAGTGACGCCCGGCGGGGCGTCGGCCGCACCGAAAGCGTCGGAGCCGACCGCGTCCAACCGCTCGCAGATCCAGGTGGCTCCGGTGAAGCACCGTGTGAATCCCGCGGCCTCCCACACGTCGGGGTACCAGGCCGGGTTCCACGGTGAATCGACGAATCCCCGCTCTCCCCAGCCGGAGGTGATGACCCCGCCGGTCTGGTTCGGCAACAGGCTGACCGGCCCCAGCAGGTGCGCGCACCCGCGGGTGGCCGCCTGGGCGCGAGCGTGCTCGACGAGAGCGGCGAACGCGGCCGGGCTGGCCATCTCCGTGGCGCCCAGGAGCAGGGTGGGGCCACCGATCCGCTCGTCCATGCGGCGGTCGGTGTGCAGCGTCGTGCGACCGACGACGGTGCCGGTGGCGTCGCGAGCCACCCACAGCTCGACGTCGGGGCGGTCGTGCCACGCCTGGATCGTGCGCTGCCACAAGGGCACCGCCATCCCGGCCGGATGCACGCGCAACGGCAGCTCGATGAACTCGCGCAGCTGCACCCGGGTGCGGACCGGTTCGACGCGCAGCCCGGCAGTCATCGGCGATCCGCGGCCGGCCCGGGCACCGATCGCAGGCGGGCGGACCGTCGGACCTTCGGGGCCTGGCGTTCGGTGCTCAACGGCGTGAACCGTTCCTCATGGGCCATCCGCTGGTCTTCAGCGCGCCAGACACCGTTGCTGTAGCCGTGCGGGTCGGCGGCGAAGATCCGCATGAACCGTTCGGTCACTCCCCTGCTGGCCGCACCAGCGGCTGCACTCCCCACGGAGTTGTGTGTGAACCACTCGTGCTCGGAGCCCTGGAGCGCGTGCTGCAACTCCTCGGTGGTGTCGAACCAGGCCAGCAGCCCCACGGTGCGCGGCCGCTCGACGTAGAGCCGGTGCGCGCAGTAGCCCGGCGCCCGCCGCAGGTCCCCGATCAGCCGCCGCCAGCGCGGCAGCGCCGACGCCAGCATCCGCACCGACGCGTACCGCTGCCCACCGGCCAGCATCGCCTCGGCCTGCGCGAGGCGCGGTGCGGCCGAGAAGTCAGTCGTGCGCATCTGCCACCCCCGCGGTCCCCGCTGCGCCCGCTGCCCCCGCCGACCCTGTCACCGGGCGGGGCACCGAACTCAACCCCTCCACCTCCGGGGCATCGCCCGCTGTCGGGATCGATCGGAAGATGCGGATGTAGCCCCCGCTGGCGTTGCGGGTGCCATCGGTGACCCACTCCATCAGCGCACGGTGCTCCCCGCTGCGGGCGAATCGCAGCAGGTCGTCGAGCCGCGCGAACGCGCCGATCGTGCCGAGCGTGAACGGCAGCGCGTAGTACACGCGGTGCGTCCGGTAACCCGGTAGCCGCGCCATCTGGGCCGTCATCCGTCGCCAGCGCGGCGCCAGGACTGCCCACGAGTGCGGGCCCCGATAGCGGCTCGCACCGACGAACACCGCGTCGCTGTCGGCCAGCCCGAAAAGCCCGCGCTCAGCCATGATCGGCCTCGCGATCGGCCCGCGACGGCTGCTGCGCCTCCGCGGGCGAGGGGGCGCGCTGCAGGTAGACCCGCTTGATCCGCGCGGTGTCGTCGGCGAACGGACCCTGGCCCTCCTCGTGTAGTTCGATGCGGATGTCGGCGGTGCGCTCGCTCTCCTCCAGCGACTGGGCGAAGTCGCGGCTGACGCGGGCGAGATAGGTCACCAACCCGGCGCGGCATGTCTGCGCGAACTGCGCCCGCTGCACTTCGTCGAGCCCGTGCCCTGGCCGGAGCAGGATGTGTACGACGGGCTGCTGGTCGACCCCGGCGACCGCGTCGGCGGCCGCCGCGGGATCGTCCTCCAGGGCGAGGGTGAAGGCCGCGATCGACGCGGCAGCCGACGCGTCGGCGTAGAGTCCGTTTTCGACATCCTGGGGGTAGATGTTGGCGCCCATGAACGAAATCGTCGCGTCGGCGCGACCGTAGACGAACAGCAGCGGGAGCTTCATCCGCTCCTTGGCGAACGCCGCCTGAGCGGGGCCGGACCACTCCGGCCTACTGCTCACGATGGTCTGCAGATCGCTCCACGTCAGGAGCAGCGCCTCGTCGCCGATGTTGTAACGCAGCTTCGGCGCGAGCACGGAGGTCGAGGTGAGGGTGCAGACGAGCTCCCGCTCGGGCGTCGTCTCCAGGTAGGTCTCCAGCGGGTTGTACTGGAAGATCATCGGCAGTCGGGTCTCGTCGGGGCCCAACACTGCGGCACGCAGGTCGTCGTCGGCCGCGATGGCTCGCCGCAGCCAGACGCTCAGATTGGTCTCGCCGCCGATGCCGATCGTCAGGTCGCTGGCGCCGTAGCCGGAGCGCACGGTGTCGAAGCGCTGCTCGCAGTAGTCGCGCAGCCCCTCCGTCATCGCTTCGCCGCCGACAAGGCCGTGGATACCGAAGGAGGCCCAGTCGAAGCCGATCGCGTCGAGGCGGTCGCGCAGGTCTTTGAGGAACGGCGGATAGGCCGTGACGATGTAGGTGAAGCCCGGGCCGAAGTGCAGCAGGGTGTCGACGATCTTCTCCAGGTCGGGCCCGGTGTTCTTGACCATCGCGATGCGCGCCATCGCGATGCCGGTGTTCGTGCCGGTCGCCCACGCCCCCATCGAGTACGCGTTGATGACGAACAGTGGCTCCTGCCCGCGATGCACCAACGAGGTGAACCCGGCGACATTGCGGTGGATGTCGGACAGTTCGTTGCGGCCGCGCACCCAGTTGTACGGGGTGCCGGAGCTGCCCGAGGACTCATCGACGGTCGTGCCGCGCGACTCCAACCGGCCGTGCCAACACCGGTCGGCGTCGTCGTGGCGGCGCACGTAGTTGTCCTTGGTCGTCACCGGAAAGGCCGCGAGGTCCCACCAGGCGAATTCGAAGCCGTGCTCGTGCAGGTGCCGCTGGTAGGCGGGCACGTGCAGGTTGGCCATCTGGCACGTCATCCACGCGTGCAGGCGGGCCAGCTCGCCCATCCGGGGCGTGTAGTGGGTCGCGGTGAAGCGCCACAGCGCCGGGTGCGTCTTGTGCAGGGAGTAGACACCGCTGAGCGCCTTGGCCGCCACCCGCAGCCCACCGCGGCGTACGTGCCGCAGGGGCGGGCTGTGCCACACATGGCCGACCGCATCGGTGGGCTCGGCGCGCATCCCGACCGGCCCCGGCCCCCTCCTGCCGAGACCGCTCGGGGTGCGCCGGGCCCCGTCGTCCGTGACGTCCTCGTCCATGCCGCCGTTCATGACACCTGACGGTAAACGGCCCCACCGACAAGGCACATCCGTCGTTCTACTCATCCGAGCCGGCCTGCGTGGCGGGCGCGCCCGATCGAAGGCGGGGCAGCGGGAGAGCGCACCCGACCGGAGGCAGTGTGGCCGGTGAATCTTGTCGGTGCTCGCCCCTAGGGTCGGCCCACAGGTCACTTCAGCTCACGAGCGGACTGCCTTAGAGCCGCTCCAGGCCGCCAGTTCTGCTCCGCAACCCCGCAAAGCCCTTCCACTGCGAGTCGATCAAATGTATGATTTCACTATGACTGTCAGCGCCCTTCCCACTGCCAGCGAGCGCCTCAATGAGTGCGTCTCGCAGGTCGTGGGCGTGCTGAACAGGGCCCACGCGCAATTGGTGGAGGCGACAGCCGAGCTCATCGAAACCGGCGCGTGGGCCGGTGGCGGCATCCTGTCCCCGACCCACTGGCTCATGCTGCGCGCTGGACTGTCCCGGGCCCGCGCCTGCCAAGTGGTGGAGCTGGCCAAACGCGCACACGAGCTGCCCGCGACGATGGCCACGATGGCCAGCGGTGAGATCTCCATCGAGCAGGCCACCCCGATCGCCCGCCACGTCCCGCCCGAGTTTGAGGAGTCCGTCGCTAAGCTCGCGCGGCACGCCACGGTGCCTCAGGTGACTCGCGCCGCCTCCCGCAGTTCCTTCCACACGCACCCCGCCGACGACTCTGGAGACACTGGGGGCTCCTTCACGCCGCCGCCGCTTGACCAGCCGCAACCCGTGGCTCCGCCGCGGTTGACCATGCACCACCGCCTCGGCCGCTTCTACCTGCACTACAACGCGCCCAGCGACATCGGCGCCCTTCATCGAAGCCTCTGTCCGTGAAGCCACCGACGCCATCTGGCGACGCCATACCGGCCAAACCGACCTGCCCGAGGCCACCGACGACGAAGCGGGCCACGAAGGGGGCCACGACGCAGCAGCCAAGAGCGGTGCCCGCGACCGCACCCGCCGACACGGCACGCCGCCCGCCAGGCCCGCCGACGCCGTCAACGCCGCTGACTCGTCCGAACCCACGGAGGTCGACGCAGCCGACATGGAGGCAGCTGGCTCCGGTGCCAGTGACGCCAGTGGGACTCGCGCCGGCGCAGCCGACTCCGACACCGCCGACTCCGGCGCCACTGACTCGGGCGCCACTGGCTCGGGTGCTGCTGACTCGGGTGCTGCTGACTCGGGTGCTGCTGACTCGGGTGCTGCTCACGGCGCCACAGGTCGAGGCGGCGCTTTCCTGGGCGACGCGTATCCGTGGGGGCGGGCCTTCCCAAACCTGGATTCGCAGCGGGTCGGGGCCAACGTCACCGACGCCTGCGACGAGCGAGAAGGAAAACCCCGGGTGAGTCTGGCCGAGGGACTGGCCGAGCTGACCCAGCGAGCCCTCGCCGCGGTCGATTCATCAGCGCGGCGTGATCACTACCGCGTGTACATCCATCTGGACACCGACGGGGGCTGGCTCACCGGCCAGCCCCGCCTCCCCGCTCACATCGTGGAGAAAATGACCTGCGACGGCCTACTGCAACCCGTCTGGGAAACCCACGGCACGCCCGTCAACGTCGGGCGATCCCACCGCACCGTGCCCCAACGCGTACGCCGCCTGCTCGACGACCGAGACCGCGGCTGCCGCTACCCGGCTGCCCCGCGATAGGGCACACCGAGAAACACCACATCGTCCACTGGATGCGCGGCGGTCCCACCGACACGTGCAACCTCCTCTGCTTGTGCCCCGGGCACCACGACGCCCACCACCGCGGCGAATTCACCATCACCGGCAACGCCGACCTGCCCGACGATCACCCCGACGCCGTGCGCTTCCGCAGCACCAACGACGGCAAACCGATCACCTATAGGCACCCCCCACCTCGCCACCGCGCCGAACCACTGCCCGCCGGCAAGCCCTACACCGGACCCACCGGAGAACGCATGTACGCCCGCAACGTCGAATTCGTCCGCCGCAGCCAGCCCGCGAACCTTGTCGGCGGCCGGGCCTAGGGTGTCGTCTCGTGAAGATCGCGACCTGGAACTGCAACTCGATCCGCACCCGCGTCGACCGCGCCGTCGCGCTGCTGCAACGGCACGACCTCGACGTGCTGGCGTTGCAGGAGACCAAGTGCCGGGACGACCAGTTCCCGCTGCTCCCCTTCGAGCAGGCCGGCTACGAGGTCGCCGCGCACGGCCTCAATCAGTGGAACGGAGTGGCGATCGTCTCGCGGGTCGGGCTCGCCGACGTGCAGGTCGGCTTCGAGCAGATGCCGACGTGGGGCGAGCCGGAGCCGGTCGCCGAGGCCCGCGCGCTCGGCGCCACCTGCGGCGGGGTGCGCATCTGGTCGTTGTACGTGCCGAACGGCCGGGAGCTGGGGCACCCGCACCTGGCGTACAAACTCGACTGGTTGGGGCGGCTGGCCGATGCGGGCCGTGAGTGGCTCGCGGGCGACCCGCAGACCCAGATCGTGCTCATGGGCGACTGGAACGTCGCGCCCCGCGACGAGGACGTGTGGTCCTTGCCGTACTACGAGGGCCGTACCCACACTTCCCCGCCCGAGCGGGCCGCCTTCGAGGGGGTCGTCGACGCGGGCTTCGCCGACGTCGTCCGGCCGCTGCATCCGGGGCCCGGGGTTTACACGTACTGGGACTACACGCAGCTGAGCTTCCAGAAACGCCGCGGCATGCGGATCGACTTCGCGCTCGGCTCACCGGCGCTCGCGGCCCGCGTCGAAGATGCGCTCATCGATCGGGAGGAGCGCAAGGGCAAGGGCGCCAGCGACCACGCCCCGGTGATCGTCGAACTGCGGCCGGAGGAGTGACCGTGCCCTCCTCGCGGGGCGCCACGCCCGATAGCGTGGGCAGGTGATCCGCCGCGCCACACCTAGTGACGTCCCTGACCTCGTGCGTCTGATCCGCGAGCTCGCCGACTACCAGAATCACCGGCACGAGGCCGTAGCCACCGAGGCAGATCTGCTCGCGGCCCTCTTCCCGACCGATCGCGCTCCCAGCGTGTTCGCACACGTCGCGCAGGTCGGGCCGCGGGTCGTCGGGATGGCCGTGTGGTACCCGTCGTTCTCCACCTGGACCGGGCGCAACGGCATCTGGCTCGAGGACCTGTTCGTCGAACCGGAGCATCGCGGCGCCAGGCTCGGGTTGGCGCTGCTGGCCGAGCTGGCTCGCGAGTGCGAGCAGCGCGGCGCACCCCGCCTGGAGTGGCACGTCGCGCAGTGGAACGAGTCGTCCATCGGCTTCTACCGGGGCCTCGGCGCCCGTCGGCTCGCCGAGCAGCAGGTGTTTCGGATCTCCGGGCAAGCCCTCGAGGAGATGGCCGGTCGCTGACTGCGGACACCGGACACCCATCGCCATGAATCCCCAACCAGAGGAATCCTGACGCCATGACCGACGACGCCCCTCCCATCTCCCGCCCGGCCGGGGCACCCCCGATCGCGCTGTCGATCGCCGGGAGCGACCCCTCCGGCGGGGCGGGCATCCAGGCCGACCTCAAGACGTTCAGCGCCTTGGGCGCCTACGGCACCGCCGCGATCACCGCGCTGACCGCCCAGAACACCCGCGGCGTCACGGGAGTGCACGTCGTCCCGCCGGGGTTCGTCACGGCCCAGCTCGACACCCTGGCCGCCGACCTGCGGATCGACGCGATCAAGATCGGCATGCTGGCCGACGCCGCCATCGCCGGGGCGGTCGGCGAGTTCCTGCGCGCGCAACGCCGGCTGGAGCGTCCGCCGTACATCGTGCTCGACCCGGTCATGGTCGCCACGAGCGGCGACCGGCTGCTCGACGAGGCGGCCGTCGACGCCGTGCGCGACCTGCTTCCGCTCGCCGATCTGGTGACCCCTAACTTGCCCGAGGCCGCGGTGCTGCTGGACGTCGCTCCGGCGGGTGACCTCGACGGCCTCACCGAGCAGGCCCGTGCCCTCGCGCGAACGTGCGGGACGGCCGTGCTCGTCAAGGGCGGGCACGGGGTGCAGGACGCCACCGACGTGCTCGCCGAACCCGCCACCGGCGACGGCACCGACACCGACACCGGTGGCAGTGGCGGTGAGCAGCGGGTCACGGTTTTCGAGGGCGAGCGGATCGAGACGAGCAACACCCACGGCACCGGCTGCACCCTCTCCTCGGCATTGGCGGCGCTGCGCCCGCAACGCGACGACTGGCCGACGACGGTGCGCGACGCCAAGACCTGGCTCTCTGGGGCGCTTGCGGCCGGCGACACCCTGTACGTCGGGTCGGGCAGCGGCCCGGTCCACCACTTCCACGAGATTTGGAGGCGCCCGTGAGCTTCGTCGACCAGCTCTGGCAGACCATCGAGCCCATCCGCACCGCCATCGACGAGCTGCCGTTCGTCACCGGCCTGGCCGACGGATCACTGGACGCCGACCGATTCGGTTACTACATGGCCCAGGACGCGCTCTACCTCGCCGACTACGGCCGGGCGCTCGCCGCGTGCGCCGCGCAGGCCACCGACCCCGGCGACATGGTGTTCTGGGCCGAGTCGGCCCGCCAGACCGTCGTCGTGGAGCGCGAACTCCACGCCGCGCACGTCGAGCGTGGCCTGCATGATCTGGGCCAGCCCTCGCCGACGTGCACCGCCTACACGTCCTACCTGCTCGCGCACTCCGCGCAGGGGTGCTACCCGGCGCTGGCGGCCGGCGTGCTGCCGTGCTTCTGGATCTACGACGACGTCGGCACGCGCATGAAGGCGGTCGTCGAAGCGCGCGGCGGACTGTCCGAGCATCCGTACGGCGACTGGATCGCCGCCTACGGCGATCCCGAGTTCGCCGCCTCCACCGCCCGGGCGCGCGAGATCGTCGACCGGCTCGCGCAGGCGGCCGACGAAGGGGTGCGGCAGCGGATGACTCGCGCGTTCGTCACCGCCGCCCGGTACGAGTGGATGTTCTGGGACGCGGCCTGGCGTCGGGAGACCTGGCCCGTCTGACCGCTCGCCCACCCTGCCTAGCCACCCGCTCCCCAGCCCCAGCCGGGCCCCGCCCCGGCCCTCGCTGACGGTCGCGGTCCCTGCCCAGGGTTGCGGTTGCAACGGCAACCGTCGGCAGCCAGCGCAACGTCCAGGATGTGGACGGTTGCGTGACCCGGTTGGGCTACTCGCGGCGCAGACCCAGGAAGAGCGCCGCGACGGCCCCGGCGAGCGCGCAGGCGGCGGCCCCGGCGAAGACCGACTGCACCTGAACCAGGCCGGCGTCGAGCAGCGCCTGGGCGTCGAGCAGGTCGGGCAGCGTCTCGACGTGCTGGTAGAAGCGGCGCAGGCCCCAGGCGGTGAGCAACGCCAGGCCGACGACCATGCCGATCATCCGGGCGACGACCACGAGCGCTCCGGCGACGCCATGGGAGTCGGCGTGCACGTCGTCCAGGACCGCCGCGTTGACGGGGGCGATCGCCAGCCCCAGACCCAGACCCACGGCCACCAGGACGACGGTCGTGCTGACGGGGTGGTCGAGGGAGCCGCGCTCCCAGGTGGCCATGACCGCCAGCCCGCCGGCGGCCAGCAGCAGCCCCGGGGCGGCGACCGCGCCGTTGCCGAGGCGCCGCAGCGCGAACCCGCCGAGCAGGGCACCGACCGGTAGCGCGATGAGGAAGCGGACGAGCACGAGGGCCGCCTGTGTCTGGGAGTCGGTGAGGGTCAGCCGAGCGAGCACGGGCACATCGACGACCACGGCCACCAGGGCGGCACCCACGGCCAGGCTCGTCAGCAGGCCGGCCCCGACGCGCCGCGTGACGATGCCGCGGGGCACCAGCGGCTGCGGGGCCCGCCCGTGCCACCACCAGGCGAGCAGCACGGCGATCAGGCCGACCGGCACGAGCACCCACCCCAGCGGCCCGACGACCTCCTCCTCCGGATTGGCCGACGCGAACGTCAGCACCAGGGAGCCCAGCGCGGTGGCGACCAGCAACGCCCCGATGACGTCGACGCGCGCCAACACTCGCCGCCCGGCGTAGAGCGCCGCGACGGTCCAGAGCACGAGCAGCAGCAGCGCCGCCACGCCAATCGGGGTGCCGAGTCGCCCCAGCCACGCCCAGAAGCCCGTCATACCCAGGGGCACGAACGGCAGCCCCCACGTGACGTCGCGGACCAGGGCCGGTGGGGCGAGCAGTGCGAAATGCAAGCTCACGAGCCCGAGGGCCAAGAGCGCGGCTCGGGCCAGCCCGGGGCCACGGTTCGGCCGCGCGCTGTGGTTCGGCTGCGGGCCGCGGTTCGGCGGCGCGCCATGGTTCGGGGCAGCGGTGACGTGCGCAGTGTCGGCGGTATCGGGTGCAGCGGCGCCCGGTCCGGGAGCTTCGGGCTCGACGGCGCCCGGTCCCGTGGCGTTCGTCTTGGGGGCCCGGCCGGCGGCGTCGAGGCGCGCCCGCGCGGTGGGATCGGCCCGCCGGGCGAGAACGACCAGCGCCGCGGCCAGCAGCAGCCCGAGCACGACGTTGAGCCAGAAGATCTCGCGCCAGGTTGCGACGGCGAGCACGAGGGCGCCGAGCAGCGGTCCGAGGACCGACCCGACCTCCTGCACGGCCCCGACCAGCCCGAGCGGCACGCCTCGCCGGTGCGCGGGCCACAGATCGGCGACGAGGGCCAGCGTCGCGGGCACGAGGCCGCCGCCCCCGATCCCCTGCACGACGCGCCCGGCGACGAGCACCGGCAGGTCGACGGCGAGCGCGGTGACGGCGGAGCCGACGACGAACAGGCCAAGGCACCACAGCAGCACGCGGCGGCGGGAGACGAAATCGGAGAGCCGCCCGATGAGCGGCAGCACGGCGATATAGCCGAGCAGGAAGCCGCTGATGACCGGGGTCGCGCGCTGCAGGTCATCGATGCTCAGCCCGACGCCGGCCATCATGTCGGGCAGCGCCAGCACCACGACATAGGTGTCGGCCGCGGCCAGTGCCACGGCCAGGGAGGCCAGCGCGAGCAGCCCCCGCGACCCGGCCGGCAGTCGCGTGCGGCGCGTAGCGTCGACGGAGGTGTTCACCGCCTGGCTGGCCCGCCGACGCCGCCAGCGACGTCACAAGGCTGCGCGGGGCTCACGGCGGATCCGCCGGGCCGATGGACTGGGTCCCCGTCGGGGTGGGGCGGGCCGGCTTAGCCGTCACGGTCGCCGTCGGTGGTCCGGGCGCGAGGGTGCCGGTGCCGCCGGGGAACGGCATCCCCGGGGGCGCGCTCGTCTGAGCATCGGAGGGTTCATTGATCTCGACGGGCTCGTTGTAGCGGTCGAAGACCACGTCGTAACTCGAGGTGGCCCCCGGGAAGAACGGCCCGGTGATCGACGCCTTGCGCAGCACCCCGTCGGGCTCGGTGAGGCCGTAGCTGACTTGGTAGGTGCCGTTGGGGTCACCGGTGTTGAGAATTTGTCCGACGTTGGCGCCGGGGATCGTCCCGGTGATCGTGCGCAGCACCTCCTGCCCCTCGCGCGCCTGGCCGGCATCCTGCGGTGACTGGGTGTGGGTGATGAGGGCGGTCAACCCCGTCTCCGGCGACAGCAGTTGTGCCGGGCTGGGCACGCCCCACGTGGCGGGGTCGGTCTTGACGTGCCGGGGGGTGAACGGCAGCTTCAGCCAGAGTGCCGATCCGATCGCCACCGCGTCGATGCGGGCGTTGATGCCGCGGACCCGCGCGTCGAGCAGGCCTTTGAACGCCGGCTCGTGCGTGCCGACCCCGTCCAATCCGAGAATGCCCTCCGCCGTGTCGGGCACGTCGCGGGAGGTGACGAGCAGATGCACCGAGGAGGCCGAATCGGCCTGCTGCTTGGCGGTGGCCAGGCGCTGGGCAGCCGTGGGCTCGTCCGGGCCGGGCGCCGCGCCGCCGTTGCTGCAGGCCGGGAGCGCCAGCAGCGCACACGCGGCGAGGGCTGCAAGTGAGCGACGAGACATGCTTCGACGGTACCTGCCGGATCGCCCCACGAGAGGGTCGCCTCAGGCGTGATACCGATCAGTCGGCGACGAGCCCTCGCCAGCCGCTGGCGACGCGACCCGTCGACCGGATGTCGCGACCGGACTGGTCGTTGCCGTCGGCGTCGAGGAAGGCGTGCACCTGCCCGGAGGGGGTGACCGCGGCGAGCGAACGCCCCTCGCCGGTGCTGCACTCCCCCGCGGCAACGTGCCGGTAGTTGCCCCAGCCGGAGCTGGCCAGCGTGCGCCGCGTGACGTTTTGCGGGCTCTTGCGCGGCACGACGTAGGCGGTCAACGCGCCCGATCCGGTGATCGCCACGAGGTCTTCGCCGACGTCGTCGCCGGGCAGCTTCCACCAGCCGCCGTAGGCCAGGGACCGCACTCCGCCCCAACCGGAGGTCGCGACGACCCCCGCGGGCTCGACCCGGTAGTCCGCTGAGATGGCGTACCGCCGCAGGGCACCGGCTTCGGTCACCGCATACAGGTAGGGGCCGGTGGCGACCATGAGCCGAACGGAGCCCCAGCCGGTCGCGACGACGGTGTCGTCGACGGCCGTGCTCGCGCTGCCCTCGGTCGTGCGGGTCGTCGCGGTGAGGCGATGCAGCCGACCGGAACCGTCGACCGCGAGGAAGCGGTCGACGCTGACTCGATCGCCGGCGGACTTGGTGTTACCCAGGAAGGCGATGGCGGTCGGCTCATAGCCGAGTTGGTGCCCGGTCGAGTAGACGGTCGGCTTCGTGCCTTGCACGACACCCATCGCCAAGGTCGTGTCGGGGCGGACGATCGTCACTGCGGCGCGGCACGTCGACGGAATCGACGCGGCCGAGACGGTCGATGCGGTCGAAGCCGTCGCGGCCGCCAAGGGCGCGATGAGAGCAGGAGAGTTCGCTGCGGGCGTGGCTACGGCGACTCCGCTCAGAGCGGTGATCCCCAGCGTGGCCACGACGGCAGCGCAGAGCGGACGGGTGAACGAGAGGCGGGACATGACGATCCTCGAGGGGTACGGCGTGTGGGCGGCAGAGCGTGCGCGCAGCCTACGAAGAGGTTCCCCCGGCGCGCTCTGACCGTTGTGGACATCGCCGCTTGACAGGTGGGCGTTACGAGGGCCTGTGGATACTCGTTTCCCCGAGGTTCACCGGGGGTGTCCCCAGTTGGGGAGTTCGCCCGCAACACAACGCCTTTCGCGTAGCCGCGCAGGTTGCCAGACAGCGCAAGACCCCCTGCACATGTCCACATCGTGAACATGCCCAGGGGGTCTTTGCGTCCAGAACGGGCCCCGCGAGAAGTCACCGCCCGGCCGGTGTGCGCAGGATCACTGACCGTCGGTCAGCTCCCCCTGCACGACCTCCTGCGCCTCGTCGTCGCCATCGGCGTCGTTCTCGACCACCGACTCCAGCGTGACGTCGTACTCCGGCTCGGCCAGGGTGAGGTGATCGCCGGAGGCCGCCAGGTAGACCGTGACCTCCTGCCCGTCGCGCACCTGCCCGGAGAGCAGCGCGGTGGCCAGCCGGTCGCCGATCTCGCGTTGCACGAGCCGGCGCAGCGGGCGCGCCCCGTACGCGGGGTCGTAGCCGGTGCGAGCCAGCCACTGCCGAGCGGGCTCGGTGACCGACAGCGTGATCCGCCGGTCCGCCAGCCGCCGCGACAGCGCCGCGACCGCGAGCTCGACGATTTGCGAGAGCTGCTCCAGCGTCAACGGCTCGAAGATCACCGTCTCGTCGAGGCGGTTGAGAAACTCCGGCTTGAACGCCGCCCGCACCGCGCCCATGACCGCCTCGCGCTTGGCGTCCGGGCTCATCGAGGGGTCGATGAGGTACTGGCTGCCAAGGTTGGAGGTCATCACGAGGATGACGTTGCGGAAGTCGACCGTGCGACCCTGCCCGTCGGTCAGGCGCCCGTCGTCGAGCACCTGCAGCAGGATGTCGAAGGTCTCTGGGTGTGCCTTCTCGACCTCGTCGAGCAGCACGACCGAGTACGGTCGGCGCCGCACGGCCTCCGTCAGCTGACCGCCCTCGTCGTAGCCGACGTAGCCGGGCGGGGCGCCGATGAGCCGGGCGACCGCGTGCCGCTCGGAGTACTCGCTCATGTCGATGCGCACCATCGCGCGCTCGTCGTCGAAGAGGAAGTCCGCCAGCGACTTGGCCAGCTCCGTCTTGCCGACACCGGTCGGACCGAGGAACAGGAACGAGCCGGTGGGCCGGTCGGGGTCGGCGATGCCGGCCCGGCTGCGGCGCACGGCGTCGGAAACGGCGCGAACGGCCTCGGTCTGGCCGATGAGCCGCTTGCCCAGCCACTCCTCCATATGCAGCAGCTTCTCGGTCTCCCCTTCGAGCAGTCGCCCGGCGGGGATGCCGGTCCACGAGCTGATGACGTCGGCGATGTCGTCGGCGCCGACCTCTTCCTTGACCATCGGGCCGTCTTCGGCCACCTGGTGCTCGGAGGCGGAGGCCGCCGCGAGCTCCTTCTCCAGGGCTGGGATCTCGCCGTAGAGCAGGCGGGATGCCTCACCGAAGTCACCCTCGCGCTGCAGGCGCTCGGCGTGGCTGCGCACCTCGTCCAGGCGCGCCTTGAGGTCGCCGACCCGGTTGAGCCCGGCCTTCTCGGCCTCCCAACGCCCGGTCAGCGCGGCAAGCTCCTCCGTGCGGTCGGCCAGGTCCTTGCGCAGGCGGGCCAGCCGCTCGCGGGAGGCGTCGTCGGTCTCGCGCTCCAGGTGCAGCTCCTCCATCTTCAGGCGGTCAACCTGACGGCGCAGCACGTCGATCTCGACCGGGCTGGAGTCGATCTCCATCCGCAGCCGGCTAGCGGCCTCGTCGACGAGGTCGATGGCCTTGTCGGGCAGCTGCCGGTTCTGGATGTAGCGGTTGCTCAGCGTGGCGGCAGCGACGAGGGCCGAGTCGGCGATGGCTACCTTGTGGTGCGCCTCGTAGCGCTCCTTGAGCCCGCGCAGGATGGCGATCGTGTCTTCGACGCTCGGCTCGCCGACGTACACCTGCTGGAAGCGGCGCTCGAGGGCGGCGTCCTTCTCGATGAACTTGCGGTACTCGTCGAGCGTCGTGGCGCCGACCAGGCGCAGCTCACCGCGCGCGAGCAGCGGCTTGATCATGTTGCCGGCGTCCATCGAGCCCTCGCCCGTCGCACCGGCGCCCACAATCGTGTGCAGTTCGTCGATGAACGTGACGACCTTGCCGTCGGACTCGGTGATCTCGGTGAGCACGGCCTTGAGCCGCTCCTCGAACTCGCCACGGTACTTGGCGCCGGCGACCATTGCTCCCAGATCGAGAGCGATGAGGCGCTTGTTCCGCAGGGACTCGGGCACGTCGCCGGCGACGATGCGCTGGGCCAGGCCCTCGACGACGGCCGTCTTGCCGACGCCGGGCTCGCCGATGAGCACGGGGTTGTTCTTCGTGCGGCGAGAGAGCACCTGCACGACCCGGCGGATCTCGGAGTCCCGGCCGATGACGGGGTCAAGCCGGCCCTCGCGGGCGGCGAGGGTGAGGTCGGTGCCGTACTTGGCCAGGGCGTTGAACTGGTCCTCGGGGTTCTCGGAGGTGACCTTGCCGCCGCCGCGCATCGCCGGGATGCGCTCGTCGATGGCGTCGGCGTCGAGGCCGAACGCCCCGGTGCGCGCGAGCGCGAGCAGCAGGTGGTCGGTGGAGACGAAGCTGTCGCCCATGGCCTCCATGACCTGGCGAGCCTGCTCGAGCACGGTCAGACCGGAGCGGGAGAGGCTGGGGTTCGTCATCGAGGAGCCGGAGGCGCTGGGCAGCTTGGCCAGTTCGGCCTCGGCGGCGCGCCGTGCGGCGAGCATCGAGGAGCCCGTGGCCTCGAGCAGCGGGCCGGTGGTGGTGTCGGGCTGTTCGGTCAGGGCCAGCAGCAGGTGCGCCGGCTCGACATTGGGGTTGCCGGCGGCCGCGGCGTTACGCGTTGCCGCCGAGAAGGCCTCCTGGGCCTTGGTCGTCAGCTGAAGATTCATGAGGTGTGCGACTCCTTGAGTGTTGTGGTCTTCACCTGCATAACTGTGTCAAAGTTGAGTGTATTCCGCTCAACCCTGGGCGCCCTTCCGGCGACCTTCACCAGTCTGACCGCCAGAGGCCACCGCTGCCACCTTCGGGCCCCAACCGGTGCACTCCTGGCGGCGAGTCGTCACGTTGGCGGACCAACCGTCACTTCCCGCCACACGAATCGTCACTTTCACGGGCCAGCCGTCACTTCCCGCCACACGAGTCGTCACTTTGGCGGGCCAGTCGTCACAAACAACTGACGACTCGAGCCCACAACTGACGACTCGGGCGGGGCGCGGGCCCGGGGAACGCGGCTGCCCGGGGAACGCGGCGGGATCAGGTCAGACGCGTCATCAGCTGATCGGCCAGGCCCAGCACTACGGCGAACCGCAGGGTGCGGCCGATGAGCACCATGGGAAACACCCAGCGCAGGGGCAGCCGCAACTGGCCGGCGAGCAACGCGACGATGAGCAGTGGCGGCAGACCCAGGGATGCGGAGGCGAAGAACGTGACCCGCGAGAGCAGTGGCCGAGCCTCGAACGCGTGCCGCCAGCGGTCGTAGTCGCGACGGCGGGTGCCGACGTCGAGTTTGCGCTGCACCCAGGCCGACTCCATGGAGCGCCAGCCCGCCGCATACCAGACGAGCTTGCCGACGGCCTGACCCGCACCGGCCGCCAAAGCCGTCAGCCACAGCGACTCCGGCGACAGCACGCCGCGCAGCCCGACGAGGTACACCTCGGCGTTGACGACGGGCACGATCGCCGACAGCACGCACACGGCGAAGGTCGCGAGCAGGACCACATACGCACCATCGCACCCAAAAGGCCAGTGGCGGTGGGCAATTGCGGCCACAGCTGCGCAACAAAATGCTCCCCGCGATGTGCCGGTGTCGGTGATCGTCGCGCCTGGAAGGATGCCAGGAGGGTCGCTCACCCAGGCCCTGCGCCAGGCAGTGCGCAGCCCGCGACACCGCCGACCATCGGGAGCAGCACCCGCAACGGACGAAAAGGATCCGCGATGAACGACTCACCCATCACCGCCGCCCAGGTGGGCGAGGCCTTGGACGCCCTGCGCAACGAGGGGCCGCTCGTGCAGTGCCTGACAAATATCGTGGTGACCAACTGGACCGCCAACGTGCTGCTCGCCGCCGGGGCGGCTCCGGCCATGGTCGACAACGAGCAGGAGGCGGGGCTGTTCGCGGGCGTCGCCTCGGGAGTGCTCGTCAATCTCGGTACACCGCAGGAGAACACGGTCGCCGGGATGCGCGCGGCGGTGGCCGGAGCCAAGGACGCCAGCACGCCGTGGGTGCTCGATCCGGTGGCGGCCGGGGGGCTGCCATGGCGCACCGAGATCGCGCGCGAGCTGGTGGCGGCCGGGGCGCCGACGATCATCCGGGGCAACGCGTCGGAGATCGCGGGCCTGGCCGGCGGCGCGGGCGGCCGGGGCGTGGACTCCACCGATACCCCTGACGCGGTCCGCGAGGTCGCGCAAGACCTTGCCCGCGCGAATTCCTGCGTCGTCGCCGTGAGCGGCGCGGTGGACCTCCTGACCGACGGCCGACGCACCGTGCGGCTCGCGAACGGCCACGAGTGGCTGACGCGCGTGACCGGGGTCGGCTGCAGCCTGGGTGCGCTCATGGCGGGATTCGCCGGGGTCGTCGACGACCCGCTGGTCGCTGCGGCCTCCGCCACGGGTTTGCTGACGGTCGCCGCGGACCAGGCGGCCCAGGGCGCGCAGGGTCCGGGCACCTTCGCGGTCGCCCTGCTCGACCGACTCGCCTCCCTGAGCGCCGACGACCTCGTCGAGCAGGTGCGGCTGTCGTGACGCAGGTGTCTGGCGGGCGTCGCCCGGAGGCGGATCTGCGGCTCTACCTCGTGACCGACACCGCGCAATGCGGGCAGCTCGGCGTCGTCGAGACGGTGCGCTTGGCGGTCGCCGGCGGCGTGACGATCGTGCAGCTTCGCGATCCGGAGGCCAGCGACGCGCAGACCGTGGAGTTGGGGCGGGCGCTCGTCGCGGCGCTGGCCGACACCGGGGTGCCGCTCATCGTCAACGACCGGGTGCATCTCGTCGCGGACATCGGCGCCCAAGGCGCGCACGTCGGGCAGGGCGACCTCGACCCGGTGCGCGCCCGCGAGATCCTCGGTCCGCGGGCGCTGCTCGGTTACTCGGTGCACGACGAGAGCCAGCTGGCCGCGGCCCGAGGGCTGCCGAGGGGCACCATCGACCACCTCGGCATCGGCCCCCTGCGGGCGACGAGCAGCAAGCTCGATCACTCTCCGGTCCGCGGCCTGGCGCACTTGGGTGCGCTGGCTGCCGCGAGCCCGTGGCCGTGCGTGGCGATCGGGGGCGTCAAAGCCGCCGACCTGCCCGACCTGCGCGCGGCCGGCCTCGCCGGGGTCGCCGTCATCAGCGCCATCTGCGGCACCCCGGACCCCCAGGCCGCCGCCGCCCAACTCACCGCCGCCTGGGGCTAACCCCCGGCCGGCCAGCCCGCCCCGCCGCCGACGGTTGCGCTCCCTGCGTTGGGGCGCGGTCGCAATAGCAACCCTGGGCAGCAAGCGCACCCGTCGGCGCGGGCGGGTGGGGCCGGGCCGCCTGGGACTAGCCCAGCGCTAGACCAGGGCAAGCCCGCTGCCGACGGGCGTGGTCCCTGCCGACGGGTGCGCTCGCGACCGCAACCGCCGGCAGCGGGCGCACCCGTCGGCAGCGGGCGGCGGGAACTCAGGCGGCGTTGTCGGGGTTCTGGGCCCACAGGTCGGGGCCGAACACCTCGTAGTGGATGCGCTCGCTGGAGACGCCCTTGTCGAGCAGGGCGCGGCGGGCGCTGCGCATGAACTCCAGTGGGCCGCACATGAACACGGTGCAGTCCGAGGGCACGGCGATGTCGGAGAGGTCCATGAAGCCCGACCGCGCCGGGTGGATCGTGGGGGCGTCTTCGGCCCCCTCCTCGTACCAGTTCTGCGCCTTCGCGTCGCTCATCCACTCGACCTGGCGGCGCAGGTGCTTGTACAGCGCGTGGTTGGCGTGCGAGGTGTCCGCGTGGAAGAGCCGCACGGTGCGCTCGGGCTGCCGGCGCGAGAGGTCGTCGAGGATGGCGGCGATCGGGGTGATGCCGATACCGGCCGAAACCAGCACGAGCGGGCCCGTGGAGTCGTCGAGCACGAGGTCGCCAGCGGGCTGCGACAGGTCGAGGATCGTGCCGGGTCGCGCGTTGTCGTACAGCCAGTTGCTGACCTGCCCCTCCGGTGCCCCGTCGACGCCGTGGACGCGCTTGATCGTCACGCGCAGGTCGCCGCGGGGGCTGGACGAGATCGTGTATTGACGCGGTTGGCGCTCGCCGTTGGGCAGATCCACGGCGATCGCGACGTACTGACCGACCTCGTGCGGGGGCGCCTCCCCCTCGACGGGTGAGAGCACGAGCGAGAACACGTCCTCCCCCTCGTCGAAACGCTCGACCACCCGGTACTTGCGCCACGGGTGCGTGGGGTCGGTGCCCGCGAGGGCGTACAGCTTGGCCTCCTCCGCGATGAGCTCGGTGCCGAACAGCCAGTAGACCTCGTCCCAGGCGGCCCCGACCTCCGGGGTGATCGCGTCGCCGAGCACCGTCTTGACGGCCTTGAGGAGGTGATGCCCGACGATCGTGTACTCCTGCGCGCGAATGCCCAACGACACGTGCTTGTGGGCGATGCGGCGCATGACGGGGCCGAAGTCGGGGGCGTCGGGGTCGATGAGGTTGACCGCGTAGGCCACGACCGAGGCGGCCAGGGCCTTGGGTTGCTCACCGATCGCCTGGTTGGCCTTGTTGAACACGCGCATGAGCTCCGGGTGCGCGGCGAACATGTCGGGATAGAAGACCTTGGTGATGTCTTCGGCGTGCTCGGCGACGACGCCGGCCGTGGCCTTGACGATCGCTTCGGACTCAGGTGACAGCTTCATTGATGCGTCCTTCGCTGGGATAGGTCAACGGGAGGATCGGGGCCAGCCGCGCCCCTCTCCAGGGCTACCACGAAGGCTCTGTCCACGGAGCAGGGACGGCTATTTCACGGTCAGGCCCGGTGCAAATCGCACGCTACCACCGGCGCCTCCGGCCTCCTGACGGGCCCAGATCGCAGCGGCCGGCCGACCGGCGGCAGGGGGAACAACTCGGCCCGGCATCGCGCAGAGAGCGACGCCGGGCCGTTCGACACACCCCACCGGCCAGCGGATTCGGCTGGCGGCGGCAAGCGGCTCACGTGGGCTAAGGGCTCGATTCAGGGCTTGCCGGAGTCGTAGGTGCCGTCGGGGCGGGGGCCGGCCCCACCCGGAGCATCTGGCTGGCCGCTCGCACCGCCCGCTGCAACCCCGGACGTCGAGCCGGGCCGGGAGGCAGAGCTTGCCTTGGAGTCGGTCGCCTTGCCGTCGGCCTTCGCCTCAGCCTTGGCTTCGGACCGGGCCTCGGGGGCCTTGGTTTCGGGCTTGGTCTCGGGGGCCTTGGTCTGCGACACGCGCGACCCGCGGGCCGGTTGAGTACTCCCCCCGGAGGCGGGCACCGGCTGGGTGCGCGCGGCACCGGAGTCGGAGCGGCTGGGTCCGCCGTGCTCGGCGAGGCGGGCGCGGGTCTGGGCCAGCTCCCGCTCCTGCTCGCGAGCCTGCTTCTCGAGGTCGCGACGCTCCTTGCTGCGCTTGGACCGGCGGCGGCCTGCGACGGCGATCATCCACAGTCCCAGCAGCAGGAAGAAGACGGTCAGCGCGCCGGACAGGAACATCGTCAGCGGTGTCAGAGTGAGCTGGTTGTTGAACATCTCCACGGTCGTGGTCGCCGCGCCTGCGGACGAGGCCACCCAGTACGCGGCGCCACCCACGACGGCGGCGGCGATGATGAAGATGATGCCAATGACGGCCATGTGCTTCCTCTCTACCGTGGCCGGGGGCTTTCCGCCCGCCCTTGCGGCCTGTGTCTTGCCTGAACTTACCCGCCTCCGGCTGCCCAGACACCCACACTGGGGGCCGAAAACCGGCGCTGCGGCAGGATGAGTTGTCATGAGTGCGCGCATCGAAGCCGTGGCCGGGGACATCACGACGCAAGAGGTCGACGCCATCGTCAACGCCGCGAACTCGGGGCTGCTCGGCGGTGGCGGTGTCGACGGCGCGATCCACAAGGCCGCCGGTCCGGCCCTGCTCGCGCAGTGTCGGCGGCTGCGCCGCACCAGCCATCCGGACGGGCTCGGCGTCGGCGAGGCGGTCGCCACCGACGGGCACGAGCTGCCCGCCCGCTGGGTCATCCACACGGTCGGACCGAATCGCCATGTGGGTCAAATCGATCCGGCGCTGCTCGCCGCGTGTTTCCGCAACAGCCTGGCGGTCGCACGGCAGGTGGGCGCCACCTCGATCGCCTTTCCGGCGATCAGCGCCGGCGTCTATGGCTGGGATGTCGAAGAGGTCGCACGTATCGCGGTGGCGACGGTCCGCGCCGAGGCCAGCGACGACCTCCAGGTGCGTTTCGTGCTCTTCGGGGAGAAGGCGCTGAGCGCCTTCCAACGCGCACTCGCCTGACCCGGGCGGGTCAGGCGAGTGCGCGTTCCGGTCGAGCGAAGGCCCGCGAATCAGGCGAGCGCGACCCAGGAACCGGCCTTCATGACGTCGGTCACACCCCACTGCTCGTCCAGCACCACGAGGTCGGCCGGCCCCCCGGCCGCGAGCGCGACCGGCGGTAGCCCGATCGCGGCGGCCGGCAGCACCGAGGTCTGCCGGGTCACCGCGAGCAGCGCCTCGTCGGGCGGCAGCTCGCTGGCGGCCAACGCCTGCCGGAACTGGTGGTCCATCGTCGCGGTGCTGCCGGCGATCGTCGTCGTGCCGGTGAGCCGGGCGACACCGTCGGCGACGGTGACGTCGAGCCCGCCGAGGCTGTAGGCGCCGTCGGCCATTCCGGCGGCCTCCATCGCGTCGGTGACGAGCACGACCCGGTCGGAGCCGGCCCGCCCACACACGTCGCGGTACAGCGCCGGGTGCAGGTGTTGACCGTCGGTGATGAGCTCGAGGGTGACACGCGGGTCCTCCATGAGCGCCACGACGGGGCCCGGATCCCGATGGTGCACCGGGCGCATGGCGTTGAACAGGTGCGTGGCGACGCGGGCGCCGGCGCCGATGGCCTCGCGGGTCTGCTCGTAGGTGGCGTCGGTGTGCCCGACGGCCGCGATGGCGCCCGCGTCGACAACCCGGCGCACGGCCTCCAGCCCGCCGGGCAGTTCGGGGGCCAGCGTCACCATGGCGATGGTGCCGCCGCCGGCCGCCAGCACCCGATCGAGTTCGGCCGGGTCGGGCGCGCGCAGGGCGGTCGGCTCGTGGGCGCCGCAGCGGTGGGCGGAGATCCACGGCCCCTCCAGGTGGATGCCGGCGACGAGCCCGGCCCGCACCTGCTCGGCGACCGCCTCGACCTGGGCCAGTAGATCCGGCGGGCTGGCCGAGACGAGCGAGGCGAGCATCGCGGTGGTGCCGTGGCGCCGGTGGAAGTCGACCGCGGCCGCGGTGGCCGCCGCGTCGGCGGCGGGGAAGGCTCCTCCCCCGCCGCCGTGCACGTGCATGTCGACGAAGCCCGGCACCACCGTCACCGCACCCAGCGCGCGGTCGGCGGGGCGCGGTGGGTCGCCGGCCCCGACCGCCACCACGCGACCGTCGCGCACCTCGAGCCAACCGGGCGCCAGGATCTGCTCGCCGGTCACGACCCGGTCGGCGGTCAGCAGGCTCATCTCAGATCCCCTGCCACCCGGGCTTGGCCCCATAGGTCTCGCGGTAGTAGTCCACGAGCTGCAGCCGGCTGGCGGCGGCGGAGTCGAGCAGCACGCTGACGTGCGGGTGATGCTGCAGGATCGTCGCCGGCCACATCGCGCTGACCGCTCCCTCGGCCAGGTGATGCACGGCCTCCGCCTTACCGCGGCCGGTGGCCAGCAGCACGATGTGCCGCGCGGCCATGATCGTGGCCAGACCCTGGGTGAGGCAGTGCTGGGGTACCGCCTGCGGGTCCCCGTCGAAGAACCGGGCGTTGTCCAAGCGGGTCTGCCGGGTCAGGGTCTTGATGCGGGTGCGAGAGGCCAGCGACGAGCCGGGCTCGTTGAACGCGATATGCCCGTCGGTGCCGATGCCCAGGATCTGCAGGTCGACCCCGCCCGCTGCCACGATGGCCGCCTCGTACTCGGCGCAGGCCGCGGGGATGTCGGTCGCCAGCCCGTCGGGGCCCTGCACGGCCCCGGGGGCGAAGTCGACGCGCGACACGAAATCGGCGTCAATGACGTTGCGGTACCGCTCGGGGTGGTCCGCGGGCAGACCCACGTACTCATCGAGTGTGAACGCCCGCGCCTGCGCGAACGACACCTCCCCCCGCTCGCACCGGGCGGCCAGCGCGTCGTAGACCGGCCGTGGCGACGAGCCGGTGGCCAGCCCGAGCACCGCGGTCGGGTCGGCGGCCAGCAGCGCGGCGATCGCGTCGGCGGCCACCTCCCCAAGCCGCTGCGGGCTGTCGTGAATGACGATTTCCATCAAGGGACCTTTCGTTTCGAGACGGTCGGAAGCGGGGTGGTGCGTAGGCTCAGCGATCGACCCAGAACAGTTCGTCGAGCGCGGCCACCTGCTCGCGGGCCAGGGCCTGCACGTCGGCTTTCTTGTCCATGACGATGACCGGCACGATCGGGCTCCGGCCGGAGGCGACCACGGCGGGCACGTCGTAGGTCGTCATGATCTGCCCGGCGACGACGCGGTCCTTCTTGCTGACGTGGCTGGCGAAGCCCTTGCCTTCGAGCTGCACCGTGTCGATGCCCAGGTGCACGAGCACGCCGCGGCCGTCGTCGGTGCCGATGACGAAGGCGTGCGGCCACACCTGCAGCACCGTGCCGCTGACGGGGGCGGCGACGTTGAGCACCTTGTGCTCGGGGTCGATGGCCAGGCCCGGGCCGACGATGCCCTCGGCGAAGGACTTGTCGGGCACCTGCGACAGCGGGAGCACGCGCCCGGTCAGGGGTGCGAGCACGGTGCCGGCGGGGACGGCGGAGCTGGCGGGCGCAGCGGGCGTGCTGGCAGCGGCCGGAGCAGCGGTCGTCGCGCCGACGGCGGCCGGGGCGGGCGCACCGGCGAGCACGGCGTTGATCTGCGACTTCAGCGAGTCGGCCTGGGTGCCGAAGATCGCCTGCACGTTGTTGCCGACCTCGACGACGCCGGCGGCGCCGAGCCCCTTGAGCCGGGCGGCGTCGACCTTGGCCTTGTCGGCCACCTCGATGCGCAGCCGGGTGATGCAGGCGTCGACGCTGCGCAGGTTGTCGCGGCCACCGAACGCGGCGATGAGGTTCTCGGCGAGCTGGCTCGGCTCCGCGCCGTCGGCGTCGGCGGCGTCGGGGGCCACCTCGTCACCGCGGCCGGGGGTAGCCAGGTTCCAACGCTTGATGACGAAGCGGAAGAGCACGTAGTACAAGACGAAGAAGACCAGGCCCTGCACGATGAGCAGCGGCACGTTGTGGGCGGCCGGGGCGGAGTAGTAGAGCACGAGGTCGATGAGTCCGGCGGAGAACGAGAAGCCGAGGTGGATGTCGAGCGTGTAGGCGATGGCCAGGGAGAGCCCGGTGAGCAGCGCGTGCACGACGTAGAGCGGGAACGCCACGAACATGAAGGCGAACTCCAGCGGCTCGGTGATGCCGGTGATGAAGGCGGTGAGGCCGGCGGCCCCGAGGATGCCTGCGGCAACCTTCTTCTGCGACGGCTTGGCCATGTGCATCATCGCCAGGGCGGCACCGGGCAGGCCGAACATGAGAATCGGGTAGAAGCCGGAGGTCAGCAGCCCGGCGCTGGGGTCGCCGGCGGCGAAGCGGGTCAGTTCGCCGGTGACCAGGCCGCTGGGGCCGGCGTAGTCGCCGTAGATGAACCAGACGAAGGTGTTGACAATGTGGTGCAGACCCAGCGGGATGAGCAGGCGGTTGACGACACCGTAGACGAAGGCGCCGAGCGCGCCGGCGCCACCGATGAACTCGCCGACGTTGGTCAGGCCGGCGTTGAAGATCGGGTAGAAGTAGCTGAGCGCGAAGCCGATGATCAGGGTGGCCAGCGACACGACGATCGGCACGAAGCGGCGACCGCCGAAGAAGCCGAGATAGGCCGGCAGCTGGATGTCGTGGTACCGGTCGAAGAGCCAGGCGGTGACGAGGCCGACGACGATGCCGCCGAAGACGCTGTAGTTGATCATCGCCTGCTCGCCGGCTGCGTTGAGCTGCCCTTCGAGCACGACCGGCGACATCGACTTGAAGACGGCCTCGATGACCAGGTAGCCGGCGACCGCGGAGAGGGCGGTGGAGCCGTCGGCCTTGCGGGCGAAACCGATCGCGACGCCGACGGCGAAGAGCATCGCCAGGTTGCCGAAGATCGCGTCACCGGCGGCGCTCATCGCATCGAAGAAGGCCCCGATGATCGGGGTCGTGATGCGACCGAGCAGGTCGGGCTGGCCCAGGCGCAGCAGGATGCCGGCGGCGGGCAGCAGCGCGATCGGCAGCATGAGGCTCTTGCCGAGCCGTTGCAGTTGGCCGAAGCCCGGTAGGTGCCGCTTGGACCGAGGTGGTGAGCTTTCCTGGACGGCGCTCATGTCGTCACTCCTTCGTGAGGTGGTGCAACCAGATAATTGGTCTGGACCACAGCCTGGTCTAGACCAATCTGTGGTGTCAAGCAGTTTCCGCCGATTGGTATAGGCCAATGCCCTATCGTGGTCGGAACCCGTCGCCGACAGCCGAGGCCGCCATGAAGGTTCCCAAGCATTACCAGGTGAAGCGGGCTCTGCTCGACCTCATCGAGGGACTGGATCCGCAGACCGCGATCCCGACCGAGCGCGAGCTCGCCGAGCGCTTCGCCACCTCCCGCACGACAGTGCGCCAAGCCATCGCGGCGCTCGTCGTGGACGGTCGGCTGGAACGCACCCAAGGGCGGGGCACCTTCGTGGCACACCCCAAGCTGATGCGGGTCCGCCCGCTGACCTCGTTCTCCCAAGACGTACAGACCGACGGCTGGCGTCCCGGCAGCGTGCTGCTGGGGTGTGCGCAGGTCACCGCCGACGATCAGGTGCGGGCGGCCTTGCAGTTGCCGCCGGGAGCAGCGGTGCAGCGACTCGATCGGCTCCGCACGGCCGGCGGCGATCCCATCGCCCATGAGATCGCCCACGTGCCGGGCCCGCTGCCCGACTTCGAGGAGCGCCTGACCGAGCACGGCTCGCTCTACGTGACGATGCGCGAGGCCTACGGGCTGCACATCGCCGCCGTGGAAGACACGGTCGAGACGGCGCTGGCCGACCCGGTCGAGGCCAACCTGCTCGGCGTGGAGACGGGCCTGCCGATGCTGCTCATCCACCGCACCGCCTGGGACTCCACAGGGCGCCCCGTGGAGTGGACCCGCTCGGTGTTCCGCGGCGACCGCTTCCGGTTTGTCGCGCGGCACAACCTGCTCGAGCCACCGGCCGGTGCGGCAGGGCACGACGAGGGCGCAAGCTAGCCGGCGGCGGCGCGTAGCGACTCAGGCGAGGCGCCGCGCAGTGCGGCGTCGAGGATCTCGACGGTGTGGGCGAGGGCGATGTCGTGCCCCTGGCGGTGCAGGCTGGTGGCGATCTGCATGAGGCAGCCCGGGTTGGCGGCCACCAGCAGCGAGGCACCCGTGGCCGCGACGTTGGCCGCCTTGCGGTCGCCGAGTTCGGTGGCCGGTTCGGGGTTGATGATGTTGTAGATGCCGGCCGAGCCGCAGCACAGCTCGGCGTCGCGGATCTCCGCGAGGGTGACGCCGGGGATGGTGCGCAGCAGCTCCCGCGGCTGGGCGCGCACCCCTTGGGCGTGCGCCAGGTGGCAGGCGTCGTGGTAGGCGATGTCCGCGTCGAACCGGTGATAGGTGGCTTGCAGGCCGACCTGCGCGAGGAACTCCGCGACGTCCCGGGTCATCGCCGACAGCCGCTGCGCCCGCTGCGCGAACTGTGGGTCGTCGGCGAGCAGCCGCGCGTAGTCCTTCATCGCCGAGCCGCAGCCCGCGGAGTTGACGACGATCGCCTCCACTTCGGCGGCCTCGAACGCCTCGATGACCCCGCGCGCGAAGTCCAGCCCCTCCTCCTCCCGGCCGGCGTGCAGCGACAACGCGCCGCAACACCCCTGCTCCGGCGGGGCGACCACCTCGAACCCCTCCGCGACGAGCACGCGCACCGTGGCCGCGTTGACGCCCGGAAAGAACTCGCGTTGCACGCAGCCGAGCAGCAGCCCGACCGTGCCCCGACGCTCCCCCGTGGCGCGGGTGCGGGCCGGGACCCGCGGCGCCTCCTGCACCCGCGGCATCAGCGCCTCCATCGCCGCCACCTGCGGCGAGAGGCGCTCGAGCAGTCCGCTGCCGCGCACCAGCCGCCCCAGGCCGACCCGCTGATACAGCCGCATCGGCGCGCTCAACGCCCGCAACCGCGCCGGATACGGGAACAACGCGAAGATCGCCGCCCGCAAGGCCTTCTCGGTGCGAGACCGCTCGTGCCGACGCTCCACCTGCGCGCGGGTCGCCTCGATGAGCTGGTCGTACTTGACCCCCGACGGACACGAGGTGACGCACGCCATGCAGCCCAGGCACGCGTCGAAATGGCCGACCATCGTGTCGGTCATCGGCGCCCCGCCCAGGCCCTGCCCCATGAGGTAGATGCGGCCGCGCGGGGAGTCCATCTCCTCGCCCCACAGCGCGTACGTCGGGCACGTGGGCAGGCAGAAACCGCAGTGCACACAGTCGGAGATGAGCTCGGCCGAGGGCGGGTGGTGCGCGTCGAACGCCGGCCCGGGCGCCTGGTGCGTCGGGTCCGTGTGTTCGTGCGCGTGCTCGTCCGTGTGCTCGGGGCGCGCCATCAGATGCCTCCCACGAATCGGCCCGGGGCCAAGGCACCTCGGGGGTCGAACTGGTCCTTGAGGGCGCGCATGAGCTCCAGGCCCGGCACCGGCCCCCAGACGTCGACCGCCGCCCGCCACGCCGGAGGCGCGCTGAGCACCGTGAGGGTGCCGCCCGCGGCGGCGGTCCGCGCCCGGGCGCCCTGGACGAAGGCGGCGAACCGGGCCGCCGCGCCGCCGTCATCGCTATCACCGACGTCATCGCCGTCACCGACGTCGCTCACGCCCACCAACCCGGTGCCGACCAGCGGCGAGCCGCGGTAGGCGGCCTGCACGCCGGCCTCCTGAGCACCGATCTGCAGGCCGGCAGCCAACGTGGCGCCGCGGCCGAGCACGTGCGTGACCTTGAGCAAGGCCGCGCCGGGCGGCTCGTCGCCCCACCAGAACGGCGCCTCGTCGGCTACCTGCGCCTGCGCCCCAGAGTCGGTCGCCAAGGAGTCGGTGGCCAAGGAGTCGGTGGCCAAGATGGCGAGCGCCTGCGCGGTGCGCGCCTCCAGGTCGACGGGCGTGCCCTCGTACTGCACCCACAGGCTGGCGCGTCCGTCGGCGGGCACGTCGTACTCGACGGCGGCGGGCACGCTCTGGGAGTGCGTCAGCGCGCTGATCACCGGGCCGACCCCAGCGGGGTCGACGAGCCCACCCACCCAGGCGCTCGCCTCTGGCAGGGGGTGGAGGCGGAAGGTCAGCTCGGTGATGACGCCGAGGGTGCCGTACGAGCCGGCGAAGAGTTTGGCCAGGTCATACCCGGCGACGTTCTTGACGACCTTGCCGCCGGAGTGGGCCACGACGCCGTCGGCGCGCACGAACGTCATGCCGATGACCAGGTCGCGCGGTGAGCCGTGGGACAGTCGCAGCGGCCCTGCGGTGCCGACGGCCAGGGTGCCGGCGACGGTGCCGCGGCGGGGCGGGTCGACGGCCAGACGCTGCCCTTGTTCGGCGAGCAAACCCGCGAGGGCGTTGAGCCGAACCCCGGCGCCGACGCGCAGCACGAGGTCGTGCGGGGCGTACTCGATGATCTCGTCGAGCCCACCGGTTTCGATGACCAGGTCGAGCCGCCGCGGCGGATTGCCGAAGCTCTGGTGCGCGCCGATCCCTCGAGCCACGACGGTCAGCGCCGCTGCCTCGCTACGAGGCTCGGCCGCCGCGCCGGGGTGGCCATCGGAGACAGCGTGGGTGGCGTGGGCGGCCGCGAGCAGGTCCGCGACCTGCTGGGTGGAGGTCGGGCGGGCGACCCACGCGGGCGCCACACCACCGACCTCGTCGCCGGGTTCGGCCGCCCGCAGGGGCGCGGCGGCGGACAGCCGCTCCCACAGCGCCGCCGCGTGTCGGTCGTCCGCACACGACCCGTCTCGCACACTGTTGTGTGCGCTATGGGCGGTCATCAGAACACCTCCGCGATGCCGGCCTGCGCCAGCGGATGGGCGCCGCGGTGGCGACCCGGCCGTTCTCCGCACAGCCGGGGTGTCGGAAAGATCTTGCCCGGATTGGAGATGGAGTCGGGGTCGAACGCGCAGCGCACCATCTGCATCGTGTCGAGGTCTGCGTCGGAGAACATCCGCGGCATGTACTTGGCCTTGTCGGAGCCGACGCCGTGCTCCCCGGTGATCGATCCACCGTGGCTGATGCACAGGTCGAGGATCGCGCCGGAGACCTCCTCGGCGCGCTCCTCCTCTCCCGGCACGTCGCCGTCGAAGAGCACGAGCGGGTGCAGGTTGCCGTCGCCGGCGTGAAAGACGTTGGCGACCCGCACGCCGCGCTCGCGGCCCAGCTCGGCGATCGCGTGGAGCACCTCGGGCAACGCCGTCCGCGGAATCACGCCGTCTTGCACGAGGTAGTCGGGGCTGATGCGCCCGACGGCAGCGAACGCCGACTTGCGGCCCCGCCAGATGAGGGCCCGCTCGGTCTCGTCGGCGGCGACCCGCAGTTCGAACGCGCCGTGCTCGCGGCAGAACGCCTCGACCTGTGCGAACTGCGCCTCCACTTGCGCCGCCGGACCGTCGAGTTCGACGACGAGCACCGCTCCGGCCCCGGCGGGGTAGTTGCAGGCGACGGCGGCCTCCGCGGCCTCGATCGCCAGGGTGTCCATCATCTCGATGGCCGCGGGGATGCAGCCCGAGCCGATGATCGCCGAGGTCGCCGCCCCCGCACTGTCGGTGTCGGGAAAGCCGGCGAGCAGGCAGCGCACGGTCTGCGGCAGCCGGGTCAGCTTGACGGTGATCGAGGTGACCACTCCGAGCGTGCCCTCGGAGCCGACGAGCATCGACAGCAGGTCGTAGCCGGGCGGGTCGGGCGCCTTGCCGCCGATGTCGACCACGTCGCCGACGGGGGTGACGACCTGCGCGCCGGTGATGTGATGCACGGTGAAGCCGTATTTCAGGCAGTGCGCGCCACCGGAGTTCTCCGCGAGGTTGCCGCCGATCGAGCACACCTGCTGGCTGGAGGGGTCGGGCGCGAAGTAGTAGCCGTGCGGCGTCGCAGCCTTGGTGAGCTGCAGGTTGATGACGCCGGGCTGCACGACGGCCCGCTGCGCCGCCACGTCGATGTCGACGATCTCGCGCAGCCGCGAGGTGACGATGAGGACGCCGTCGGTGTGCGGGAGCGCCCCGCCCGACAGGCCGGTGCCGCTGCCGCGCGCCACGAACGGCACCCCTTCGCGGGCGCACTCCCGCACGGTGACGGCGATGTCGTCGGGACTTTCGGCCAGCACCACGAGGCCGGGGACGGCCTTGTGGTTGGCCAGGCCGTCGCATTCGTAGGTGCTGCGGGCCAGCGGGTCGGTGATCAGCCGGCCGGCCCCGAGGCGTTCCGTCAGCGCCTGCGTGACCCGACCCAGCCCCTGCTGCTGACCCATGGGACCCCTCCGTCCTGCCGTCGCGGGGCGCTGCCGCCCGCTGCCGGGCGTCGGCGCCGTCGTGCTCTGGACCATATGCAGGCGGCCTGCACATGGCAACAGGTGATCGGCCTTCGTTGGGCACCAGCCGTGTTCAAATCCCGGACGTATGCATCCGCGGAGTGTCGCAGATGACCCGATCGCCCCCTTCGCGTGACACTAAGGGCCATGACGTGTCAGGGCCGGCCGACGACCGGGAGGGTGAGCCACCCCCGTTGTCAGGACCGACCCGTTGATCCGGAGCTGGCCGGGGTGATCGGCCGGGTGCAGGCCACGCTCATCGGCGCCGGCCGCGTCGCCGTGTCTTTCTCCGGCGACCCCCAGTCGGCGCTGTTGTTGACGATCGCCGCGCGGGCCCTCGGCGCGCAACGGGTCTCGCTGCTGCTCGACCCCATCCGTCCACCCGCCCCCGGGGACGACGCCCTGGCGCAGGAGATCGCCAGCGAGCTGGGGTGCCGCGTGCTGCGCACGTGGAGCCCCGGGCAGGCTCGCCCCACGGACGTGGCGCACCTACCCATCGACACGGTCGCTTACTGCGCCGCCGTCGACGCGCCGGGCCGGGTGCCCGTGCGGACCGTGGACCGGCAGCGAGTGCTGTTCCCGTTCGTCGAAGCCGGCGTGCGCCTGACCGAGGTGGCCGCGTGTGCCCAGGCCCTCGGGGTGAGCGCGCAGCGGCTGCCCAACGGCCGCCGCGCCGCCGACGGAGCCTGATCGCCCCGCCCCTCACCCGGCCGCTCCCTCACTGACGGACCGCTGCGCGCAGACTCGAGCGAACCCGCTCCGGGGGTGCCCGTGGGAAGGTGGGGAGCATGAGCGCGAGCCTGACCGAGCCGAGCAACGTGCACCTGACCGTGGCCGCCTGCCAGATCAGCGCGGGCGCCGACCCGCGCCAGAACCTGGCGACCGCCACCGCAGCGGTTCAGGAGGCCGCCGACGCCGGGGCGCGCCTCGCGGTGCTGCCGGAGGCGACCATGGCCTCGTTCGGCACGCCCCTGCACGAGGTGGCACAGCCGTTGGACGGCGAATTCGCCGACGGAATCAGGGCGCTGGCCGATCGCCTCGACCTCACGGTGGTCGCGGGGATGTTCGAGCCGGCCGACGACCGGCGCGTCTACAACACTCTGCTGCTCGCCGGCCCGCGCGGGGAGGTGGCCTACCGCAAGATCCACCTCTACGACGCCTTCGGCTCCCGCGAGTCCGACACGGTGGCGCCCGGATCGCAGCTGGTCACCGCGGTGGTCGACGGGGTCACGGTCGGCCTGGCCACGTGTTACGACGTGCGCTTCGCCGACCAGTTCAGCGCCTTGGGGCGGGCCGGCGCGCAGCTCGTGCTGCTGTCCGCGTCGTGGGGTGAGGGGCCGGGCAAGGCCGAGCAGTGGGATGTGCTCGTGCGGGCCCGCGCCATGGACGCCCAGGCCTGGCTGCTGGCCTGCGATCAGGCGTGGACGCAGCCGCAGGGGCCCGCGCCGCTGGGCATCGGTCGCAGCGCGCTCATCGACCCGCTCGGCGGGGTGTGCGCCCGCCTCGGTCATGCGGCCGGGGTGCTGACCGGCCGCATCGATACCGAGGCGGTCGCCTCCGCCCGAGCTCGGGTGCCGCTCTTCGTCTGATCGGCCGGGGTAGGCGCGCCCCCCGATGTGCACGCCTACCCCGACCGAGGCTCACGAAGGGGTCAGGTGGGTCGCGTTCACCGCAGGTAGGCGATCGCGTCGAGCGAGATCGTGCCGGAGACGCGCACGAGCTGTACGTCGGCCCGACCGTAGGGCAGTCGGACCGTGGCGACATTGCGGGCGGCGGAGGTTCGGGCGGCCTTGGTGTCGACCCGCTGCACCCGCTTGCCGTTGACGACGATGTCGAAGACCCCGCCGCCCGGACCGGTGCCGGCGACGACCGCCACCCCGGCGGCGTAGGTGGACGGCAGCGTGACGCCGGCGCCCCTCTCGCTCGTGCGCATCAGCGTGCCGGATACCGCCGAGGCGTCCCGCACGGTGCTCCACGAGCCGCGCCACCGACCGACGCGCGCGGTCAGGTCGGCCGGGATCGTCACCGTGGCGGCCTGCGACCAGGCACTCGTGACGCCGGCGGAGTCGGTGCCGCGCACGCGGTACTGGTAGACGCCGCCGGCCATCCCGCCCGCCCACATCGACCGGGCGGTGGTGTCGGTCGCGACGGGGCTCCACGCGCCGTAGCGGCGGGTGGCGCCGTCGAGGGTGATGGGGCGCCACTGCACGGTGTAGCGCACGTCGCCGCTGGCTCCGGCGAAGGGCTCCCACGCGAGCCGGGCGCGCGGGGTGGTGTGCACGGTGTTGGGGATCAGCGTCTGGTCGACGACGGGCGCATGGGTCGAGGTGCGCGCGACGCCGGTGGCCACGGTCTGCTGGCCACCGGTGGCGGCCGTCGCGTCGCGGTTGGCCTTGGCCGGCGAGCCGAGCACGGCCGCGACGGCGCGGCCTGCGTCGACGATCCCGGCCCCGCAGCCGTTGCAGGCGGCGGTGAACGGGCGCGCCGAGGAGGTCAGCACCGAGGAGACCTGCGCGGGAGTCAGTCCCGGCGAGGCCGAGAGCAGCAGGGCCGCGACACCGCTGACGTGCGGCGCGGCCATCGAGGTGCCGACCATGAAGCCGTACTCAGGACCGCTGGACCCGCGCCGGCCTCCGTCGATGGTCGACAGGATGCCGTCGCGATCGGTCTGCCCGCCGGGGGCGGCCAGGGTGATCGCCCGGCCGTAGTTCGAGTAGTTGGCCCGCGCCCCGGAGCCGGTGGTGGCGGCCACGTTGATGACGCCGCGGCAGTTGCCGGGCGACTCGCGCTCGGCGGGAATGCCGGAGTTGCCGGCGGCGGTGACGACGACGGCGCGGCGGGCAAGGGCTCCGTCGATGGCGGCCTGCAGGGTGGCGGGGCAGGCCATGGGCCCACCGAGGGAGAGGTTGACGACACGGGCCACGTTGGCGTTCTTGGGGACCTGCTGCACGGTGCCGCCGGTGGCCCAGGTGATGCCGTCGGCGATGTCCGCGAGCGAACCGCCGCAGCGGCCGATGGCCCGCACGGGCAGGATCTTGGCGCGCGGCGCCACACCCGCGATGCCGGCGCCGTTGCCGGACAGCGCCGCGATGGCACCGGCGACATGGGTGCCGTGCCACGTGCTGTCGGCGGCCTTCTCCGTGCCGCCGCAGTCGTTGTTGACGAGCCAGTCGCCCAGGTCGGTGGGGTCGTTGTCGCGGCCGTTGCCGTCGCGGGCCGTCCGCGGATCGGAGATGAAGTCGTATCCGGGCAGCACCTGGCCGCTCAGGTCGGGGTGCCGCACGATGCCGGTGTCGACAACCGCGACGGTGACCCCCGCGCCGCGGGTGCGCGGCCACGCCGCCGGAGCGTCGATGCCGACGTCGGTCGCGGCCAGATTCCACTGGTAGTGCCACAGCGGGTCGTTGGGGGCGGGGGTGGCCGTGCGGGCGATGGTCAGCCGCACGTCGGGCTCGGCGTAGGCGACGTCGGGGCGGGCCTGCAGCCGGTCGGCGACCTCCTGCGCCTGTGCGGGATCGGCCCCCGCGACGAGGGTGGCGCCGGTGCCCAGCCGCCGCTCGGCCTCAAGGTCGACGTCGGTGCCGGCGCCTACGGCATCGAGGGCCCGATCGCGGGCGGCGGTGGAGACGGCGGCTGCGGAGCCGTCCTTGAAGCGCACGATGACCCGGCCGGTCGGCATCCGATCCGCCGGTGCGTCGGCTGCTTCGACGCCCACGGTCGCGGGCATCGGTGCGGCCGAAATCGCCGGCGAGACCGCGGCGTGCGCGCTCGGCATCAGGTGGGGGGCGGCCGCCAGAGCGGCGGCCAGCGGGATGGTCACGCTTGCGCTCAGGGCCGCCCGCAGGGTGCTGCGGCGGCGAGGCCGGCGTGTCGTCATGCTTCCTCCGTCGCGTCGACACCCTGGGCCGCGGTGGTGGTGGACCGATCGACCCTTCGAAGACTCCCCCGAGCCACTTGCAGTCCCATCGCCCTGCGCGCGCTCACGCTGAGCAAGAACCGAGGGTGCGTCGAAAGAGGCTGCCGCGCAAGTACGTCCGCGGGCCGGTCGCAGCGCTTCGAGTCGCGGGGGCGCGCCGCAGCGGCAAGGCTGGGCACCATGAGTGACGAAACGAGCATCACCGTCAGCCGCACCATTGACGCCCCGGCCCAAGACATCTTCGAGGTGCTGAGCAATCCGCAGCGGCACGCCCAGCTCGACGGCGCGGGCCAGATCGTCTCCGACCACAAGAGCGACCGCATCACCGGCACCGGCCAGGTGTTCACGATGAACATGGACGCCGAGCACATGGGCGGGGAGTACCAGACCGACAACCACGTCACCGGGTACGACGAGAACAAGCTGCTGGCCTGGCAGACGGCGCCGGCCGGCACGCAGCCGCCCGGCTGGCAGTGGGTCTGGCAGTTGACCCCGCAGGGCCCGGACGCCACCGACGTCTCGCTGACCTACGACTGGTCCGCCGTCACCGACAAGGAGCTGCTGAAGAAGGTGAGCTTCCCCCTCATCCAGCAGTCCGCGTTGGAGGACAGCCTCGGCAACCTGGCCGCCGCCGTCTCCAGCTGACCGGCCACCCCCGCACCTACTGCGCGGGGGTGATGACGAGCACCAGATCGCCGCCCTCGAGGTGGCCGGTGCCCTCGATCGCGAGGCGTTCGACGGTGCCGGCGACCGGGGCGGTGATCGAGGCCTCCATCTTCATCGCCTCGATGGTCGCAACGGCCTGGCCCGCCTCGACCTGGTCGCCGGCGGCGACGGTCGGGGTGACCGCGCCGTCGTAGGGGGAGGCCACATGGCCGGGCTTGCTCGGGTCGGTCTTCTCTGTCTCGGCCACCTCGGCCGCAATCGAGCGGTCCTGCACGACGATGGGCCGCAGCTGCCCGTTGATGACGCACATCGCGGTCCGCAGGCCGCGCTCGTCGGCGTGCCCCACGGCCTCCAGGCCGAGCAGCAACCACTTGCCCTCCTGCAGGCGCACCTCGTGTTCGTCGCCGGGCTGCAGGCCGTAGAAGAAGTCGGTCGAGGGCAGCACGGAGACGTCGCCGTACTTCTCGCGGGACTCGGCGAAGTCGCGGGTCGGGCCGGGGAACAGCAGCCGGTTGAGCGTGGCCCGCCGGTCGGTGGCCAACCCGTGCAGCGCCTCCTCGTCGAGGTCGGCCGCGGCCGGCTTGATCGTGCGTCCCGCCAGGGCCTTCGTGCGGAACGGCTCGGGCCACCCGCCGGGCGGGTCACCGAGCTCGCCGGAGAGGAAGCCGATGACCGAGTCGGGCACGTCGAAGCGCGCGGGGTCGGCCTCGAACTCGGCCGGGTCGGCGCCGACCGCCACGAGGTGCAACGCGAGGTCACCCACCACCTTGCTGCTGGGGGTCACCTTGACGATGTTGCCGAGGATGCGGTTGGCCGCCTCGTACATGTCCTCGATCTGCTCGAACTTCTCCCCCAGGCCCAGCGCGATGGCCTGCTGGCGCAGGTTGCTCAGCTGCCCGCCCGGGATTTCGTGCCGGTAGACCCGCCCGGTCGGCGCGGGCAGGCCCGACTCGAACGGCGCGTACACCCGCCGCACGGCCTCCCAGTAGGGCTCCAGCGCACACACGGCCTCCAACGACAGGCCGGTCTCGCGCGGCGAGTGGTCGGTCGCGGCCACCAGGGAGCTGAGCGCGACCTGCGAGGTCGTGCCGGCCAGGGCGGCGCAGGCAGCGTCCACCGCGTCGACCCCGGCGTCGATGGCCGCGGTCAGCGTCGCCAGCTGGCCGCCGGCGGTGTCGTGCGTGTGCAGGTGCACCGGCAGGTCGAAGCGCTCCCGCAGCGCCGTGACCAAGGTGCGCGCCGCGGGCGCTCGCAGCAGCCCCGCCATGTCCTTGATGGCCAGCACATGAGCACCGGCCTCGACGATCCGTTCGGCCAGCCGCAGGTAGTAGTCGAGGGTGTAGAGCCGCTCGCCCGGGTTCGACAGGTCGCCGGTGTAGCACAGCGCCACCTCGGCGACAGCTGAATCGGTGGCGCGCACGGCCTCGATCGCCGGGCGCATCTGCTCGACGTCGTTGAGGGCGTCGAAGATGCGGAAGATGTCGATGCCGGTCGCGGCCGCCTCGGCGACGAAGGCGTCGGTCACCTGCGTCGGGTAGGGGGTGTAGCCGACGGTGTTGCGGCCGCGCAGCAGCATCTGCAGGCAGATGTTGGGCACGGCCTCGCGCAGCGCCGCGAGCCGCTCCCACGGGTCCTCGCTCAGGAAGCGCAGGGCGACGTCGTAGGTGGCCCCGCCCCACGCCTCGAGGGAGAACAGTTGCGGGGTGAGCGCGGCGACGTGCTCGGCGACTCCCAGCAGGTCGTAGGTGCGTACCCGGGTGGCCAGCAGCGACTGGTGGGCGTCGCGGAAGGTCGTGTCGGTCACCGCCACCTTCTTCTGCTCGCGCAGCCGCCGGGCAAAACCTTGCGGCCCGTGCGAGATCAGCAGTTGCCGCGAGCCGTCGGGCACCGGGGTGCCTTCGGGCAGCTCCGGCAGCTTGGACCGCGGCTCGATCGCCGTCGGCAGCGCTCCGTGCGGCCGGTTGACCGAGACGTCGGCCAGGTAGTGCAGCAGGCGGGTGCCCCGGTCGGCGGAGCTGCGGGCGGTCAGCAGGTGCGGATGCCGCTCGATGAAGGAGGTGTCGAGCAGGCCGGCGCGAAAGTCCGGGTCGTCGAGCAGCGCCTGCAGGAACGGGATGTTGGTGCGGACGCCGCGGATGCGAAACTCGGCGACCGCGCGGGCGGCGCGGGCGACGGCGGCCGGGAAGTCGGCGCCGCGGCAGGTCAGTTTGGCCAGCATCGAGTCGAAGTGCGGGCTGATGGTGGCGCCCGCGTAGGTGGTGCCGCCGTCGAGGCGCACGCCCGCGCCACCCGGAGAGCGGTAGGTCGTGATCTTGCCGGTGTCGGGCCGGAAGCCGTTGGCCGGGTCCTCGGTCGTGATGCGGCACTGCAGCGCCGCACCCCGCAACCGCACACTCTCCTGTGACAGGCCGAGGTCGGCCAGGGTGGCGCCGCCCGCGATGCGCATCTGCGACTGCACGAGGTCGACGTCGGTCACCTCCTCGGTCACCGTGTGCTCGACCTGGATACGCGGGTTCATCTCGATGAAATGGTGCTGCCCGGCGGCGTCGAGCAGAAACTCCACGGTGCCCGCGTTGACGTACCCGATGTGCCGGGCGAAGCGCACGGCGTCGGCGCAGATCGCCTCCCGGATCGCAGGGTCGAGGTTGGGAGCGGGAGCGATCTCGACGACCTTCTGGTGCCGGCGCTGCACCGAGCAGTCCCGCTCGAACAGGTGAATCACCTCGCCGGTGGCGTCGGCCAGGATCTGCACCTCGATGTGGCGCGGGTCGACGACCGCCCGCTCGACGAAGACCGTCGGATCGCCGAAGGCCCCCTCCGCCTCCCGCATACAGGCCTGCACGGCCTCGCGCAGCGCCTCCGGCTCATCGACGCGGCGCATCCCGCGCCCGCCACCACCGGCGACCGCCTTGACGAACAGCGGATAGTCCAGGCCTTGCGCGGCGGCGACCAGCTCGTCGGCGTCGCGGGTCGGGGCCACACCCTCCAGGGTGGGGACGCCCGCCGCCTTGGCAGCCGCGATGGCACGCGACTTGTCGCCGGTCAGCGACAGCACGTCGGCGCCCGGGCCGATGAACGTCAGGCCCTCGCGGGCGCACGCCTCCGCGAGCTCGGGGTTCTCCGAGAGAAAGCCGTAGCCGGGGTAGACCGCGTCGGCGCCGGCCTTGACGGCGGCGCGCACGATGAGTTCGGGGTCGAGGTAGGCGCGCACCGGGTGGCCGCGCTCGCCGATCTCGTAGCTCTCCTCGGCCTTGAGCCGATGCTCGCTACCGCGGTCTTCATAGGGAAAGACGGCGACGGACTGCGCACCGAGCTCGTAGGCCGCGCGGAAGGCCCGGATGGCGATCTCGCCGCGGTTGGCGACGAGGATCTTGCGCAGGCCCAGCGGAGTCGACGGAGTCGATGCGGGCGAAGTCTCGGTGGATGCAGAGGTGGCCACGGTTGCGCACGCTACCGGCGCGCGCGAACCGGCGTCGGATCGTACCGATATGCGACTCAGGTCACGCCTTGGTCACGAAGTGGCTCCCGACCTCCCGCAAGGGCTCACCGGTCCGGTAGTCATTGGCTTTCGCTCCTACTGCAAGGAGGTCAGGTGGACAACACCGAGCCGCACGACGACGCCACCCTGGATCGCGTCCTGGGTCGTTGGGATGTCATGGCCGTCGCCTTCGGCGCGATGATCGGCTTCGGCTGGATCGTCCTCACCGGCGGCTTCCTCGAATCCGCCGGCACGTTCGGCGCCGCCCTCGCCTTCATCATCGGCGGCGCGATCGTCCTGCTCATCGCCCTCACCTACGCCGAACTCGTCGCGGCGATGCCGAGCGTCGGCGGCGCCCACAACTACGCCCTCCGGGCCATGGGCTCGCGCGCGGCGTTCTTCACGAGCTGGAGCCTCGTGCTCGGCTACGTCAGCGTCGTCGCCTTCGAGGCCGTCGCCATCCCACAGACGGTGCTCTACCTCTTCCCCGACATGCTCGTCGGCTACATGTACAGCGTCGCGGGCTACGAGGTGTACGCGAGCTGGGTCGCCGTCGGCGTCGTCACCGCGATCATCATGACGGCGCTCAACTACTTCGGCGTCAAGCAGGCCGCGGTCTTCCAGAGCGTCGCCGTCGGCTTCCTCCTCCTCGTCGGCGTCGTCCTGCTCACCGGCTCGTTCGTCGGCGGCTCGACGGACAACATGCAGCCGCTCTTCATCGGCGGCGCGGCTGGGCTCATCAGCGTGCTCGTGGCGACGCCCTTCCTCTTCGTCGGCTTCGACGTCGTCCCGCAGTCCGCGGAAGAGATCAACCTGGAGTACCGCAAGATCGGCCAGGTGCTGCTCGTCTCGGTCTTCATGGCGATCTTCTGGTACGTGATGATCATGGTGACGATCGGCTCCTCGCTGCCGGTCGAGATGCTTGCCGCCTCCGAGCTCGCGGCCGCCGACGGAATGGTCGCCCTGTGGAACTCACCCATGATGGGCACGGTCCTCGTGCTCGGCGGCATCGCCGGGCTGCTCACCTCATGGAACGGCTTCCTCATCGGGGCGAGCCGACTCATCTACGCGATGGCCCGCACCGGCATGCTGCCGCCGTGGTTCGCGGCGCTGCACCCGAAGTTCAAGACGCCGGCGAACGCCATCGTCTTCATCGGCGTCTTGTCGATGATCGCCCCGTTCTTCGGTCGCAAGACCCTCGTGTGGCTCGTCAACGCCGGCGGCCTGGCGATCATCCTCGCGTGGCTCATGGTGGCGATCAGCTTCGTCATCCTGCGTCGCCGCGAGCCGGAGATGGAGCGCCCCTTCCGCGCCCCCGGTGGCGTCGGTCTCGGGATCGTAGCCGTCGTGCTCTCCGCCGGCATGGCGGCGCTCTTCATGCCGGGCGCCCCGGCGGCGCTCACCTGGCCGTACGAGTGGGTCATCATCGGCGCGTGGACGATCATCGGGGTCTACTTCGCCTCCCGGCTCGTCAAGGTCACGCCCGGCCCGGGAGCGGAGGAGGAACTCATCCGGCGCATGGGCCGCCGCTGACCCGCCCCACCACACCGCCGTTCTGGGGAGGGGGCACAGTGTCTGTCATGACCCGCACGCCCTCACCTGCTCCGATCCGCGACGTTCCGACAATGCGCCCCATCGACCGCGCCTGGGTCCACGCCGCCGTGCAGGCCCTGACCGCCGATGCGAACCGCAGCGCCGACACTCACCTGCTGCGCCTACCGCTGCCCGTCCCCGCCGAGTCCGGTGCGTCGGCGCCGCAGGTGACGGTCTATCTCAAGGACGAGTCGACGCACCCCACGGGCAGCCTCAAGCACCGCCTGGCGCGCAGCCTCTTCCTCTACGGCATCTGCAACGGCCTCATCGGGCCGGGTACGACGATCGTCGAGGCGAGCAGTGGGTCGACGGCGATCAGCGAGGCGCACGTCGCGGCGATGCTCGGGCTGCCGTTCGTCGCCGTCATGGCGCGCACGACGAGCCCGGAGAAGGTGGCGCTCATCGAGCGCGAGGGCGGTCGCGCCCACCTCGTCGACGATCCGGGCGAGGTGTACGACGTCGCGCGGCGGCTCGCCGCGGAGTGCGACGGGCACTACCTCGACCAGTTCACCAACGCGGCGCGGGCGACCGACTGGCGCGGCAACAACAACATCGCGGAGTCGATCTTCACTCAGCTGGCGCTCGAGCCGCACCCGGTGCCGGAGTGGATCGTCGTCGGCGCGGGCACGGGCGGCACGAGCGCGACGATCGGGCGCTACCTGCGCTATCGCGGCTACGACACAGCCCTGGCGGTCGTCGATCCGGAGGGTTCGGCCTTCCTGCCGGCCTTCGCCGGTGAGGAGGCGCCGAGCGCGCGGGGCTCGCGGATCGAGGGGATCGGGCGGCCGCGGGTCGAGCCGAGTTTCGAGCCGGGGGTCGTTGACCGGATGCTCGGCATCCCCGACGCGGCCTCGGTCGCGGCGATGCGCTTCCTCGCCGCCCGCTTCGGTCGGCGCAGCGGCCCCTCGACGGGCACCAACCTTTACGGCGCGCTGTATCTGGCGTGCGAACTCGTGGCCGCCGGGCGGTCGGGGAGCATCGTCAGCCTCGTCTGCGACGGCACGGAGCGCTACGACGCGAGCGTCAACGACGACGCGTGGCTCGCCGCCCAAGGCTTGGACCCCGCGCCCTACGCCGACATCGTCGAGCGGGCCTGGGCGACCGGCGTCTGGGGCGGTTGACAGCACGCCGAGCGGGTCAGCGGCGATAGACGTCGCGGCGATGCCCGGCGCGCACCACCGTGACGGTCAATCGCGCGTCGGCGATCTCGTAGATCACGCGAAAGCTGCCGATGCGCACACGCCACGCTTCTTCACCGGTGAGCTTGCGGCACCCTTTTGGGCGCGGCTCCTGTCCGAGTTCATCGATAGCGTTCAGCAGGGTTCCCGCGTCGGGCGATCGAGCTTGGCCATCTGGCGTGCGGCGGCGCGGGTGTACTCGATGGCGTATCGCGTCATGAAGCATCGTCCGCGAGCTGGCGACGCAGCTCCACGGCCGAGACTCGCTCGCCATCGTCTTCCGCCTTGGCTGCGCGGTAGGCGGCGAGATCCTGGGACATCTCGAACTCCTCGAGCTCCTCGAGATCCTCGACGCCGATCACGACCGCAGACAACTTTCCATGCCGGGTAATGCCGATGCGCTCACCCGCATACGCAGCGCGGCCCAGCACATCCGAGAGCTGCTCTCGCAGCTGACGAGTGGTGATTTGCCCTGTGAGCGTGCTGGGTTCCGTCATGCTCCCAGTGTACCTATAGTTATCTGTGTACGCAGTTGCACGTCGCCCTTCGCCATAGGAATCCGCGACCCGAACCTGGCCGCCCCCGCCTCCTGAGGGCTACGGCGCGTCTACTCGGTCTCGGGTCGGTCGGCGTCGGGTCGGTGGAGGCCCAGGAGTCGGCGCAGCCGGCGCCACGCGAGCGCGGCGGGCAGGGGCACGATGACCAGCACTGCGAGCAGCAGCAGCCATGACGACGGGCCGGCTTCGCCCGCGACGATCTGGCCGACGAGATCGACCGAGTAGGCCAGCGTCAGCGGGAGGAAGACGAAACCGATGGCGACCTCGAACGCCGTGGCACGCAGCGTCCCCGCGGGCCAGGGCGTGGCCTCGCCGGCGACCCACGAGCGCCAGGTCTCGACGAGCAGCTGGTGCCGTGGTCCGCTTGAGTGGCCGCGATGCGGCGCCCGGACAGTCTCTTCAGCCTCCGAGGCGTGGGGCCACGGCGGGAGGGGCGCGGGGGCGATGCGGTCGGTGGGGTCGCCCGGGCCGTACACCAGCTCCTGCAGGACCGCCGGCGCCAGGGCGTCGGGGTCGAGGCCGGCCGCCGCCAGCATGGAGCGCACGACGCGGGCCGGTGGGCCGGTGGGCCACTCGGCGTCCGGAACGGCGAGGACCCGCTTTGGCCGCGGCCCCTGACGATCGCCGAGGGCGGGCAGGTCGGCCCAGTCGAGCCCGTAGCTCGCGGTCAGCACCTGCCAGGCAGTCGCTGCCGGCAGGTAGCTCGGCAGGAACTCTCGCCCGACGAATTCGCCTGCCGCCCACAAGTGGTGCGCGACGGGCACGGACCCGTCGTAGGCGTGCAGATGGGTGCCCTCCCAGTCGAAGGTCAGCACGAGCGCGGCGACCTGGTCGCCGGCGGCCCACTCCTGCGCGAGGCTGTGGGCGCCCTGCTCACCGAAACCCACCTCGGGGTCGACGCTCGTGCGCACGAGCGTGACCGGCCTGCTCGGGCTCGCGTCCACCACGGTCGCCGCCACGGGGATCCGGCTCCGATCCACCCACGCGACGGCCCGGTCACCCGGGCCCGCGACGAGGGCGACCTCGCGCCCGGCGGCGGTCTGTTCTTCGCCCAGGCCCGTGAGCAGGGGCCCCGCCAGGCGCACGGGCAATTCCTCCGGGTCGAGCTCGCGGACCTGCGGATCCGTCGGACCGTCGGGCGACGCCGGGCACCGATACGTCATCCCCGCAGTCCCGACGTACACGGCGCTCTCGTCGCTCTCGTGACCCTGGCGCCTCTCGTGCCTGGCCTGCACGGCGGCCAGATCCGCGCACAGCCTGCCGGCGCCGACCCGCTCCCCCACCCGGTGCACGACATCGTCGCCGTCGGCGAGCACGTCGGCGAACACCCACCCGTCGGTCCCCACCCGCAGCAACGCCGACAGCCCCGCCTCGTGCAGCCAGGCCCGCATCACGTCGTAGGGGATGCGCGCGGCGAGGCGGTTCGCCGTGACGATCATGTGGCGCCGGCTCTGGTCACTCCCTGGTCCACTGCCTCAGCCGCGGGGGTGCTCGCGGCCGACGCGCTCGGCGAGGTCGGTGAGCAGGCGCCCCGCGTCGCGCATGCAGACGCTCGGGTCGGGCTCGAGGTCGGTGAGGGCGTAGACCTGTTCGATGCCGGAGTCGGCGGCCTGTTGCGCGGTCAGCAGCGAACGTCCGCAGACGGCGACGACGGGGATGCCCTGCGCGCGGGCGGCGGCGGCAACCCCGGCGGGGGCCTTGCCGAGCAAAGTCTGCTCGTCGAGCGAACCCTCTCCGGTCACGACGAGCGTCGCCCCGGGCAGCATCGCGTCGAAGCCGGTGAGGTCGAGCATCAGCTCGATGCCGGGGCGCATGTCGGCGCCGAGCGCGGCCATGGCGGCGTAGCCGACCCCGCCGGCAGCTCCGGCTCCGGGGCGCTGCGTGTCGTCGCGACCGACGGCCGCGGTGACGAGGTCGGAGAAGGTGGTCAGCGCCGCCTCCAGCTGCTCTTGTTGGGCCGCGTCGGCGCCCTTCTGCGGAGCGAAGATCGCGACGGCACCTTGGTCGCCGAGCAGTGGATTGTTGACGTCGCTGGCCAGGGTCAGCTGCACGTCGCGCAGGCGCGGGTGCAGGTCGTCGAGGTCGATGCGGGCGAGTTGCCCGAGCGGCCCACCGCCGACGGCGACCTCGTTGCCCTGCGCGTCGAGCAGCCGGGCGCCGAGGGCCTGCAGCAGGCCGGCGCCGCCGTCGGTGGAGGCGCTGCCGCCGACGCCGAAGACGATGCGCTGCACGCCCGCTTCGAGCGCCGCGGCCAGCACCTGCCCGGCGCCGCGGCTGGAGGCGGTCAGGGGGGCGAGCTCGCGGTTCGGCAGGCGGACCAGGCCGCACGCGTCGGCCATCTCGACGACCGCGGTCCCGTCCTTGACGGCGTAGGCGGTCTCGACGGGCTCACCAGTGGGGCCCTCGACGGTGACCGGCACCCGATCGAAGCCGGCCGAGAAGGCTGCCGCCAGGGTGCCGTCGCCGCCGTCGGCGACGACGACGGTGCGCACTTCGCGGTCGGGGTCGGCGCGCAGCAGGCCCTGCTCGATGTGGGCGAGCACCTCGTCCGCGGTCAGCGATCCCTTGAACTTGTCACACGCGACCAGTACGTGTCCTGCGCTCATCCCGCCCCACTCCTTCATGTCAGCCGATCCTCGCCCGTCAGCCTATGAGGCGATCGCTGTCGATGCCCCCGTGTCTTGGCGGCGCTCGCTCGGCTGGCGCGCGGGCGGCCGGAGACGACACGATGGCGGGGCCCGCTCGCTTGGCACCGATCACCAGGAGACCGCATGGCCCGCGTCGTCGTCACCAACCGCATCCCGGCATCGGGTCTGGAACTGCTGCGCGAGCAGCACGAGGTGATCGCCTGGGAGCAGGAGCAGCCGCCGAGCCGGGAGCAGGTGCTGGCGGCGGTGGCGGGGGCCGACGCGATCGTCACGCTGCTGACCGACCGGGTCGACGGCGAGTTGCTGGACGCGGCGGGCGACCAACTGCTGGTGGTGGCGAATGTGGCGGTCGGCTACGACAACCTCGACGTGGCGGCCTGCGAATCGCGAGGCGTCGTCGCGACGAACACCCCTGGGGTGCTCACGGATACGACGGCGGACACGGCCTTCGGGCTGATGCTCATGGCGACCCGTCGGTTCGGGGAGGCCGAGCGGGAAGTGCGTTCGGGAGAGCCGTGGCGTTGGGGCATGTTCTATCTGCTCGGCACAAGCCTGCAAGGCAAGACGCTGGGCATCATCGGACCGGGCCTCATCGGCATCGCGACGGCGCGGCGGGCGCGGGCATTCGGCATGGAGATCGTCTACAGCGGTCGCAGCCCGATGGACCCTGCCGCGGAGGCGGAGCTGTCGGCGACCCGGCTGGCAACCGAAGAGCTGCTGGCCCGGGCGGATGTCGTCTCGGTGCACTGCCCGCTGGTGCCGCAGGGTCGCCCGGACTCGACGTACCACCTCATCGACGCGGCAGCGCTGGCCGCGATGAAACCGACCGCGTATCTGGTCAACACCTCCCGCGGCCCGGTGGTCGATGAGGCCTCGCTCGCTGCGGCCCTGCGCGACGGCACGATCGCAGGCGCAGGCCTGGACGTCTACGAGGACGAGCCGACGATCCACCCCGACCTCTTCGACCTGGAGAACGTCGTCCTCCTCCCGCACCTCGGGTCAGCCACGCACGAGACCCGCTCCGCCATGGCCGACCTGGCCGCCCGCAACGCCCTGGCGGTGCTCTCCGGCCAGGAAGCCCTCTCCCCGGTCACCCGCCGCACCACCTGAGGGGCGCCGGGTCTCTTCGACTGTCCGGCGGAGCCACTGCGGTGGCCGAGCCTACGACGGCCTACACAGAATGTGATGCAGGTCACCCTGCTGGGAGTCGAACAAATGGCCACGAGATTGCCTGCGCCCCAACGGAACTCGCGGCCCATTCAGGCAATCTGAATCCGCTTGTGCTGCAGTGGGTTTCAGCAATTAATGGCGTTGCTGTTACAAATCCTGTTCGATAGTGTTTCCGTATGAAACCCACCGCAG
>NZ_BAHD01000023.1 GCF_000298215.1 Kineosphaera limosa NBRC 100340 | reverse complement strand
GAAGCCGTATTCAGCGCAGCCCTGCACGCCCTGTCCAAGCCGCACGTCGACCAAGACACCGGCGAGCACGACCCCCGCACGCCGGGCACCCGCCGGCTGGATGCGCTGGTCACGATGGCCAAGCACGCCACGAACCCGGACAAGACGGTTCGCGGGTCCGGCGCGGCCGCGCGGATCATCGTGACGATCCCGCTGGCGGACCTGGTCGGGGGTCTGCACAGGACGAGTCTGGCCGAGCAGCTCGGGTTGTTCCCGGCCGAGGCGGAGGCCACGGCCGGCGCCCACGTCGGCGGCTTCGCCCCGACCGCGACAGCCACCGACAGCGACACGCCCGCCACCTGCGACAGAGGCAACGGCCATGCCGGTACTAGCGGTCACGCCGGTCCTAGCGGTCACGCCGGTGCTAACGGCCACGATCAGTGCTGCGACCAAGGCCCACTGGCCCCCGGCAGCGTCGGCGTGCTCGCGA
>NZ_BAHD01000024.1 GCF_000298215.1 Kineosphaera limosa NBRC 100340 | reverse complement strand
GGTTGGGGAGGCAGGTCCGGCGGGCTGATGAGGACGAGGCGTTCGGTGGCCGGGCGAGCGTTGCGCTCGGTCGGGGTGCGCCCGGAGCTCACCGGACCGTTCGCGCGCCGGGGCCGCGCCCTGGGCACGACCCGCGCCCCACAACCCCGAGGTCGTCTCGGCGTGCCAGGCGAGCCCGGCGCTCCCGGCCGCCCAGGCCACCAGCGGCGACCCGGGCAGCTCGCGCCCGTTTGCGGTGCGGGGGTGCTCGGCCACGCTGACCCGAACAGCCGCCGGCCACGGTCGTCCCTGGGCCGCCGCAACGTCGCGCGCGGCGCCCGCATGACCCAGCACGACCAGCTGCCCCAGGACCGACGGCAGTGCTTCCTGCAGGGCGACGTGCGGCGCGAGGCGGCTGGCGTGCAGGTCGAGTACCGCGCACGCCGCCAGCGTCAGGTGTCGCATCCGTTGGGGGATGGGCCGGGTGCAACCGCAGGCGAGGTAGCCGCCTTCTGCTCCCGCGATCGGCTGCAGCAGCACATCGTCGTGGTCCAAGGGAAAGGTCGCCCCCGCAACCGCGGCCGACCGCAGCCGCTGCACGTACTCGCCGGCTCGTCGGGCCATCGGCCGCGCGGTCATGGGCCACGCGGTGCCTGCCCGACCGTCGGCGTCGAGGTGCGCGGCCCACCCGCCGACGCCGGTCGCCAGGGCTCGCACCACGCGAGCCCGGGTGCGCCCGCGATCGCCCGGCCCCTGCGTCGCCGCGCGCACCAGGGCATGGGTTGAGCCGAGCGCTCCGTGCAGGTCTTGCCGCTCCGCCTCCCGCTCCCGCTGCCAGAAGGCCGCGACGACCGTCTGAAATCGGCTGCGCGTGGGCACGACGAGCAGCGGCAGACCCGCTCTCTCGCACGCTGCCTGCAGGGGTGGCGGCAGGGCGGCATGCACCGGGCCGACGCCGAAGCCCAGCGCCACCACACCGGCTCCGCGCAGTCGGGTGACGTAGTCGACCAGCCGGGTGAGGTGGGTCGTCAGGCTCAGGCCTGTGGTCAGCAGCAACTCCCCGCCGACGAGAAACGGCGTGGGGTCCAGCAGTTCGCTGACGTGCACGCCGGTGACCCGTGTGACCGCAGTGGGCAGCGGCCCCGTGGGCAGCAGGTCGTCCGGCAGGCCCGCGACGAGATCTTGGAGAGTCGTGGCCATGCCGCCATTATGTGTGCATTGTGCACCGAGATGTTCTCGTTAGTGCAATCCGCACGATGCCGTTCCGCACGCCGACTCCTACGGTTGAGGACAGAGCCGCCGCACTACCCGCCCACCCCGTCGCTGACGACGCCGAAGGAGATCGCTTGTGATCCGCCCTCTGAATCCCGTTCGGTCCGCCCTGTCAGCGACCCGGTCAGCAACCCAGTCAGCTGTGCGGCGTGACGAGGTGGCGGCGTGAGCGCGCCGCTGGCGGGTCTGCTCGTCGCCGACTTCAGCCGGGTACTCGCCGGACCGCTGGCGACGATGACCCTGGCCGACCTCGGCGCCGACGTCATCAAAGTCGAGCGGCCCGGGGTCGGCGACGACACCCGAGCCTGGGGTCCGCCCTGGGCCGATCACGGGTGGGTCGAGGGCGAGGTCGACGTCGCGGAACCGGGTGGCCAGGGGCTCTCCACGTACTACGAGAGCGTCAATCGCTCCAAGCGCAGCCTCACCCTCGACCTCGCGGACCCGCAGGATCGCCGCGCGGCCGTGGAGTTGGCTTCGCGCGCCGACGTGTTCGTCGAGAACTTTCGGCCCGGGGCGTTGTGCCGGCACGAGTTGGACTACGAGTCGGTGGCCGCGCTCAATCCGCGGATCGTCTACGCCTCGATCACCGGCTTCGGGTCGGGAGCCGGAGCCGCGCTGCCCGGGTACGACTTCGTCGTGCAGGCAGTCGGTGGCCTCATGAGCATCACCGGCGAGGCCGGCGGCGAGCCGACCAAAGCCGGAGTCGCCCTCGTCGACGTGCTCACCGGCAAGGACGCGACGATCGGGATTCTGGCCGCACTCGCCGCTCGGGAGCGTTCCGGCAGGGGTTGTCACGTCGAGATCGACCTGCTTTCCAGCCTGCTCGCGGCGCTGGTCAACCAGGCCAGCGGCTACCTGGGCGCCGGTGTGGTCCCGCGACGCATGGGTAATCAGCACCCCTCGATCGCGCCGTACGAGACCTTGCGCTGCGCCGACGGCGTGTTGGCGCTCGCCTGCGGCAACGACGGCCAATTCGGTCGGCTGGCCGCCGAGCTCGGACACCACCAGCTGGCCACGGATCCGCGCTTCGCGCGCAACGCCGACCGGGTGCGGCACCGCGACGCCCTCATCGACGCCCTCGAAGCCGCGCTGGCCACCGACACCGCCGCCAACTGGCAGACCCGGCTGACCGCGGTGGGCGTGCCGGCCGGAACGGTCAACGACCTCGCTGCCGCGTTCGCGCTCGCCGAAGACCTCGGGCTGGCGCCCATCGTCGACCTCGGCGACACCGCCTCGGCGCAAGTGCGCCATCCCGTGATCTATAGCGAACCGATGACCCGCACGCCGGCGCCCCCGCCGCTCCTGGGGCAGGACGCACCGAGCCTCCGCGCCTGGCTGAGCGGACCGCCGCAGGCCCCGCTACCCGCCCGCGATCCCCACGGAACAGCGAACTGACCAGCCAAACCCGACCAGACCCAGGAGGTCACCGGAATGAACCACAAACACGCGCCCCGCACCATCCACCCGCTCGACCTGGCCGACATCGACGACCAGCTCACCGACGAGGAGAAGGCCGTCCGCGAGGCCGTCCGCACCGTGTGCGAGAAGGAGATCGACCCCCACGTCGCGCAGTGGTTCGAGGCCGGTGAGCTGCCGACCGTGCGGGAGCTGGCCAAAACGCTCGGGGAGGTCGGGCTGCTCGGCATGCACCTGGACGGCTACGGCTGCGCCGGGATGAGCGCGGTCGACTACGGCCTGGCCTGCCTGGAGCTGGAGGCCTCCGACTCCGGCATCCGGTCGTTGGTCTCGGTGCAGGGGTCACTGGCGATGTTCGGCATCTGGCGTTGGGGCAGCGAGGAGCAGAAGCAGGAGTGGTTGCCGCAGATGGCCACCGGCGACGCGATCGGCTGCTTCGGCCTGACGGAGCCCGACCATGGTTCGGATCCCGGTTCCATGCGCACCCGCGCCCGCAAGGACGGCGACGACTGGGTGCTCTCGGGTCGCAAGATGTGGATCACCAACGGTTCTGTGGCGGATGTGGCCGTGGTGTGGGCCAATGCGGGGGAGGAGCACGGTGGCATCCGCGGCTTCGTCGTCCCGACGGCTACCCCCGGCTTCTCCGCCCCGGTGATCAAGCACAAGATGTCGCTGCGCGCCTCGGTGACCAGCGAGCTCGTGCTCGACGAGGTGCGGCTGCCCGGCACCGCGATCTTCCCCGAGGTCCGCGGCCTCAAGGGGCCGCTGAGCTGCCTGAACGAGGCTCGGTACGGCATCATCTGGGGCTCCATGGGGGCGGCCCGCTCGGCCTTCGAGTCGGCGCTGAACTACTCCAAGGAGCGCACCCAGTTCGGCCGCCCCATCGGCGGCTTCCAGCTGACCCAGAACAAGCTCGCGCAGATGAGCAACGAGCTGACGCTCGGCACGCTGCTCGCCCTGCACCTGGGGCGCCGCAAGGACGCCGTCGGACTGCGGCCCGATCAGGTGAGCATCGGCAAGCTCAACAACGTCTCCAAGGCCATCGAGATCTGCCGCACGGCGCGGACCATCCTCGGCGCCAATGGAATCTCCTTGGAGTACCCCGTGATTCGGCACGCGAACAACCTGGAGTCGGTGCTCACCTACGAGGGCACGCCGGAGATGCACACGCTGATGATCGGCCAGGCCCTCACCGGTGAGGCCGCCTACCGCTGACCCGCTGCGAGTTGGGGGCTAGCCGAGGCGGCCGAGCAACGCGCGGGAGATGACGAGGCGCTGGATCTGGTTGGTGCCCTCGAAGATCTGGGTGACCTTGGCCTCGCGCATGAACCGCTCGACCGGAAAGTCCTTGGTGTAGCCGTAGCCGCCGAGCACCTGCACGGCATCGGTCGTCACCCGCATGGCGGCGTCGGTGCAGGTGAGCTTGGCGACGCTGGCCTCCTTGCTGTGCGGGCGGCCGGCGTCCTTGAGGCGGGCGGCGTACAGGTAGGTGGCGCGCGCCGAGGTGACGGCAGCCTCCATGTCGGCCAGTAGGAAGGCCAGGCCCTGGAACTCGCCGATCTTGCGGCCGAACTGCTCGCGCTCCTTCGCGTATTCGGTGGCGACGTCCAGCGCCGCTTGTGCCAAGCCGGTAGCGCAAGCGGCGATGCCGAGGCGGCCCGCTTCGAGCGCCGAGAGGGCGATCGACATGCCCTGGCCCTCGGCTCCGATCAGGCGGTCGGCGCTCACGGCGACGTCTTCGAAGAGCACTTGGCCGACCGTGTCGCAGTCCAGGCCCATCTTGCGCTCGGGGGCGGCGAAGTTCAGGTTGGCGGCGTCGGCCGGCACGACGAAGCACGACAGGCCGCGGGGGCCGTCGTCGCTGGTGCGCGCGAACGTCGTGTAGAAGTCCGCGTGCCCGGCGTGGCTGATCCAGGCCTTCGTGCCGTGCAGCACGTAGCCCTCGCCCTCGCGGCGCGCCCGGGTCGTCATGCCGGCGACGTCAGATCCGGCGCCCGGCTCGGAGAGGCAGTAGGCGCCGAGCAGGTCGCCCGAGAGCATCGGGCTCAGCAGGGCCTCCTGCTGTTCCGGCGTGCCGAACGCGAACACCGGGTTGCAGGTCAGCGAGTGCACCGACACCCCGACGGCCACGCTCATCCAGGCCGCTGCGATCTCCTCCAGCGCCTGCAGATAGACCTCGTACGGTTGCCCGCCGCCGCCGACCTCTTCGGGATAGGAGAGGGTCAGCAGGCCCGACTGGCCGAGCAGTGCGAAGACCTCGCGCGGGAACTCCGCCCGCGCCTCGTACTCGTCGGCCTTGGGGCGCAACTGCTCGGCGCAGATCTCGCGTGTCAACTCGATCAGATCGGCGGCTTCTTCGGTGGGCAGCAGGCGTTGCACGGACATGGAGTGACCTTATGGCCAGAGGCGACGTGAGGGCCGGAATCCGGCGCGTGCGAGTCGGCAGATCCGTAGTTGCGGGAATGGGTGGCTAATAGCTCCGCGGATGCGGCTAGGCTGCGCCGTGTGTCGATCAGTCATTTCCGTGTGCGGGACGCGGCCGCGCTGCTCGGTGTCAGCGACGACACCGTGCGCCGGCTCATCGAGCACGACGCCCTACCCGCGACGAAGGACGATGCCGGTCGGATGGTCATCGACGGCGCCGCACTGGCCGCCTACGCCCGCGAGCGGGCCAGCCGTCCGCCCGACGTGCTCTCCGGTGCCACATCCGCCCGCAACCAGTTCGTGGGTCTGGTCACGGCGGTCACCTGCGATCGGGTGATGGCGGAGGTCGTGCTGCAGTGCGGCCCGTTCACGGTCGTCTCGCTCATGAGCACGCGGTCCGTGGAGCGCCTCGATCTGCGCCCCGGGGTGCTGGCCGTCGCCGTCGTCAAGGCCACGACCGTCATCATCGACACCCCGACCACGCCCTAACCCACCGGAGGAATCTCATGAGCATTCGCTATCGCCACGGCGTCATCGGCACGGCCGGCCTCGCCCTCCTCCTGGCGCTGGGCGCCTGCGGTGGCAACGCGGCCCCCGCGACGACGGCCACGGGAGAAGCCTCGCCGACGGCCACCACCGCGGCCGGAGGCACGCTGACCGTTTTCGCGGCAGCCTCGCTGCGACAGACCTTCGGCGAACTCGGCCCCAAGTTCGAGGCCGCTCACCCCGGCGTGAACGTCAGCTTCAACTTCGGCGGATCCTCCGACCTCGTCGCCCAGCTCGACCAGGGCGCTCCCGGAGACGTCTTCGCCTCCGCCGACGAGAACAACATGAAGAAGGCGGTCGACGCCGGCATCGTCACCGGCACCCCGACGCCGTTCGCGACCAACACCCTGACCATCGTCACGGCCCCCGGCAACCCCAAGAACGTCAGCGACCTGAAGGACCTCGCCACCAAGAGCGCCGCCGGCACCACGGTGGTCATCTGCGCGCCGCCGGTGCCGTGCGGCTCGGCGACCAAGAAGGTCGAGCAGGCCTCCGGGGTCACCATCAAGGCGGTCAGCGAGGAGCAGTCGGTCACCGACGTGCTCGGCAAAGTGACCTCCGGACAGGCGGATGCCGGGCTGGTGTACGTCACCGACGCCACGGGCGCCGGCGACAAAGTCGCGACGGTCACTTTTCCCGAGTCCAAGGACGCCGTGAACATCTACCCGATCGCCGCCCTCAAGAACGCCACGGACGCGGCCACGGCGCAAGCCTTCGTCGACTTCGTCACCGGACCCGAAGGCAAGACCGTGCTGTCGGAGGCCGGCTTCGGGGCGCCGTGATCGGTCGCCGCAGGCCACGAAAGGCCCGGCGGGCGGCGGACGTCGCGCTGCCGGTGTGGGTGTGGCCGGCCGCCCTGGTGGGGATCGGGCTCATCGTGCTGCCCCTGGTGGGCATGGCGACGGCCGTCGACTGGAGCAACTTCTGGGAGCTCATCACCGCGCCCTCGTCACTGACCGCCCTGACCCTGAGCCTGCGCACCTCGGCGATGGCCACGGTCGTGGCGGTGCTCCTGGGGACACCGGTGGCGCTCGTGCTGGCGCGCGGCTCGTTCCCCGGCCAGCGCCTCATCCGCGCGCTCGTGTTGTTGCCGCTCGTGTTGCCCCCGGTGGTCGGCGGCATCGCGTTGCTCTACACCTTTGGGCGCCGCGGGCTCATCGGCTCCCACCTGGAGGTGCTCGGTCTGCAGATCGCCTTCTCGACGACGGCGGTCGTGTTGGCGCAGGCGTTCGTCGCCACACCGTTCCTCATCATCGGTTTGGAGGGGGCGTTGCGCTCGGCCGGGCAACGCTACGAGCAGGTGGCCGCGACGCTCGGCGCGCGCCCCAGCATCGTGCTCCTGCGGATCACGCTGCCGTTGGTCGTGCCCGGCGTCGTCTCCGGTTCGGTGCTCGCGTTCGCCCGCTCGCTCGGGGAGTTCGGGGCGACGTTGACCTTCGCGGGCTCCCTCGAGGGGGTGACCCGCACGCTGCCGCTGGAGATCTACCTGCAGCGCGAGATCGACCCCGACGCGGCGGTCGCGCTCTCGATGCTGCTCGTGGCCGTCGCGGCGATCATCGTCATCACGGTGTACGGCGCGGGCGGGGAGTCGGTGCCCGGGCGTCGCCGGTCGCGGCCACCGGCGCAGGGTGCGTCGTCGTGAGCGTCGAGCCCGCCGCAGGCCGCGGCGCACGGACCGGGCGGGCGGCCTCGGCCCCGGACGTGCTGGCGGACGTGACCTTCGACGAACGCGACGTGCAGGTGCGCCTCGACGTGGCCGGCGGCGAGGTCGTGGCGCTGCTCGGGCGCAATGGAGCCGGCAAGTCGACGCTGCTGCAGGCGATCTCCGGGCTCAGCGTGCCCGACGAGGGGCGGGTCGTCGTCGGGGGGCAGACCTTCGTCGACACAGCCGCAGGGATCTTTCGGCCCGCGCACACACGGGGCCTGGGGGTGCTCACCCAGGACCCGCTGCTGTTTCCGCACCTGAGTGTGGCGGCGAACGTCGCCTTCGGTCCGCGCTCGCGCGGCCGGGGCCGACGGGCGGCCCACACAAGCGCCCTGCGCTGGCTCGACGCCCTGGGGGTGGCCGACCTGGCCGCTCGCAGGCCCGGGCAACTTTCCGGGGGGCAGGCCCAGCGGGTGGGCCTGGCCAGGGCGCTCGCAGTTGAGCCGGCGGTGTTGCTGCTCGACGAGCCGCTGGCCGCGCTGGACATCGCGGTCGCCGCGCAGTTGCGTCCGCTGCTGCGGCAGATCTGCCGCGAGCAGGGCCGCACGACCCTCATCGTCACCCACGACCTGCTCGACGTGCTCGCGCTGGCCGATCGCATCGCCGTGATCGAGGGCGGTCGCATCGTCGAGGTGGGGACGACGACCCAGGTGCTGGCGGCACCACGCAGCGCCTTCGCGGCGCGGCTCGCGGGCGTCAACCTCGTCCCCGGGCTGGCCGACGCCGGCCCGGCGGTGCGCACCGCCGACGGCGGCCGGGTCGTGGGGGTCGGCGACGTGCCGGATGGACAGCACGCCGTCGCGGTGTTCGCCCCCTCGGCCGTGTCGGTCTTCCCCGAGCCGCCCACGGGCAGCCCGCGCAACATCTGGCCGGCGGTGGTCACCGAGCTGGCACCCGCGGTGGCCGGGGACGGCGCGGTTCACCTGCGCGCTCGTGTCGAGGGCGTCGGTCTCATCGCCGCCGACGTCACCCCGGCCGCGGCCGCGGAGCTGCGGCTCGAACCCGGCGCCGCCGTCTACCTCGCGGTCAAGGCGCAGGAAGTCGCCATCCACGCCCGCACGTGAGCCGGCCGGCCACTACAGACTCACGCGAGGCATCACTCGATGCCGACCATCACCTCGGTGGACTTGATGAACGCGACGGCCGACTGGCCCTGCTCCAGGCCCAGGTCCTGCACGGCGTCCTTGGTGATGGCGGCCGTGACGACCTGGTCGCTGCCGTCGAGGCGAATGCGAACGGTGGCCATGACGGCACCGAGCTCGACCGACTCGATCGTGCCGCGCAGCTGATTGCGGGTGGAAAGACGCATGGGTGGCTCCTTGGGGTCAGCCTGGTGTTGAACGTGCGGTGTTCGCCACCGTAGGTCCGCCCATGGGTGCTGACCAATCGCTCCGCAGCTTCGGCCACCGGCGGCGGCTACGGCCGGATCTGCCGATCCGGGGCAGGTACGGGCGTCGCCGAGCCCGCACAGCCAAAGACAGTGTTCGCTTTTGCACCGTCCGGGGTGCAAAAGCGAACACTGTCTTTCGGCGGCGGCCCAGGCCGCCGGTTGACTCGTCAGTTACGCACGACTTGTCGGTGTCCGGCGTCGAGGCGGCGGGTCCACCCGCGGGCGTCGAGATGCTCCAGGAGCGGAATCGCGACGCGCCGTGTCGTGCCGAGGGCCTGTCGTGCCTGGCTCGTCGTGAACGGCTGCGGCAGGGCGGCAAGGAGCCGCATCGCGCGGGCCGGCGCGGTCGGCTGCAGGTAGATGCCGTCGCCGAGCCGCAGCAGGCGGGTCATGCCGACTGCGGCTGCCAACTGGCGGGAACCCAACCCCGCGGCCCGCAGCTCGTGCGCCTCCGGCGCCGCGAACGGAGCCTGCGCAAGCCGCTCTTCGATGCCGCGCAGGCCCGCCTCGGCGGCGCCCAGGTCGGGCCGCGTTCCCGGCAACTGCAGGCGACCCTGCGAAACCTCCAACCCGGCGTCAGCGGCTGCCGGGGCTACGAGGCGCAGGTCCGGAATGTCGACTTGCGCCCGGGCCGCCTCCAGGGGCACGAACGGATCCAGCGGATGGGTCGTGGCGCGGGCGGAGGCCAGGTCTCGCAGCGCGGCCCCCCACCGTCGCCACTGGTCGGGGTCGACGAGCCAGCCGTCCCGGCGCACCAGCGAATTCGCGGCGGCGCAGGCGGACGCCAGGTCGACCCCCAGGTCGACTGCGTGCGACTCCCGCATCGCCCCGCGCGCGGCGACCTCGGTCGCCAGGTCCAGCAGATCCGCGGAGCGCCCCGCCAGCTCGTGCCCGCGGCGGGCACCGTCGCCGCGACGAGTCAGCGCGGGCGGATCGGCGTCGACAACCACCACGCCGACGACGCTCTCTCCGGAGGCGTCACCCGGGTCGCGCAGGATCGCCCGGTCGCCGGCCATGACCGGCAGCGGCTCCGGCAGCAGGATGCGCACGACCCCCGTGGACTCGGCGTCCAGGGGGCGGATATGCACGGCGGGGGAGGCGGTCCCCAGATGCAGCGTGACTCGCTGCGGCAGGTCCGGGACGGCCTGCGGGTCGCCGACGAAGCGGGCGTCGAACACCCGCGTCACTCGCCACGACGTGGGCGTCAGCAGCGCGTCGCCGCGGCGGAGTTCATCGGCTCCGACCCCGCGCAGGTTGACCGCCACCCGGGCCGGTGCCTCGACCTGATCGCGGTGCTCTCCCAACGCCTGCAGCCCCCGAACCCGCACCATCCGACCGCCGACCTCAAGTTCGTCGCCGACCGCGATCGCCCCGGCGCCCAGGGTGCCGGTGACGACCGTGCCCGCACCCGCGATCGTGAACGACCGGTCGGCCCACAGCCGCACTCGCTGGGTCGGTTCGGGAGGCGGCATGCCGTCGACGAGGCGGTCCAACGCCGCCCGCAGCTGCGCCAGACCCGCACCGGTGAGCGCACTGACCGCGACCGCCTCGACGTCGGCCAGGCTGCCGCCGGCCAACCGCTCGCCGGCATGCGCCAGGGCCGGAGCCGGATCGGCGAGGTCAGCGCGAGTCACGACGAGGATGCCGCGGTCGATGCCCAGCGCCTCGATCGCGCGCAGATGCTCCTGGCTCTGGGCGCTCCACCCTGCGTCGGCCGCGACGACGAAGACGACGGCCGGCACGGGACCGATCCCGGCGAGCATGTTGCCGATGAAGCGCCGGTGTCCGGGTACGTCGACGAACGCCAGCGTGCGACCCGACGGCAGGGTGGTCCACGCGTAGCCGAGGTCGATGGTCAGCCCGCGACGGCGCTCGGCCTCCCAGCGGTCGGGCTCCATGCCGGTCAGGGCGTGCACGAGTGTCGACTTGCCGTGGTCGACATGCCCTGCGGTGGCCAGCACGTGCATCCTCAGCCCAACCCGTCCGCACCGACAGTCGTTTCGCCCGGATCACCCGCGGCCGGATCGCCCGCTGCTCCGGCGTGGGTCGCGAAGGCTGCGACGGCGACCGCGGCGGCCACGCCGGTCAGGTCGTCGTCGGTCAGGCAGCGGACGTCGAGCAACAGGTGCCCGCCCTCGAGCCGGCCCACGACGCAGGGAATCCGCGGGTCGCTCGGGTCGCCCACCCGAAGCGGAGGTGCCAGCCGCTCGGGGATCGCGACCGCCCAGCCGGGCAGGCAGACCCCGGGCGCGCAGCCGCCGCCGACAGCGCCGTCACTGCGCACGACCTGCGCGGCCAGCGTTGCGGGCAACAGGTCGGCGAGCCGGGCGGCCCGCGTCCGCAGCTCGGTCGACGGGGTGTGCAATGCGACGTGCGTGGGGGCCGCCCCGAGGCGCAGGGTCGCCTCCAGGGCCGCCAAGGTCGTCTTGTCGACTCGCATCGCCCGGGCCAGCGGGTGGCGTCGGACGCGCGCGACGAGGGCGGGGTCGCCGAGCACCAGACCTCCCTGCGGACCGCCGAGCAACTTGTCGCAACTGGCTGTGACAAGGCTGGCGCCGGCCCGCAGCACACTGGTCGCATCCGGCTCGTCCGGCAGCAGAGGATCGGCGGTCAGCAGGCCGCCCCCGATGTCGACGACGAGCGGCAGCCCCCGCTCCCGGCACGGCCCCGCCAGCTCGGCGATGTCGACCTCGCGGGTGAAGCCGGTGATCCGGAAGTTGCTGGGATGCACCTTGAGCACCGCCCCGGTCTGCGGCCCGACCCCGTCGAGGTAGTCGGCCAGGTGTGTGCGGTTGGTCGTGCCGACCTCGCGCAGCGCGGCCCCGGTGGCGGCGAGCAGTTCGGGGATGCGGAAGCCGTCGCCGATCTCGACGAACTCGCCGCGGGAGACGACCACCTCGGGGCGGCCGGGGGCTACGGCGAGCGCCGCAACGACGAGCGCCAGCGCCGCGGCACCGTTGTTGACCACGAGGGCGCCGGTGCCCTCGGGGAGGTGGGCCGTCAGCGCCTGCAACGTCCCCCGGCCGCGGCGCGCGCGCGTGCCGTCGGCGAGGTCGAACTCGACGTCGCAGTAGCCGGAGGCGACGGCCAACGCCTCACGGGCCGATGGCGACAGGGGTGCCCGGCCCAGGTTGGTGTGCAGGATGACGCCGGTCGCGTTGAGGACCGGGCGCAGCGTCGTCGCGTGTCGTTCCCGGGCCCGCAGTTGGGCCAGTGCCGAGGGGCCCACCGAATCGGGTTCCAATTGCCCACGGCGCGCCGACTCCTGCGCGGCGCGGATGGCGGTCTTCACGGCCGCCGTGCCCCACTGCGCGGCGGCAGCGGTGAACTCCGGCGCCGCCAGCAGCGCGTCGGTGCGCGGGATCGCGCGCCGGGGGTCGTCGCGCCGGGGGTCCTCGGGCCGCCGGTCGTTGCGGCGGGGGTCGGCTGGGGACACGTCGCCTCGTCTCGGGGTCGGTGCGGTCGATTGGGGCTCGGGTTCGGGCTCGGAGTCGGGTGTGGTCGGGGTCGGTGCGATCGGGGCCTCGACGGTGATTTCGGCCGGCCAGGTGTGCGGATCGCGGCCGAAACCTCGGCGTGTCGGTGTGATTACCGGCCCAGACAGCCTCAGACGGGCATTCTTACAGGACCGGCACCGCCGGCATCCAGGTGGCAGACCGCTGCGGCAGCCGGCGCCGTGCCGAACGTGCCGGAAGGAGGGCCGCGGATGGGCCAGGGTTCGGACTGGTTCGACGACATCTTCGCGGGCGACCCCCTGCGCGCGGATCCGCCGCAGGGTGCGGACCGCCCGGGGAGCGGATCCGGCGGCGAACCCCCCAGCGTCACCGATGGATTCGAGGATCTGTTCGTCGATTTCGACGAGGACGATCCGCAGGCCGGCGACGCGGGGGCGACCGCAGCCGACGCCCGCGACACCTCCTCGGCGCGGCTTGACGCTGCGCAGACAGCAGCGGCGGGCCCGCGGGTCGAGCCGACCGCCGACGAGCCGCCACCGGCCGAGCCGACCGCCGACGAGCCGCCACCGGCCGAGCCGTCAGCGGAGGTACCGACGGACGAGGCACCGGCACCACCGGCTCCGGACGAGGCCGCCTACGCCGGAGAGGGCTGGGCCGGCGACGAAGGAACGGTGCCGCAAGAGGCCCCCTGGGTCAGCGATATCGACACGAGCCCCGTACCGCATCGGGAGATGACCGGGCTGTGGCTGACGACCGAAAGCGACCGCGAGAGCCCGCTGCGCCTCGACGGGCAACCGATCGAACCCGAGGAGCTCGACCTCGCGCCGGAGATCGTCGACCGCCTGCTCGACTGGTCGGACCAGTGGCGCGCCCAGTGGGACGAGGCACAGGGGTGGCTGCCGCGGGCGCGGATCGGCGACTACGAGGCCCTCGGCCACTGGCTCGCGCGGCGGGTCAAGGACGGTGCGGGCGCGGTCGAGGTGACGCTGCAACTGGCCCACCTGGGCCGCGCCGGAGTCGAGCGGATCGCGGCGGCGGACGTGCGCGCTCCGCTCGTGGTCCAGCTCAGCAACGCCCACGGCCGCCGGTTTCCGGTCGTCGGCGACTTCGTCACCGACTCGGGGGTCGGCAGCTTCACCGCCGAGCTCAACGCCAAGCTGGAGGGGTGGGCCGAGCACTTCGCCGCGCACATGGACCCCGTGCTCGGCTGGGGTGATGCGCGGGCCGCGCGCGACCACGCGACCTTCGCCGGCGAACTCGTCGGCGAGATGACCGACGAACTCGGCCCCGACTACCGGGTGGAATTGGACCTGTGGGAGGTCTTGGGCGTGCTGGAGGCGCAGGGGCCCGCTCGTTGATGTGAGCGGGCCCTTGACTGCCGAAGACACTCCGAGCACGTAACTGCTGGTGAGGTGCCTTCCATGGCAAGAGATTTGGCGGAGACGCACGGGAATCGAACCCGCCCGCGACGGATACCGCCGCACATCGGTGTTGAAGACCGAGGAGCCCACCAGGTGCCCAGGCGCCTCCGAGGTCAGCCTACGTCGGGGTTTAGGCTCGCGCTATGGGACGAGCGGATCAGGAGATTTCGGGCGCACGTCCGCGCCGACGCCTGACCCAGTACGCGGCCGGGGGCGGTTGAGCGTGCAAGATCCCGGCCGGTCGGCTGGAACAGATTCTCGGCACCCTGCCCGGCAGCCGATCCGGCGAACACGACTGTCTCCTCGTCGGATTGGAGTCCGGGGACGACGCTGCGGCGGTGCGCCTGAACGTCGGTGACGGCCAGACGGCGCTCATCTCGACGGCCGACTTCTTCACCCCGGTCGTCGACGACCCCTACGACTGGGGCCGCATCGCCGCGGCCAACGCCCTCTCGGATGTATACGCCATGGGCGGCCGCCCAGTGCTCGCCCTCAACCTCGTCGCCTGGCCGCTGGCCGACCCCGACGACCCCGAGGGCCTGCCCGACGAGCTGCTCGCGCAGGTGCTGCTCGGCGGCGCGGCCATCGGCGCGCAGGCTGGCTGCCCGGTGGCCGGGGGCCACTCGATCACGGGCCCGGAGCCGGTGTACGGGCTGGCCGTCAGCGGTGTCGCCGACGTCGACCGCCTGCTGCGCAACGACGCCGCGCAGCCGGGGCTGCCGATCAGCCTGTCCAAACCCATCGGCTCCGGTGTGTTGGGTAACCGACACAAGGCGACCGGGGAGGTCTTCGAGCAGGCGATCGAGGTGATGACCCAGCTCAACGCCGACGCGTCGGCGGCGGCGCTCGCGGCGGGGATTCGCGCGGCCACCGATGTCACCGGCTTCGGGCTGCTGGGGCACCTGTGGAAGATGCTGCGGGCCTCCGGCGTCGGCGCCGTACTGGATGCCGACGCGGTGCCCCTTATCGAGGGCGCCGCAGAGTCGCTGGCCGCCGGCTACGTGCCGGGCGGCAGCCGCCGCAACCTCGACTGGGTGCGACCCCACCTGAGCGTGGGCCCAGGCGTCGACGAGAACACCCTCGCGCTGCTCGCTGACGCCCAGACCAGCGGCGGCCTGCTCGTCGTCGGTGAGATCCCCGGCTCACCCGTCATCGGGCACACCGTGGCGGGGGAGTCGATGATCGACATCCGCTGAGCAACCTATGAGGGGCGCCTTGTCGACCGCGCCGCGCTCTGGCCAGGCAGGATGGGGTGATGACTGCGCGCGTCCTGCTGCTGACCCTGGGCGGCACCATCGCCTCCGTGCCCTCGGACGCCGGGTCCGGCGGCGGCGCGGTGCCAAGCTTGACCGGCGCGGACCTCGTCGCTGCGGTCCCGGAGCTGTCGCAGGTCGCCGACCTCGACGTGCGCTCCCTGCTGCAGAAGCCGTCGTGCGACCTGACACCCGACGACCTGCGCCAGGTGGCCGCGACCATCGCGCAGGCCGCCGAGCCGTCGCAGGGCCCTGAGTTCGACGGCGCGACCTGCGACGGCGTCGTCGTCGTGCAGGGCACGGACACCATCGAGGAGAGCGCCTACCTACTCGACCTGCTCGCCGACCGCCCGATTGCGGTCGTGGTCACCGGGGCGATGCGCACCCCGTCGAGCCCTGGTGCCGACGGCCCCGCCAACCTGTTGTCGGCGGTGCGGGTCGCCGCCGACCCGGCCGCGCGCGGTCTCGGGGTGCTCGTGGTGCTCGCCGACGAGATCCACGCTGCCGCCCACGTGGCCAAGTCGCACTCAAGCGCCCCGCACGCCTTCACCTCGCCGGGCGTGGGACCGATCGGCCGGGTCGTCGAGGGCCGGGTGCGGATCTGGGCGTACCCGGTGCGTTCCGATCCGCCGATCCCGGTGCCCGCGGATGCGGTGTGGCCATCCGTGCCGATCCTGCGGGTGGCCCAGGGCACGGCGGCGGCGGAGGTCGAGGCGCTGGCCACCATTGCCGACGGCCTGGTCGTCGAGGGGGTCGGCGGCGGGCATGTGCCCTCCCCGCTCGTGCCGATGCTGGCGGCGATCGCCGCGACCAAGCCGGTCGTGCTCGCCTCCCGGACCGGGGCCGGCGGCACGCTGGAGGCGACGTACGGCTATCCGGGCTCCGAACTCGACCTGCTGGGCCGCGCTCTGATCAGCGCCGGCCCACGCAATGCTCTCCAGGCGCGCCTGTGGCTGGCCGCCCACCTGGCCGCCGGGGCCGACCTGCCGAGCTGACCACTCGAACTGACCAGCCGGTCTGCTCATGCCTCTGGCCGGACCATGCCGCCAGGCATGGCCACGCTTCAGGCGTCGGCCGGTCGCTTGGGCGGCTTGGTGATCAGTGGCAGGATCGCGGCGGCCACGCCGATGATGCCGACGGTCGTGAACGCCAAGGTGTAGTTGGCGTCCGCGCCGATGAGCCACGTCGACAGCAGCGGCCCGGCGACGCCGCCGAGGCTCCACGCGATGAGCATGAGGCCGTAGATCGAGCCGGCGTTGGCGACTCCGAAAAAAGCCCCGGCGGTCGAGGGCATCGCCCCGAACGCACCGCCATAGCAGGTGTAGATGATCGCGGCGAGCAGCACGAACAGCCAGCCGGCGCTCGCGTGCGGGATGGCGATGAGGCAGAGGCCCTGGATGGTCAGGATGCCGACGAACGCGGGCATCTTGCCGATCCGGTCCGAGATCCACGCCCACAGGATGCGGCCCGCGCCGTTGAACAGACCGAGAACTCCGACGAGGGTAGCGGCGCCCGCGGCGGTGAAGCCCGCGATCGCGGCGGCTGAGCCCGCGGCCGCCGACACCAACGAGATGCCGGTCATCACCGACAAGGTGAGGATCGCTGTGAGCAGATACCACTGCGGCGTCGCCAGCGCCTCGGCCTGGGTGAAGTCGCGGCGCGACGATGCCTGGCCCGCCTCTGCGGAAGGCTCGGACGCATCGTGTGCTGCGGCCACCGAGTAGCCCGACGGCGGGTTCTTGAAGGCGGCGGCGCCGAGCACTCCGACCACCAGGTAGGCCAGACCCAGCGGCAGAAAGGCCGCGGCAGGAGTCTGCGGGTTGTTGCCGATGAGCACCTGGGCCATCGGCGAGGTGATGACCGCGCCGAGGCCGAAGCCACCGATGGCCAGGCCCGTGATGAGCGCAGGCTTGTCGGGAAACCACTTCTGCAGCAAAGCGATCGGCACGATGTACGCCAGCCCGAGACCGAACCCGGAGAGCACTCCGTAGCCGACAAGCAGAAGCCACAGTTGCCCGGGCTCGCGCGCGAACGAGCTGAGGATGATGCCGAGGGCGTAGATGACGACGCCGGCCAGCGCCACGACGCGGGGGCCGCGGGCGTCCTGGATGCGGCCGCCGATGAAGGTGCCGACGAAGATCATGCCGATGGCGATCTGGAACGGCAGGCTCGCCTGCAGAGCGCTCAGGTGCAGCGTCGACTCATCGGACTTGAACGCCGCGGCGAATGTGCTCCAGGCGTAGACGCCGCCGAGGGCGACCTGCACGAGGATGCCGCCGACGAGCATGAGGCGACGGTCGGGAACACGTCGGCCCCGGCCGGCGCCGTCAACGCCCTGCTGCGCCGCCCCGGCCGTATTGGAATCGCGCGTCATCGTGGGCTCCGAGTTGCTCCTGCTGCTTGTGCTGCTCGTGGGCGAGAGCGGCCTGCTTCTCGGCAAGCCGCTGGCGCTGGGGGATGACCGTGTACTTGGGGTCCTTGGCCGAGGCGATGCCGCCGTAGAAGACCCCGAACCGGGTCAGGGCGGAGCCGACGTTGAGGGCGACCCCCGCCAGCGCGGCCAGCGGTCGGCGGCGGCCGGCGACGACGGTCAGCGCGGCCCCCGCGACGGTCAGTGCCTTGGCGGCGGTCAGCAGCTTTCCGGGCCGACCCTCGTGCAGTGGTTCGGCGAGCATGCCCATCCGGCGCTCCATGATCTGGTGGGCGCTCAACTCCAGCACGGAGCCGACGACAGCGGCGGTGCGGGCCGGCGCGGTCTGATCCGGGTGGGTCGTGATCATCGCGGCGCCGCCCGCCGAGGCCAGGGCCGAACCGACGAAGACGAACGGCAGCTCGCGGTAGGCGGCGTGCCAGGTCGGGGTGGCGGTGTCGGCCAACAGCACCGCCGTGTAGGCGGCCAGCGGCGGGGCGAACATCGCGGCGCCGATGGAGGTCAGCCGGTCGCCGATCGGCCACAGCTGACGCCCCGGAACGTCGGGCGGCAACACCTCGTGCATGACCTCGCTGAAGGCCGCGATGCCGGTGAACGTGCCGAAACCCGCGAGGATCCACGAGCCCACCGACATCGGCGACGTGAGCTTGACCGTCCGCATCATGTTGAGAAAGCGGCTCGGCTTGCCCAGGTCGGAGACGAGCGCCGCGGTACTGCCGCCGAGTGCCCCGAGCGCGATGAGTCGGGCGTTGCGCTGCAGCTCGCGGCGCCCCGTCATCTCCGCACCGGAGGCGACCAGCGCGGACCCCGCCGCCAGGCCGCCGAGGTACAGGTAGGCCGGGATCTCCCACGACCACGGCGCCGGCTTGACGATGGGCCGCCCGTAGTACGAGGAGAACTGCGCCTGCGGCACCATGACGTCGTCGCGCTGCCGCTTGCGCCGGCGACCGCCCCTGCGCCCGTCGCGCCCAGTGCCAGCAGGCCCCTCGCCGACCGGGTCGTCGGCCGGTCCGCGCAATTGCACCTGACCCACGCGCGGAGTGAACGTGACCGCCTCGCCGTAGGCCGTGGTCGAAGCCTGCGAGTTGCCGGTGGTCATCCGCGCCTCCATCCTTGTGCTGCGGCGGTCGCTGCGGCCGTGGCGAACGAGACGATGCCGACCCCGAGCATGGTCAGGCCCGCGTAGCCCGCCTTGCGGAAGATGTCGGGCAGGTCGTGCGTCGTGACGACCGGGTCCGGCGGCAGGCCGTACACCTCGGGTTCGTCGAGCAGCAGGAAGACCGAACCGGTGCCGCCGACCCCATCGTGCTCGTCGTGGCCGTACAGCCGCGCCTCGGTGAAGCCCTTGGCGTGCAGCGTCTCGACGCGCTCCTGAGCCCGCGCCCGCATCTCGTCGAGGTCGCCGAACTGAATGGAGGTCGTGGGGCAGGTTTTTGCGCACGCCGGCTGCTCACCGACGCCGATCCGGTCGTAACACAGCGTGCATTTCTGGGCGATGCCCTCGTTGAGTACCGCGGTGCCGCCGCCCTTGCCGTGCTTGTCACCATGCTTACCGCCGTGCTTGCCACCCGGCCGGTCGCGCCGCTCGATGACGCCGAAGGGGCAGGCGGCCACGCAGTAGCCGCAGCCGTTGCAGATGTCGTCCTGCACGACGACCGTGCCGAACTCCGTGCGGAACAGCGACCCCGTCGGGCACACGTCGAGGCACCCGGCGTGCGTGCAGTGCTTGCACACATCGGAGGCGATGAGCCAGCGGAAGTCCGGGATCGTCCCGGCCGCCTGCGCCGCCAACGCGGCCTCACGAGCCGCCTCCAGTTGCTGCTCGCTGACTCCTGGACCGACCGCCGCGCCGCCCGACCCGGCCGACCCATCGGTCTCCGGGACGCGGGTGCCGGGGCCGCCGAGCGGAAGGCCGGTCGGCGCAGCGCCGGAGACGTCGACGGCCGTGGCCCGCCGCAGCGGCGCCGGGTGCGCGTCTGCGGGTGGCCCGACGGACGGCATCCCCAACTCGACGAGCTTTCGTCCGGATTCGCGCGCGGCGGCGATCCGGTCGGAGGTCTGCTCGATGAACGCGACGTGCCGCCACGTGCTGGCGCCCAACGAACCGGTGTTGTCGTAGCTGGAACCCAACATGCGAAAGCCGTCGTCGGGTACGTGGTTCCACTCCTTGCACGCCACCTCGCAGGCCTTGCAGCCGATGCAGATCGAGGTGTCGGTGAAGAAGCCCTTGCGCGGCGGCGGATCGGGCCAGTTCGCGTCGCGCGACGGGTCGGTAGGACCCGACAACTGGGTCTGCCAGAAGGTCACGAGCCCTCACCGTCCTGTGTTGACTTCTCCCGCGACAACACGACGTCCTGTGGGCGCGGATCACCCTGCGGGTGCGCATCGGCGCTGCGGAGCCGGTTGCCGGTCGCCGTGGTGAGCCCCGCCAGCGACTGGTACTCCTGCACGAGCCGCAGCAGCGCCTCACCCTGGGGGCGCCGCCCGGCACGGATGTCGCACGAGGCGACCTTGCTCTCCTGAATGTGCACATTGGGGTCGAGAGTCACCCCGAGCAGGTCGTTCGCCGCGTCGCCGGAGACGCACGGATCGCCGCCGCCGACGCCCCAGTGATAGGGCAGCCCGACCTGGTGCACGGTGCGACCGTTGATGACCAGCGGCGTCATCCGGTCGGTGACCAGCACTCGGGCCTCGATCGCCGAGCGCGCAGAGATGATCGTCGCCCAGCCACCGTTCTCCAAGCCCCGCTCGGCCGCCAACGCCGGTGAGACCTCGCAGAAGAACTCCGGCTGCAGCTCCGACAGGTACGGCAGCCACCGGCTCATCCCGCCGGCCGTGTGGTGCTCGGTGAGGCGGTAGGTCGTGAAGACGTACGGGTAGATCTGCGCTCCGGCCTCCCCGGCCGAGGGCGCCGAGAGGTTGTCCTTGCGGGGGTAGACGTGCCGCGTGGGGCTGCGCTGCTGGTCGTACAGCGCGTTGGACACCGGCGACTCCTGCGCCTCGTAGTGCGTCGGCATCGGGCCGTCGATCATGCCCTTGGGGGTGAACAGCCACCCCTTGCCGTCGGCCTGCATGATGAACGGGTCGTCGCCCGCCAGGCCGTCGGGGCCGCCGACACCGGGCTCCGGGCGGTAGTGCGGCGACTTGGCGACGGGGAAGTCGGGCACGTCGTGACCGACCCACTTGCTCGCCTCCTCGTCCCACCACACGTAGGCCTTGCGCTCGCTCCACGGCACCCCGTTGGGGTCGGCCGAGGCCCGGTTGTACAGGATGCGCCGGTTGAGCGGCCACACCCAACCCCATTCGGGCGCAACCCAACTCTGGTCGCGACCGGGCGTGCGGCGGGCGGACATGTTGACGCCACCGGCAAAGACGCCGGAGTAGATCCAGCAGCCGCCGCTGGTCGACCCGTCGGCCTTCATCTGCATGAAGCTGTCCAGCGGTGTGCCGGCCTGCTCCCCGCTCAGGTGGAAGCCGTTCACCTCGGCGAGCACCGCCTCCGGGTCGGGGTCGCCGTGCTCGTCGGTGGGGTAGTCCCACGTGAGGTCGAGCAGCGGCCGGTCGCGCGGGTCGTCGGAGCCGGCGAGCTTGGCCCGGATGGCCCGGCCCAGGTCGTGGAAGAACTGCAGCTCGCTGCGGGCGTCGCCCGGCGGCTGCACCGCCTGGTGGCGCCACTGCAGCATCCGCTGGGTCTGGGTGAACGTGCCCGCCTTCTCCACGTGGGTCGCGGCCGGCAGGAAGAACACCTCCGTGCCGATCTCCTGCGTGACCATCTCGCCCGTGGCGATCTCGGGGCCGTCCTTCCAGAACGTGGCCGACTCGATGAGCTGCAGGTCGCGCACGACGAGCCACTTCAGGTGACTCATCCCCATCCGCTGCATCCGCCCGTGGCTGGAGCCGACCGCGGGGTTCTGGCCGAGCAGGAAGTAGCCCTCGACCGTGTCCGCGAGCATGCCCATGACCGTGGCGTAGGTGTTGTGCGAGCCGTTGACCCGCGGCAGGTAGTCGAACGCGAAGTCGTTCTCGGGTTGGGCCGCCTCGCCCCACCAGGCCTTGAGCAGGCTCACGGTGTACGCGTCGGCGTTGGCCCAGAACCCCTTCTGGCTCTTGGGGGCGATGGCCTCGATGTAGGACCGCAGGTCGTTGGTCTTCTCGGCGTTGGGCATCGGCAGGTAGCCGGGCAGCAGGTTGAACAGCGTCGGGATGTCGGTGCTGCCCTGGATGCTGGCGTGCCCGCGCAGCGCCATGATGCCCGCGCCGGGACGTCCGACGTTGCCCATCAGCAACTGCAGGATGCAGGAGGTGCGGATGAACTGGGCACCGAGGGTGTGCTGGGTCCACCCGACGGCGTACGCGAAACACGTCGTGCGCTCGCGGCCGCTGTTGGCGACGAGCGAATCGGCGACGTACTGGAAGTCCGCCAGGCTGATGCCACACATCTGTGTGACGAGTTCGGGGGTGTAGCGGGCGAAGTGCCGTCGCAGCACCTGCAGCACGCACCGCGGGTCCTGCATCGTCTCGTCGCGCTCGCCGTCGGCGTCGTACTGCCAGCTCGTCGGGTCGTACGCGCCGGTGGTCGGGTCGTAGCCGGAGAAGACGCCGTCGAGGTCTTCGGTGTCGAGGAATTGGTCGGAGACGAGCTTCGTGGCGTTGGTGTACGCCCGCACGTACTCGTGGAAGTACAGCTCGTTGGTCAACACGTGGTTGATGAGCGCGCCGAGGAAGACGATGTCGGAGCCGACCCGGATGGGGATGTGCCGGTCAGCGACCGCCGACGTGCGCGTGAACCGCGGATCGATGTGGATGATCCGGGCCCCGCGCGCCTTGGCCTCGGTGACCCACTGGTAGGCGACCGGATGGCATTCGGCCATGTTCGATCCCTGAATGATGATGCAGTCGCTGTTCGCCATGTCTTGCACGAACTGCGTGGCACCGCCACGCCCGAACGAGGACCCCAAACTGGGGACCGTGGCGCTGTGTCAAATACGCGCCTGGTTCTCGATCTGCACTGCTCCCAAGCTGGTGAACAGCTTCTTGATGAGGTAGTTCTCCTCGTTGTCCAGCGTCGCGCCGCCGAGGGAGGCGATGCCCATGGTGCGGCTCAGCTTGCGGCCCGCCTCGTCGGTGTCCTGCCAGGTGCGGCGCCGGGTCTCGATCATCCGGTCGGCGATCATGTCGACGGCTGTGTCGACATCCAGGTCGCTCCAGTCTGTGGCGTAGGGGGCCCGGTAGCGCACCTTTGTGACGCGGGTGGGGGAGTTGACGAGCTGCTCGCTGGCCGCGCCCTTGGGGCACAGCCGACCGCGCGAGACGGGGGAGTCGGGGTCGCCCTCGATGGCGATGACCCGGTTGTTCTTCGCGTAGACCTTCTGCCCGCAGCCGACCGCGCAATAGGGGCAGACGGACTGGGCGACCGTGTCGGCGTCTTGCGTGCGCGGGTGCTTGGCGCGCGTCTTGGCCGAGGTGACCGCCGGGCCGCGCCCGAGAAAGTCGCCCGTGCGCACCTGGCGCAGCACCGGCCACTCGAGGAAGGTCTTCGCTATCGACATGACGCCTCCAGCTCATCGAACCGTCGTTGGGGCTCACCGTAACTCAGGTGGTAAGCGGCACGCGCCCCGAAGACGGGCGCTTTCGTGGCGCTGGCCCCAGGATTTGGTGGGCCCGGCTAGCGTGGAGGGTAACCCCCACTCACACCCCTTGAGGAGGTCCTTCGTGCTTACCGAGCCGGTCCGCATTTTCCCCCGCGTGCTGTTCGACGAATCGCACAGCAACGCGTGGTCGTTGGATGAGGAGGTCGCCGCGCGCATCAACCCCGCGCAGCCGGCGGACGCCTCCTACAGTGCTGCCGCGGCGGCGCTGCGAACGCGCGGATTCGAGGTCGTCGCCCACACGGCGGGCGAGTTCGACGCCGGCTCCTTCGACGGGGACGTGCTGGTCATTGCGCACCCGGCGGCCGCGGAGGCCGAGCGGGCCTCCGGCTCCGGGTCACCGGTGTTCGGGCCCGCCGAGCTGGATGCCGTGGAGGCGTTCGTGCGCGGCGGCGGTGGGCTCGTCGTGCTCGCCGAGTGCGATCAGGACAAGTACGGCACGAACCTCAACGAGCTGCTGGAACGCTTCGGGCTGCGTGTCGCCTCGCTGACCTGCCACGACGGCACGAGCCGGCACAACCGCGTCTCCGCGTGGGTGCTCGCCGACTTCTCCGCCGACGCCGAGCCCGGGCAGGGTCTGCTCGCCGGGGTCGCACAGGCATGCTTCTACCGCGCCGGGGCACTGGAGGTCGATGGCGCCGCCGACGTGCGGGTGCTCGGTCGCACCAGCCCGGCCGCCTACCCGCCCGCCGCGCCGCTCGCCGTGGCCGCGAACGTCGACTCCGGGCGGGTCGTCGTGTTCACCGACTCCGACCTCTTCGGCGACGACTCGATCGACGAGCTGGACCACCGCGCCCTCTGGGTCAACGCCGTGACCTGGGCCGCCGGCGCCGGCGGCGGGCAGGAAGCGCCGGTGCCGGGCGCCGACTTCGCCGCCGACCCGCGGTGGCTCGACCTCAAGGCTGCCGTCGAGGAGCTGCGGCCGCTGCAGGTCAAGGACGGCTCGATCCCCGACGCCGCCCAGCACGACGCCGCCCGCGCCCTCGTCGAGCGGATCGTCGCCGGGATCGCCGCGCTGGCACCGGAGTTCGCGCACGACGCCGAGTATCTGGCGGCGGTGCAGGTCGACTTCCGGCGCTGGGTCGACGCCGGCTTCGGGGTGCCGGACTTTCTCGACAGCCTCGTCGCGTTCCGCCCCGAGCGGCACCGCCGCGACGGGCTGGTGCACCTCGTCGTCTTCCCGATGTACACCCAGAACGGCAACCCGAATCGCAACGTCGAGGCGGTGCTCTGTTCGGTGCTGTGGCCCGACTGGCTGGCCGACGTCGAAGCGGACTTCGACAATCCGGCGTTCCTGTCGATCAACTTCATCGACTTCACCTCCGGCTACGACACCAACTCGGCGGTGCTCTTCCCCGAGACCGTCGCCGTGCGAGAGGTGCCGCAGTTCACGTGGGGCGCGATCTTCTCCGATCGGGAGGCGGCGCGCTTCCGGGCCGTCACCGACGCGGCCGCGCGGCTGCTGAAGCTGGATCTGCCGCCGGACGCCGAGCGGCTGGTGGGTAGCCAGCAGTTGGCGCAGTCGGTCTTCGCGATGTGGGACCTCATCCACGACCGCACGCACAGCCACGGTGACCTGCCGTTCGACCCGTTCATGATCAAGCAGCGGATGCCGTTCTGGATGTACGCCCTCGAGGAGCTGCGCTGCGACCTCAACACGTTCCGGCAGGCCGTGGTGCTGGAGACGCGCGGGCAGCCGTTCGCGCGCGGGGTGCAGCAGGGCATCGTGTTCGACCGCATCTTCCGCTTCACGATCACTGGCGACCGGGTGCGCAACTACGACGGGCTCGGCGGGCAGTTGCTGTTCGCGTACCTGCACAAGCACGACGCGCTGCGGTGGACCGACAACCGGCTGACGTTCGACTGGCGGCGGGTGCCGGAGGTCGTGGTGGCGTTGTGCGACGAGGTGGAGACGCTGTACCGCGACGGCATCGACCGCTCGAAGGTGGGCCACTGGATCGCGGCGTACGAGTTCGTCACCAGCTATGTCGCGCCGCATCCGCGGTCGGTGTGGGCCAAGGGTCCGGATGCGCTGCCGCTGGAGGGCCCGCCGAAGGGCCTGGTCGACCTGGTGCAGCCGGACGAGTTTCCGCTCAACGTGTTCTTCGAGGCGCTGCGCACCAAGCTTGCCCCGGTCATCGCCGGGACGCGCGGGATCACCGGGGCGCCGCGGGCGGAGGCGCTCGCTGCCGTGCCAGTGTGATGGCCGTGCCGGTGTGAGCCGTCCCCACTCGTCGATGAGAAACGGAGTTCTCCTGTGTCCGACCTGACCCAGATTCGCTCGACCGGGGTGCCGCACGCCGCGAGCCCGACGTGGATGGTGCGCAGGCACGATCCGGACTTTCGCGGGTTTCTCAGCGACAACGCGGCGGGGGTGCACCCGCAGGTGCTGGAGGCGCTGATCGTCGCCAACGGCGGGCATCAGACGGCGTACGGTGCCGACGCCTACACGACGGCGTTGCAGGAGGCGGTGCGCTTCCATTTCGGTGAGCGGGCGCAGGCGTACCCCGTGTTCAATGGCACCGGCGCGAACGTCGTTTGTCTCGACCTGTTGGTACAACGGTGGGATGCGGTGGTGTGTGCGCGCAGTGCGCACATCAACATCGACGAGTGCGGGGCGCCGGAGAAGCTGGCGGGCATCAAGCTCCTGCCGGTGGACACGCCGGACGGCAAGCTGACGCCGGAGCTCGTGGACACCGTGGCCTGGGGTTACGGCGATGAGCACCATGCGCAGGCGAGCGTGCTGTCGGTGACACAGAGCACGGAGTTGGGCTCGGTGTACACGGTCGACGAGCTGGCCGCTCTTGTGTCGCATGCGCATGACAAGGGCCTGCGGGTGCACCTGGATGGTGCGCGCTTGGCGAATGCGGCGGTGGCGCTCGGGGTGCCGTTGCGGGCGATCACGACGGATGTCGGGGTCGACGTGGTGTCGTTCGGCGGCACGAAGAACGGCTGCCTGGGCGCGGAGATGGTACTGGTGCTGAATCCGGAGGCGGTGAGCCGGCCGCTGTTCGTGCGCAAGCTGGATGGACAGTTGGCGAGCAAGATGCGGTTCACGTCGGCGCAGCTGTTGGCGTTGTTCGACGACGACTTGTGGCGCACGAACGCAGCGCACGCCAACCTCATGGCGGCGGCGCTGGCCGACGCGGTCCGGACGATCGACGGCGTGCAGCTGACCCGCGAGCCGCAGGCCAATGCGGTGTTCGCGATCATCCCGCCGGACGTCACGCCGCGCCTGCAGGCCCGCTACCCGTTCCACATCTGGGACGAGGCGACCGGCGAGGTGCGCTGGATGTGCTCCTTCGACACCACGCTCGAGGACATCCACGCCTTCGCCGCCGCCCTCCGCGAGGAGCTGGCCCGCACCTGACCCTCGCTTGCCGCCACAGGACCGGCGGTCACTCGTGCCGACGCCCGACGGACCGGTGAATACGGATCCGAATCCACCGCATCCCCAGCCAGGCGATGAGCACGACCAGCGGGGTCGCGGCAGCCATGAGCCAGATCTTCTCGATGCCCAGCGCCTCGGTCAGCGGAGCGAACAGGTAGCCCAGCAGGCCGAGCGCGTAGTAGCTGATGGCGACGACGGACAGGCCCTCGACGGTGTGCTGCAGCCGCAGCTGGGTCTCGGCGCGGGCGTCCATGCCGGTCAGCAGCGCCTGGTTCTGGGCGCGGCGGCTGACGTCGACCTTCGTGCGCAGCAGCTCGGCGGCGCGGCCGGAGCGTTCGAGCAGCCGCCCGAGCCGCCGCTCGGTCGAGGCCACCGTGCGGATCGCGGGTCGGTACCGGCGCGACAGGAACTCCCGAAAGTCCAGGCGCGCGTGAAAGCGGTCGTCACCCAGGGCGGCCAGCCGGTCCTCCACGATGGCGTTGTAGGCGGCCGTCGCCCCGAAACGGAAGTCCGACGCCGTCGCCAGGGACTCGAGCTCGGCGGTCACGGTGAGCAATTCGTGCAACACCTCCTCCGCCGGGCGGTTGCTGTTGTCCAGGTCATCGACCAACTCCAAGAGCCGCGGGTCGAGGCGATTGAGCCGCGCGCTGAGCTCCTGGCTGCGAATCAGGCCGATCATGGCCAGCGAGCGATAGGTCTCCAGGTCGAGAACGTGCTGGATGGTGCGCCCGACGCGGCCGGGGCTCTCGGTGGGGGTGACATAGAGGATGAACCGGGTGAAGCCGTGCGTGTCCTCGCGGAAGTCACCGGCGAGGATGCCCTCTCCGTCGAGCACCGGCATCACGCAGATGCTGCGCGAGTCGAGCAGTTGCGGGAGCCCGGCGATGCAGGCTTCGCGGTCGGCCGGCATCGCGCGTACCTCGACGACCACGGCGGCGATCCGGTCCGCGGCATCGGCGCTCTCCCACTCCGGTGGAAAGACGTCATCGGGGTCGGCCGTGAACGGTGGGCTCTCCGCCTGCGTCTGGACGGCCGTGTAGCCGGCGTACTCGGTGTGGTTGTGCCAAGTGATCGTGTAGCCGCCTCGGTCGAACACGGCCTGCCGCCGTTGTGCCGCCGGGATGGCTGAGAGGCCCGACGTGGGGCCGGGGTCCGAGCTCAACTCCGGGTCGGGGGTCGCCTGCAACGGGGTGGAGTCCTCGGTCGACACCGCGGCCACGGGGGCGGGATTTCGGTCCGGCGAACCCTGAAGGGCGATCAATTGACGCAGGTCGGCGTTTCGGTCGCGACCGGCGGCGTTGGCGGGCTGCTTCAGCGCGAGGTGAATGACGCGCACGGGCGCCTGCACGCGCGGGGCGGTGCGGGCGTGCAACTCCTCCAGCAGCCATTGCCGCTTGGGGTGATCCAGGTTCGCGTTCACACCTACGAGGTTAGGGAGCCCGGGCGGTCCGGCGCGCATCCGCTCGAATGCCGCGCTGGGCGCTGTTGTCCGCGACGCCGGGCGTCAGGGCTGCAAGGTGCCGATCGGAGCGAGCGTGGGGCGTTTGGCGTCTCGGCCGTCGCCGCTCGACCGGCCGGTGAGGCGACGCCGCACCCAGGGGCCGAGGTAGGCGCGGGCCCACTCGCGGTCGGATCGGCGCTGCTCGGAGCGGTTGGGGGAGGGTTTGCCCGGCATCGGCACGCCCCAGGCGCCGTCGGGTTCGCCGTGCCCTAGAGCGGCCAGCGCGGACGCGGCGACCCGCTCGTGACCGGCCGTCGACAGGTGGATGCGGTCCGGGCCCCACATGCGCCAGTCGCGCAGCGCGTCGTTGCCCCACAGGTCGACGACCCCGCAGCGGTGGCGGCGCGCGATGGCCCAGATGTGCGCGGTGAAGATCGCATTGCGGCCGCGGATGTGCTTGAGCAGCGGTGCCTCGCGCGGATCGGTCGGAGTCGCCAGCAGCACGTCGGCGCCGGTCGCGCGGATGGCCGCGACGGCCTGCTCCAGCCGGGCGGCGAGCGCCTCGATGTCGGCCCGCGGGCGCAGGATGTCGTTGCCGCCGCCCACGATGCTCACCAGGTCGGGCCGTAGCTCGAGCGCCAGCGGGAGCTGGCGGTCGGTGATATCGGCGAGCTTGCGGCCCCGGATGGCCAGGTTCGCGTAGCTGAACTCCCGGCCGTGTTCGGCGGCGTCGACCGCCAGCGCGCCCGCCAGCCGGTCGGCCCACCCGATGTAGGTGCCCGGCCGCGCAGGGTCGGGATCGGACATGCCTTCGGAGAAGGAGTCGCCGATGGCGACGTAACTGCCCCAGTCGCGGGTGGTGATCACGGCAGCCTCCAGTCGACGGGGTTGGCGCCCTGACGGGCGAGCAACTCGTTGGCGCGGCTGAAGGGCCGCGACCCGAAGAAGCCGGAGCGCGCCGACAGCGGCGAGGGATGCGCGCTCTCGATCCGCGGCACGTCCGCGAGCAGCGGAGCCAGGTCGCGGGCATCGCGACCCCACAGGATCGCGACGAGCGGCTGCCCGTCGGTGCCGGCCTGCGCGAGCGCCTCGATGGCGCGCTGGGTCACGGCCTCCCACCCTTTCTTGCGGTGACTGGCCGGAGCGCCGGGCCGCACGGTGAGCACCCGGTTGAGCAGCATGACCCCCTGATCGGCCCACGGCGACAGATCCCCGTTGCTCGGTGCAGCGACGTCGAGGTCGTTCATCAGCTCCTGGTAGATGTTCACCAGGCTGCGGGGGATGGGCCGTACGTCGGGCGCCACGGAGAACGACAGCCCGACCGCGTGCCCCGGCGTCGGATACGGGTCCTGCCCGACGATGAGCACCCGCACGTCGGGCAGCGGCCGCTCGAACGCCCGCAGCACGTGCTGACCACCCGGCAGGTACCCGCGCCCGGCCGCGAGCTCCTCCCGCAGAAACGCCCCCAGCCTGGTCACCTCGTCGGCCACCGGCTCCAACGCGTCCGCCCATGTCGGATGGACGAGCTCGCGCAGCGGCTTGGCAGATGTCGACACGCCCGCGACGTTACCCAACCGCCGCCCTGCGGATCAGCGAGCCCGTGGGGCGCAGCCCCGGGGCGCCGGGGACGTAGCGGATTCTCGACGTACTCGCGATGTGGCCGATTTTCATAACCGCAGGTCAGGGACTTGCGCCCTGCGCCGGAAGTCGCCCCAGTACGTCAAGAAGTCGCTACGTCGGCGCAGACCTCTCGCTCGGGCCCAGGGCAGAGGGGCTAGCGCCCGCGCCGGCGGTCGGCGATGCCGACCGTGATGCCGACAACCAGCGCCAGGCCCAGGCCAACACCGACGACCAGGAAGAGCAGGCCGACGAGCCACAGGCCCGTCTCGTCGGAGGTGGCGGCTCGCCAGGCCCACGGCACGGCCACCCCGATGGTGCCGCCCAGCGGAACGGTGAGCAGCGCCCCGTGGGTGGAGCGCAGGGCGAGCCCGACGGCAACGGCGGCGCAGGTCCCCGCGCAGGCGAGAACCTGCGCCGGGTGGTAGTCCGTGCCGGCGGTCGGCCAGCTCAGCCACGCGGCCCAGGCCAGCGCCCCGCCCGCCGCGGCCAATGCCCCCGCTACCAGCGACGAAAGCCGCCGTTTGCCGTTCGGGGTGTCGTTCATGAGCCCGCCCTTCCTGTGGGGAACTGCTCCCATAGTGGGGCCAACGGCGGTGCCTTCGCCTAGGTCACGGCGAAATGGGGTTCGCCGGTGGTCAGGCGCGGCGCAGCAGCCGGCCGGCGGGGGTCTCGAAGTCGACTTCGGTGCCGCGCAGGTAGGTGCTGCGGACCCGGCCGAACAGCTGCTTGCCGTCGTAGGGCGACAGGGGGTTTCGGTGGTGCAGCTCGGCGACCTTGACGGTGAACGACTCCTCCGGCGCGAACACGGCCAGGTCGCCATCGCGGCCCACCTCGATGCTGCCCTTGTCACTCAGGCCGACGCGCTGCGCGGGGGCGGCCGCCATCCAGTGGGCCACCCGCGCGAGGTCGATGCCGCGCTCGCGGGCGGCGGTCCAGATGACCGGCAGGGTCAGCTGCACCGACGCGATGCCGCCCCACGCGGCGCCGAAGTCGCCGGACTCCAACTCCTTGAGGTCCAGCGTGGAGGGGGAGTGGTCGGAGGCGATGTAGTCGATCGTGCCGTCGAGCAGCCCCTCCCACAGCGCGTCGCTGTTGTGGCCCTCGCGGATCGGGGGGCAGCACTTGTACGCGGTCGCCCCGTCGGGGATGCCCTCGGCGGCCAGAGTCAGGTAGTGCGGGCACGTCTCGACCGACAGATCGATGCCGTCGGCCTTCGCCGATCGGATCATCGGCAAGGCGTCCGAGCTGCTCAGGTGCAGAATGTGCACCTTCGCGCCGGTCCAGCGGGCCCGCTCGATGACCGTCGCGATCGCCAGGTTCTCCGCACCCCGGGGCCGCGAGGCCAAGAACCGCGAGTACGCCGCGCCCCCGGCCTGCGGGGCTCGGTCGATGGACAGGTTATCTTCGGCGTGCACGATCATCATGCCGCCGACCTCGGCGAGCCCGGTCAGGTAGTCCTCCAGCTCGTCGGCGTCCAGCGGCGGAAACTCATCGACGCCCGAGTGCAGCAGGAAGCACTTGAACCCGAACACCCCAGCCTCGTGCAGTTCACGCAAATCTGTGCGGTTGCCCGGCACGGCGCCGCCCCAGAAGCCGACATCCACGAACGCCTGCGGCGCCGCGACCAGCTGCTTGAACTCCAGCGCCTGCGCGTTGACCGTCGAGGGGATGGAGTTCAGCGGCATGTCGAGGATCGTCGTCACCCCGCCGGCCGCGGCCGCCCGGGTCGCCGTCGCGAAACCCTCCCACTGCGTGCGGCCCGGCTCGTTGACGTGCACGTGCGCGTCGACCAGCCCGGGCAGCAACACCTCGTCGTCGGCCAGCTCGCGGACGGTGTCACCGACCAGCCCCGCGCCCAGCGGCTCCACCGCGACGATCCGGCCGTCGCGCACCCCGACCTCGAACGCGCCGACACCCGCCGGCGTCAAGACCTGCGCACCCCGCACCACCAGGTCGAGCCCGTCATCGGCCCGCGCGGGCGAATCGGCAGCCGGCTCCGGGCGCCCGTGCTGCGCCACGTACTCCGCGATCTGCTCCCGGACGCGGCCGGGGGAGTTGAGGGGGGAAAGGCGTGGGTCCTGCGTCATCCCAGGATCCCTCCGATCGGTCTCGTCGGGTCGTGTCGCTGGTTTGCGTGAAGAAACGCTAGCTGCGCCCTTCGGGTGGCGGTGCGGCAAGAGACCCGCACCGCCCCCGACGGGCGCAGATATATCGAGGAGCCGAGGGCGCGTCACTCCATGACGGAGATGGCGGTCGGCGCGTCGAGACCGGACTCGGCGAGCGCCTCGAACTCCATCACGGTGTCGATGCCGACGCCGCCCATCGAGATGTTCGTGACCTTCTCCAGGATGATCTCCACGACGACCGGCACCCGGTGCTGCGCGGCCAGCACCTTCGCCTCCTCCAGCGCGGCCCCGAGGTCGGCCGGGTCGGTCACGCGGATCGCCCGGCACCCCAGCCCCTCGACGACCTTGACGTGGTCGACGCCGTAGCCCGCCGTCTCCGGGGAGTTGATGTTGTCGAAGCCGAGTTGCACGTGATAGTCCATCTCGAACCCGCGCTGCGACTGCCGGATCAACCCCAGGTAGGAGTTGTTGACCAGCACGTGCACGTACGGGATGTTGAACTGCGCACCGACCGCGAGCTCCTCGATGAGGAACTGGAAGTCGTAGTCGCCGGAGAGGGCGACGACCTGGGCGTCGGGCCGCGCGGTGGCCACCCCGAGCGCCGCCGGCATCGTCCAGCCGAGCGGGCCGGCCTGGCCGCAGTTAATCCAGTGCCGCGGCCGGAAGACGTGCAGCAGTTGCGCGCCGGCAATCTGGCTCAACCCGATCGTCGAGACGTACACGGTGTCGGCGTCGAACGCGCGGTTCATCTCCTCGTACACGCGCTGCGGCTTGATCGGGATGTCGTCGAAGTGCGTCTTGCGCTGCAGGGTCGCCTTGCGCTGCGCGACGTCCTTGACCCACACGCCGTAGTCGGGCACCTCCTGGCGCTGCGCACGCTCGCGCGCCTGGGCCAGCAACGCGTCCAGCGCCAACCCCGCGTCGGAGACCACGCCGTAGTCGGGGGCGAACACTCGCCCGATCTGCGTCGGCTCGATGTCGACGTGCACGAACGTGCGGCCCTTGGTGTACACGTCGAGCGCGCCGGTGTGCCGGTTGGCCCAGCGGTTGCCGATGCCGAGCACGAAGTCGGCCTCGAGCATCGTCGCGTTGCCGTAGCGGTGGGAGGTCTGCAGACCCACCATGCCGGCGTGCAGCGGGTGGTTGTCGGGGATGATCCCCCAGCCCATGAGGGTGGGGATGACCGGGATCTGCAGCAGCTCGGCCAGCTCCACGAGCTTGTCGGCCGCGTCGGCGTTGATGATCCCGCCGCCGGCGACGAGCACCGGGCGCTGGCTCGCGGTGAGCAGGTCGAGCACCTTGTTGGCCTGCGCCGGTGTCATCGCGGGCTTGGCCACGGGCAGCGGCTCGTAGGTGTCGATGTCGAAGTCGATCTCGGTGAGTTGCACGTCCAGCGGCAGGTCGATGAGCACCGGGCCGCGGCGGCCCTCGCGCATCAGCCAGAAGGCCCGCTGGAACGTACCGGGCACCTGCGCGCCCTCCTTGACCGTCACGGCCCACTTGCTGACGGGACCGGCGATGGCGGCGATGTCGACGGCCTGAAAGTCCTCTTTGTCGAGCTTGGCGATCGGCGCCTGCCCGGTGATGCACAGAATCGGGATCGAGTCGGCCGAGGCCGAGTAGAGACCGGTGATCATGTCGGTGCCGGCGGGCCCGGAGGTGCCCGTGCAGACACCGATGTTGCCCGGCGCCGCGCGGGTGTACCCCTCGGCCATGTGGGAGGCGGCCTCGACGTGGCGGGCCAGCACGTGCTTGATCCCGCCGTGGGACCGCATGGCGGAGTAGAGGGGGTTGATGGCGGCGCCCGGCAGTCCGAAGACCTGGGTCGCGCCCTCCTTCTCCATGATGAGCACGGCGGCGTCGACGGCTCTCATCTTGGGCATGGTCGTGCTCCTACTTCTGTTCGCGGCCCGAGAGCTGCTGCACCAGCAACATGAGGGCGGAGTGGTCGAGGTGGCCGTAGCCGAGTTGGCGGGCGTAGGCCATCAGCTGGGCGGTGTGCGCGCCGAGGGGGATCGCGACGCCGGCCTCGCGGGCGGCGGCGATGATGATGCCCATGTCCTTGTGGTGCAGGTCGATGCGGAAGCCGGGGTTGAACTCACCGGCGGTCATCGAGGCGGCCTTGCGGTCGAGGATGCGGTTGCCCGCCAGCCCCCCGGCCAGCACCTCGATCGCCGCCTCGGTGTCGACGCCGTAGGCCTGGAGGAAGACGAGCGCCTCGGCGACGAGTTCGATCGTGCCGGCGACGATGAGCTGGTTGGCGGCCTTGACCGTCTGGCCCGACCCGCTCGGGCCGACGTAGACGATGGTCTTGCCGACCGCCTCGAGTACGGGCTTGGCCTCGTCGAAGACGCCCTTGTCGCCACCGACCATGATCGACAGCGCGGCGTCGATTGCGCCCTGCTCGCCGCCGGAGACCGGGGCGTCGAGGCAGCGCAGGCCCTTCTCGGAGGCGGCCTTCGCGACGGCCACGGCGACGTCGGGTCGGATGGTGCTCGCGTCGATCCAGATGGCACCGGCCTTGGCGTTGGCGGCGATGCCGTCGTCGCCGAGTGCGACCTCCTCGACGTCGGGGGAGTCGGGGACCATCGTGATGATGACGTCGGCGTCGCGGACGGCCTCGGCGACACTGCCGGCTCCGCGGCCGCCCTTCTCGACCAGGGCCTGGACCTTCTCCGGGCTGCGGTTGTAGCCGACTACGTCGTAACCGGCCGTCGCGAGGTTGGCGGCCATCGGGCCGCCCATGATGCCCAGGCCGATGACGGCGACGGTCTGCTTGTTTTCAGTCACGTTTGCTCCTTGGTCAGGCGGGAGGTCGGGAGGGGGAGGGCCTGGTCAGGCGGGCTGGTCGCGCTGGTCGCGCGGCAGCCAGGCGAAGGGGTCGGCGGCGGCGGTCTTGTACTCCAGGCCGATCCAGCCGTCGTAGCCGCCGGTGCGGGAGTCGGCGATCCACTGGGCCAGCGGCAGGTCGCCGGTGCCGGGTTCGCCGCGACCGGGGGCGTCGGCGATCTGGATGTGGCCGAAGTCCGCCGCGTGGTCGGCGACGACGGCGGCGACGTCGTCTCCATTGACCGCCAGGTGGTAGAAGTCCGCGAGGAAGCGCACGTTGTCGACGCCGGCGCCTCGAACGCGGTCGATGATCGCGAACGTCTCGGCGGCCGTCTTCAGCGGGTACTGCTCGGCGCCGGAGACGGGCTCGAGGAGCACGATGCCGCCGATGCGCTGCACGGCCCGGCCGGCGGCGGCGAGGTTCTCGACGCCCAACTCGTCGGCCTCCTGGGGCGAGCATTCGTCGTTGCGCAGCCCGTAGAGGGCGTTGAAGGCGCGGCAGCGGAGGCGCTCGCCGATACCGACGACGACGTCGATGTTGTCGGTGAACTCGCTGGCACGGCTCTGCCACGAAACGAGGCCGCGGTCGCCGGCCGGCATGTCGCCGGCGAAGAAGTTGAGCCCGGTCAGCTGCACGCCGGCGTCCTCGATCGATCGGACGAACTCGTCGACCTGCGCATCGGAGGGGACCGCGGTGGCGAAGGGCCACCAGAACTCCACTCCCGTGAAGCCCGCCTGTGCGGCGGCGGCCGGGCGCTGGAGCAACGGCACGGAGTCCAGCAGGATCGAGCAGTTGACGGTGTAGCTGGCCACGAGGCCCTCCTCGGGTAGGTTCTGCAGATTCCATAATATGGAAAATAAATACTGTTATGTGGAAACGCTAGAAGCGCCGGATACTGCTTGTCAACCCTGCGCCCTTCAGCGTGGGCGACTGAGTCGGACCGGCCTGACCGGTTGGGGTCGCCGCGGCTCGACTCGACTCTGCGCTACGCGACCCGATGATGCTGCTCACAGCGGTAGCTGAAGGAAATATGCTGGGGCCATGCCAGTGAACGACGATGCCGCTGCTGTCTCGGAGGCCCCCGCCGCGGCTCGGGGTGGCGGTGTCCAGTCTGTGGAGCGCGTTTTCGACCTGATGGAAATCATCGCGGACGCCGGCGGTGAGATCTCGCTCAGCGACCTCGCGGCGTCATCGCAACTGCCGTTGCCGACGATCCACCGGCTGCTGCGCACGCTCGTCGCCCTGGGCTACGCGCGGCAGCTGCCGTCGCGCCACTACGCCCTCGGCGCGCGCCTCATCCGCCTGGGGGAGCAAGCCGGCAAGCAGCTCGGCACCCTCGCGGGGCCCCAGCTCAAGCGACTCGTCGACGAGCTCGGCGAGACCGCCAACCTCGCGATGCTCGACGGCGACGGCGCCGTCTATGTCGCGCAACGCCCCTCGCCGCACGCCATGCGCATGTTCACGGAGGTGGGTCGCCGCGTGCCGCTGCACAACACGGGCGTCGGCAAGGCCTTGCTCAGCACGATGGGCGACGCTGAGGTGGCTCGGATTATCAGCCGCACGGGCCTGGCGCCCCAGCGCACCCCCAAGAGTCATGCCACGCCCGAGGAGCTGCTCGCCGACCTGGCGACGATCCGCGAGCAGGGCTACGCCGTCGACGATGAGGAGCAGGAGCTCGGTGTGCGCTGCTACGCGCTGACCGTGCCGGGCGCCCCGGTCCCCATCGCGCTGAGCGTGTCCGGGCCGCTCGCCCGCGTCGACCTGCGCTTCGCGGCGCGCGCACTGCCGGTGCTGCGCGATGCCGCGGAGGTGCTCGGGCGGGAGCTGGCCCGCAACTGACGGGGTCGTCGGCGTGTCGGCGCCGGTGCTGGTGTCACCGTTGGATGCCGGCGGCGGTCGGGGATATATCCACGACCATGGATTGAAGGTATCGCTTGGTGGATACTAAAGTCCATCTAGCGGAAAAATGTTTGCTCCTGACGGAAGGTCACCGATGTCGTCCAGCCCGCCCCAGAGCCTGAGTCAGACCGTGCTCGACGAGATCGACGCGCAGCTGGCATCGACCGACGCCTTCCTCGAGCGCACCTATCCCGGCGAGACCGGCCGCCGCCAGCCTGTGCACACCGTCTACGTGCCCGCCGATCGCTTCGACGCCGACCTGCCGGCCCGTTGGGGCCAGGAAGCGATCGCGGCCGTCGAGGAGTTCGGCGGCATCGACGCGCTGTGTCGCGAGGTCGGCCTGAGCGACGAGCTCACGGAGCAGGTCGCCCCTCGCGTCGTCGCGAAACTGCAGAGCGAGCCGATCGAAGACCTGCGGATCGACCTCGAAGACGGCTACGGCAACCGCGGCGACGACGCCGAAGACGCCGACCTGGCCCGCGCCACCGACCAGCTCAAGACCGCCATCGGCGACGGCCGCGCCACGCCGTTCTACGGCATCCGGTTCAAGTGCTTCGAGGCTCCCACCCGCCGCCGCGGGCTACGCACCCTCGACCGCTTTCTCTCCGCCGTCGCCGACGGAGGCGACGTGCCCGACGGACTCGTCCTCACTCTCCCCAAGGTCAGCACGGTCAGCCAGGTCGAGGCGATGGTCACCGCCTGCGCCGCCCTGGAGTCGGCGCTGCGGCTGAGCCCGGGGCGCATCGGTTTCGAAATCCAGGTCGAGACACCGCAGCTCATCCTCGGCGCCGACGGCACCATCCCCGTCGTCGCGGCTCTGCACGCCGGAGCCGGGCGGGTCACTTCCCTGCACTACGGCACCTACGACTACTCCGCCTCCCTGGGCGTCAGCGCCGAGTACCAGTCGATGGAGCACCCGGTGGCCGACCAGGCCAAAGCGCTCATGCAGCTGGCCGTCGCCGGCACCGGGGTGCACCTGTCCGACGGTTCGACCAACGTGCTGCCGATCGGCGGGCGCGAGCAGACCGCCGCCGCCTGGCGGTTGCACCATCGGCTCGTCACCCGCTCGCTGACGGGCGCCATCTACCAGGGCTGGGACATGCACCCCGGCCACCTGCCGACCCGCTATATCGCCAACTACGCGTTCTACCGCGAGGGCATGGCCCGAGCGACCGGGCGCCTGCACGCCTACCTGCACAAGACCGCCGGCGCCGTCATGGACGAGCCCGCCACCGCGCGCGCCCTGGCCCGCTACCTCTACCGTGGCTATTCCTGCGGGGCCATCGACGAGGCGGAACTGCGCGCGGGCACCGGGCTCGACGCCGCCCGCCTCGAGCTGCTGGCCCGACCCAAGTCCGATACCGAGAACGTCCTGACAGCAACCGAATGAGGCCCGGCCATGCCCTACTACACCCCTCGCGGCGGCCTGCCCCCGCAAACCGACCTGACGACCGACCGCGCGACGTTCACGCAGGCCTATGCCGTGCTGCCGGCCCGCACGATGAGCGACATCACGACGAGCTACCTGCCGCACTGGCGGGAGACCCGGCTGTGGATCATCGCTCGCCCGCTGACGGGCTTCGCCGAGACGTTCAGCCAGTACATCGTCGAGGTGTCGCCGGGCGGCGGCAGCGACCGACCGGAGACCGATCGCAGCGCCGAGGCGGTGCTCTTCGTCGTCGACGGGGCGCTGACGCTGACGCTCGAGGGTCAGCAGCACGCCCTGGAGGCGGGCGGCTACGCCTTTCTGACGCCCGGGTCCGACTGGGAGCTGCGCAACGACTCCGACGCCACCGCGACATTCCATTGGGTGCGTAAGAGCTACGAGGAGGTCGAGGGCATCGACCGCCCAGAGTCCTTTGTGACCAGTGACGCCGCGGTCGAGCCGACGCCGATGCCCGACACCGGCGGTGTGTGGGCCACGACCCGCTTCGTCGACCCCGCCGACCTGCGGCACGACATGCACGTCAACATCGTGACGTTCCAGCCCGGCGGCGCCATCACGTTCCCCGAGACGCACGTCATGGAGCACGGGCTGTACGTGCTGCAGGGCAAGGCCGTCTATCTGCTGAATACCGATTGGGTCGAGGTGCAGGCCGGCGACTACATGTGGCTGCGCGCCTACTGCCCGCAGGCCTGCTACGCCGGCGGCCCCGAACCGTTCCGGTACCTGCTGTACAAGGACGTCAACCGGCACCCCGGCCTACGTCCGCCGTTCCGCTGACCAGGCCTGCCGAAATGGCCGCGGCCCCGACTCCGGTGGGAGTCGGGGCCGCAGCTTTGGCGGGGTTTGCCGGGTGCCTCAGGCGTCGCCGCCGGCGTTGCCAGACTTGCCGGCCTTGACGTTGAGCAGCTCGTACTTGTCCGCGGCCTGGCGGGGCACGTCGGCGTCGACCTTGCCCTCCTGGGCCAGCAGCTGCAGCGCGCGCACGACGACGCTGTGGCTGTCGATGTGGAAGTACCGGCGAGCCGCGGCCCGAGTGTCGGAGAACCCGTGGTCGTCGGCGCCCAACGATGCGAACGGCTTGTCGACGTACTGGCGGATGAGGTCCGGCAGGTCCGAGACGTAGTCACTCGTGGCGACGACCGGCCCCTGCGTGGCACCGAGAGTGGCCGTCACGTACGGCACGCGCGCCTCCTCCTCCGGGTGCAGGAAGGCGTGCTTCTCGGCGGCCAGAGCGTCGCGGCGCAGCTCGTTCCACGAGGTGACCGACCAGATGTCGGCCGACACGCCCCAGTCCTGCTCGAGGATCTGCTGCGCGTCGATGATCCACGGCACGGCCACGCCGGAGGCGAGCAGCTGCACCTTGGGGCCGTCGCCGGAGCCCTCGGCGAGCCGGTACATCCCCTTGACGATGCCGTCGACGTCGATGCCCTCGGGCTCCTTGGGCTGCAGGATCGGCTCGTTGTACACCGTGATGTAGTACATGACGTTCTTGGCCTGCGGGCCGTACATCTCTTCCATGCCGGCCCGCACGATGTGCGCGATCTCGTACCCGTACGCCGGGTCGTAGCTCTTGATGGCCGGGTTGGTGGAGGCCAGCAGCGGTGAGTGGCCGTCGGCGTGCTGCAGGCCCTCGCCGGTCAGCGTGGTGCGCCCGGCGGTGGCGCCGATGACGAACCCGCGGGCCATCTGGTCCATCGCCGCCCAGAACGAGTCGCCGGTGCGCTGGAAGCCGAACATCGAGTAGAAGATGTAGATCGGCACCATCGGCTCGCCGTGCGTGGAGTACGAGGTGCCGACCGCTGTGAACGCCGCCGTCGAGCCCGCCTCGTTGATACCTGTGTGCAGCAGCTGCCCCGACTCCGACTCCTTGTAGGCCAGCAGCTGGGCGCGGTCGACCGCCTTGTAGGTCTGCCCCCGCGGGTTGTAGATCTTGGCGGTCGGGAAGAAGCTGTCCATGCCGAAGGTACGCGCTTCGTCGGGAATGATCGGCACGATGCGCTTGCCGAACTCCTTGTCGCGCATGAGGTCGCGCACCAATCGCACGAACGCCATCGTGGTGGCCGCCTGCTGCTTGCCCGAGCCCTTGCGCGGCCCGTCGTAGGTCTTCTCCGGCGGCACGGTCAGCGAGCGCGTCTTCGTGCGGCGCTGCGGCACGCCGCCACCGAGCTCCTTGCGGCGCTGCATCATGTACTTGATCGCGTCGTTGTCGGCCCCCGGGTGGTAGTAGGGCACGTTGTAGGTGTCCTCGAGCTCCTTGTCGCTCAGCGGCACGTCGAGGAAGTCGCGGAACAGCTTCAGGTCGGCGTTGGTCAGCTTCTTCATCTGGTGCGTGGCGTTGCGCGCCTCGAAGTTGCTGCCCAGGCCGTAGCCCTTGACGGTGTGCGCGAGCACGACGGTCGGCTGGCCCTGGTGCGCGGTCGCCGCCGCGTACGCCGCGTACATCTTGTGGTAGTCGTGACCGCCGCGGCGCAGCGACCAGATCTTCTCGTCGCTCCAGTCCTCGACGAGCTTGAGCGCGCCGGCCGAGCGGCCGAAGAACTCCTCGCGCACGTACTTGCCCGACTCGCCCTTGTAGGTCTGGAAGTCGCCGTCGGGGATCTCGTTCATGATCTTGACCAGCGAGCCGTCCACGTCGTTCTCGATCAGCTCGTCCCACTCGCGGCCCCAGAGGACCTTGACGACGTTCCAGCCGGCCCCGCGGAAGAGACCCTCGAGCTCCTGCACGATCTTGCCGTTACCGCGCACCGGGCCGTCGAGGCGCTGCAGGTTGCAGTTGATGACGAACGTGAGGTTGTCGAGGCGCTCGTTGGCGGCCAGCTGCAGGAAGCCGCGGCTCTCCGGCTCGTCCATCTCGCCGTCACCGAGGAAGGCCCACACGTGCTGGTCGCTGGTGTCCTTGATGCCGCGGTTGTGCAGATAGCGGTTGAACTGCGCCTGGTAGACGGCGTTCATCGGGCCCAGGCCCATCGACACCGTCGGGAACTGCCAGAACTCCGGCATGAGCCGTGGGTGCGGATACGAGGGGATGCCGTTGGGGGCGGCCGAGCGGTCCTGACGGAAGCCGTCGAGCTGCTCCTGGCTCAGGCGACCCTCCATGAAGGCGCGGGCGTACATGCCGGGGGAGGCGTGGCCCTGCAAGAACACCTGGTCGCCGCCACCGGGGTGGTCCTGCCCGCGGAAGAAGTGGTTCTGGCCCACCTCGTAGAGGGCCGACGCGCCGGCGTACGTGGAGATGTGGCCGCCGACGGAGAGGTGCGCCCGCTGCGCGCGCTGCACGATCATCGCCGCGTTCCAGCGGATCCAGCGGCTGTACTGGCGCTCGGCCTCCTCGTCGCCGGGGTACTCCGGCTCCTGGGAGATGGGGATCGTGTTGACGTAATCGCTCGTTAGCTTCGGCTCCGGAGCGACACCAAGAGCAGCCGCGCGGGCACCGAGGGAGGCGAGCATCTCGCGGGCGCGCTCGGCGCCGCGCTCGGAGACCAGACCCTCGAACGACTCGATCCACTCGGCAGTCTCTTCGGGGTCCACGTCCGGGCCGTACAGCGGGTTCTTCTCAGGGTTTTCCATACCGGGTGTCCTCCTGTGGTCGGCGGGTGGTCGGAAACGTCAGGTTGGCTCGGCAGGCCAGCGGCCCGACCCGCGCGCGGCGGGTCGGGCCGAGGTCTTACGGCGAGGATGCGGACATCTTCCCGGCAGCCTAGTGGTCGTGGCCAGACTGCTCCGCTCCGAGTCTCACGGGTTTTCCGTCGGCATCGAGCAGCGGCACCTCGGTGCCGTCCTTGTCGACGATCCGCCCGTTCTCGATGCGGTCGCCCTCGCGCAGGTTGCGGATCCACTGGGCCTCGGCGAGGTCGATGTGCCGCCCGGCCTCGACGAACACCGACGATCCCGGCTTCTGCCGGGCGAACCGGATCTCGTTGAACCAGATGTTGAGCAGGATGGCAACGACCGCCGCCGAGCTGATGCCCGAGTGGAAGATCGTGCCCCACCAGGTCGGGAAGCTGTCCCAGAAGGTGGGGGCGGCGATCGGGATGAGGCCGGCCCCGACCGACGTGGCGACGATGACGAGGTTCATGTTGCCGGCGTACTCGACCTTGGCCAGCGTGCGGATACCCGCGGCCGCGACGGTGCCGAAGAGCACGATGCCGGCACCGCCCAGCACCGGCGTGGGGATCGCCGCGACCACGCGGCCCAGGATCGGCAGCAGGCCGAGCACGACGAGGATGGCGCCGCCGGCGGTGACGACGAACCGAGACTTGACGCCGGTGATGGCGACCAGCCCGACGTTCTGCGCGAACGCGCTCTGGGTGAAGCCGTTGAAGAACGGCGCGAGCATCGAGGAGCCCATGTCGGCCCGCAGCCCGTCGCCGATGCGCTTGCGGTCGATGTCGGTTTCGACGATCTCGCCGACGGCGATGATGTCGGCGGCGGTCTCGGTGAGGATGACGAGTACGACGATGAACATCGAGATGATCGCGGCCACCTCGAAGATCGGCGGTCCGAAGGCCAGGGGGGTTGGGACGGCGAACACCGGTCCCGACCCCACTCCGGAAAAGTTGGCCATGCCGATGGCCCACGCACCCAGGGTCCCGACGACGATCGCGAGCAGAATCGAGAGCCGCGAGATCGCCGGCACGTTGGCCCGCGACAGGACCAGCACGACGACCAGCGTGAAGCCGGCCAACAGCACGTTGGACATCGACCCGTAGTCGTCGGCCTGCCGGTTGCCGCCCATGGCCCAGTTGGCGGCCACCGGCATGAGGCTCAGGCCGATGACCGTGATGACCGTGCCGGTGACCACCGGTGGGAAGAACCTGATGATCCGGGCGAAGACCGGGGTGATGAGCAGGCCGAGCGCCGCCGAGGCCAGGACCGCGCCGAAGGCCGCCTGGATGCCGCTGCCGCCGTGCACGATCGCCACCAGCGTGGCGACGCTGGCGAAGGAGGTGCCTTGCACCAGCGGCAACTGGCTACCGAACCACGGCACCCCGACGGACTGCAGGATGGTGGCCAGCCCGCCGACGAACAGGCAGCTGGCCACGAGCAGGCCGATCTGGGTGGTGTCGGCGCCGGCGGCGGCGCCCACGATGAGCGGCGGCGCAATGATGCCGCCGTACATCGTCAGCACGTGCTGGGCACCGTAGGCAAGGCTCTTGCCGATGCCGAGGTATTCGTCCTCGGGCCGTGCGGGTGCCGGACGCGCGGCGGCGTCGGGGGCTTGTGAGGTCGCCATAGACAGCTCTCCTTCGGACGTCGGCGGATCGCTCAGCAGAAGCCGGCGATGCCGACCCAGGCCTCGTCGGCGGACTGGGCGCCCTCGCGGGTGAAGGTCGCCTCGATGAGCCCATACGGGCGGTCGGCGGCGTAGAACACCTCGCCGGGGTTGTCGAGGTCGCAGAACGAGAGGTCGGACAGGAAGTGGTGCTTGTTGGGGCAGCTGAACTTGATTTCGTCCACCTCCGAGTGCTTGGCCAGCACCTGCTGCGCCATCTTGTACAGCGTCTCCTGCAGCGCCCGCGAGTAGTGGTCGGTGAACGCGGTCATGATCGTTGCTTTGATGCTGTCGTAGGAGGCGTTGAAGTCGACATCGGTCGAGTTGTACCGCCACCGGGTGGAGATGTCGGTGGCCATGATGCGATCGTCGGTCTCGGCCAGGGTCGTGTACTGGTCGCGGGGGAAACCGGCGAAGCCGGATTGCGTCGTCTTCATGACCGTCAGGTCGTAGAAGCCGCTGATCAGGGCGTCCTTGTCGCCGTCGCGCACGAGCACGGCGGTGCGGATCTCGGGGGCGCTGCGGTAGAAGCAGTGGTCGTTGTCGTCGATGCGACTCCAGCCGTACTGCTCGGCCTGCCAGCGACCGCCGGTCACCCAGTCGAACTCGCTCGTGAAGTGGTTTGCGAGCTTGAGGAGCAGTTGTTCTGGGGAGTCGATGTGATCGCGGGCGAACGCGAAGATCGTGTTCTTCTGCGTGTCGGTCGCCACGACGTGGCCGTTGTCGCCCTGCAGGTGTGCGCCTGCGAAGTCGCCGCGCAGTTGTGAGGTGACGTTGAGATCGATGATCTCGTGTCGATCCGTGTCACGCGTGACCCGCACTACGCGATTCTCGGCCTTGCCGTACTGGTTCTTGGTGAGGATGACGTTGCTGCTCATGATCAGACTCCTTGCCCGGATATCTCTGCTCTGCAGTGTGTTGTGTGCAATTCAGGCGGTGGGCTGCCGGGAAGGCCCCGGCTCCTGGGTCAGCTACCGCGGTAGGTGGAGAAGGCGAACGGGCTCAGCAGGAGCGGCACGTGATAGTGCTGTTCGGCTGCGTCGACTCTGAAGTCGATCGTCACGCTGGGATAGAACGTGGCCTGGTCGCGGGCGGCGAAGTACTCGCCGGTGGAGAAGGTGATCCGGTAGACGCCGGATTCCAGGGTCGGTGGGCCCAGCTCCGGCACGCGACCGTCGTCGTTCGTGCGGGCTCGGGCGATCGGGGTGCCGTCGGCGGTGGTGAGGTGCACGTCGATGCCGGCGGCTGGGGCGCCGCGGACGGAGTCGAGCACGTGGGCGGTGACGAAGCTGGCGTGGCTCATGCCGACAGGGCTCCCTGGAGTCGAAGAATGGCGATCTGGCGCAGCTGGTCGGCGACTTCGGCCGACTCGGTCTCGTCGTCGTTGCTCAGGCGTCGCGTCAGCTGTTCGAGAATCTCTGCGGTGCTGCGGCCGGCGGCACGGATGAGGAAGACCCGATCGAAGCGCGCCTCGTACTCGGCATTCCCGGCGCGCAGCGCAGCGGTCAACTCCTCGTCGATCGACAGCCCGGACTGCTCGCTGCGCGAGAGCGTGGCCTCCCTCGAGTCGCCGGCCGCGCGCTCTCCGATGCGCGGGTGGTGGGCCAGGGCGGCGTCCACTTCGTCGGGGCGCAGGGGGCTTGCGGCGAGGTGAGCGCTCGCCACGACCGACTCGATGTCGTCGTAGGGTCGGCCGGACACGATCTCCTCGATCCAGCGGTCGATGGGCAGGCAGGGGCGCAGCGTCTGCGCGGCCTCCTGTGGGCTGGCCGCGTTGAACTGCGCCAGCGTCGTGGTCGTCATCGCGACGTCCTCCCTGTTGTCGTGGCGGACCGTGGGCCAGCGAATCTCTTAGATTCCGTCATATGGAAATGTAATTCCATTCCTGACAATCTGGCTGAGCGGCGTCGACGTGTCAAGGGTTCTGGCGAATGCCGGGGCGTCATGGGGCAGATATATCGCTGCGGGCCGACAGGGGCCAGCCCGCCGCCGGGGCAGTGAATCTTGTCGGTGCCCGCCGATACGGTCGGGCCAGCCGCCCCGGCTCGCGGGAGTCGAGGGTGAATGACACCTCTGTCATTACCTGGCACCATGGGCGGCGGACCAGCTGGAGCAGGCCCGCACGTAAGGCGGGGGGAGAGGATGGAGTCCGATGGCGGCCGAAGCGCAGTCGCACGACCTGGTCGACGGGCCGATGGCCCTCAGTGAACAAGCCGTGGCCATCCTGTCGTTCGAGCGGCAGTGGTGGAAGTACCCAGGGGCCAAGGAGCAGTCGATCCGGGAGCTCTTCGGGATCAGTGCCACCCGCTACTACCAGGAGCTCAACGCGCTGATCGACTCCTCGGCCGCTCTGGCGCACGACCCGCTGTTGGTCAAGCGGCTGCGCCGCATGCGCTCCTCCCGGCAGAAGGCCCGCACGGCCCGTCGCCTGGGCATGGGCTGAGCCGCCCACATCCGATGCTGCGCGAGGCCGCCGATCTGTGTGATCGGCGGCCTCGTCGTTTGCACTCTCGGGGGTCGAGTGCTAATCATTGAGTTAGCACTCTCGGGTGCCGAGTGATAACCGCGGCCAGGTCTGGCCTGTCCGCCTCCGTCTCACTACGGCCTCCCGGGATGTGAAGCAAGGTCTCGGATCGGGTCCGATGAGGGCCGGCGTCCCTGCCGCGAAACGGCGCGGGAAGGGCGCGGCTCGTCCGTCGCGGGCATCGCCTGGTCCTGTTAATCCGCAACGTGTGGGAGGAACCACCGCACATGGCCAAGATCATTGCGTTCGACGAAGAGGCCCGGCGCGGTCTTGAGCGGGGCATGAACCAGCTCGCCGACGCCGTCAAGGTAACCCTCGGCCCCAAGGGCCGCAACGTCGTCCTGGAGAAGAAGTGGGGCGCCCCCACGATCACCAACGACGGTGTCTCCATCGCCAAGGAGATCGAGCTCGACGACCCCTACGAGAAGATCGGCGCCGAGCTGGTCAAGGAGGTCGCCAAGAAGACCGACGACGTCGCCGGTGACGGCACGACGACGGCCACCGTGCTCGCCCAGGCCCTCGTCAAGGAGGGCCTGCGCAACGTCGTCGCGGGTGCGAACCCGATGGCGCTCAAGCGCGGCATCGAGAAGGCCACCCAGGCCGTCTCCGACGAGCTGCTCTCGATGGCCAAGGACGTCGAGACCAAGGAGCAGATCGCCGCGACCGCGTCGATCTCCGCCGCTGACCCCCAGATCGGCGAGATGATCGCCGAGGCGATGGACAAGGTCGGCAAGGAAGGCGTCATCACCGTCGAGGAGAGCAACACCTTCGGGCTCGAGCTCGAGCTCACCGAGGGTATGCGCTTCGACAAGGGCTACATCTCCGCTTACTTCGTCACCGACCCCGAGCGCATGGAGGCCGTCCTGGAGGACGCCTACGTGCTCGTCGTCAACTCCAAGATCGGCTCGATCAAGGACCTCATCCCGCTCCTGGACAAGACCAAGCAGGCCGGCAAGCCGCTGCTGATCATTGCCGAGGACGTCGAGGGTGAGGCCCTGGCGACGCTGGTGCTCAACCAGATCCGCCGCATCATCAACGTCTGCGCCGTCAAGGCCCCCGGCTTCGGCGACCGTCGCAAGGCGATGCTCGGCGACATTGCCACCCTCACCGGTGGCCAGGTCATCTCCGAGGAGGTCGGCCTCAAGCTCGAGTCGACGGACCTCGACCAGCTGGGCACCGCCCGCAAGATCGTCGTCACCAAGGACGAGACCACGATCGTCGAGGGCGGCGGCGACGCCGACCAGATCGCCGGTCGCGTCAAGCAGATCCGTAACGAGATCGAGAAGTCGGACTCCGACTACGACCGCGAGAAGCTCCAGGAGCGCCTCGCCAAGCTCGCCGGCGGCGTCGCCGTCATCAAGGCGGGCGCGGCCACCGAGGTCGAGCTCAAGGAGCGCAAGCACCGCATCGAGGACGCGGTGCGCAACGCCAAGGCCGCCGTCGAAGAGGGCATCGTCGCCGGTGGCGGCGTCGCCCTCATCCAGGCCGGTGACACTGCGCTCGGCAAGCTCGAGCACGAGCTCACCGGTGATGAGGCGACCGGCGCGAACATCGTCAAGGTCGCCATCGAGGCTCCGCTCAAGCAGATCGCGGTCAACGCCGGTCTCGAGGGTGGCGTCGTCGCGGAGAAGGTGCGCAACCTTCCCGCGGGTGAGGGCCTCGACGCCGCGACGGGTCAGTACGTCGACCTCATCAAGGCCGGCATCATCGACCCCGCCAAGGTGACGCGCTCCGCACTGCAGAACGCGGCCTCCATCGCCGCGCTCTTCCTGACCACCGAGGCCGTCATCGCCGACAAGCCGGAGAAGGCCGCCGCGCCTGCCGGTGGCGGCGACGACATGGGTGGCATGGGCGGCATGGGCTTCTGAGCCCAGCTTCCTGAACTACGCGGCGGGCCGCACTCCTTCGGGGGTGCGGCCCGTTTCGTGTGGGCTGCCGCATGCTGGACCATGCCGATCCCGGTCGGCTGTCGTGTTCGGGCAGCAGAGCTCGACGCGATCGGCATGGGGGCTGCGACTTGGTGGCGAACGACGTACATGAACGAGATCGGCTGGCCGGAGCGAGGCGCTGACCTGCGACGTTCCGCGTTGGATGAGGCCGCGAGCACGTTGACGTACGCCGTTCGCCACAGGTCACGACCGTGAGCGGTCGTGAGACGCCGCGTCAGGCTCCGGGGCGACGCGAGGTCGTCATGCGCTCGGGAGCGGTGGAGCGCAGCGGATCACCCGCACGTCGCCCTCGATGTCGAGCGCGCCGGCCCCGTGCGGGGTGACGATGGTCGTCCCGCGGGTCAGCTCGAGTTCGCCTGCGCCCCAGCGCAGTCGGCCGGTGCCCTCGAGGACGACAAGGACGGCGAATCCCGGCTCGATCGTGGCGGAGCCGGCGACGGTCAGCCGCTCGGCCCGGAAGAAGCCGTCGGCCTCCGGCGGCAGCAGCGACACGCGCGCACCCTGAGACGGTCGGCGATGCAGCTCGGCGAGGCGCTCGGATGTCACGGCGCCGGTCGGCACGGCGGCAAGTGCCGTGTTGACATCGAGCCCCAGGAGCGCGGTCTCCCGGCTCAAGGCGGGGAAGGGTGCGTACTCCAGGATGATCGACAGATCCGTGGGCTCCTGCACCTCGACGATCGTGATGCCCTCGCCGATCGAGTGGGGCGTGCCGGCGGGGACGTACAGCGAATCGCCTGCCTGAACCGTGATCTCGTGGAGCGCGTCGAGCTGCGCCGTCACGTCCTGGCGCTCGAACCAGTCGGCGAGCTCGTCCTGACCGACGTCGCGCCGCCACCCGAGCCACACGGTGCCGGTCGGTGAATCGCCGGTGTCGGCGATGAGCCAGGCCTCGGTCTTGCCGCGTGACGAGTCGAGGTGGCGCTGGGCGAAGGCGCCGTCCGGATGGACGTGATTGAACAGTCGCTCACCGGTGTGCAGCAGTTTGACGAGCACCCCGGTGTCGGCGCCGAACCGCTCGACGTGCTCGGCACCCAGCCAGGCGACCGGCTCGGCCTGGACCGCGTCACGCAGGGTGCGGCCGTCGGGCAGGACGGTGAGGCCGATGGTGTCGGTGCCGTGGCAGGTCGTCGTCGAGGCGACGAAGTCCTCCGGCGTGTGCCGGTCGAGTGACCCCTCGCCGCGCAGGGCGACGATGCCGGCGCCCCCGCGGTAGGGGCGGTCGGCGGGCTGGTTGGGGCGCAGGCGGATGGGGTTCATGGCGGTCTCCTGAGATCGGGTGGTGAGGGGCGATCAGACGCGGGTGGTGATGGCGCCGTGCTCGAGCTCCTGCTCGATGTCCTCGAGGGTGCGGCCCTTGGTCTCGGGCAGGATGCGCCAGAGCACGGCGGCTCCCGTGACGGCGAAGACGGCGAACGCCCAGAAGAGCACGGTGGCGCTGAGGTGCGTGATGACGGTGAGCACGACGAGGGAGATCACGAGGTCGAGGCCCCAGTGGGTCACGGTGCCGAAGGACGAGGCCTTGCCGCGCACGTGATTGGGGAAGATCTCGCTGTTGACGAGCCAGATCGCGATGCCGAGGCTCGCCGCGAAGAGTCCTTCGTAGACGACGAGGCCGACGACGAGGAGCTGGCCGATGAGTTCGGTCTGCGGGAAGAGGTAGAGCGCGCCGATGGCGACGAGGGCGATCGCGACGAGCAGGGTGCCGCCGATGAGCAGCGGGCGTCGCCCGAGGACGTCGACGAGTAGCAGGCCGATGAGCGTGAAGAGGAGGAACGCGCCACCGATCCCGACCGAGGCGAGAATGGCCGCGGAGTCGCCGAACCCGGCGCGTGTCAGCATCGTCGGCGCGTAGTAGATGATCGCGTTCACACCGGCGAGCTGATTGGTCGCCGCGACGACGACGCCGATCGTGATGCCGCGACGCACGCCGCGTGAGGCGAACAGGCTGCGCCACGAGACGGCGCGCTCCTGCGCGGTGGCCTCGGCGATCTGGCCCAGCTCACCGGCCACCTCCGCGGGGTCGGGGCGCAGGCGGTCGAGGATGCCGCGGGCGCGCTCGACCTGGCCGCGGGCGGCCAACCATCGGGGGCTCTCGGGGAGTCCGAGCATCCCGACGAACATGATGAGCGCCGGCACGGCGGCCAGCCCGATCATCCAGCGCCACGACTGCGTCGGCGCGAGTGCGTAGCCGACGAGGTAGGAGACGAAGATGCCGAGGGCGACGAAGAGCTGGTTGAAGGACACGAGCCGGCCGCGGACCTTCGCCGGGGCGATCTCGGCGATGTACATGGGGACGGCCAGCGACGAGGCGCCGACGCACAGCCCCAGCACGAAGCGGGACGCGAAGATCACCGGGAGCCACGGGACGGCGGAGCTGCCGAGCGCGCCGAGCGTGTAGAGGAGCGCGAGCCCGATGAGCGTCGGCTTGCGACCGAAGCGGTCCGCCACCGTGCCGCCGACGAGGACGCCGACGATGGCTCCGGCGAGGAGCACGGCCACGAAGGCCTGCTGTGCGAACTCTCCGAGCGAGTACTCCGGGGTCACGTAGAGGAGCGCCGCCGAGACGATGCCCGTGTCGTAGCCGAAGAGCAGCCCGCCGAGGCCCGCGACGATGGCGGCCTTCGGCACGGTGCCGCGCCGGTAGGGACTCGGCGGCACCTCGTGCGCCGGAGCGGGCGCCGCGTGGGTTGTGGTCACGTGTTCTCTCCTGACTTCCTGGTCACTTCGTGGTCGGTCCGGACGGACCGGGGCCAGTCGTAGATCGACTGCTGTTGGTAACGTTACCAACGAATTGGTAGCGTTACCATAGGACAGGACAAGAACTTTTTCGACCCGAGGGGGAGCCATGGTGACGCTCAACGACGTGGCGGAGCGTGCGGGCCTATCGCCGATGACGGCCTCGAGGGTCTTCTCCGGGCGGGGCACCGTGTCGGCGCGATCGCGCGAGAGAGTCCTCACGGCGGCCGCCGAACTCGGCTACGTCCCCAACGAAGCCGCCCGAAGCCTGCGCGTCGCGCGGAGCAATCTCGTCTCACTCGTCGTGGCCGATATCGGCAACGCGTTCTTCGCCCAGTTCGCCAAGCACGCCGAGAAGGCTCTGACGCGGGCCGGCTACCGGGTGATGATCGCCTCGAGCGACGAGGACCAGGCGGTCGAGGCCGACCTGCTCCAGGGGGTCGCGCAGATGCGGGCGGACGGGCTCATCATCATCCCGACGCCGCACAACGGCGGAGCGCTCGAGCAGATGCGCCGTGCGGGGATGGCAATGGTGCAGGTCGACCGCGTGGCGCCAGGGCTCGACGCGCCGGCGATCCTGCTCGACAACGAGGGCGCGACAGCCGAGATCGTCGCCCACCTGTGCGACCACGGGTATCGGCGGATCGTGTTCATCAGCGGTCCACAATCCCTGACGACCGGCGCGGAGCGGGTCGCGGGGGCCTTGCGGGCGGCAGCCGACTCGGTCGATTCACCCGGCTCGGCCGGTCGGGGGGACTCCGCCGGTTCGGCTGCGCTCGATCTGCGCGTGGTCGAGGCGGAGTCGTTCCTGCATGAGCCGGCGGTCGCCGTCGTGCGCCGGGCGCTCACGCTGCACCCGGACGCGATCATCGCGGGCAACAACGTTGTGCTCGAGGCGTGCGTCGACGTCCTGGCTTCCGACGGCATCGCCATCCCGGACGATGTCGGGCTCGCCGGCGTCGACGATCTCCCCTGGATGGCTTGGGTCCGCCCCTCGCTCACCGCCGCGCGCCAACCCGTGGAGGAGATGGCGCGGGCGGCGGCCGACGTGTTGCTGGCCCAGCTGTCGGCCGATGCCGGCGACACGCAGGCGCGTCCGCCGGGCGATCGGGGGTCGGTCGTGAGGCTGCCCGCCGAGCTCATGTGTCGCGACTCGACCGCGCAGCGACCCACCGCACCACCCACGATCGACGGTGCCGCCGTCGAGCCGATCGCCGACCACCCCACCGAGAGGACCCAGTCATGACGACGAGCCGCTGGGAGCGCATCACGAGCCGACCCGACCTGCTCGGAAGCCCGGCGCAGCTCGCGCGTCTCGACCACCTCGAGTGGACGGACGGGCCGGAGCGAGGTGCGCGACTGCTGCGGCTGGTCACCGGTGGCGGTCTCGAGGTCGACCTCCTGCCCGACCGTGCCTTCGACGTCGGTCGGATCGTCGTGGGTGGGATCCCGCTGGCGTGGACGTCGCCGACCGGCTTCGCCGCCCCGGGCCTTGCCGAGCGTGATGGCTTCGGCTGGCTGCGGACCTTCGGCGGGGGACTGCTGGCCACATGCGGCATGGACACCTTCGGCGATCCCAGCGTCGGGGCCGACGGCACGCGCTACCCGCAGCACGGACGGTTCGGCACCCAGCCGGGGCGCCTCCTGCGTGCCGACATCGTGGCCACACCGGAGGGTGACGAGATCGTCGTCGAGGCGGAGATCGTCCAGGCCGCGGTCCACGGAGATCACCTCGCGGTACGCCGCACGATCCGGGCGCCGGTCGGGTCACGCGAGCTCTCCCTCGTCGACGTCGTCGAGAACCGGTCCGACCTCCCGCAGCCGCACATGGTCCTCTACCACGTCAACCTCGGCTGGCCGCTGCTCGGGCCGAGCGCTCGGGTCGAGTCACCCGACGCCCGGGTAGCGGCAGCCAACGCCGAGGCCCGCGCTGCCCAGGAAGACTGGAACGCTCTCGCCGAACCGTCGTCCACGGCCGGAAGCCTCGTCTACCTGCACACGCTGCCCGATGGTGCGCAGGTCGAGGTGGCGGCGCACAATCCCGACACCGAGGCCCGGCTGACCCTGCGATTCGACACGGGCGAGCTGCCGTGGATGCACAGCTGGAAGGTGTTGCGCCACCGGCAGTACGTGCTCGGCATCGAGCCGTCGAACTGTCCGACGATGACGGGCCGGGCCGACGCCGACGCGCTCGGCACGCTGCCGGTCCTGGCCCCGGGCGAGCGGCGGCGCTACGCACTGCACTTCTCCATGGAGGCTTGACCCAGCCGCTCAGTTCACGCGGAACTCGTTGCCCTCGGGGTCGGTCTTGACGTGCCGCGTGTGCCGGCCCTCGCTGCCCGACGCCAGGCAGGTGGCGCCGCAGGCGCCGAGGCGGTCGCATGACGTCCCGGTCGTCGAGGTGGAGGTAACCCGTGGTCTTGGCATGCGCTCCCGGAGGGACGTTTCCCGGCCGCGGGCGCCCGCGGAGCGCGACCTGGTGGCGAACGACGTACATGAACGAGATCGGCCGGCGGGGGCGCGGCGCTGACCTGGGACGATCCGGAGCGGATGGTGGTGTGATGCGGTTGATGTACGTCGTTCGCCACCAGGAGGGGGCCGGTCTGCGTCAGGAGAGCCGAGGGATGACGAGCGGGGTGTGCGACTCGGGGTCGTCGATGATGCGGCAGCGCAGGCCGAAGGTGTGTTCGACGAGTTCGGCGGTCAGGATGTCGCTCGGATGGCCGGTGGCTACGACCGAGCCGTCCTTCATGGCGATGAGGTGGTCGGCGTAACGGGCCGCGTGGTTGAGGTCGTGCAGCACCGCGACGAGGGTGCGGCCGGAGTCCCGGTTCAGGCGTCGCAGCAGATCGAGCAGCTCGATCTGGTGGGCAATGTCGAGGTAGGTCGTCGGCTCGTCGAGCAGGATGAGGTCGGTCTCCTGGGCGAGCACCATCGACACCCAGACCCGCTGGCGCTGACCGCCGGAGAGCTCGTCGACGAGGCGATTGGCCAGGTCGGTGACGCCGGTTGCGGCCATCGCGCTCGACACCGCCTCCGCGTCGGCCGGTGACCACTGGCGCAGCAGCGATTGGTGCGGGAAGCGGCCGCGGGCCACCAGGTCGGCGACCGTGATCCCATCGGGCGCCTGGGCCGATTGCGGCAGCAGCCCCAGCCGCCGGGCCACCGACTTGGCGGGATAACTGTTGATGTCGGCGCCGTCGAGCACGACCGATCCGGCGGCGGGTCGCAGTAGCCGGGACATCGCCCGCAAGAGTGTGGATTTGCCGCAGGCGTTGGGTCCGATGATCGCCGTGAACGCCCGGTCGGGCACCGGCACGCTGAGGTCGGTGGAGATCGTGCGCTTGTCGTAGGCGAGGGTCACCCCCTCGACGTGCAGGCGCGGTGTCGTTGCGGGCGAACGACGCTCATTGTTCACGGCATCAGTCACGGCATCGATCCCAGCATCGGTCACGGAGTCGGTCACGGAGTCGGTCATCGGCGGGCCTCTCGGATGAGCAACCAGATCAGGTAGATGCCCCCGGCGCTGACGGTCATCACTCCGACGGGCACCTGGGTCGGCGCGAAGGCGCGCTGTGCCGCGAGGTCGGCCGCGACGAGCAGCGCGGCGCCCATGCAGGCGGCCGGCAGGATCGCCATGCCCGCGCTGCGGGTCAGCCGGATCGCCAACTGGGGGGCGGCGAGCGAGACGAAGGCGATGGGGCCGGCGACCGCTGTGGCTCCGGCCGTCAGCGTCACCGACAGCACGAGCAGAGCCAGCCGGGTGCGCTCGACCCGCACCCCGAGCGCCAGTGCCGCGTCGTCGCCCAGCTCGAGCATCCGCATATGGCCGGCGGCCAGCGCGGTCAGGGCGAGCACCGGGAGCAGCACCGCGATGGCCGGGACGGCTTGCTCCCAGCGGACCCCGTTGAGGGATCCCGCGCCCCACACCGCCGCCGACATCGCGGTCTCGAGGTCGGCGCGCAGGATGATCCAGTGGTTGACCGCGGTCAGGGTCGCCCCCACGCCGATGCCGACGATGATGAGCCGCAGCCCCGCCGCCCCGCCGCCGCGTCCCGCGAGCAGGTAGACGGCCAGGGTCGTGACCAGGCCGCCGACCAGCGCCCCGCCCGCGACGAGCGCGAACGATCCGCCGAGCAGCACGATGACCACGAGCGCTCCCGTGTAGGCGCCGGTGTTGAGCCCGACGATGTCGGGGCTGCCCAGGGGGTTGTTGGTCAGGCTCTGGAAGACCGCGCCGCTCGCGCCGAGCGCGGCGCCGAAGACGATGGCCGTGACGACCCGCGGCAGCCGCCACTGCAACACGACGGTCTGGGCCAGCTCGGTCTCCGTGCCCGTCAGGGCCCCCACGACCTGGCGGATCGTCAGCGGGAACTCGCCGCCCGCCAGCGCGACGACACCCGTGCCGCACGCGATCGCCAGCAGCACCACGCACACCCACGTCGAGCGCCGGTCGACCCGCACCGCGAGACGGCCGAGTCGGGCGACCTGGGGTGAGTAGACGGGGGTGGGCGCGGCCGTCTGCGCGGCGCTCACAGCGCGATCACCCGGCGCCGCCGCGCGATGGCGATGAGGAAGGGTGCGCCGACGAAGGCGGTGACGACGCCGGCCTGCATCTCGCCCGGCACGGCGACGCGCCCCAGGACGTCGGCCGAGAGCAGCAGGATCGGCGCCAGCACGATCGTGAAGACGACGATCCACCGCTGATCCGGCCCGCACAGGCGGCGCGCGACGTGGGGGATCATGAGGCCGACGAAGGCGATGGCACCTGTGGCGGCGGTCGCTGCCCCCGCGAGCAGGGTGATTGCCACGACCGAACACAACCGCGTGGCCAGAACGCTCGAGCCGAGTGCCTGCGCGACATCCTCGCCCATCGCGAGGGCGTCGAGCCCGCGGCTGGCGACTGCCGCGAGCACGAGGCCGGTGAGCACGAACGGCGCGATGGTCATCAACGGCTCCAGGCTGCGGACATCCAGGCTGCCGACGTTCCAGGCGCGCATGTGGGCGAAGGCCTCCGGCCGTAGCAGCGCGATGCCCGAGCCGATGCCGGTCAGGACCGCCCCGAGCGCGACCCCGGCAAGAGTGAGCCGCATCGGGTTGACGTCGCGCCGGCCTCCGGTGCCGATGAGGTACACCGCGACCGAGGAGACGAAAGCACCGGCGAAGGCGAACCACACATAGCCGGAGATGGAGGCGACACCGAGAAAGCCGACGGCGATGACGACGAAGAAGGCGGCGCCGGCGTTGACGCCGAGCACCCCGGGGTCGGCGAGCGGATTGCGTGTCAGGCCCTGGATCAGCGCGCCGGCCACGCCGAGCGCGACGCCCGCGACGATGCCGAGCAGGGTGCGGGGGATGCGCCCGTCCCAGATCGTCGCGTGCTCGGGCGTGGGACGCGGGTCGACCAATGCCTCCCAGACGGTGGCCGGCGGGATCGTCCGCGCCCCGACCGCGAGGCTGAGTACGACGACGATCGCGAGCATGACCAAGCACGCCGCGAGGGTGAGGAGACGGGAACGAGCCCGGGACCGCGAGTGCACGCAGGTTAGGTTAACCTAACCTGCCATGACCTCACTCGGCCGCGTGCCCACCGCCTCCGCTACCTCCGCTCGTGCCTCTTCCCGCGGGCGTTTTCCGCTCGTGTGCGCGAGCGTCGCTCTGGTCGTTGCGGCGGCCGGTTGCGGTGCTCCGTCCGAGCAGGCGGCCGGTGGCGGTAACGCTCCGGGCAACGCCGAGGTTGCCGTCGGCGGGAGCCAGTTCGGCGCCGCGGACGCGGCAACGGCGGCGCTGGGCTCCGACGCGGCCGACGGGGTTTTCCCGCGCACGGTCAAGCACGCGAACGGGTCGACCGAGATCGCGGCCCAGCCCAAGCGCGTCGTCGTGCTCGACACCGGGGAGATGGACGCCGTGATTTCGCTGGGGGTCACCCCGGTCGGCATCCCCACCATGGCGGGGGCCAACAGCGTGCCCTCTTACCTCAAGGACAAGGTTGCGGACGCCAAGCAGGTCGGAGCGGTCTCCGAGCTCAACCTCGAGGCCATCGCCGCACTCAAGCCGGACCTCATCCTCGGTAGCCAGTTGCGCGCCGACAAGGTCTACACGCAGCTCTCGGCGATCGCGCCAACCGTCTTTGCGATCCGTCCCGGCTTTCCGTGGAAGGAGAACTTCGCGCTCGTCGGGGACTCTCTGGGCATGGAGGCACAGGCCAGGCAGGTCATGTCGAGCTACGAGCAGAAGGTCACGGCCCTGAACGAATCCGTGGAGGGTGACCCGACGATCTCCCTGGTGCGCTTCATGCCGGGCAAGCTGCGGCTCTACGCCAACAAGTCGCTCATCGGCGTCATCCTCAAGGATGCGGGGCTCAAGCGGCCGGCGAACCAGGACGTCGACGACCTCGCCGTCGAGATCTCGCCCGAGAACATCTCCCAGGCCGACGCCGACGTCATCTTCTACTCCAGCTACGGCGAGCCCGACGCGACCGGCGAGACGAGCGTCATCAACGGCACCCAGTGGCAGCAGATGTCGGCGGTCAAGGCCGGCAACGCCCACCGCGTCGACGACGACGTGTGGTTCCTCGGCCTCGGGCCGACCGGAGCCGGGATCATCGTCGACCAACTCGGGGGCTTCCTGGCCAAGAAGTAGGTGCCGGGCCGCCACGGCTCGACGGTCCGGCCGCCGCCAGCGTCGGCTACGCATTCATCGCCGTCGACGTGCGGCGGGTGCGACGCATTCGCAAAAACGGTTACTGGCTAGCCGAAAATGCGGCTGGTCAGTAACCTTATCCACATGCCAGAACGCGAGTACCTCCCTCGTCATCTCGACGTGGCGCTCGCTCAGGCTTTGAGTGCGGCACCGGTCGTGATCGTCGACGGACCTCGTGGAGCTGGCAAGACAACCTCCGGGCGACGGCTAGCCGCTTCGGTGGTCATGTTGCCCCGAGACCTCGAGCCGCTGCGCATCGATGCCGACGGCTACCTGCGGTCGTTGCCTGCCCCGGTGCTTCTCGATGAGTGGCAGCTGGCGGGCACGGAGCTGCTGTGGGCGGTCAAGCGCATCGTCGACGACGACCCCGCACCCGGGCGTTTTCTCCTCACCGGAAGTGTCGAACCAGCCCATTACGGACCGACATACCCCCTGACGGGGCGAGCCGTTCGACTCGTCATGCGCCCGATGACGGTGGCCGAACTCGCCGGGCGCGGCGAGCAGCCCACGTTCTTGGCTCGCATCATCGCCGGCGACCTGCCCGCAGCGACCGGCGGGCGAACGACGCAGTTCGAACTGGACGACCTCACCCGCCCTGGCTTTCCGGCCGCTCGTCAGCTGCCCGACGCGGACCTCTTTCTCGATGCCTACGCCTCCCTCGTTGCGCAGCGGGCCGGCGATGAGGGGCGTGATGCCACCCGGCTCCTACGCACGATGCGGGCGTTGGCCGTACTGTCGGCCCAGGCTGTTCCCGACCAGCGCATCTGGGATGCGGCCGACATCAACAAGGCGACCTGGAAGCAGTACGACGACCTGCTGGTGCGGGTGCACCTGTCGGTTCCGAGTGCGGCCTTCGAGAGCAATCGACTCAAGAGGCTCACGAGCTATCCAAAGCGCTACTTGTGCGATACCGCGCTCGCATTGACCCTGGCTGAACTCGACGGGGCGGCTCTGCAATCCGATCTCTCGTTGGCTGGTCGCTTCGTCGAGTCCTTCGTCATGCAACAGCTTCGACCCCAGGTCGACCAGGTCGGCGGCACGATGCTGCATCTGCGCACTGGCGCCGGGGAGCGCGAAGTGGATGCGGTGATAGAGGTGGGTCGCTCGGTGTTGGGGGTCGAGGTGAGGCTCGGCACCCGTCCCACGACCCATGACGCCGGCCAGCTCCGGTGGCTGCGGGATCAGCTGGGCCACCGCTTCGCGCAGGGTCTGGTCGTGCACACGGGTGCCGACACCTATCCCTTGGGTGAGCGCCTCTGGGCCGTACCCCTGGACGTGGTGACGGGGCGCCTGTGACGCGTCGGTGCAGAGTGCTTCAACGGGCGGCGGCAAGCTCGGAGGCTTCCTGGTCAAGAAGTAGCGGCACCCGTCGGCATACTGGCCTGATGCTCCCCGTACAGCGGTTTTCCCGGCGCACCCTGCTCGCTGGAGTCGGTGCGACCGCCGCGCTCAGTGCCTGTTCCACGCCGACGTCCGGCTCGGCCGATGCCGAGTCCGGCGTCGCCACCGCCGGGGGCGGCGCGGTGAGCCCTTTGGTCGGGCTGCGGATGCCCGACGAGGGGGAGAAGCACACCGCGACCTGGATGGCGTTCGCAGCGTCCCCCGAGATCTGGGGGCGCGACCTGAGCGAGCCGGTGCTGGAGTCACTAGCCCTCATCTCCGCGACGATCGTCGACTTCGAGCCGGTCCGGATTCTCGTGCCGTCCCGCTTTCGCTCGCAGGCCGGTCGGCTGCTCGACAAGCGGGTGGAGATCATCTATCACGAGGCCGACGACCTGTGGATGCGGGACACGGGCCCGACCTTCGTGCAGTCGGCACAGGCGCCGGGCCTACGCGGCATCGACTTCAACTTCAACGGATGGGGCGGCAAGCAAGCGCACGACCTCGACGCGAAGGTCGCCGCGGCAGTCTGCGCGGCGGCCAGTGTGCCGCGTGAGCGCACCGAACTCGTCATCGAGGGCGGCGCGCTCGAGGTCGACGGGGCCGGCACCGCGATCATCACGCGCAGCTGCGTGCTCAACGACAATCGCAACCCCGGCTGGACCCAAGAGCAGGTCGAGGCCGAGCTCGCCAAGCTGCTCGGCCTGCGCAAGATCATCTGGCTGCCCGGGATCGCCGGTCGCGATATCACCGACGGGCACACCGACTTCTACGCGCGGTTCGCTGGTCCGGGCGTCGTCGTGGCCGGGCGGGACGACGACCCCGAGTCCTTCGACTACGAGGTGACCCGCACGCATCTGGAGATTCTCAACGAGGCGACCGACGCCGACGGCAAGCCGCTGCGGATCGAGGTGCTCCCGGCGCCCGTCGACATCCGGGAGGAGTACGCCGGCGACGACTTCGCGGCCGGCTACATCAACTTCTACGTGTGCAACGGGGCGGTGATCGCGCCCCAGTTCGGCGACGCCAAGGCCGACGGCAGGGCGCGCGAGCTGCTCACCGAACTCTCTTTCCCGGGCGTGAGGTCGTGCAACTCGATATCGACCCGATCGCCGCGGGTGGGGGCGGCATCCACTGCACCACCTAGCAGCAGCCCGAGCCGGCATGAGCGTGCGGCGCGAGGACGACGCGGAGGCCGAACCCGCAGAGCGGCGGCCGTTCCACGGTGAGGTGAAGGACTACCGGCAGCCGCTGGTCACCTCGCTGGGCATCATCCTCGGCTTCATGCTCAACTTCCTCGCCGGGTGGTCGAACGCGACCGAAGACGGAGTCGTGCTCGAAAGCCGCGCCGATGCCCTGCTGGCCGCGACGATCGCGGTCTCGGGCGGCATGCTGATCGTTGTGCTCTGGCGCATGCTCAGCCCCTACGCCGGCGCCGCGGACGAGCGGGCCCACTACGCGACGACGGCTCGGCTCTACTTGCTGGCCGTCTCCATCTCCCTGGTCGGCTTTCTTCTCTCGATCCTCATCTGAGCTTGTCCGCGAAGAACGACTCGAGGCGGTCGAACGGGATGAGGTCGGTGCGGTCGTAGAGGTCGACGTGCCGCGCGCCCGGCACGACGACGAGCTCAGCGCGGCCACCGCTCTTGGCGTGCACGTCCTCGCTGAGGTAGCGCGAGTGCGCGATGTCGCCGGTGATGAGCAGGATCGGCCGGGGCGCGATGTCCTCGATGTTCGCCAGCGATCCGACATTGATGTGGGAGCCGAAGCTGCTCAGGGTGAAGGCGCCGATCGAGCGGGGGTGCCAGCCGCGGCCCTGGTCCTGCACGTAGTAGTCGAAGAACTCCGAGGTGATCGGGTCGAGCCCCTCGGGCTTGGTCGCCGGGAACGTCGGCTGCAGCACCGGCTCGCCCGCGTCGACGTCGGCCCACCGCTGCGCCGAGTAGTCGGCGAGCGTCGCGCGGCGGCTCTCGTCCGTCGCGCCGTGCTCCCAGCCCTCGCGCATGACGCCCGAGATGTCGTACATCGCGCTCGTCGCGACCGCCTTGATCCGCTGGTCGATCGACGCGGCCGACAGCGCGAAACCGCCGCTGCCGCAGATGCCGATCGCGCCGATCCGCTCGCGGTCGACGAAATCCAGGGCGCCGAGGTGGTCGACACCCGCCGAGAAGTCCTCGGCGAAGATCTCCGGCGACGTCACGTGGCGGGGCTCGCCTCCGGACTCACCGTTGTAGGAGGGGTCGAACGCCAGCGCGACGAGACCACGCTGGGCGAGCTCGCTCGCGTAGACGCCAGGCCCCTGCTCCTTGACGCCGCCGTGCGGAGGACCGATGACGAGCGCCGGATGGCGGACGCTGCGGTCCAGGTCGGCGGCGGTGTAGAGATCGCCGGCCAGCTCGATGCCGTAGCGGTTCCGGTAGCGGACCGGTCGGCGCTCGACGCCGTCGGGGAGGGCGAAGGTGTATCCGTCGGGGTGCAGCATGGTGTTCTTCCTTGTCGTTCGAAGGTCGTTCGAGGGTCGTGTCGAAGGTGTGGGGGGCGTCCGTCGGGCCGACGTCTCGCAGGTGCCTAGAGCCTGCGGGGCTCAGGTGCGTAGGTGCAGAAGGCCGTCGGGTCAGGTGCGTAGCTCGTCGGCCAAGGCCTCGGCCTGCCGTGCGAGGTCGAGCGCGAGGGCTTGGTCGTCGTCGCGCATCGCCTCCCAGAACGCGACCTTGATCGCGAGGTAGCGACGCGTGGCGGCCAGACGCCGCTCCTCGTGCCTCAGGTGCGTGTCCTGCCCGCGCAGGAGCCGGATCTGGGCGTCGGCCGACTCCGCGCCGGCGCGGCCGTTGGCGACATACTCACGCATCTGCTCCAGCGGCATCCCGGTCGCCGAGAGGCAGGCCGTCGCGACGAGCGCGTCGAGGTCGGCCTCGGAGTAGACCCGGTGGCCGCTGGACTCGCCGCGGGCGATCGGCGGCGTGAGGCCGATCGACTCGTAGTAGCGCAGCGTGCTCGCCGGGAGTCCGGTGAGCGCGGCGACCTCCTTGATCGTGTAGGTGCGCGGTGGCGAGCTCATGGAACATGAGGCTAGGGAACTTCGAGTGCTCGAAGTCAACAGCGAGCCGCGGGTTGCCAGGATGAGCCCATGGAACTCACCGACTTCCGCGCCCTCGTCGACAGCCGTACCACCTTGGAGGCCGGGACCGACGCTCACCGGTTCATGTTCGAGTCCTCGCAGCGGGCCCTGGGCATCACCGCCCGACTCAACGCCGCCCACGCGCCGGAGGAGATCCGTTCCCTCCTGAGCGAACTCACGGGCCAGGACCTCCCCGAGTCGGTCAACCTCTTCCCGCCCTTCTACAGCGAGTTCGGGCGCAACACCCACCTCGGCGAGGGCGTCTTCATCAACATGGGTTGCATGTTCCAGGACGCCGGCGGCATCTGGATCGGCGACCGCTCCCTCATCGGCCACAGTGCGGTCCTCACGACGCTCAACCACAGCACCGATCCGCAGCACCGCGGCGACATGATCCCGGCCCCGATCCGCATCGGCGCCGACGTCTGGCTCGGCGCCCGCGTCACCGTCGTGCCCGGCGTGACGATCGGCGACGGCGCGATCGTCGGCGCCGGCTCGGTCGTCACCAAGGACGTCCCGGCGCGGTCCGTCGCCGTGGGCGTGCCGGCGCGGGTCATCCGCGAAGTGTGAGGCTCGTAGCTAGATCGACCCGTATCCGAAGTGATACGAGCGTAGTAGGGGGATGGAGAGCCGGCGCCACTGGTCGACGGCGGTGCATGCGTGCGCCGGGTTGACCGACGCGTTGCTCGCCCTGGTGGAGGAAGAAGACGTGAGCACGTCGATCTGCGACGTCGACGTCGGACCTTGGAGTTCCGGTTGCGGAACGGTGACGTAGGGACTTGCGAAAAGGTATAGTAGAGAACTGCGAAACGGTATAGTTGCGCACGTGGGCTATCTGTCGCGTCTGATCGATCGCGACTTGGACGAGCTTCTCCCAGGATTGCCCGCGATCGCTCTGGATGGCCCCAAGGGCGTGGGCAAGACGGAGACGTCAGCCCGCCGTGCCGGCTCGGTCGTCAGGCTTGATGATCCTGACGTCGCCTTGATCGCCCGCCCCGATCCCACGTTGGTCATCAAGGGTCCGCGCCCGGTGCTCCTTGACGAGTGGCAACACGTTCCTGCCGTGTGGGATGCCGTTCGGCGCGCAGTCGATGCTGGTGCTGGGAGTGGGAGCTTCCTCCTCACAGGCAGCGCCAGTCCGGCTGCGCACGGGCCGGTGCATTCGGCGGCAGGCCGGATAGCGTCCCTGAGAATGCGGCCCATGATCGTGTCGGAGCGAAGCGGGGCTGCGTCGCCGACGGTCAGCCTGAGTGACATGATCGAAGGGCGGGCGGAGCTGGGTGGCGAGAGTCAACTCAGGCTGACCGACTACGTCGAAGAGATTGTCGCTTCCGGGTTCCCCGCAATCCGCGGGTTGCCACCTCGGGCCCGTCGAGTGCAACTCGACGGCTATCTCACCCGACTGTTCGAACGCGATCTGCCCGAGGCGACGGGGGTCACTGCGCGGCGGCCGGCGAGTCTGCGTGCCTGGCTGTCGGCCTACGCCGCCGCTACGTCCACGACCGCAAGCCTCGAAGCGATCAGGGCTGCCGCGACCCCGGGGGCGGCGGACCCGCCATCCAAAGTCACCACCCTGCGCTACCGGGACTGGCTCACATCGATGTGGCTGCTCGATCCGGTGCCCGCTTGGCGACCGCCCGGCGCGCCCCTGCGTCGCCTCATCGCGGCGCCCAAGCACCATGTGGCTGATCCAGCGTTGGCGGCGCGGCTTCTCGGAGTCGGCGCCCGTGACTTGCGCGATGGTCAGGGGCGCACGATCCTCGGCCAGGGGCCTCTCCTCGGGGCGCTCTTCGAGAGTTTGTGTGCGATGTCGGTGCGTGTCATCGCACAGAGCCTCGATGCGCGGGTGTCACATCTGCGCACCCAACGGGGTGAGCGGGAGGTCGACCTGATCGTCGAGGGGGATGGCGGGCGAGTCGTCGGGATCGAGGTCAAACTGACGGCGACGGTCGATGCTGCTGATGTCAAGAACCTGCACTGGCTGCGATCCGAGTTGGGGGCACAGGTCCGCGATCTTGTCGTCCTTACCACCGGCTCTCAGGCGTATCGCCGGGCCGACGGTGTGGCCGTCGTGCCGCTCGCGCTGCTTGGGCCATGAAGCGACGGCCGATCGCCTCAGCGGCGGTCTTGCGGGCCGGGGTGTCCCGCGGGCCCGCAGAGCTTGGCGGCCTCGGCGCTGATCTGGGCTTCGGTGGGCCCACAGTTGCGCAGCGACACGGCGTGCCAGGCCAGGGCGATGCCCCAGCCGAGCATGGGCCACATCGGCCAGAAGTACTCGGCGCCACTGAACAGCCACACCGCGACGAGCATCCCGCTCATCACGACGTAGCTGGACAGGTGCCGCTTGAAGTTCGCCCCGGCCTCCAGCCGCTCCATCGCGCACTTGCGCAGTTGCGGGTCGGCTTCGTCGCGGCCGCGGTAGGGCTGAATCATCGCCTGCTCGGTCATCGCTTGCTCCTTGGTTGTGGTTCCTGACTTGTCCACGAACCTACGGATCACGGCGCCGACTCACCCATGACATCTGCCACGGTCCGCCCGCCACATCCGCCACGGGTCACGGCCGCGAGCCAGAGACGAGCTACGTGGTCGGGTGATAGGTGGCGTAGTCGGCTAGTTCGCGGGCCATGTTGGCCAGGGCCGCGGCTTCCCAGGAGGCCGCGGTGCCGGTGGCGTACAGGGGGCCGCGGCCGATGAAGTAGCGCAGCACCTGCTGGCGGCCGGTGATGAAGTTGGGCCGGGACACGTGGGCGTATTCGCGGCGGATCTGCCGCACGTACTCGCGGTATCGCGGGGGAGGCGCCGAGAGCACCCACAGGTCGGCGTCCATGAGGCAGGCGGCGGTGCGGTCGCCCGGCTCCACAGCGTGCTCGACGGTTGCCTCGACGAGGTGCGCGACGCGCTCGATGAGCTCGGTCGATTCGCCGGCCGCGCGCAGCTCGGCGCGGGCGATGGCGGCGCTGAGCGCCTCGTTGTCGTCGGCCCGCGGATCGTAGACGCTGTCGTGAAACCACAGCGCCAGGCGCGCGGCCTTGGCCTCCGAACCGCCGACCGCCTCGGCCTCGAGCAGCCGCTCCAACGCACCCCACGCCTCCGTCAGGTGCCGCCGGTTGTGATAGGCGCGCTGCGGCTCGTCGTACCTCGCCAGCAGGGCGTCACTGGCCAGCCCAAGATCGCGGCGGACAGCGACGAGCAACTCGTCGCGCGGCGGCAACTCGTCCGCCGGCGTGTCCAGAATCCCGGAGACGTCCCAGCCGGCGTGATACAGCAGCTCGGCGACCCGCTGGATCTCATCCTCCGAGGGCAGCTGGTCGGTCTTCTTCAGGTAGCCGGCGGCGAGGTCGAAGCGGTCCGCCGGCACGAGCCCGTCGACGACCAGCTCCGACCCGAGGTCGCGAGCGTCCTCGTCGGAGAGACGACGGGAGAGCAGAGCGAACAGCGGGAGGAAATCGCGCTCCGGGATTCCTTGCGGGTACCCCACGCGCAACCAGTTGAGGATGCGGCTCAGTCCGGCCATCAGCGGGCTCCTGTCCCCGGTCGGTTCTCCGGGCGCGACGCTGCGGCGGGCCCGGCTGGAGTCGGGCTCCATACCGTCGACTTTGCCATGACCGCGTGCGCGGGTCGCGACACCGAAGCCTCCGACATTCTGCAACCGTCCTATCTCAGGATGGTCGGATATCCGCGCTCCACGCTCACGTGGTAGCCGAGACCGCTGGCCACGATGATCGTGATGCCCAGGGCGATGATCGCCACCACCAGGGCAAAGCACACGGCAGCCGCGGGCTTGCCCAGCCGGTGGTGGGCGCCGTCGGGGCCTTCGCCGTCCGCGTAGGCCAGCGCGCGCATACCGAAGGCGAAGACCGCCGGCACCCCGGCGCCGACCAGGATGCCGGCCAGCAGCACCTGCAGGATGTCCTTACCGAAGAGTTCGAGCATGGTGCTACCTCAATCCCGGGTCGTGGCGGAGTCGACGCTGGCCGCGGGCGCGGGGCTGGTCGCCCCCTCCTGCCATTGGTCGTTGACGTTGTCGGCGTGCACGGGCTTCATGCGGGCGCGCCGCAAGACGTAGCCGGCCGCGAGGAGCAGGAGCGCGAAGATGACGAGGGCGCCGCCCAGCCCGCCGATCGTGTGCCCGACAAGGAACATGAGGCCGCCGACGAGCGCGGCGGTCGGCAGTGTGATGACCCAAGCCACACACATGCGACCGGCGATCCCCCAGCGCACCTGCGCGCCCCTGCGACCGACGCCGGTGCCCAGGATCGAGCCGGTCGCCACGTGCGTGGTCGACAGCGGGAAGCCCAGGTGGCTGGAGGTGAGAATGACCGCTGCGGAGGAGGACTCGGCGGCCATGCCCTGTGGCGGAGCGATCTCGACCAGGCCCTTGCCGAGGGTGCGGATGACGCGCCAGCCGCCGCTATAGGTGCCCAGCGCGATGGCGGCCGCGCACGCGAGTTTCACCCACCACGGGATGCTGCTCGTGTCGCTCCACTCGCCCGCGGCGATGAGCGCGAGGGTGATGACGCCCATCGTCTTCTGGGCGTCGTTCGTGCCGTGAGCCAGCGACACCAGCGAGGCGGTGCCGATCTGGCCCCACCGAAACCCGGAGTCCTTGAATCGCTCGCCGATGCCGGCGGTGATCCGATAGACCAGCCAGGTGCCGCAGGCCGCGACGATCACGGCGATGACCGGCGAGGCCAACGCGGGCAGGATGACTTTGCCGATCACCCCGTCGAGCTGGGTGGCGCTGCCGCCGCCCCAGTTGATGCCGCTCAACCCGAAGGCCGCGATGCCGGAGCCGATGAGGCCGCCGAACAGGGCGTGACTGGAGCTGGAGGGCAGGCCGAGCAGCCACGTCGCAAGGTTCCACAGGATGCCGCCGATGAGGCCGGCGAAGATGACCAGGAGCAGCAGCTCACCGCCGCCGGCCAGCAGGTCCGTGCGGGGGGCGCCGGAGCTGTCCTGCACGTTGATCACGTCATTGGTGACGGTCAGCGCGACCTGCACGGACAGGAAGGCGCCGACGAGGTTGAGCACCGCGGAGAGAATCACGGCGGTCTTGGGCTTGAGGGCACCGGTGGCGATGGACGTGGCCATCGCGTTGGCGGTGTCGTGAAATCCGTTGGTGAAGTCGAAGGCCAGGGCGGTCACGATGACGAGCCCGAGCACGATGAGCGCTGCGTCCACGCAGGCCATCTTGGCCGGGCGGAATGGGTGTCGGCCACCATCGATGGCGGTCGTTCACCTACCCGGGCGAACAGTCGTGCGTGCAGTTCAAGGGCGTTGGGGTGAGCTTCATCGAGTGTTCAACTCACCGGAGCTGACACGTGCCAGTCGCGGGCCCGACTGGAACTGCTGGTTCGCTTCGCTCAGTTCATCGATGCCGGCCGCTGAGCCAGGGTCGCCTGCACATCCTGGCGGGAGCCGTCGCGCACGATGGTCAACTTGACCCCGGCGTTGACGTCCCGCTCCCGCACCTGCGCGACGAGCCCCTCCCAGCTGTCGATCGGCTCGTCGTCGATGGCGACGACGGCATCCCCGTTGCGCAGTCCCGCCTGCTGGGCCGGGCTGCCGGGGGTGATCTGGTCGATGATCGCGGCGGCCCGCTGAGCGTCGCCGTCGCGCACGTAGCCACCGCGGCCGGTGACCCCCAGGTAGGGGTGGCGAACGCTGCCGTTGGTCAGGATCTGGTCGCTGACCGAGCGTGCCTCGTTGACCGGGATGGCGAAGCCGATGCCGATGTTGCCGCCGTCCTGGCTGGTCTGGGCGATCGAAGAGTTGATGCCGACGAGCTGGCCGGAGGCGTTCACTAGGGCGCCGCCGGAGTTGCCGGGGTTGATCGCCGCCGAAGTCTGGATGGCGTTGGTCACGACGAACTCGCCGCCCCCACCCAGCGGGGAGTTACCGGCCGCCTGCTGCGTGGTGACGGGTCGATTGAGGGCGCTGACGATGCCGGTGGTCACCGTGCCGGCCAGCCCCAACGGGTTGCCCACGGCCATTACCGGCGAGCCCACCTTGAGCTGCGTGGCGTCACCCATGGAGATGGGCGTGAGGTCCTTGGGGGCGTCGGTGATGGACAGCACGGCCAGGTCGGTGCTCGGGTCGGTGCCGACGATCGAGGCCTTGTAGGCGCGCTTGTCGGTGAGAGTCACGAGGATGTCGGCGCCGCCGCCGATGCCGGAGGCGACGACGTGGTGGTTGGTGACCACATGGCCCTGGGCATCCAGGATCACGCCCGAGCCTTGCTCGCCACCTTGGCCGCTGCTGTCGGCCACGGTGATCGCGACGACGCTGGGGGCCACCGCGGCGGCCGTGGCAACCCAGTCGGGGGCCGACCCCTCGGCCACACGCACCGGCGGTTCGCTGGCCGGCCAGCGCTGCTCCCCGGAGGCGCTGCCCGCCTGTTGAGCGACCTGCTGACTGTTGGCGGGGCTCAGCAAGTAGGCGCCAACGGCGCCGCCGAGCACCAACAGTGCGGCCAGACTGGCGACGAGCATCGTGGAGGTGGCGGGGCGACGGCGCCGCCGTGCAGGGCCACCGCCGGGCCCGTAGCCAGTTGGGCCGTGGCTACCGGAACCCCCCGGATAAGCGCCGACCGAGGCCTGCGTGCCCGCCCCGCCGGCCGCGGGTTGCGATCCGCCGACCGAGTCGGCCGGCGCGCCCTGCCGCGACCACTGCGAAGGGTCGTCGGGGGTGCCGAAACCGGCGTAGCCCGAGCGCACCCCGTGGTGTGCCGAGGCGTCGCTGCCGCCGTGCCACAGCGGGCCGGTCGGGGGCGTCGGCTCGGTGGTCGGCTCGGGTCGCTCGCCACGCCCGGCCCAGTCGTCGGAGCCCGACTCGGGGCGATTCTCACTCATCGCTGATCCCTCCCGGCCCGGCGGGGCCTGGTGGTCTTGGTGGCGTGGGCGCTGCGCTGCCTAGCCCAGTTCATCACGGTCGCGTCGGTCATAGCTCGATCCCCGCTGGGGGTGTGCTGGGTGCTGGGGCAGCCGGCGCGGAGCGGGGCAGGTCGACCACGAACGTGGCGCCGCCGCCGGGGGTCGGGGCGACGCCGACCCGGCCGCCGTGCGCCTCGACGATGGCGGCGACGATGGCCAGGCCGAGGCCGTGGCCGCCCTGTTGCTGCCGTCCGCGGGCGGGGTCCTTACGGAAGAACCGCTCGAAGACCCGGGGGGCGTCCTGCGTCGGGATGCCCTTGCCGTGGTCGCGCACCTCGATGCGCACGCGCTCGCCAGCCGACCCGACGGCCACCTCGACCGGGCTGCCGGAGGGTGTGTGGGTCAGCGCGTTGGCCAGGAGGTTGGTGACGACCTGCCGCAGCCTGGCCTCGTCGCCGCGCATGACGGCCGGCGCCAGGCCGGTCTTGTCGAGGCCGACGAGGCGGATGGTGCGGTCGGCCTGGCGAGCGCGCGCGTCTTGCACGGCGTCGCCGGCGAGCACCGTGAGGTCGACGCTGGCCAGTTGCATCGGGCGGCGGTTGTCCAGCCGCGCGAGCGTCAGCAGGTCTTCCACGAGCCCGGACATGCGGGTGGCCTCGTCCTCGATCCGCCGCATGGCGCCGGCGGTGGCCTCGGGCGAGGCGGCGGCACCCTGGCGGTACAGCTCGGCGTAGCCGCGGACGGTGGCCAGCGGGGTGCGCAGCTCGTGCGAGGCGTCGGTGACGAACTGGCGCATGCGCGCCTCCGAGGCGGCGCGCATGTGGAACGACGACTCGACCTGGGCGAGCATCGCGTTCAGCGAGCGGGCCAGGCTGGCGACCTCGTCGTTGGCGGCCCGCTGCGGCACGCGGCGGGTCAGGTCTCCGGCGGCGATGGCCGAGGCGGTGTCCTCGATGGCGCGCAGCGGCCGGAACGCCCGCCGGAAGCCGAGCCACCCGATGAGCACGCTGGCGCCGGTGACGCACAGACCGAGCACGGTGGACAGCAGCATCATGCGGCTCACCGTCTGATCGATGCCCGCCAACGAGGTGGCCACGACGTACGTGCCGACCTGCATCCCGGTATTGCGCTCGGTCACCACCCCGGCCTTGGCCAGCCACATCGGCCCGCCGGACTGACTCGAGGGCAGTTGGAAGACCTCGCTGTCGGTGGCGCGCGAATCGGTCAGCGCGATGACCGGCACCTTGGGCTGGAACCGCCCGTCGGAGGGGCCCACCGAATACTGCAGGCCGGAGGTGGGGTCGTAGAAGACGATCGCGTAGGTGCTCGGCGTCGTGTTGCTGTTGCTGTTCGACCCCAGGGAGCGGCTGGCGACCGGGCCGGAGGCGACCTGGAGTTCTTGCGCGGTGCGGTCCATGAGGTAGCGCCGCATCAGCGCGCTGGTGGTGAGGTTGCTCATCGTCAGCGCGGTGATCATGAGCACGAGCAGCACGGCGACGAGTCGCCAGGTCAGCGTCCGCTTGCGCAGCGGCGTGGCGATCCGGTCGCCCAGGCGGCGGCGAACCTTCGGTGCCGAAGGTGGGTCTGTGCTTTCCCCGCTGGGGTCCGCGTTGTCCGCGTTGCCCGCGCCGGTGGCCGCCGACGGTTCTTGCTCGTCCGCGGTGACGCCCGGCGTGCCGGACTGAGTCATACCGTTTCGGGAGGCAGCCGCAGCACGTAGCCGACGCCGCGCCGGGTGTGGATCAGCGGCGGGTCGTCGACGTCGACCTTGCGGCGCAGGTACGAGATGTAGGACTCGACGATGCCGGCCTCGCCGCGGAAGTCGTAGTCCCAGACGTGGTCGAGGATCTGCGTCTTGCTCAGCACCCGGTTGGGGTTGAGCAGCAGGTAACGCAGCAGCTTGAACTCGGTGGGGGAGACGTCGATGACGCGCCTGCCGCGGCGCACCTCGTGGCTGTCCTCGTTGAGCTCGAGGTCGTGGAAGCGCAGGATGGCGTCTTCGGTGATGTCGCCGCGGGTGCGGCGCAGGACCGCCCGGATGCGGGCGATCACCTCTTCGAGGCTGAACGGCTTGGTGACGTAGTCGTCGCCGCCGACGGTCAGGCCCTTGACCTTGTCGTCGACCGAGTCGCGAGCGGTGACGAACACGATCGGCATGAGTCGGCCGTTCTCCCGCAGCCGGCGCGTCACGGCGAAGCCGTCGATGTCGGGCAGCATCACGTCGAGCACTACGAGATCGGGCTGTTCGCGCTCGGCGACCTCGATGGCGGCCGCGCCGTCGGCGGCCGTGTGCACCTCGAACCCGGCGAACCGCAGAGAGGTCGCAAGGAGTTCGCGGATGTTGGGTTCGTCCTCGACGACGAGGAGGCGTGCCTCGGGCTGGGACTGGCTACTCACCTGACCAGTTTGCCGTTTTGTCCTGAGCGTTTGCTGGACGACACGGGATGCGGTGGGGTTGATTTCGGGCGTTCGGGGGCCCGGCGCAGGGCAGCCCTAGTCCGTGCGCACGGCGATCTCGGCGCCGAGGGTGAACGGGGCGGTCAGGCGCAGGCGGTCGCCGGACCAGAAGGCACCGGGATCGTAGGCGATGCTCGGCAGGTCGTCCTCCAGCAGCCCCATCGCCTGATAGGTGACCGCGACGACCTCCGCGCAGTAGGCGGCGGTCGGCGTCATGACCGCAGGCGGTGGGGCGGTGGCGCGGCCCCGGCTCAGTGATTGCGCCCACTGCTGCCGCAGGCGCGCCACACTCTGGCGGGGCTGCGCGAAACGACCCGCGCGGCCGCGTAGCCAGCGGCCGGCGAGGGCGGCGGTACCGGGAAAAGGGGTGCCATCCCAGCGCGCGATGGTGCGCAGCACGGCATCCTCCATGTCGCGGGTGACCTCCGGGCTCAACTGACGGAACCAGCCGTGCTGGCCGTAGCGGCCGGTCCACTGCGTCACGGCCTCCCGCAGGTCGTGCAACTGCACCCCGCGTTGATGTTGACCGGTCCAGACGTCCCGCAGCCCCTTGCCGAGTTCGGCGTGCCAGAGCAGTGGAGGCAGATCGTCGAGGGCCACGGCCATCGCGACGTGGTTGACCGGGGCGTTGGTGACGGCCCGGATCGTGCGGTCGACGCGCGAGTCGCCGCGGAAGATCCAGAGGTCGCCGGTGCGTGCGAGGTCGATCGCCTCGTCCAGACCGACCGTCGTGCCGGGATCGCCGGGGTGGCGCCGGCGGCGGGATACGCGCACGTCGAGAGAGTACCGGGACCCGACCGGGCGCCGTAGGGTTCGGGCAGCGCACCGCGTGGCGTACCCGAGTCGCGGCTTCCCGAGACGCGGCGTACCCGAGATGAGGAGAGCCGATGAAGGTCAACCCGTGGCGGACCGCCGTAGTGCGGGCGGTCGGGCTGGCGGGCGTCGCCGGACTCGTCGCCGGCGGGGTCGTCATCGCCCGCAACGAGCGGCGCCGCCGAGCCATGACCCCCGACGAGATCCACGAGCGGCTTCGGCAGCGCTACGCGCAGGCCCAGCAGCGCGCCCCGCAGTGACCGGAGTGACCCGAGTGAGGTGAGGCGACGCGACAATCCGTCGTCCACAGGCCCCCTGCAGCCCAGAGGCCGAAGGCGAGGTTGTCCCCAGGCGCCGAGGTGAGCCGAGCAGAGCAACCGACCCCCGCCCTACGGTCGGGCCCATGTACGACGTCACCTACCGATCGACTCCTGGCTCAGCCCACGACGGTGCTCTCGAATCAGACGCGGATCTTGCCTCAGGCGCGGGCGACTATCCGCCGTGGGACGTGCCGCCGGCGGACGCCCTGGTCTGGCAGGCCCGGGCCGAGCTCGCCGAGCAGGCCTGGATCGGCGCCGGCGACGAGTCGGCTGCGGTCGCCGTGCTGCTGCAGCTGGCCGATCGTCACGGCAGCGGCGACCTGTTCACCTGGGGCCCGCAGCTGGTGCGGGCCGTGCTCGATCCCGCAGAACACGAGCATCGGAGTCGCCCGCGGGAGGGCCGCGAGCTGCTCGCGGGGGTGTTGCGGCGGGTCATCGTGTACGGCCACCAGCGCCGCAATGTCGACCCCGAGTGGCACGCGCTGACCTTGGCGGCGTTCGACCGGGCGCGGACCGGCTTCCTGCGTGACGCCCCGACCGCGAGCCAGCTGGTGCGCGACGCTCGGGTGGCGCAGATCGCCGCGCTCGTGGGCGGGCGTACCCAGCTGGCGGCCTTGACGGCCGATCCGCGGGCCACCGAGCCGCTGCCGGACGAAGCGCTCGACCTCGACCGCTGTCCGCCGGACGTTCACGAGCGGCTGCGCCACATCGACGCCCTCCTCGCGTCCGCACTGGCGGGCCTGACGACCGGCGACGCGGGCGAGCTGCGGACGATCACCCGGCGGATCCTGGCTCGCGCCGGGCGGCGCGCGCCGGAGTTGTTCCGGCGGCGCTCCCGTGACGAACGCATCGCGGCGGGCATTGCCATCGTCGCCGTCGAGGGCAACGACCACGGGCCGTGCCGCGGCTGGGCTCGCGCCGACATCGCGGCACGCCTCGACGAGGACACCAGCGCCCACCTGCGGGGCCTGGACGTGCTGCGGGCGGCCGGCATCGCGCGCGTCGCCGTCCCGCTGGACTTGCCGACGGGCAGCGAGTGCGCCTGGCTGGGCTACGGCGACGTGCTGGCCGATCCCGCTCTGCAGACGTCGCTGACGCGACGGCTCGTGCTGGCGACTCACGAGGCCCTGCTCGCCGAGACCGCGGACGCCGTTCTGCTACCGCCGCGACGCAGCGCATAAGGCGTCGCGGTCGGCACGGTGGATTGTCCACAGGCCCTGATTCTTGATGCTGAATTCGGACAGGGCTGTGGATGGTCGACAACGCGGATATGCGGATCCGTTCTAGGGTCCCCAGCAGCGGTGAACCTCTCCGCATCCCTCCCGCATAGCCGCCTGCCTCTTACTGGAGAACCCCATGCGCTCCTTTCGACTCCTCGCCGGTGTTGTCGCCTTCGGCGTGCTTGCCGCGTGCTCGGTGCCGACCACCGCTTTTGTCGAGCGTCAGCAAGACTCCGCGCCGACGTCACCGGGAGCCGATAATGCGACGTCGCCTTCCGCGGGCCCCTACCGGCTGACTCCCGGCGGTAATGAAGGTCAGGCCGCACAGGCGGATTTGCAGGCACCGGCAGGGCCGTTCGGCGCGGACTTCGACGCCAATGCGGCGGCAGCGGCGGCTAAGAAGGGCGGCGGAGCGGATGCCGAATCCTGGGCGCACTCAATCGTCGCTGCGGTGCACGGCGACTATCGCGCCGACGTTGCGGCGTTGCTGAACTTCACGGCGAACATCGACAGCGGCCGGGAGGCATCCGTGCCGAAGGGCACGACGGGAGCCGCGGCCGCGCCGCAAGGCAAGCGACATGTTGCCATCCTGCTGGACGCCAGCGGCAGCATGAAGCAGGCTGCGACGCCCGGTTCGCCCGGCACGCGCATGGACGAGGCACGGGCAGCCATCGCCGAGTTTGCCCAGGTCCTGCCCGCCGACGCGGGCGCCTCGCTGCGGGTGCACGGCGACCAGGGCAGCAACTCCGACGCCGACAAGGCGACCTCGTGCGCCTCGACGAGAGTTGTGTACCAAGGGAATCCGGTGGGCCTCGCGGCTGCTGCTCGGGGGGTGAAGCCGGTCGGATGGACGCCCCTGGCGGCCGGTGTCGCGGCCATCGCGCAGGACATTCCCGGCGACGCGGCAAGCGCGGTCGTCTACGTCGTCAGTGACGGTATCGAGACGTGCGGCGGAGACCCGGTGGCCGCCGCGAAGAAGCTCACCGAAGTGGGGTCGGGCACTGTCGTCAATGTCATCGGCTTTCAGGTGGGTGCCGATGCGCGCGGGCAATTGCGCGCCATGGCGACCGCCGGTGGCGGAGAGTACGTCGACGCCCAAAGCCCGGAGGACCTGAAGCGCTACTGGACCGAGGAAGCGGGGGTGCTGGATTGGATTCGCTGGGAGGGCTACACGAATCTCGCCCTGCGCGACCAAATGTTGGCGGAAAGGGCCCGGTTGAACAGTCAGAGCGATGAATTCGAGGCGAAGCTCAGGAGCGAAGGGCAGCGAGGCGAGGAGGTGCTGAAACTCCTCGTTGCGGACGGCTCCATGGATGAAGGTCTACGCTTCGCGATATCCGACCTTCTTGAAAAGCGAAAAGTCGCCCTGATCGAGTGGGTCACCTCGACGCGAAGCTCGAAGTCGGCAGAGCTGGAGGCGCAACTGAGTACCGAGCTGAAGTGGGTCGAAGAACGCGGCGATGCCCAACGCAAGAAGCGGGACTCCAGCTGATGGAGCGTCCTCGTGGTGCAGATCACCTTGCGCGGCTGGGGGCGCTATGCGGTCGTGATGCCAGGTCACAACACGGTGACGATCGGGGGTGTTTTCCTCAAAGGGGGTCGTGCAAGGACTGCGGGATTGCCATAACGTGCCTGGCATCGAGCCGCGACCCTGGCGGCTCCGAACACAGGAGTTCGAGTGAGGACACCCCGCCGCACCGTCACTGTCGCCCTGGCCGTCGCCGGCCTGACCCTGAGTGGACTGTCGGGCCTGCCCGGCGCCGTCGCCGCTCCGGTCGAGACTCCCGTTGTGGTCTCGGCGAATCCGGACCGCCAGGGACCGCCCGATCGCGACCTCAAGAGGTCGGAGAAGCTGCGCAAGAACGTCACGGTCAACGCGGTGATGGCCCACCTGCGGCAGTTCGAGAGCATCGCGAAGGCCAACGACGGTCACCGCGCGGCCGGCACCTCCGGTTACGAGGCGTCGGCGCAGTACGTCGAAAAGGTGCTCAAGGCCGCTGGCTACAAGACCAGCCGCCAGCCGTTCGAGTTCCATTTCGAGCAGATCAAGGCCGCGAGCCTGGAGCAGACCGCCCCGGCGCAGCGGACCATCGAGCACGTCCCCATGTCCTACAGCCCCGGCACCCCGGCGGCCGGAGTCACCGCAGAGCTCGTCGCGCCCACCGCCGTCACCGGGTGCAACGCCGCCGAGTGGGGGGCCGTCAACGCGACCGGCAAGATCGCGCTCGTTGCGCGCGGCGTCTGCCCGTTCGGCGACAAGTCCAAGGCCGCCAAGGCAGCCGGGGCGTCGGCCGTCATCGTCTACAACAACGCCGCCGGCCCGCTCAACGGCACGTTCGGCGGGGTGTTGACCGACGTCGTGCCGGCCACGGGCGTCACGCAGGAGGTCGGTCAGTCGCTGCTGTCCGCCATGGCCGCCAGCCCGGTGACGGTCAAGTTCGTGCTCGACAAGACGATGGAGCAGCGCACCACGTTCAACGTCATCGCCGAGACGCCCTGGGGCGACCCGAACAACGTGGTCATGGCCGGCGCGCACCTCGACTCGGTCGACGAGGGTGCGGGCATCAACGACAACGGCTCCGGCTCTGCCGCGATCCTTGAGGTCGCCGTCCAGCTGAACAAGCAGAGCAACATCCAGGGCAAGCTGCCGAACAAGGTGCGCTTCGCGTGGTGGGGCGCCGAGGAGCTCGGCCTGCTCGGGTCCGACCACTTCGTGGCGGACCTGGTCGCCAACAACCCGGAGGGTCTGAAGAAGATCGCGACCTACCTCAACTTCGACATGGTCGGCTCGCCGAACCACATCATCGGGGTCTACGACGCCGACCAGTCCACGTACCAGGCTCCGGTCACGGTGCCGGAGGGGTCGGTGGCTACGGAGAAGGTGTTCACCGACTACTTCGACGGCATCAAGCAGCCGTGGGTCGACACCGAGTTCTCCGGCCGCAGCGACTACCAGGCGTTCATCACCAACGGGGTGCCGGCCTCCGGGCTGTTCACCGGCGCGGACGGGCGCAAGACCGAGCGGGAGAAGGAGCTCTTCGGCGGCACCGTCGGCGAGCTCTACGACCCGAATTACCACACCCCCAAGGACGACCTGAACAACATCAACAAGGACGCCCTGGAGATCAACTCCAAGGCCATCGCGCACGCCGTGCTGACCCTGGCCACGAGCACCAAGGCGGTCAACGGCAAGAACTGACACTGCGTGCTCGAGGGCGCGGACGCCGAGTAGCACCAGGCGGGGGCGGGACCGAACGTCGGTCCCGCCCCCGCGGTAGTGGTGGCTGGCACCTATTGACCCTCGCGCGCATGCGCAGGACGGTCTAGGGACGCGCATCTATGTGGGAGGTTCACCGGTGAACTCAGTCGTCCTGGCGGTGGTCGGCGTCGCGATCATGACGCTCGGCTACCTCTTCTATTCGCGGTACCTGGCGCAGCGGGTCTACCGGCTGGATCCGGACTACAAGACTCCCGCACACACCCGCACCGACGGGGTCGACTTCGTGCCGACGAACAAGTTCGTGCTCTGGGGCCACCACTTCACGTCTGTCGCCGGCGCGGCGCCCATCGTCGGGCCCGCCATCGCGGTGATCTGGGGCTGGTTGCCGGCGTTCATCTGGGTCACCGTCGGCACGGTCTTCTTCGCCGGCATGCACGACCTGGGCGCCCTCTGGGCCTCGGCCCGCAACAAAGGGCAGTCGATGGGCACGCTCTCCGGGCGTTACATCGGGGCCCGCGGCAGCCGCCTGTTCCTCGTCGTCATCTTCTTCTTGCTGCTCATGGTCAACGCGGCCTTCGCGGTCGTCATCTCCAACCTGCTGGTTTCCACGCCCACCGCGGTGATCCCCACGTGGGGCGCGATCCTCGTGGCCCTCGTCGTCGGCCAGGCGATCTACCGCTGGAAGATGCCGCTGTGGCTCGTCTCGGTCGTTGGCGTCGTCTGCCTGTACGCGCTGATCCTCATCGGCGACTCCAACCCGATCGTGCTGCCGGAGACGATGTTCGGCCTGAGCGCCAACGCCGTGTGGATCCTCGTGCTGTTCATCTACGCCGGCATCGCCTCGATGCTGCCGGTGTGGATGCTGCTGCAGCCGCGTGACTACATCAACGGCCTGCAGCTGTTCATCGGTCTGGGCATCCTCTACGGCTCGGTGCTCATCGCCGCCCCCGCCCTGGTCGCCCCGGCCTGGAACGCCGACGTGCCGGCCGGCACACCGGGCATCGTGCCGCTGCTGTTCGTCACCATCGCGTGCGGGGCGTTGTCCGGCTTCCACGGCATGGTCGCCTCCGGCACCAGCTCCAAGCAGCTGGACAAGGAGACGGACGCCCGCTTCGTCGGTTACTTCGGCGCCGTCGGTGAGGGGCTGCTCGCGCTCGGCGCGATCATCGCGACCACCGCGGGCTTCCAGAGCCTGACCCAGTGGCGCGAGATCTACCACTCGTTCAACCAGGGTGGCGTCACCGCGTTCGTCGAGGGCGGCAGCAACATCATGAACGCCGGCCTGGGCCTGCCGCCGTCGCTGAGCGCGACCGTGCTGGCCACGATGGCCGTGCTCTTCGCCGCCACGACCATGGACACCGGCGTGCGGCTGCAGCGGTTCGTCGTGCAAGAGGCCGGCGAGCTGCTCGGGATGAAGCTGAGCCACGTTCCGGCGACGTTCGTCGTGCTGATCTTCGGCCTGGGCCTGGCCTTCAGCGCTGGCGCCGACGGCTCGGGCGGCATGGTCATCTGGCCGCTGTTCGGCACCACCAACCAGTTGCTCGCCGCGCTGACCCTGTCGGTCATCGCCGTCATGCTGCTGCGCCGCGGCCGCACGATCATCCCAATCGTCATTCCGCTGGTGTTCGTCGGCGTCATGTCGCTGTACGCCCTCGTCGTGCAGCTCGGCACGTTCTACAACGCCGGCGACTGGCTGCTGTTGGTGCTCGACGTCATCATCCTCGTCGCGGCCCTCTGGGTGCTCTTCGAGGCCGGGGTCGCGATGGCGAAGGCGCGGCGTGAGGGGCCGAGCCCCGACGACGATGACGACGTCGTCGCCGAATCCACCTCGAGCTCCCAGCACTCGCAACACCGCGAATGAGCCTGCGGCAACGCCTCGCGCACGCCGGGGAACTGCTCGGTGAGTTCTACACCGGTCCCTACCGGCGCACGCTGGCCCGCGCCCGCCGCGACGAGGACGACCTGGTGCGGGTGCTCGTGCTCGGCCAGGCCCTCGGCGTGCCGGACCCGGCGCAGTTCTACACCCTCGAACTGGTGCCGCTCATGTACGAAGAACTCGGCGACTGGCAGGAGCGGCTGGCCCAGCCCACCAGTCCGTTCGATCACACGAGGTGCTGCTGTTGAGTGCGGCTGGGTGGAGTTCGTCGGACGGGCCGGGCGCCGAGGGGATCGGCGCCCGGCCCGCGGCCGTGCCCCGAGTCGTGTTCGTCGGCGGCAAGGGTGGGGTCGGCAAGACCTCGACGGCCGCCGCCCTTGCGTGGCTGCTCGCCGCGGCGGGACGGCGCGTGCTGCTCGTCTCCACCGATCCCGCGCACAGCCTCGGGCACCTGTTCGGCCGTGCGATCGGAGACGCGCCCGTCGACATCCCCATGCCTGCGGTGGCGACCGCGGAGAGCGTGGCGACGGCCGAGGGCGCGGCCTCGGAGTCGGCTGCGCAACCGACGCTGCGGGCCGCCGACGGTTCGCCGACGCCCGGTGACATCGGGCGGGGACGCCTGCAGGTGCTGGAGATCGATCCTCGGGCCAGCGCGCAGGCGCACGTGCAAGGTGTCGCCGCGTTGACGCGCGACCTCGTGGCGCCGGAGCTGCGGGAGGCGGTGGACCGCCACCTCGCGCTCTCCGCGCAGGCCCCCGGTGCGCTGGAGGCCGCGACACTGGAACGGTTGGCCCGTCTTCTCGTCGATGAGGAGGTGCGGGCGCAGCGGCAGGCCGGACCGCCGCGACGCCGCTGTTGGCAGCGCTCCAGGCCCGTCGACACCACCTCCTTCGAGGCGTCGGCCGGCGGCGCGAACGCTCCCCTGGGCGCCTGGGATCACATCGTCGTCGACACCGCACCGACCGGGCACACCGCGCAACTGCTCGCCGCCCCGGAGGCGATCGGGGCCTGGCTCGACGCGCTGGCCCGCCGACGCGCCAGGGCCCGCCGCCATCAGGAAGCGCAGGACGCCCTCGGCGGGATCGTGCGCACCCGCGCCGCCGGCTCCGAGCCCGACGACGCGACACAGGGGAGCGCGGACGACCTGCGGCAGGAGCGGATCGCGGCGATCCTGGCCGACCGGCAGCGGGTGCTGCACGCTCTCGGTCACGTGCTGCGCGACCCGGCCCGCTGCGCGTTTCTCGTGGTGACGACCCCCGAGCGGCTGCCCGTGCTGGAGTCGGTGGAGCTGCTCGACGAGCTGCGTCGCCTCGGCGTGGGGCTCGCGGGCATCGTCGTCAACCGGGTGCGCAGCGAACCGGAGGCGACGGCCGCCGTCGAGCCGCTGGCCAACCGGCACCCGGGCCGTGAGCTGCTGTTCGTGCCGGAGCAGCCGCACCCGCCGGTCGGCACCGACGCCATCGCGCGCCTCGCGGCCGATCTGGCGCCGGTGCTGCCCTGGGACCTCGGCTGACCTGCCACCCGCGGCGCGCCAGGCGGCGCGGGCAACATGTTGCCCGTTGCACCGAGCGTCGTCGGTTGGGCGGCGGGCCCCACTGGGCGGGCGGCGGGGTGCTAGGCAGGGCGCGCAGCATGTTGCCCGTTGCACCGAGCGTCGTCGGTTGGGCGGCGGGCCCCACTGGGCGGGCGGCAGGGTGCTAGGCAGGGCGCGCAACATGCTGCCCGCTGTGCCTAGCACCGCCGGCCCGTCGGCGGGGGGGAGCGGCGCCTAGCTCGGCTGGGGCAGGTCCTCGGCGTCGACGATGCGGTAGGCGTACCCCTGCTCGGCCAGGAAGCGCTGGCGGTGGGCGGCGAAGTCGGCGTCGACGGTGTCGCGCGTGACGACGGTGTAGAAGTGCGCGGTGCCGGCGTCGCGCTTGGGCCGCAGCACCCGCCCGAGCCGCTGCGCCTCCTCCTGGCGGGAGCCGAAGGTGCCGCTGACCTGCACGGCGACACTCGCCTCCGGTAGGTCGATGGAGAAGTTGGCGACCTTGGAGACGACGAGCAGGCCGATCTCGCCGGTCCGGAACGCGGTGAACAGCTTCTGCCGCTGCGCCACGCTCGTCTCGCCGGTGATCAGGGGCGCGTCGAGCTCATCGGCCAGGATCTGCAGCTGGTCGAGGTATTGGCCGATGACCAGCACCTGCGCGCCCCGGTGCGATTCGACGATCCGGCGCACCACCGCCTCCTTGACGGGGGCGCAGGAGGCGAGCCGGTAGCGGTCCGCGGGATCGGCCGTCGCGTAGGCCATCCGTTCGGCGTCGGGCAGGCTCACGCGGATCTCGACGCAGTCCGCCGGGGCGATATAGCCCTGCGCCTCGATGTCCTTCCACGGGGCGTCGTAGCGCTTGGGGCCGATGAGGCTGAACACGTCGTCCTCGCGGCCGTCCTCGCGCACGAGCGTCGCGGTGAGCCCGAGGCGGCGGCGGGCCTGCAGGTCGGCGGTCATCCGGAAGATCGGGGCGGGCAGCAGGTGCACCTCGTCGTAGACGATGAGCCCCCAGTCGCGGGCGTCGAGCAGGTCCAGGTGCGGATAGACACCCTTGCGTTTGAGCGTGAGCACCTGGTAGGTGGCGATGGTCACCGGGCGGATCTCCTTGCGGGCACCGGAGTACTCGCCGATCTCGTCCTCGGTCAGGCTGGTGCGGGCCAGCAGCTCGTCGCGCCATTGCCGGGCGGCGACCGTGTTGGTTACGAGGATGAGCGTCGTCGTGCTGCTGCGGGCCATGGCACCGGCCCCCACGAGCGTCTTGCCGGCGCCGCACGGCAGCACGACCACCCCGGAGCCGCCGTGCCAGAAGCCCTCGACGGCCTGTTCCTGATAGGGCCGCAGCGCCCAGCCGTCCTCGCGCAGGTCGATCGGGTGCGCCTCACCGTCGACGTACCCGGCGCGGTCTTCCGCGGGCCAGCCGACCTTGAGCAGCTCCTGCTTGAGGTGCCCGCGTTCGCTGGGGTGCACGACCACCGTCAGGTCGTCGACGCGCTCGCCGAGCAGCGGCTTGATCTTCTTGTGCCGCAACACCTCCTCCAGCACCGGGCGGTCGGTGGTGCGCAGCACGAGCCGCTCGCCGTCCTTCTCCAACACGAGCCGCCCGTAGCGATCCATCGTGTCGGCCACGTCCACGAGCAGCGCGTGCGGCACCGGATACCGGCTGTGCGTCACCAGCGCGTCGACGACCTGCTCGGCGTCGTGGCCGGCGGCCCGGGCGTTCCACAACCCCAGCGGGGTGATCCGGTAGGTGTGGATGTGCTCCGGGGCCCGTTCCAGCTCGGCGAAGGGCGCGATCGCGCGCCGGGCCTCTTGAGCTCGCGCGTGGTCTACCTCGAGCAGCACGGTCTTGTCGCTCTGCACGATGAGGGCGGCATCATTCATCCCTCCAGTGTGCAGGGCGGACAAAACGCAAGACCCGGGTGTGCATCGGCGGGCCCGGACGTTCAGACTTGCGTTCATGGCGCAGACCGACACCCGCGCGGCCAGTCCCGCCTCGCCCGCCGAGCTGGCCGAGCCGGACGGCGACCCCACGCCGACGACGTGGCTGCACAGCGAGGCGACGATCGCGCTGCGGCTCATCGTCTTGGGCGTCGCCTTCGTCTTCGCCGCCTGGCTCGTCATGCGGGTCCAACTGGTGGCCGTCGCCGCGTTCGTCGGCTTCGCCCAGGTGGCGCTGCTGTGGCCCATCGTGCGGCCGCTGCGCCGGTTTCTCCCGCGGGTCGTGGCGGCGCTCGTGGTCGTGCTGGTCTATCTGGCCGCCTTCGGCGGGCTGCTGTGGTTCGTCGTCAGCGGGCTGATCAACACCTGGCCCGACCTCGTCGATGCCGTCATCGGCGGCACGACGGCGATGGAGAACGCCGCCCGCGAGGCCGGCTGGCAGATCCCGCCGCAACTGGCCGCCGACCTCACCGCGCAACTACAGGCCCGGGCCGGTCAGATCGCGGGCGGCATCGGGACCGCGACGATGACGACGCTGACCGCGGTCGGCAACCTGACGACCGTCCTGCTCATCTCGCTGTTTCTCACGATCTTCGCCCTGACCAGCGGAGACGACCTGTGGCGACTCATCCTCAGCTCGATCCCGCGGCGGCGCCGCCCGCAGGCCGACGCCTCGTTCCGGCGCGGCCTGCAGACCGCCCGCTGGTGGATGTTCGCCTCGACGGTCACCGGCCTGGTCGACGGCATCTTCATCGGTGCCGGACTCTGGCTGCTGGGGGTGCCGCTGGCCGTGCCGATCGGCGCGCTGACGTTCGTGCTCGGGTACATCCCGATGATCGGTGCGACCCTTGCCGGGGTGCTCGCGATCCTCGTCGCGCTGTTCTTCGGTGGCGTCCAGACCGCGCTGTGGGCCCTGTTGCTCGTGCTCGCCGTGCAGCAGATCGAGGGCAATGTGCTCTCACCGCTGCTGCTGAGCCGGGCCGTCAGCTTCCATCCGGTCATCACCTTGCTGATGTCGACCGCGGGCGGTTTCGCGTTCGGCCTCGTCGGCCTGTTCCTCGCCGTCCCCGTGGCCGGCATCCTCACCGCGTTGGTGGTCACCTGGCGGCGTTACCCCCATCATCACGAGCCGGGTGGCGAGGCGGACCGTGACCCGGAGCCGGACGACGACGTCGAGCACACCGATGCCGATCCGCCAGGCGGGGCCGGCGGGTCGACCGGAGAGGGTGGTCGCCGGGGCGGCGCCGAGGCCGACGACGGCGAGGCGGCCTCAGCGAAGGCCGATCGCTCCGACTCCTCCTGACCAATCCCCGGCGCAGGGCGCCCCTGCCGCGATCGCATCTGATCGGACTCCGGCAGTTCGACGGCGCGTCGAACTAGGCTGGCCCCACCCGACCCACAGGAGTGCCACGATGCGACGCCCCCAGCTTGAGCCGGTGCCCGGACTGCCCAACCGCGTGCGGATCTACGAGGTCGGCGCCCGCGACGGCCTGCAGAACGAGCAACAGGTCGTGCCGGTCGAGGACAAGGCGATGTTCGTGCGGATGCTCGCCGAGACCGGGCTGGAGACGATCGAGGTGACCTCCTTCGTCTCCCCGCAGTGGGTGCCGCAGTTGGCGGATGCGAGCGAACTGCTGGCGATCCTGGGGGAGGAGGGGCTGGGCCGGCACCGCCCGGTGCTCGTGCCGAACGAACGCGGCCTGGATCGGGCGTTGGAGGCCGGGGTCAGCGCGATCGCGATCTTCGGCAGCGCCACCGAGACGTTCGCGCGCAAGAACCTCAACCGCAGCGTCGCGGAGTCGGTGCAGATGTTCGCGCCCGTGGTCTACCGCGCCAAGGAGCAGGATGCGTGGGTCCGCGCGTACCTGTCGATGTGCTTCGGTGACCCGTGGGAGGGCAACGTGCCGATCCCGCAGGTCGTCGACGCGGCCCGCCGCCTCATGGACCTGGGCTGCGACGAGCTCTCGATTGGCGACACGATCGGGGTGGCGACGACCGGGCACACGAAGCGGCTGTTGGAGGCCCTGGTCGAGGCCGGCATCGGCATCGACCGCCTCGCCGTGCACTTCCACGACACCTACGGTCAGGCGCTGGCCAACACCATCGCGGCGCTGCAGTCGGGCGTCACGATCGTCGACTCCTCCGCCGGTGGCCTCGGCGGCTGCCCGTACGCGAAGTCGGCGACCGGCAACCTGGCCACCGAGGACCTGCTGTGGGCCCTCGACGGGCTGGGCGTCGAGACGGGGGTCGACCTCAAGAAGCTCGTGGCCACGAGCGTGTGGATGGCCGGGCAACTCGGCCGTCAGTCGCCGTCGCGGGTCGTCACCGCTCTCGGGGAGAGTGTGTGACCGCCCCGACCCGCGATGACGCGCCGCCGGCGGTGACGGTCCGCGAGGCGCGGATCGAAGACCTCGCCGCGATCGTCGACCTGCTCGCCGACGACCCATTGGGCGCTGGCCGCGAGGGCGGCGACCTGGCCCCGTACGCTGCGGCGTTCGCCCGGATGACGGCCGATCCGGGGCAGACCCAGGCCGTCGCCGAACTCGGCGGACAGGTCGTCGGCACCCTGCAGCTCAGCGTCATCCCGAGCCTGACCCGCCGCGGCACCACCCGCGCCCAGATCGAGGGCGTGCGCACCCTGAGCACCCTGCGCGGGCGCGGCATCGGGGAGGCGCTCTTCGAGTGGGCCCTGCGTCGCTCCCGCGAACGGGGAGCGAGCCTGGTGCAGCTGACCTCCGATGTCACCCGCGGCAACGCCCACCGCTTCTACGAGCACCTGGGGTTCACGCCCTCGCACACCGGCTTCAAACTCGAACTGCCTTGAGCGCTGGGCCCCTGGGCGGCGGCGCGCTACCGGGCGGGCAACCTTGTCGGCGCTCGCGGTTAGGGTGGTCGAAAAGACGAGGCTGAAGGGGGCCGCGAACGATGAACGACCACGCGACCAGGGGCGATGCTCCGACGCAGAACTCGACACCAGGTGCGCACTCGGGCTTGGACACCGCCGGGATGGACCGCGGCGTACGGCCGCAGGACGACCTCTTCGGGTTCGTCAACGGGGCCTGGGTTCGCACGACGCAGATCCCGCAGGACAAGGGCCGGTACGGCACCTTCGATCTGCTGCGCGACGAGGCGCAGGAGCACGTGCGGGCGCTGTTGGAGCAGGCCAGCGCCGAGGTCACCGAGTCCGAGAGCGCCGAGACAGGCGGGGCGGCCGACGAGCGCGAGGCCGAGCTTCGCGCCCTCGTCGGGGCCCTCTACGCCTCGTTCATGGATGTCGACCGGGTCGAAGAGCTGGGCCTGCGACCGGTGCACGACGAGTTGGCCGCCATCGATGCGGCCCCCGACGCGGCGGCGCTGTGGGCAGTGCTCGGAAAGGCGATGCGCGAGGGCGTCGCCAGCCCGGCCGTCGCCTACGTGCACACCGACAAGCGGGCCTCCGACCAGTACGTGACGTACGTGTACCAGGGTGGCCTGGGCCTGCCCGACGAGGCGTACTACCGCGAGGAGCAGTACGAACAGCTGCGCGCGCAGTACCTCGACCACATCGAGGCGATGTTCACGCTGGCCGGTCGTCCCGATCCCGCCGCCGAGGCCCGCACGGTGTTGGATCTGGAGACCCGCCTGGCGGCCTCCCACTGGGACCGGGTCGCCACCCGCGACGCCGTCAAGACCTACACCAAGCTGACGCGCGCCGAGCTGGAAGAGCTGGCTCCGCACGTGCCGTGGGAGGCGTGGCGCGAGGGCCTCGGGGCGCCGGCCGACGCCTTCGACCCGTGCGTCGTCGGCATGCCCGACTACCTGCGCGCCTTGTCGGCGGCGGTGCGCGACGTGCCGCACGCGGCGTGGCAGTCGTGGGCGCGGTGGCACGTGCTGTCGGCGCGCGCCCCCTACCTGTCGAGCGCCTTCGTCGATGAGGACTTCGACTTCTTCGGGCGCACGCTGAGCGGCACGCCGGAGCAGCGGGAGCGGTGGCGTCGCGCGATCGGGCTCGTCGACGCTCTCGCGGGGGAGGCGACCGGGCGGCTGTACGTCCGGGAGCACTTCAGCCCCGCGGCCAAGGAGCGCATGGAGACCCTGGTCGCCAACCTCGTCGAGGCCTACCGCCGCGACATCAGCGAGCTGGAGTGGATGTCGCCGGCCACGCGCGAGAAGGCACTGGAGAAGCTCGCGAAGTTCACCCCGAAGATCGGCTATCCGGCGGTGTGGCGCGACTACAGCGGTTTGGAGTTCGACGCAGCCGACCTGGTCCGCAACGTGCGCGCCGGCTACGCCTTCGAGGCCGACCGGGACTGGGCCAAGCTCGGCGGCCCCGTCGACCGCGACGAGTGGTTCATGAGCCCGCAGACCGTCAACGCCTACTACAACCCGGGCATGAACGAGATCGTGTTTCCCGCCGCGATCCTGCAGCCGCCGTTCTTCGACGCCGCCGCCGACGACGCGGTGAACTACGGGGCGATCGGTTCGGTCATCGGCCACGAGATCGGCCACGGCTTCGACGACCAGGGCTCGCGGTACGACGGCGACGGCGAACTCGTCGACTGGTGGACCGAGGAAGACCGGGAGCGTTTCGACGAGCTCGCCGGGGCGCTCATCGCCCAGTACGACGGGCTCAGCGGGCGCGACCTGCCCGACGAGCAGGTCAACGGCAAGCTGACCGTCGGTGAGAACATCGGCGACCTCGGTGGTGTGACGATCGCGCATCTGGCGTACCGCATCTCCAAGGACGGGCAGGAGGCGCCGGTGATCGACGACCTCACCGGCGACCAACGGTTCTTCGCCGGCTGGGCTCAAGGCTGGCGCGGCAAGGCCCGGCCCGAGGAGGCCAAGCGGCTGCTGTCGCTCGACCCGCACTCGCCGATGGATCTGCGGGCGAACATCGTGCGCAACCTCACCGAGTTCTACGACGCCTACGACGTGCAGCCCGGCGACGCCCTGTGGCTCGAACCGCAGGATCGCGTGCGGATCTGGTGAGGTCCCGCCGGCGCAGGGTTCCTGGCGCCGGCGGCGTCGGCCCAGCGGCGGAGCCGCGAGGCGGTCTAGCGGCGGGGCTGCCGGTCGGTCTAGCGGCGGGGCCGGTCTAGCGACGCGGCGGGCGGTGGTGTAGCGGCGGGGCGACTCACACGTAGGCCTTCACCAGCCAGCCCGAGCGACTCCCATTGGATTGTGCCGCCCGGTTAGGGGGCATCTCCCAGATGGTGCCGCCCGGCTAGGGCGCATCTCGCAATTGTCATCGCCGGCCGGGTCGTCGGGGCCGTCGGCCAGGGCGGCGCGGCCATGGCGTGCCGGTGGTGAGGCCACCGTTCGCGCGGGCACTCCGGCGCCCATCCCGACCCACCACTGTGGTGAGGTGGCTGAGCCCTGCCCCTCGTGGGGAGATGGCCCTTGCGTCGGGCTGCGTCAGGCGCGGACGGGGCCGCTTTGAATGCACCTGACACTCACCTCATCTTGTGATGTAGATCACTCTGGTTCAGTGGTGGGAAGGCTCGCCAGAATGCCTGCGCCCCAACGGAACTCAAGACCCATTGGGCGAATGTGAAAACCTTTGTTCCGCAATGTGGTTCAGCGATTAGTGGCGTTGCTACTACAAATCCTGTTCGATAGTGTTTCCACATGGAACCCACCGCAGCGGACCTCGTGACCTGGCTCGATGCCGGGTCCGACGCGCTGCTGGAGCACGCCGGGGATCTGACCCGGCTGGGCAGCGACGACCTGGCCGGATTGGCCGCCGGCGCCGCGAAGATCGTGAATGCGGCGAAGGCGTTGCAGGCGGCCGTGGTGATGGAGGCGCGGGAGCGTGGGGTCATCGCGGCCTCGGACAACCCCAAGACCGCTGCATGGGTCGAGCAGTCCTGCCGCGACGCCGGAGTGCCGCTCGCGCCCGCGCAGGCCCGCGCGCTCGACGAGGTCTCCCGGACCTGCTCGACCCCGGACGTCGCCCGACTCAAGGACGCCGTTGTGGCCGGAGAGTGCACGGTCGAGTCGGCGGCGATCATCGCCTCGACGTACCGCCGGCTGTCGCCCAAGGTCGACGTCCGCGGCTGGGACACCGTGCTGGACCAGCTGATCGGCTGGCTCGGTGAGGGCGCGACCCGCAAAGAGATCGCGGAGTTCGAGGACGTGCTGCTCTCTCAGTACGGCACCCAGACGACCCT